>NZ_CP087710.1:638790-1277580 GCF_020991065.1 Nocardioides okcheonensis
CGGGGGTGGCTAGTCGATTCCGTCTTGGGTGATACCCGGCGTGGGTGCCTTCTCGGACATGTTTAGGCTCCTAGATCGTGGGTGAGGACGGTGGACAGCAGTTCGGTGGCCGCCTGCTGTCCGGTGATGAGGGCGGCTCCGACGCTGGAGTTGCGGAGGTAGTCGCCGGCGAACGCAACGCGTGGCAGCGGACCCAGCGCGCGGAACTGGCGCAGGGCACGCAGCGATCCGACGGGGCGGGTCGGGATGGCGTCGTCCCAGCGTGCGAGTAGCCGTTCGTGCACGGTCACGTGGCGAGCGGCCGGTGTCACTGTGGCTAGTTCGGCCCATAGCGCGTCTAGCACGGCGTCATCGGTCGCGTGAGCGAGCGGCCCGAGGTGTCGGCGTTTGCTTTGGATCAGTACGAGCGATCGTCCCTGTCGAGTCGGTGCCCAGTGCGTGTTCGACGCGAGGTCGAAACCTTCGGCGGTCGGCAGCAGCAACCCGATGCCGGCTTGACCGAGCGAGCCTCCTGGCGGATCGCCGAGGTCGTCGGTCAGGTAGTAGGCCAGATCGTGGGCGCTATAGGTGATCGATTCGAAGCAATCGCGCCGGTGCTGTGACAGCTCAGGCACGATCGAGGACAACACCCGGGGGGTGGTAGCTACGACGGCGGCGTCGCTCGTGAGTTCGTCTTCGCCCGTCATGACGCGTACGCCATTCGGCTCGCAGGTGAGTGAGCGCACTTCGGTGCCGAGCTTGATTGTTGCGCCCGAGGCCCGTAGCTCGTCGGCTCGTGTCGTGGCTAAGTGCCCGACGCCACCGGCGACGGTCCAGAACTTGATCGGTTGGGTGCTGAGAGACGGGATTCCGTTCGCCCACATCATCCAGGCGAGCGACACTTCGTGGTCGCCGTAGCCGCAGAACATGGCCGAGGTCGGCTCAAAGAACTTCTCGTACATCACCGGGGCGTGGAGGCGGAACCAGTCGGTCGCGCTGATGTCGTCCAGTTCGGCGGCGTACTCGGGTGCCCGGTAGGTTCCGGTAAGCGCCATTCGAGCCGCGATCAGACCGAGCCGGGTCAGGGCGGCTCGTTCGCGTAGCGGCACGAACGGGACCGTCATCAGATGCGCGGGCGTGACGGAAGCTACCTCGTCGGTGGTGCCGTCCCGCCAGAGCAGGCGCAACATGTGACCCTGGGTGAGGTCTTGCACGATGTCGTTGCCACGTAGGCCGAGCTCCTCGGCCAATCGGGTCAGCGCGGTGTCTCGTTCGGGGAAGGCGAAGGCCCGAGCGCGACGTCCTGACCGGCGAAGCGCGTGCTTCGGCAGCGCCCGCCGATCTCGTCTCCCTTCTCGACGACAGTGACCTCGACACCCGCGCGTTGCAGGTCCCATGCGGCACCGAGTCCGGCGATGCCACCCCCGATGACGACGACTCGCCTCGGCGGTCGCTCACTCACTCGAGCGCTCCAACGGCAGGGTGGTGCAACGGAACGACCCGGGCAGCGCGGTGATCTCGGAGTAGTCGAGCAGGGTCGGGTCGACGCCGCGTGCTCGAATCAGGTTCGCGAGGCGCTCGGCTCTCCGGTCCATGATCACCTTGCCGTTGCCTATGGCGAGGGTGTTGATCTGGATCGCCCGGGTCTCCTCGGCAGTGGCGTCGACGAGCTCGAAGTGATCCTCCAACCACTTCAGACTGGCGGCCTTGAAGCTGTCTCGCGAGATGATCGCCATCTCGGGTGTGACCAGGTTGAACTTGGTGTCGAGATGGATCACACCGGGCGAGGTGAACTCCAGCGGGACGACCTCGCGGGTGTTGCCGACACGGGCCAGCGCGGACCTGAACGCCGCGATCCCGGCCTTGTTGGTGGCTTCGCCCAAACCCACGAGGACTCGGCCCGGGGCCAGCATCACGTCGCCGCCCTCGATCGTCCCCGCGTCGAGCCTCTCGACCTTGGAGAATCGAGCCAGCCAGGGTTCGAGAGCGACGGTCTCCTGGTGGCGGATGCGTGTGCCCATCCGCGCGACGAAGAAGGTGTCGTCGATCGCGAATCCGATGTCGCGGGTGTAGTGAGCGCCCGAGCCGCCGATGGGTGCTTCGAGGATCACCCGCACGCCGTGCGCCTCGAGCAGGTTTTTGAGCTCGAGCTGTTGGGTCTGTGCTCGTGCGGTGTTGTACGGGACGAAGCGGTTGTGCAGGAACTGCCGCACGATGCTCGGCTCGAGGAACGCCTTGAGGGAGGCCAGCACCTCCGGTGAGGCGACCAGACGCATCATGACGGTCTTCAGCACGTCGGTCTCGGAGCTGACAGAGATGTTGACGCCGGGCCGGGGCTCGTTATTCATGGTGATCTCCTTCGGTCGTGAATGGGCACTTCTGGGCTGGTGCTCGAAATCCGGCGACATGGTCTAGGCGGTGTAGCGGGCGTTGGCGCCGGCGGCGATGTCGAGGCAGGTGCCGGAGATGTAGCGCGCCTGATCGGAGAACAGGAACGTGACCGCGTCGGCGACGTCGCCGGGGTGGATCGCGTCCACGGGCAGGGCGTGCGGCGGAGGTTGGGGGGTCTGTTCGTTCGCGTTCTTCTCATCAGCACTCGCCTCGAGGTCGAGGTCGGGCGTTGGTTGGTCCGGGTCGAGGACCAGCGTCGGTGCGACGGCGTTGACGGTGATGCGATGGGGGCCGAGCTCGAGGGCACTTGTCTTGACCAGCCCGATCAGTCCCCACTTGCTGGCCGCGTAGTGCGCGAGGCCGGGCATTCCTTGGCGGCCGGCCACGGAGGCGGTGGCGACGATTCGTCCACCGCCGGCTTCGACGAGCAGGGGTCCGCACGCCGAGATGGTGTTGAACGCGCCGGTGAGGTTGACGTCGATGACGTTCGACCATTGCTCGGGGGTCATGCTGAGCAGTGGTCCGTACCCCGCGACGCCGGCGTTGACGGCGACCAGGTCGAGGCCGCCGAGGTTGGCCGCTGCTTGGTGGATCGCTTGAGTCAGCGCCTGGTGATCACGTACGTCGGCGACGACGGGGAGTGCGCGGCGGCCGGTGGCGGCGACGAGGTCGACGGTGTGAGCCAGATCGGCCGAGGTGCTGGGTGGGATCAGTAGAGCTCCGGCGCCAGTGGGGGCGGTTTGGTCACCGAGGTCGAGGACCACGACATCGGCACCGGCACGAGCGGTGGCGACCGCGATGGCACGTCCAAGTCCACGGGCGGCTCCGGTGACCAGAGCGATCCGGCCGGACAGGGGGGCGGGTGATGTCATGGGGTTCCTTTCAGGCGAGGAGGTCGAGTTGGGCGTGTTCGGCGATCATGCGGTGGTAGGCGGGCAACTGGGCCGGTTGGTTGATCGAGATGGCTCCGACCTGTCGGCCGCGGCGGGTGTAGCTGAGCAGGACCCGGCCAGAGGCGATGGAGCCGCTGACAACGGTCACGTCGTCGCCCAGCGCGGGCAGGCCGACCGAGCGCAGCCTGAGATCGGCGATGTCGGACCAAAAGGTCGGGACCTGCACGTAGGGGCGTCGTTGTTCCGGCGCGACCAGCAGGTTGTGGGCGGCGACCTCCCCCTGCTCGCGCGCGTTGCTCCAGTGCCCGACCTCGATCTGCTGCTGGTCGAACACCGGCGAGGGCCAGCGGGCGACGTCTCCTGCTGCCGCGATGGGCGTCTCGGTCGGCAGGCCATGAACCATGCAGTGCTGGTCGCACGACAGGGCTGGGCGCAGCACCGCGTCCGTGCCGCGAAGCCACTCGGTCGCGGGTACGACACCCAGGCCGATGACGGCGGTATGGGCGTCGAGGGTGGAGCCGTCGTCGAGATGCGCGACCCGGAGCCGGTCATCGGCGTCGCCGCCGAACCCGAGGAGCCGGCGTCCGAGACGCACCCCGATTCCGAGATCGTGCAGCTTCGTCGCGATGACCTGGCCGGCCAGCTCACCGATCTGCCCGGACAGCAGGTGGGACTGTTGCTCGATCACGGTCACCGCGCAACCGAGGGCGCGCGCGGCGACTGAGACCTCGACCCCGATGAATCCGCCGCCCACGACGAGGACCTGCCCGCCGGTGGCAGCCGCGTCGAACAGTCGGTGCCGCAGCGTGACGGCGTCCTCCAGGCTGCGCAGCCTCACGAGACCCGCCAAGGACGCCCCCGGCCCTCCCCAGCGTCTTGCCCGGGCGCCGGTAGCGATGATCAGCGCGTCGTACGGCGTCTGGCGGCCGTCGACGGTGTGCACCATCCGCTCCCGGGGATCCAGTCCGACCGCGGCGCTGCCGAGTTGCCATCGGATGTCCAGGCTCGGGTCGACGGGCAGAGCAACTCCCCACGCCGCCGGATCGACAGCTGGATCACCGTCGGCCGCGGCGGGGCCAGTTGAATGGCCGAACGGTGTCGCCACTTGATGGCGAAGGAGCCGCTTCGACAGCGGCGGTCGGTCGTACGGCGGATGGGGCTCGGCCCCGATCACGGTGAGGTCGCCCTCGAAGCCGTTGGCCCGTAGCGCCGCCGCTGCGCGTAGCCCGGCCAGCGAGGCGCCGACGATCACGGCTCGGCCGATCACGGGTGCCGGCGTGGTCACTGGGCTACTCCGCCGCCGTGGTGATGGCCAGGACCGGGCAGTTCCGCGCTGCGGCCTCGACCTGTGGGCCGAGTGCGTCGTCGGCTTCGGTGAGGTGGAGCAGTTCGCCGTCGTCGTCGAGCTGGAACACCTCGGGCGCCTCGAAACAGCAGTGTCCGTATCGCTCGCAGACGGACATGTCGACGGTGATCTTCATGGGTCGGTCCTTTCAGGAGAGGAGTGGGTTGCGGTCGGGCGCCCAGCGGCTGGCGCCGCCGGCGAAACGGAGTTCACGCTGGCAGGTGGTCGGCCTGCGAACGGAGGACGACGCGGGCGGGTACGTTGCGTCCGGGTTGGAGGGTGAGCAGGGGCTGCGGGGGCAGATCCAGACTCGGATCGATGTCGATTCGGAACCGCCGTGCGATCGTCGCAAGCACGAGGACCGCTTCGACCAGGGCGAACCTGTTGCCCAGGCACACGTGTTGCCCGCCGCCGAACGGAAACCAGGCGTGGCTTGGGATGTCGGAGGCAGCGTCGCCGACCCAGCGCTCGGGTCGGAACCGATCGGCTTCGGGGAACCATCGTGGGTCACGGTGGGTGGCCCATTGACTCATCCACACGTCCGTACCCGCCTCGACGTGGTAGCCGTCAATTTCGACGTCGGCCTTTGCGGTGAACATCAGCAGCCATGCCGCCGGATACAACCGGAGGGTCTCCTTGACGACCCCTTCGGTGTACTTCAGCTGCGAGTAGTCGTCCATGATCGGCAGCCGGTCACCGACCACCTCGTCGATCTCGGCAGCCATCCGGTCGAAGACCTCCGGGTGCTGGGACAGCAGGTGGTAGGCCCAGACCAGAGTGTTGCCGGTGGTCTCGTGCCCGGCGATGTACAGCGTCATCGTTTCATCGCGCAATTGCCGTGCGCTCATCGGCTCACCGGCCTCGTCACGAGCGTCCATCAACAGTTGCAACATGTCGTCTGGGCGATCGTTCGTGCGGTGTGCCGGACCGGCAGCGTGGGCAGCCGTGCGCTCGTCGATGATCCGGTAGAGGACCTGTTCGACCGCCGTGATCGCCTTCTTGAGCCGAGCTCGGCCCGGCGTGGGCAGCCAGTTGGGCAGGAACATCGTGACGCCCCGGAACTCGGCGCCGATCTCGCGGGCGGCCACGTCCAGGGCTCGGCCGACGGCGGCGGCGTCGCCCGTGACGTCAGCGCCGAAGAGGGTCTTGGCCGCGATCTTCTGGGTCAGGGCCAGCATGTCGACTCTCACGTCGCGCGTCTGGCCGGACGAGCAGGATCGGGCCAGGTCTTCGGTCAGCTCGTCGGTCAGCTCGACCATGGTCGCGGCGTAGCCGGCGATCCTGCCCGGGCGCATGCCGGGCTGCATCATCTTGCGTTGCCGACGCCAGAAGGGTCCTGAGGTGTTGATGATCCCGTTGCCCGCGAAGAGTCCGAAGGCGTAGCCGGCGTCGTCGCCCGTCGAGAATTCCTTCTCGACGCTCAGCAGGACTTGCTTGACGTTCTCGGGCCGGTGTACGAAGACGCTCTTCTTCGGCCCGAGTCGCCATGCCGTGATGTCGCCGTGGTCGCGCAGCCGGGTGAAGAAGGCGAGCGGGTCGCGGGCGAATTGGGCGAGATGACCCAGTCCGGGATAGGCGCCGGGCATCATCGGGGGACGTCGGGACGGTTGTGCTGAGCTCATCGATTTCTCCCTTTCATTCGTGAGACGCGGGCGTCGTGCCCTGCGCTCGTTCTCTGGCTGGCAATAGGAGGAAGGCAGCGATCGCTGCGGCGGCCATCACAGCGCCGGCGATCCCGACGGTCAGATCGAAGCCGGCAACGAACGCGCTGGTCGCGGCGTCGAACAGTCGCGCACCACGCGCCCCGCCGAGACCCTCGGCGACCGTCGCGGCGCCGGCCAACGACTCCCGGGCGGCGGCCATGGCGTCGGGTGGTACTCCGGCAACATTCCCGAGCTCGGCGGTGTATGTGGCGGTCATCACGCTCCCCAGCACGGCGATGCCGAGGGCGCCACCCAGCTCGTATCCGGTCTCCTGGATCGCGGCTGCGCCACCAGCGCGTTCGGCCGGCGCGGCAGACATGATGGTCTGTGAGGCGGCCGTCATGGCGAGCGTCGCGCCCAGCCCCAGAAGGACCAGCGCGGCAGCGATCCGCGCGTACGGGCTGTCGACGCGCACACCTGCGAGCAGTCCGAAGCCCACCGCGACCGCCGCGAATCCGAGGCCGACCACCGGCCTCGAGCCGTATCGGGTGACGAGCATCCCGGCCGCCGGAGCAGCCAGCAGGCTGGCAACGGTCGCCGGAGACATGAGAAGCCCGGCCTTCATCGGCGAGTATCCCAGCACCAGCTGGAAGTGCTGGGTCAGGAAGAACATCATGGCGAACAGTCCGAAGAGAGCGAGTACGACGCAGCCGACCGCCGCCGCGAAGGCGCGATCGCGGAACAGTGAGAGATCGAGCAGCGGCTCGGTCAGGCGGAACTGACGCCGGACGAAGGTGGTGAGCAGCACCACCGCCAGACCACCGACGACGACGGCCTTGGTCGTGATTCCGTCGCTGCCGACGGTCTTGATCGCATAGAACAGTGCGACCATCCCCGCCATCGACAGCACAGCGCTGGACAGATCCCAGCGTCGGGCCTTGGAGGCCCGCGACTCCGGCAGCAGCCAGACACCCAGCACGATCGCCACCACCATCACCGGAAAATTGATCAGGAAGGCCGATCCCCACCAGAAGTGCTGCAAGAGCACGCCCCCGATCACCGGGCCGACGGCCGCCCCACCCGCACCGACAGCACCCCAGATCCCGATCGCCAGCGCCAGCTCACGACGGTCCGTGAAGACGACCCGGATGATGGACAGGGTGGCCGGCATGATGAGTGCGCCCCCGACACCGAGCGCGGCTCTGGCACCGATCAGCGCCGCGGCACTTGGGGCAAAGGCGGCGGCCACCGACGCGGCACCGAACACCACAAACCCGGCCACGAGCAGCCGCTTGCGGCCGAACCGGTCACCCAACGTCCCGGTGGTGACCAGCAGGCCCGCCAACACCAGTGAATACACGTCGACGATCCACAACAGCCCGGCGGCAGACGGCGCCAGATCGGCTGCCAGCGACGGCAGTGCAACGTTGAGGATGGTGGCGTCCAGCGCGACCAGCAACAGGCTTCCGCACAGCACCGCAAGCACCAGCCACCGATTCCGGACCGGTGTCGCAGCAACGGAACACCCAGCCGCGATCGGTGCGTCGGAGGGGTGGCCGCTCTCGGCGCTCATCGACCCACGCCGTTCAGCAGCCCGGTTCCAACGACGTCGCCTGCGTCGGTTGCCGGCAGTTCTGCTGGCACGGGGTCGTCGAGCGCCAGCTGGTCGAGCCGCGCGCCTTCGACGTCGACGTCGGGAACGATCCGCTCCAGCCACGTGGGCAGCCACCAGGTTCGGTGGCCCATGAGTGTCATCACCGCCGGGAGCAGGGTCATCCGGACGACGAAGGCGTCGATGGCGACCCCGAGCGCGAGGGCGAACCCCATGCACTTCACCACCGGGTCGTGGGCGAAGAAGAAGCCAAGGAACACCGCGATCATGATGAGCGCGGCCGCCGTGACCACGCGGGCGCTGTGGACGAAGCCGTTGACGATGGCGGTGTGCGTGCCGGCGCCGTGCACGTGCTCCTCGCGCATCCGGCTGACCAGGAACACCTGGTAGTCCATGGCGAGTCCGAACAGGATCCCGATCAGCAGTACGGGCAGGAAGTGGATGATCGGTCCCACCTGGTCCACGCCGAGGAGATTCGCGCCCCAGCCCCATTGGAAGATGGCGACCACGACGCCAGCGGTGGCCGCAAGGCTCAGAAGGAAGCCCAGTGCGGCCTGCACAGGGACGACTGCGGATCGGAAGACGACCAGCAACAGGATCAGGGCCAGGCCGACCACCACGCTGAGGAACAGGGGCAGGGATCCGGCGAGCTTCTCGGTGATGTCGATGTTGACCGCGGTCGTGCCGGTCACCGCGACGTCCACCCCAGGGTCCGCCGAGTGGGCCGTCCGGGCGAGGGTGCGGATGTCATCGACCAAAGTGGCCGTTGCCTCGTCAGAGGGGCCGGTGGCTGGCACGACCTGCACGAGCGCTGCCTCACGGCTCTCATCGAGCAGGGGTGGGGAGACAGCGGCAACTCCGTCGAACTCGCTGATCGCCGCGGCGAGATCCTTCGCTGTGCGCCCGATCGCCGAAGGAGCCTCGACGAGGACCACCAGCGGGCCGTTGACACCTTCGCCGAAGCTGTCGGCGACCAGGTCGTAGGCCTGCCGCTGCGTGGTGTCGGTCGGCGCGGAGTCGTTGCCGGGCAGACCGAGCTGGAGCGACGCAAGCGGGACCGTGAGGACCCCCAGCCCGAGCATGCAGGTCGCGGCAACCATGAGGGGGCGTCGTACGACGGCGCGGACCCACATGCCGCCCCACGTGAGGCCGGACCCGGCAGCCGGCATCCGGCGGCGGACCTTGCCGCGGTCGATACGTCCGCCGAGCATGCCGAGCGTGGCCGGAACGAGGGTGATGGCGACGAGGACGGCGATCGCGACCGTGGCTGCGGCTGCCAGCCCCATCACGGTCAGGAACGGGATGTTGACGAGCGTCAGACCGGCGAGCGCGACCACGACAGTCGCTCCGGCGAAGATAACGGCGCTGCCGGCTGTCGCGGTCGCCCGGGCAACCGACTCGATCATCGGCATACCCGCCGCGAGCTGGGTGCGGTGCCGGCTCAGGATGAACAGCGCGTAGTCCAGTCCCACTGCAAGACCTAGCATCAGCGCCAGCACCGGGGCAGTGGAGGACATGCTCACCATCGCGGACAGTCCGAGCACGCCCGCCAGGCCGATGCCGACGCCGACCAGGGCGGTCAGCATTGGCAGCCCGGCGGCCACCAGCGAGCCAAGGGTCAGGACAAGCACGAGTGCCGCGATCGCGAGACCGATCAGCTCGGTGACGTAGCCGAGCTCATCGATCGGGACCAAAGCATCACCGCCGACCTCGACGGTCAGACCGGCATCGCGAGCCGCGTCGATCGCGCGACGTGCCTCGGTCCGGGAGGCGTCGGAGATCTGGTCGGCCGCGATGGCGTACTGCACGGTGGCGTAGCCGGTGCGACCATCACGTGACACGGTGCCCTGCTCGGCGGGCGAGATCACGCTGACGACCTGCGATCCGTTCGCGAGCTCGTCGAGAGTCTTGGTCACCACTGCGGCCACGCGGGGCTGGTCCAGCCGCTGCTGTTCGGGTGCGACGAAGACCACCTGCGCGCTCGCGCCCTCGGCGCCCGGGAAGCGTTCGCCCAGCCGGTCGAGCGCGGCGAAGGACTCCGTGCTCGGGATGCTGAAGTCGTCGGTGGTCTCACCGGCGGCGGTCACCGCCAACATGATCATCGCCACAAGCAGCGCCAGCCACGCAGCCACCACTCGTAGGGCGTGTGTGGCTGACCATCGGCCGAGTCGGTAGAGCAGGCGAGCCATCAGGAATCCCTTCCAATTGCGGACACCACCATCATTCATGCACAGATGCAATTTTGCAACTGCGCAGATCTGCTTGGTCGCAATGTTGCAGCGGGGCAGAATCGAGTAGGGTAGGTCCATGACTGAGTCGGGACTACGCGAACGGAAGAAGGCCCGCACGCGCCAGGCGATCCGCGATGCAGCCGTCGAGCTGTTCCTGACGCGCGGCTACCATGTGACGACTATCAGCGACATCGCTGAGCGCGCCGAGATCTCCGACCGCACCTTCTTCAGCTACTTCCCCAGCAAGGAGTCGGTGCTCTTCGCCGACCTGGAGCCAGCCTTCAACCGGCTCGAGGAGTTGCTCGAAGCCCCAGCCCGGACGGCAGGCGCGCTCGAGACGATGCGCTCATGGTTAGGCGGGGACCTGCTGGCCGAGAACAGCTCCCCGGAGCTGGACGCGCTGATCGACGACCTCCTCGCCGCCGACGCGCGGCCGGTGGAAGCCAAAGGGCTTGAGTTCATGGCACGCATCCAGGACACGTTGACCCGAGCCATCGCCAAAGACCTCGACTGCGCCGACACCGACGCCATGCCGGCGATCGTGGCCAGCGCGGCCATCGCGGCTCTTTACCGAGCCACCCGACACGCCGACGGCACGCTGATCCGCAGCGACGAGTTCACCCTGGCTCAATTCGACCGAGCCCTCGACTTCATCCGCGGAGGGCTCGGCGGCATAGCCGGGCAACACTCGAACTCGATCGACCCTCGACCGTGATCCGGTCGACGAGCCGTCACCGACGCCCCCCGCGCGAAGTCGGTTGAGCCCGTGCTCGTCGACACAGTCCTTGACATCGTTCTCAGGACGGCAGCGATGATAGTTGTCGTCGTCGCCGGTCCCATGGTCCTTGTGGCAGGAACCTTGCTACCCATCTGGCGTCGCGCACGCGACGACGAAGTCCAGACGTTGATGAAAGCACTCGCGCCTGAGATCGGCGCACACCTCGTGCGGGAAGCCACGGCGCGCGCCGCTGTCAGCGGTCGACGGCGCGCGCGTCGCCGACACCTGGCGTCGCTGCCGGCCAAGGAGCGCGAGAAAGAGCGGCAATACCTCGAGGCATGCCTGGAACTGGCCCACGCTCGCCTGCGCCAAGGCTCGCGTGGAGGTGCCGCAGCCCGCGCCCGACTCCTGACGGCACAACGAGATGCCGCTGAGCGCTCCGAGCACGACCCTCAGCGGCGTTGACGGCGATGCAGCACGACCGAGTTACGGGTCACGCGACCTAGGTGGTTTCCCTTCGCTGCCGCGGACGCTCGGCGCGATCAGGACCTTGGGATCGGGGCTGGTCGCGCGACCGCGACGACCCGGTCAAGTCCCGCGCCGAGATCGGCACCGACACGACCGGATTTCCACCCAGGGGCATCTTGTCTCGCAGGCAAAGTGGGCACCTGCGATCGTCCAGTTGCGGGAAGGACACGGGTTACGGCCTGACCCGAACGACGTGCCGTGACAGCCGTGCTCACGACGCAACACGCACCCATCGCCACAGGCCGAACCCTGTACGGCGGAGAGAAGCAACTAGGCTAAGGCATTCGACCCTAACGGGTGGATCAACCGAAGATCGATGGACAGGTGACGGCAGCCCCGCAGGCCCGGGACTCGGCTGACTGACAGCTGACTAGAGAATCGTGAGGCTCAAGTGTCCAGAAGTTGTCGAAGGCGGCGAGTAACGAAGGGCACGTCGACGGCACTATTCGTGTCAACCTCCAAGACCGGCCATCCGCCAGCTACCGGCTCGCTGATCTGTTCGTTCCACAACTCCTCGGCGGTGCGGAGGCCGTCAAAGTGCCCAGCTTGGCGAGTAGCGACTCGAGTCGCGAAGCGACCCTGAGCAACTTGCCTGTCGCAACGGCAGAAGACCTCGACCACGGTTCCAGGCAGCTGTTGTATCTCCGCGACCGCCAACGACCGGTAGAAGTTGCTTTCAAGCACGGCCCCG
The DNA here is from genome assembly GCF_020991065.1 of Nocardioides okcheonensis. Lineage (NCBI taxonomy): Bacteria > Bacillati > Actinomycetota > Actinomycetes > Propionibacteriales > Nocardioidaceae > Nocardioides > Nocardioides okcheonensis. The sequence continues at coordinate 650,822 of NZ_CP087710.1, forward strand.
ACCGGGGACGCAGCAGAGACCGCAAGCATTACTTGGACGGCTGCTCGGCCAAGTTGTCGCGAAGCCTCGACGTCTGGCACCGGAAGGGTGGCCATCAGCGTTTCCTTGATGGTGTCCTTCGCAACCAAGGGCAACCGTAGAGCTGCCGCAAGCTCGGGAGCGAGCGTCGATTTCCCGCTTGCTGGCGGTCCAGAGACCATGACGAATACCGGCAGCTCTCGCATGGCTTGACTATGCCTGACGCTTGAAGTCGACGCCCGTGGCCCAGGCTCTGCAAGCGGAACCTCGACCGGGACACTGACGCTTGGTGGCGCAGCAAACAGAGGCGGATTCCCGCAAGCCCCGACCGGATCGATTTCCGGCTAAGGAACGTCAACCGGCAACGGGCTAGGCCGATCACCGACCTTCCGCAACCTGGCCGCCTCGTGGAGGTCGATGCTGTCCCCGCACCACTCGACAGCCTCTCGCAAAGACAACCCCTCCACAGAGGTCATGCGCTGCAACGCCTCGCCAGCTCTGCGCTCGGCTTTCTCAACCGATAGATCGCGCTCCTTGATCGACGTAATGACGTTCACCGCGAGGTCCTCGAGGCGTCTACTGCGGTCAAGAAGCTCGGCGCGTCTCTTCGAAGCGACTGTCCGGGCGTCACGACGCGCAGCTTGCCGCACACTCTGCGTGACCATCTGATCAACTCCTAGTTTGAAGGTTGTCCCTCGAACGACCTATGCCGCCGTTCCTCGCGCCGCGCTCACCGACACCCCCGCCAGTCGCGACGCACCTCGTCCGCGTCCCGAAGGTCAACCCGCCAGCAGCCTCAGTGCGTCCCCCCATGTCGCGCGCCAAGTCCAAGCCACACACACCTCTTGCATTGCCGGAGGGGCGACGCCGCCGGTGGCCTGATGTATCCAGGTTGGCCGGCGCGGTTCGCATGACTCTCGCGGCCGGTCGGTGGGACATAGGTGCGGGTGACCATGAGCCTGCACAAGCTCACCGCCGGATCGGGGTACGACTACCTGACCCGTCAGGTCGCCGCGCTGGATGCCACCGACAAGGGTCACGTCGGCCTCGCCTCGTACTACGCCGAGAAGGGCGAGACCCCCGGCGTCTGGATCGGATCCGGGATGGCGGGCATCGACGGCCTCGACGTCGGCGACCTGGTCACTGCCGAGCAGATGCAGAACCTCTTCGGCGCCGGACACCATCCTCTGGCGACTGAGCGAACCCGCGCTCTGGACCACCAGATCGGTCGCCCCGACACCGCCTCACCCACCGAGGTCGACTACCGGGCGGCGGCCCGGCTCGGGGCTCCGTTCAAGGTGTACGACCACGACGTCAGCGCGTTCCGGATCGAGGTCGCGAAGCGACTCGCAGCCGTCAGCTCCGCGTCCGGGCACCCAAGCGACTACCCCGTTCCAGCCGCCGTACGCGCGGCGGTCCGCACCGAGGTCGCCCGCGAACTCTTCCGCGCCGAGCACGGCCGCGACCCCTCCCCCGGCGCCGACGGCGCCCGCGAACTCGCGGCCGTCATCGCCCGGCACTCGCGCCCTAAGACCACAGCGGTCGCCGGCTACGACCTCACCTTCTCCCCCGTCAAGAGCGTCTCGACGCTGTGGGCGATCGCCGACCCGCACACCGCCGCGACCATCGAACGCGCCCACCAAGCAGCCGTCCAGGACGCGCTCACGTTCCTTGAGACCACCGCGCTCTACACCCGCGAAGGAACCAACGGAGTGCGGCAGGTCGACGTCCGCGGTCTCGTCGCGACCGCCTTCACGCACCGGGACTCCCGCGCTGGCGACCCCGATCTCCACACGCACGTCGCCGTAGTGAACAAAGTCGAGACCCTGTCCCCCACCACCGCAGACGGCTCGGCCACTGCTGGTGGCAAGTGGTTGGCGATCGACGGCCGTCCTCTCCACAAGGTGGTCGTGTCCGCCTCCGAGACCTACAACACGGCCCTGGAGCGGCATCTCGCCGACGCGCTCGGAATCCGCTTTGCCGAGCGATATGAGGACCCCGGTCAGGGCGCGGCGCGCGGGCGACCGGTGCGAGAGATCGTCGGCGTGGATGCCCGTCTGAACACCCGCTTCTCGAAGCGACGCCTCTCCGTGGAGGAGCGTCGAGCCGTCCTGGCCACCGACTTCCAAGCCACGCACGGCAGACCTCCGACACCGGTCGAGGCGATCCACCTCGCCCAGCAGGCCACCCTGGAGACCCGGAAGGCCAAGCACGAACCCCGCTCTCTCGCCGAGCAACGTGCTGCCTGGCGCAGGGAAGCCGTCGAGGTACTCGGTAGTCCACATCGGATCGCGACGATGGTGCGCACAGCGCTGAACCCCACCCGCGAGACGCTCGCCAAAGCCGGCGCGACGACGGATGCTGCCGTCGACTCTGGGTGGTTCGCCGAGCGCGTCGAACGCATCCTCGCGACGTTGGAGAGCCACCGCAGCACGTGGCAGTACTGGCACGTGTACGCCGAGGCACAACGTCAGGTCCGCTCAGCGGCGCTCGCCACGAAGGACGTCGCGCGGGTCGTCGACCTGCTCGTCGGCGAAGTCCTCGACATCCATTCCATCAGCCTCGCGCGCACTCCTGGCGCGAGCCTCACCGATGCCGACGGGATCTCCGAACCGCGCCAGCTGCGACGGGCAGACGGGTCCTCTGTCTACAGCTCAGCGCGAGCAGACCTGCACACGTCGCGTCGGATCCTTGCCGCCGAACAGCGACTGGTGGCAGCCGCGGGCAGACACGACGGACACGTCGTGGACTCCTCGGCCGTCGACCTCGCGGTCCTCGAGCAGACCGCCCACGGCATCACGCTGAACCTCGGGCAGTCCACCATGGTGCGAGAGATGGCGACCTCGGGCGCTCGACTGCAGCTCGCCATTGCGCCCGCCGGCTCTGGCAAGACGACCGCCATGCGCGCGCTCGCCAGCGCCTGGACCGACGCTGGCGGCACCATCCTCGGCCTCGCACCCTCTGCCGCAGCCGCCGACGCACTGCGCTCCTCGATCGCGCCAACTTCGCCGAGTACCGCGGCCGACACCGACACGCACGGCTCCGTCCACACTGACACGCTGGCCAAGCTCACCCACTCCCTCGGCCAGTCAACTGGTTCGTCTGGTGGTCACTCCGTCGCTCCGATCGACCAATCGCCAGCCTTGAATCGCCCCAACAGCCCGATGGCGGAGGTGCCGGCCTGGATCGCGAACATCGGCCCGCACACGCTGGTCGTCATCGACGAAGCCGGCATGGCCGACACCCTCTCCCTCGACGCAGCCGTCACCCACGTCCTCGAGCGCGGCGGCAGCGTCCGGCTGATCGGTGACGACCAGCAGCTCGCCGCGATCGGCGCCGGCGGAGTCCTCCGCGACATCCGCACCCACCACGGCGCACTCCACCTCAGCGAGCTCCTCCGATTCACCAACCCAGCCGAGGCCGCCGCATCGCTCGCGCTGCGCGAGGGCCGCACCGAGGCACTCGGCTTCTACCTCGACCACCACCGCGTGCACGTCGGCGACCTCGCCTCCGTCAGCGACGACGTCTTCACCGCCTGGCACAGCGACCGCGCCCTGGGTCTCGACTCGATCATGCTGGCTCCTACCCGAGAACTCGTCAGCGAGCTGAACTACCGCGCACGCACCGCTCGCCTCGACGAGCCCGACCACCGGGACTCCGCAGAGGAGGCCACGGGTGCTCGCGAAGGGACACGGTCGCGGAGCATCCGGCTCGGCGACGGCAACGAGGCCTCCGTCGGAGACCTCATCATCACCCGGCAGAACGACCGTCGACTGCGCACGTCGACCACGGACTGGGTCAAGAACGGCGACCGCTGGACGGTGCTCCACGTCCACGAGAACGGCGACCTCTCCGCGCAGCACCTGCGCCACCACCACACCGTTCGACTCCCCCACGACTACGTCGCGAACGCCACCGGGCTTGGCTACGCGTGCACCATTCACACCGCGCAGGGCGTCACCGCCGACACCATGCACGGCCTGGCCACCGGCGAGGAATCACGCCAGCAGCTCTACACGATGCTGACGCGAGGGTCCGCCGCCAACCACATCTACCTCCAGGTGGTGGGCGACGGCGATCCCCACTCGATCATCCACCCATCGCTCACCCATCCCCGCACCCCGACCGAGATCCTCGAGTCCATCCTCGCGCGCGACGAGGCCCCGCACTCCGCCACCAGCCTCCTGCGCGAGCAGACCGACCCCACCCTTCGGCTCGGCCTCGCCACGCAGCGCTACCTCGACGCGCTGCACTATGCAGCCGAAGCCGTCCTACGCCAGCAGCCAGCCGGCTTCCCGCCAAGCGACCCGGCACGCGAGGCGCCCGTCGATCCACCGACAGATGCCGTCCTAAACGTGGTCCACGCACTCGACCACGCCGCCCAACGTCTCGCGCCCGGGCTGTCCGACGAGCCCGCCTGGGCGACCCTGCGCGCCCGGCTCCTCCTTCTCGGAGCCGACGGCCACGACCCCACCGCCCTCCTGACGCGAGCCGTCGCCGCAGGCGATCTGCGCACTGCCACCGACCGTGCCGCCGTGCTGGACTGGCGCCTCGACTCCGCCCTGACTGGCCGGGACGACATCGGCCCCGCACCCGACGCCACCCGCCCTGACACAACCCTCCCCGACACCGCCCTCCCCGGCACCGGCCCGCCGGGACCCCTGCCGTGGATGCCGGGTATCCCGACCCTCGTCGCGAAGGACCCACAGTGGGGTGGCTACCTCACCCAGCGTGCTGAGCTCGTCGCATCCCTCGCAGACCAGGTCCGCACCCGCGCCACCAACCACGCCGAAAACCACGCGCGCCCGCACTGGGCACAGAACGGACTCGCGGCCAGCGTCGAGGCCATCGCCGCCGTCGAGGTCTGGCGCGCGGCGATGCGGGTTCCCCCCGACGACAGACGACCAGTCGGACCACCGCAGCAACAGAAGTCGGCAGCCGACTACCAGCGAAGACTCGCCCGAGCGGTCACCGGGGCAACCGCTCCCGCACTCCAGGAGTGGCGAGGTCTCCTCGTATCGCTCGCACCCCAGATCAGCGAGGATGAGTTCACGCCGATCCTCGCCGAACGTCTTGCTGCCATGTCCCGTGCCGGACTACCCGCCCATCGACTCGTGAGATCCGCGGCGACTGCGGGCGTACTCCCCGACGCCCATGCGGCCGCTGCGCTGTGGTGGCGCATGTCGCGACACGTCACACCCGCCGGCGCCAGCCGCATCTGCGAGGCCATCCAGCCCGGAAACAGCGACCCGATCAACGCGGGATGGATGCCCCAACTCACGGAACTCTTCGACGCAGACCTCGTCGAACGCCTACACGCCAGCATCTGGTGGCCGGCGCTGGTCAGCGCGCTCGACCACGGAGTACATCGGGGCTGGCAGATCGAAGCACTGCTCGGCGGCACGCCGCAACCGACTCGCCCCGAAGGCGGCTCCAGCCTCGACACGTCGGAGGGCATCGACGAATGTCTGGCCCTGATCTGGCGCACCTCGATCGCACTCGAGCCCATCCCAGATCCGGCCGCTCGCGACGAGCAACCCGATGCGCCTCCCGCCGACCTGTGGGAGGGAGTCGAGGTCGACCCCAGCAGCACCTGCGAGGTCAACCCAGAGCCAGAGCTCATCCGCGACCCGGATCTCGCCGAACCACACCACCACACCACGCAGCTCGACTCGAACGAGCACCAGGACGCCACCATTGGCAGTCCCCCGACTCACGCGGCTCCCGACAGCGATGACCAATGCTTCGTGGAGCCAGACCTCACCGTCGCGGCCCTCATCCGCGACCTCGGAGCCACCCCACTCCCACTGACCGAGGCCGAGATCCGAGACATGAACCGACGCGCACAACAGTGGGACGACTCCCCCGTCTCGCGAGAGCGAGCGGTAGAGATCAACGCGATGGCCCGAGACTTCTTCGAGACCGCGTTTATCGGATCCTGGGCCCGCGCGCACCTCGTCGAACGACTCGGTATCGACCTCGCTGGGCACGAGCAGTTCCACCCCGGTCATGCCCCTGCTGGATGGCGACATCTGGTCGAGCACCTGCGCCGACACGGCGTCACCGACGACGAGATGCTCTGCGTAGGCGTCGCCACGACGTCGTCACGCGGGGATCTGATCGACCGGTTCCGGGACCGTCTGATCTTTCCCATCGCGGACCGTGACGAGGTCCTGGGATTCGTGGGCAGACGCCACCCCGACCTCGCCGACGAGACCAAGAACGCAGGCCCCAAGTACCTGAACACTGCCGACACGCCGCTCTTCCACAAGGGCGCCCAGCTCTTCGGATCGAGCGACGAACTCGTGACTGCCGGCGCTCAGGTAGTCCTGGTCGAAGGACCACTGGACGCCTTGGAGGTCACCATTGCCAGCGCCGGCCGCTACCTCGGCGTCGCCCCACTCGGCACCGCGCTCACCGACGAGCAAACACGACAGCTGGCCGCCATCAAGCAGGCGACTGGCCACGATCCGATCATCGCCACCGACGCCGACCCCGCCGGCCGCGCTGCTGCTGAGCGTGACTTCTGGATGCTCGCCCCGCACGGACTCGACCCTGCCTACGCGAGGCTGCCGAGTGGTCTCGATCCCGCCGACCTGATGACCCAAGAAGGACCCGCGGCACTGACTGCGGTTCTGCTGAGCGCACGACCCCTCGGCGAGCACCTACTCTGCGAACGCCTCCTCAACCTCGCGCCCAACCATGCACACGAGGCAGCACTTCGCGTGCTCGCGGCGCGGCATCACCGCGCATGGAGAACAGGAGCAGAGGTCATCGCAACCCACCTCGGCCTCGAGCACCGCCACGTTCGTCGCGAACTGCGCGACGCCGTCAAGGCCTGGGACCTCGATCCACACAAGATCGCCCACGCCGAACTCGCCCGCGGCGCGAGTGCTCGTGCGGACTCCCACACAAGTCCGGCCGAACGATGGGCCCCGGTGGCACTCACCGTCGATTCCCGGCTCGTCTCGCAGCCCGACTGGCCAGCCACGGCCGACGCACTACAACTGCTCCACGACCAAGGCCGAGACGTCGACACCGCAATCCGAACGGCGATCGGGCAGATCCCACTCGGGTCCATGCCAGCACGCGACCTCCGCTATCGCCTGGCCTCAATCGACGGACAGCCCGGAGACGACCACCTGCCTGCTCAGGACCAGGACACCAGCCCGTCCAGTGGCACCCTGCAGGCACGCAACCTAGCGCAGCCGAACCGGCCCGCCGCTAGTCCGAGTCCGAGTCCCTAGACGGCCAGCCCGACGCTCCGCGGCCGCCTCCCACCGCTCGAACCCTCTCGACAGTGGCGTCTTCCGAGGCGCACATCGCGCACAGGATGACTACGTCCGCAGTCTGCGCCCCATGTTCACTGATACGCAGTTCCTCAGCCCCAGCGTCCCCGTCTTCCTTCCGCACCCCGACGGCACAGTCAGGCGGATCGAAGTCTCCGTGCTTCTCGCCGAGGGCGGGCGGCAACTCGTCGCTCGAGACGAGTGCAAGGAGATGAAGTGGTACCTCCCGCAACCACCCGTTCGCGACGAGACGACAGGCCTCCTCGTGGCGACCCCTGCTCCATGGCCACTGGTAGAGCAAGCGCCTGTGGAGAACGAGCCGCGCGTCACTTGTTCATCGTAGGTTCGGACCATGAGTGAGATCGAACCCTGCAACATCTGCGGATCGCGTGCGCAGATTGACCGATTGGTCAACGAGGCATCGCACGGGGAAGCCGGCCCGAGGGTTCAACTGAACCGCAGGTGCACTAGCGACAGATGCCCAAGCAACATCGGCACCCGGCAGATCGGCGACACCGTGTGAAGGAGAAAGCCTCCGCATCGCAACTCATCACCAGCGCTCTGACGCCCGCTTGTTGAACTGCTCCGAGTACGACTCAACTGCAGCGCGTGCTCGTTCCACGTCACCTCCAAAAAGGCCCGCTTGGACTGGTGCCCACATGGCGCCGTCTCGCTCCAGCTCGTATGCCCAAGCTGTGATGGGGCTCGAGTCGATTCGGTACATGTTGTTAGCCGCGCGGCCGAACCAGTAGCCCATACGCCAGCGACGCCCGGACTCAGGTAGAGGGCGGGTGAGGAAGGTGTCTTCCGCGAGGATTCCTACGAAAACCTCGGCTCGCTCGAACTCGGTCGTCCAAGTGGCATCGTCGGGCATCTGGTCGGCGAAGAGTGGCTGCAGTGCCTTGTAGAGCCAGTTGAACTCCGGCGTGGAACCGGACTGCATCTTGCCGTTCTGGCCGAGTTCCTCCAGCACATCGTCGATCGTCAGGTCCTTTGCGGCCGCGTAGGAGAGCATCGCGGCGACGCCGTTGCCTTGAGCGAACGCGTGATACGGATCAGTCAGCTCGAGCAAGGCAAGTGGCGCGCCGCCAGCCCGTGAATGTGCAACCGATGAGTCCACAACGAGCACCTTTAGGTTGTCCCAGCGCCGGTCCGAGACCGCAGCGACTGCCGCGGTCATGACTGAGAAGGTCGCAGGTAGCCGGCGAAGGTCAGTGAGGGCCTGATAGCCACCCATCACTGTGGTCGAGGCTTCTGTCATGCGGCGCAGCCCAGTGATCCATGGGGTTAGCAGAGCCGGTTCCCCCCAGCGTGCCGCGATACGGAGGGACGCGCAGAACGGCGCTGCAAGTAACCAGGTTTCGTGCGCGTGCTTGGCGACGGTGCCCGCCTGCTGGTTGCTTGTCCCCGCTATGGGTCCGGCGCCAAACGCGTCGCTCTTGAGTACGCCTACGACGCGGTTCGCCTCCTGCGTGACAAGCTCATCAAGCTCGATGCGGCGACTTCCGTCGAGGAGCAGGTCCTTCGTGAGGGCGCGCATCATGTCTGGTCGGGTCGCGTCTGTTGCTTCTGCTACTGCCGCCATGGTTGCCGCCGGACTCAGAGGACGAGCTCCCATGATTCTGTTGATCGTCGTGACCAGTGACGCGGCAGCCGCAGGCTCAGTCGGTCCATAGAGATCGACGTAGTTCAGATCAGCCAATCCGCGGCCACCCCCGAGATCCCATTCCGGTAGCGGCCCGTTGTCGAAGCGCACCGGAATCAGCCACTTGTGCCCCGGAGCCATCTGACGGAACTCATCAACGGCGAGAGTGAGCTCCTCGTTCATGTGTGTTTTCGCACGTCCTCGCGACTCGTCCGAGAAGCACGCAAGAAACACGAGCGATCCTTCGCGGATTGCCCTCTTGATCTCTGCGCGCCAGTTGTCTCCTGGTGCCAGGTTCACCCGGTCACGCCAGTATGGAATCTGGGCAGCGTCCAAGATTTGGCACAGCCGGTCTACCTGCGAGTCGTTCTCGTGCACGTAGGAGATGAAGACGTGCTTATCAATTCCTGGGGCCACAATCGGAGCCTAAGTCCACAGGCCGACACCGCCGACGCGACGCGACGGGTTGCGAGAGCAGACTGTGACAGAGAGAGCCCTTCACGTTGCAACCATGACGACACCTGTTCGGTGGTGACGTGACGGGAGGCCGCAGATCTGCTCGGCGTCCACAAGAGCGCTGTATCGAGAATGATCCGACGCAGCGACCCAGTAGGCAACGGTGACGACCGATCCATGCGCGAAGTGGTGACGTGGATCGACCACTCAACTGAAGTGCCACACTGACGCGGTCACGGCTGCTTACCGAGTCGCCACAGGAAGCCTTCGACAAGTCTGTCGAGCGCTTCGGCATCGCGCACGTCGGCGACGTCGAAATGATCGACCTCGGCTACACCGCAATACCGGAACAAGCGATCTCGCGACGTATCGCTGGCGCGCTTGCCGACGTGGTGCGGACCGTCGACCTCGATGATCCCGACGCGGTTCTTGAAGCAGACTACGAAGTCGGGTTCCAGCGTGTTTCCGGTGATGCGTGCGGACGGGAGCGCCAAAATTGTCAGGTTCTCGGCTTCGGGTCGCCGACCCTGTGCGCGGCGTAGGGCTTCATAGACCTTGACCTCCTCGGCGCTTCGGAACGACATCCGGTCGGCGCGGAAGTCGGGGGGTTTCGGAGCCAGTGTTGCCTGGTTGCGAGGTCCCTCCCCCAGGCGCCGGCTGGCCTGTTCTCGCCAGTTCGCAGGCACGGGCGGTGCGGTGAAGTTCATCTCGCGGACGTGGACGTGTTGAGGTTCGAGAGCCTCATTCAAGTGCGCCACGATCTCACCAGCCATCCGATCGTGGATGCTGTCAGTGACATGCGTCGGCCCTTCGACCCAGACGTCGCAGAGGTTGACCGGTGCGGAATCGTCGAACGGCAGAGCGAAGAGCAGGTCGACGTGGTCGATGCGGACGATGCGGCAGTCCAGTAGGAGCGCCGCCGCTTCGGTGTGACCCCGGTCCATCAGTAGCTGGACGGTCTGGCCCAGTTCTTGGTCATAGGAGGTTTCCGGCTCCGTTGGCTCGTCCGTCACGGGCACGCACCCTACGCCGCTGCCGGGCCGAGGGCGCGGATCGCGTGGTACCCGCCCGCTCGCTGACGATGCGCGCCGACCGCCTCAGCGTGTGGAGGGCATACGACTACTCGTCTTCCGCGTCGTTGTGCCAGCCAACTTCACGCATGTACTCCGCGATTGCCGCGTCGTCGTACTCAACCGGCAGCAGTTCCGGATCCATGATGTCGGGCCCCTCGCCCAGAGGTTCGGAAAGCTCCACCAGCGCCAAGAGCCACTTCCGTGCAGCGTCCAGCATCGCCGGATCCTCAGTCCATAGGCCCATCTCAAGGCTCGACCGAGAACTCTGCGTGAAGTTCGCAGATCCGATCCACAACCGTCGTGGCCTGAATCCGTAGATGTCCTGGACGAAGCCAGACGGGTGCTCATCAGTCCACCACATGTCACCGAGCAGCAAGATCTTGGCGTGAACGATCGGCACCAGCTGGTCTCCCGCCCTCCGGAATCCGAGCTCGCGTACGCCCGAGATCGTGTGCGTCGTCCAGTCCCCGGCGTACGGCCCAATAACGATCGGGTTGCCGTCAGCTTCGCGGACGGCGAGCTCCGACAGTTCCGGGTAGGCCGATTGCAACAACCCCACCTTCTCCGCAAGTTCCGTGAGCGCAGGCCACGTCGGTTTCCCGTGGGCCCTCTTGCCTTGCTTCGTCACTACGATGCAGGCGTTTGCCATGCGGCCAAGGACCTGCAGCAGCTCGGGGTCGTCCATCCACATCGCACAACCCAGAACACCAGGTCCCCAGTTCCGATCCGTGCGACGCGTATCGGCGGCTCGTTGCAGCTCATCCACGAGGGTGCTCAACACATCCCTGCCGAAGAGTGCCTGTCCGGACGCGTGCCGCACCACGCGATCCAGTCCAGGTGGGAACGCAGCAAGGTTCTCGGTCACCACAGAAGGATGCCTCTCGCCATCCCGGATACCGCCTACGCCCCGGCGGGTTGTCGTATCGCTCTCCTCGGTCGAACATGAGGACGTGAGCCAAGCGCGCCCCGAGCCCGAGGACTACGAAGCCTGGCGTGCGCTCTAGGAGGTCCTCGAAGAGCGAGACCGCGAGTGGTGGGCAGACGATTCGTCCGACGACGACTGAACTCTCCGCCGGTATTTGGGCTCACATAGTTCGACGGGCGTCGTGCTGACCGGTGTCGTAGCCGTCGAGTCCGCCCTCGAACCAACTGTGAGTCGCGAGCTGGAGCAGCACAGCTTCGACGCTCATGCCGGACGCCAGACTTGAGCGCGCGTCGTGAAGTAGCGCTGCGAGCATCAGGTTGTTCGGGCTCGGCCATGGCGGATTTGGCATTTCGGCGGTTCGCGGGGTCGGCCACTCTCCGCGCTTCATGTCCTGTCCCCAGGTGTGAGTCTGCGCGGACTCCCAGGGGTCCTGATTCGTCATAGAGTCAGCGTCCCACCGCCTGATGTCGGCCGATGGCGCCACACTGCACGGCATGGATGAACTGGAAATGGACCTCATCGACGTCACCCTCTGGATCTGCCGCCCGATCGACGGCGGCGTGGACGTCCTTCGACAGTTCTCCGCTGACGTGCAATACGAAGGCACCAGCCAAGGCGTGGACATCGGTCAAGTGCACGGCTGGATCGGGTGGTCGATCGCGGACGAGAACGTCGCTGATGCAGGTGATGCGATCTGTTACGACGCGATGCAGCTCGGCACAGCTGCACAAGAGATCATCGACGGTCACCTCGATACCTACATCGACTCGGCCCTGCTCATCGACCGCATGCACCTGCATCCCGAATGGCGCGGCAGGCGGATGAGCGGTCTCATCATCAGCCGCGTACTGGACCTTCTCAGGCTCACTCCGGGAGAGACCGCGGTTGTCCTTCACCCCGAGCCGCAGCAGCCCACCGGCGGACCGTACGTTGACGGTCCGGAACGCGACGACGCTATGTCACGACTCCACGCTGCGTACCGCGCAAGCGGCCTGACGCCCTGGCGCGACGGCCCGGTCTGGTGGCGGCCAATCTGACCGTGCTCTTCACCCTGATGGCGCGTTTCTCCGCGTTCTGCTAGCAGGAATGCCCGTTACTCGCTTGAATGCCCCAAGACTGAGAAGTTGGGGGAAGCAATGTCGGGGGTCGGCAACATCAAGCTGGGCGACACAATGGTGCACGAGGTGCCTAGGGGGAGCAGTACGGCAAGTCCGGACCTGAGTGTCATTCTCTCTGCGGGTTTGACGCCACTAGACGCAGACACGGATCGCTTCATTCGCGACCAGATGCTCGCGCCATTTCTTCCCGACGGACGCGACATTGTTGCGGTCGAGGAAGTGGGTCCCGACGGAACGAGCGACCTAGAGCTGGTTCCGCGCCTGGTCAAGGAACTCATCGCGGACCCCACCAAGCTCCCCGACCACAGCCGCCAGATTGCCCAGCACCTGTTCGACAGCCAGGTTGGCGCCGCTCCTGCCGGCATCTTCCTCGCTTCAGTGGGCACTTGCGACGCCGGCGACTGCGTGATCGTCATGAAGGCTGAACATCAGGAGGGCGTTCGCATGCGCCATCACGGCACGCCTGGCCACGTGTCGTTCGATGTCGAGCACATCTCAGAACTCATCGTTGGCAAGAACTCGAAGGTCTACAAGATCGCAATGCTGTGGTTGCGACGAGACGACACCGTGGTCGGCAAGATGGTCGACAAGCAGAACGGCGCAGGGTGGGCGGACTACTTCCTACACAAGTTCCTCGGCATGCAGCTAACGTTCCAGTCCGAGATCCTGACACGCGACCTGCTGGAGAACGCCACTAAGCACATCAACTCGAGCTTCACCCCAGAGAAGCGGACGAGGTACACCCGGGCGTTGGTCGCGCTGCTAGAAGGGCCCGAGAAGGAGATCAGCGGCAGCCAGTTCCTGATCCGCTCGATCGACCCGGAGGACCGGGACGACTTTGCTGAGGCTCTTCCACCCCAAGTCCTCGCGACCTTCCGCAAGGACGTCACGCTCGTCAAGAGCCGCATAGGCGGCCTGGTCTTCGATCTCCAAGGCGGGGCCGTGCAGGTGAAGGCGACGAGTGAGGCAGTCGCCAATGGGTTGGTGGAGGTCGACGAAGTCGAGGAACAGGTGGTCATCAAGGGCGTCCCAGAGAACATTGCCCCCTCCGGCCCGCCGAAGAGGTAGTCGTGCGTGCGTTCGACGGAACCAATCGGGTACGGCATGGGTGAGTCTCGTCCGGAGCAAGCAGATCCTGCGGCCATGTACCGGGCCGCCGAGCCCCACCTTCACGCCGCTCTTGAGCACTATCGAGACGCTGTCGAGAATCTGTTGCGCGGGCGAGTACCCGAGCACTACGTGATTGGTCGGGTGAAGACAGCTCGAAGCCTCATTCGGAAGCTTCGGTCGATCCCGAATGACCCACGCTCGTGGGAGTCAATCACCGACAAGGTCGGCATCCGGGTCATCTGTACGACCAAGGTCGACTGCGCGACTGCTACGAGCCTCATCCGGGAGGGGCCATGGGTCGTCCAAAAGTTCGAACGAATGAAGGGCAAGGGCCACGACCGGCTGTTCTACCCCGGCATCCACCTCGACATCGAGGACTCGACGATGGTGGACCACGCTGGCCTGCCCATCGGATGCGAGGTTCAGATCCGAACGCGTGCGCAAGATGCGTGGGCGGTTGCATCTCACAAACTCACCTACAAGGGCGCTATCACTCCGCCCAAGAAGATGCGGCGACTGGTTGACCGCCTCACGATCTTCGTCGAGGTCTTCGATGACGAGATTCACCGACTATTCAAGAAGCGCGCAAAGCTTCCTCTGTATGCGGAGGCGGTTTTCCTCGACCACGTTGAGGACGTATACGAAGAGGTCTCGGGCGAGCCGGCCGAAGGCGTAAAGGACCTGTCGCTCATCGCCATCCTGATGAACTCCTACGACGACATCGACAAGCCGAACGCCGCCGCCCTCGTTCGCGCGCATTGGGAGTCCCACCCGGAACTCGCAGAACTCGTCCGCGATCATGGGATCAGGTCCGACAGCTACCACGATCCGAGCCACTGGCTGTTCACCCAGCCCGAGGTGCTCGTAGTGCTGGAGCGCTTGGCGAACAAGCGTTACATGCTTCTAAACGCCGTGCAGAATACCGATCTCGAAGACATTGTTCGATCGACAGCGATCGCGGCCGGGCAACCACTGCCCAGCGACTGAAACAAGCTGATTAAGTCACTGCCGAAGCGAGTACCTCGGCAACAATGTCGCGAGGCAAGGCGGCGAGATATCCGGCAACTCGTCGAAGGGTCGACCGGTCGTCGTCATCCGAGGTATTGGCCTCAGCTTGCCGGAACGCTTCGATCAACCTATCCACCGGCTCTTGCTGGCTGGGCCAGATCCCGACGGTGCGCCGGCCGCGCTCCAAGAGGTCCACCCCCCACACGGTTGCCTGGCCGTTTGCGCGTGTTGGTCCTCGACGCACCCCGATGTAGCGGGACTCTTCGAGCCAGCGCAAGGCAGCGTCGACTCCGGCGGCGTCCGTATCGGCCACCTGCGCCATGCGGAAGGTGGCCGCGTTGATGACCTCACCGCTGGCGGCGGCTTGGCGCGCGACTTCCCTCAGCACGGGCAGGTCGCGGCGGTACCACTGATCCTCAATCGGCATGTCGTCATCACTCATCATCTGTCCTTCATCCAGGGCTCATCACGACTAGCTCTCACCCTTGCAGTCTCGTCTGCTTCCGTCCGCTCTTCACGTAGTCACGAAGAGACGTGTCGGACGACGTGCGGGCGCCGACCTTTTCGACACACCTTCTGCAAACAATTCGACTCTGCACGCTGCGAGCCGCCACGTGGGGGCGTTAGACGTGGTGGTGAGAATCAGCCAGCTGTCCTGCAATGGGACACCAGGCGAGGATTCCCACGACCCTAGGTTCATTTCCGCCGCCGAAGGCTGATGTCGGTGGCGCCTGCAACGATCCGATCGTGGACTTCCTCGACGCCGTTGACTACGGCCTTCTCTTGCCTCGGCGAGTAACGAAACTTCTCGCAGTCGGTCTCATGGTTGGTATCGCATTCGTGCCGCCGGCGCAGCGGTGGTGGCTCGAGCAGATCGACTCTCACGCCGAGCACGTGACTTGCGAGTTCGTCGAGGGACTAGGTTCCAACGGCGCGAGCGCTGAATGACGTCTGGAACTCGCTAGTGGCCAGTCCCCGAAGCCAATTCCAGACCGCATAGCAGAGGAATGCCACCATGAACGACGCTCTCTGGGCACTTATCGGCGTGCTCGCAGGCACTCTTCTGGCTGGAGCTATGTCGCTCCTGGGCGTGAGCCTCACCATCCGCCACTCGGACCAATCAGCTGAGCGCATCCGCAGGGAAGGCCATCGCTTGTATGTGCGGGAGCAACGTCGTGAGGCGTATGGCAACTTCATTGCCGCCGTGCTAGATGCTGAGAAGAGAGCGGGGTTGAAGGACGAAGATGGCGAACCTGTTCCCATGACCGCCGCTGAGGTCCAGAACGCCCAGTCAAGAGTTGTGGACGCCCAGAGCTTCATGGTGATGTTCGCCAGCGGGCCTGCCGTACGTGCGTCGAATCAGGCGATGGGCGAGGTCATCGGCCTCCTGCACGGCGTGAGCGGGCCGTCTGGACGGCGTGACGGACTCAGCCAACTCGTGGCAGTTGCTCGAGACGAGTTCAGAGCCGATGTTGTGGACGACTAGTGATTGCCTTTGGAGCCGCGCGTGGCGTCAACCAAAGGCGGGTCCTTCCGTCGCGATCGAGGTTGAACTCCTGCGCGTGGTCGCCAGAGGTGAGGGCGACAACGAACTCCCCCGCGATCGGGTCCCACTCCCCGTGGTCAGCGGACCCTTCGCGCTAGCGTCTTGGGTTTGAACGCTGGGTGGTGTCGGTCGCGCGGGGAGGGTCGCGACGCGGATCATGCGCCGACCTCGCGTTGAGCGATTCGTCGACTTCGTTGCTCGCTTGTCGCATCTGCTCGTCAAGGCGCTCCCACTCGCGAGGATGGAGCCCGTGCTCGAGCATCGATGCGACGATGGCAGCCATGGAGTAGGGCGGCCCCGGTGGTATCTGGTCGAGGGCGCACCAGGCGCGGGCGCCGTCTCCGCGGAGCCAGCTGCTGAAGGCAAGCATCGTGGCCGGTGCAGTGCGGGCTTCGTCCGGGGCGCGGCGGGTGAGGTCGGTCCATAAGGCGACGTGCGAGGCGGCGTTCTCGCGGGTCATGTCGGCCCAGAGCGCGTCGCGAGTGTCGATCGTCTCGAGCGACACCAGCGTCCGGGCGGCGTCGCGGTCTGTGAGCCGGTTGCCGTCTGCGTGGAACTGCTGGAGCCGCGCTTGGGCCCAGGCGCGCTCGACTCGGGGTGGGCTCGAGGTCACTCTGGCGCGGACGACATCGAGAGCTCGCGCGACACCTGTTCGGTCTCCGACTAGGGACGCGGCCAGTGCCGCTCTGCTGACCGCCGGCTCCGCCGCACCTGCGAGGACCATCTCGGCAGCGACTCGCGTTACCGTCCGGGTGTCGATGACGCCCGCCTTGACGGTGTCGAGGTCACGCCAGCGGTCGTCGTGGGTCTGGAGCCTCGGGTATGTGGTCACGCCGATGGTGTCAAGGCGGTTGGCCAAGTGGTGGCTGGCGCGTTCGGCCGCTTCGTTGTCCGCGGTGAAGCAGATGATGCCCGCGCGGGCGGTTCCTCGCACGTGTCGATTCAGGCCTTCGTGGACTGCTTCCCACACGTCCTCCCGCTGGCCGGGGTTGGTAGGGAGGTCGACTCGGAGGGCCGGAAGATCCGGTCCGAAAGGGACCACGACTAGAGACTCGGCGGGCTGGAAGCCGAGCATGTGCGGCACAGCTGCAAGGAGGTCTTCTGGAGACCGCACGACGAGTCTCATCGCACCCAGCGCGCCAACGTCGGACCCGACGCCGCGAGCCCGCCTTTCGGCTGGTTCGGGACGGATCCGAGACTATCGAGCGGACGTCGAACGGGATCGTCCTGGGCGACGTGTCGCCCGGGCTGCCGTGTGTGCGCCCGCGTAACTCCTGCGGGCGTTCCGGAGCTGCGCAGCGCCGGCGGAGCGAATGCCGATGGGTGTCGCTTGGAGGCGTGGCTACTGGCTTGTCTTGCTGCAGAGTGGTGCATGACGGTTCCTTCGACGGGTGCTGTCTGGCGGTCGAGGTGTGTGCACTCCCCTAGGTCGCCCGACGGCGCTGCAGCGATCAATCCGGACACGCTGCGACGAGCTGCGTTGCCCTTTGGTGAGCGCGAGACAGGTGCACTCGCGCGACGTGGCACGCGCAGCGAGTGCTCACATGGTGGTGCTGATCCGACCCGGCGTGGTGAATGGCGCCGGTCTGGCTCATTGGTGTGGCCCCTTGCGTGTTCGGGTCCGAGGGGTGCCGCGCGGTGGTTCGCTGAGCACCTCACCGGTCTCGAGGTCGACCAGTCCGAGGTGCGGTGGCGCAAGGGGGTGTCCGCCGCGGTGGCGGCGTTGCAGGTCGTCGACATCACCGGCGAAGAGGAGCTGGCGACGCTGCGTCCAGGCTGCGTCCGTGTGGTCGCTGTGGCTTGGGCGTCCTGGCCATGGTGAGTGTCCGTCGTCGCACTGACCGTTCAGGCGACTTCTCATCCGGTCGACGAAGGCGGGGAGGCAGTACCGGTGCCACTCCTCGAGGGCATCGCTGGTCTTCGCCAGGCCGGAGCGTCGACGTTGGTCGGCGACGACGGCGATCTCGTGCACCAGATGGGGGTGTTCGGGCCAGCACGGTGGCACGAGGGTGCCGGTGTCCCAGGTGTACTCGTGGTTGAGCCAGATCACGACCCGGTCGAGCCAGTGCCACAGCTCGCGGCGCAGGGCGGGTTCGGAGCAGCTGTCGGGGTCCCAGGGCCGCGGCAGCAGCGTGTGCGGTCCGAGTGCCTGCTGCTCCTCAGGGGTTCCGTTGGCGGCGACGTTGATCTCCCGGTAGGCGAGACGTACCAGCACGCCTGGCTGCGGGAAGGGCAGCACGATGGGGGCCGCACGGCCAGGCTCGGGATGGACGCTCACGAGTAGTCGCCCGGTTCGCGGCGGCGGATGGCATCGCTGCCGCCACTGGACGTGACATCGCTCGGGCGACTGGTGTCGTCGATGAGTCCGAGGCGGCGTGCTTGGGTGACGGCAGTTGTGGTGCGGGCTTCGGCTGTCTGGAGGGCGGGTCGGCCTTGGGTGACGCGTCGTCTCAGCTCACGTTGCTGGGCGAGCAGGGCCGCTCCGTTCTTGCCGTCGACGCATCGGTCGAGCTTGGCGACGATGGGCTTGCCGTTCTCGGCGATGACCAGAGCCTTGCGCTCTGGCAGACGGCGGACCTCTTCGGGTCGCATGATTGCGATGTCGTCGCCGGAGTAGCTCCGGGCTGCGCCGTGGCCACCTGAGTTGTGGGTGACGCGTCCGACCCGGACCGTGCCGAGCAGGTCGGACACTTCCTGGTTGAAGGCCACGTCCTTCGATCCCCCGAAGACCACCAGGACGTTGGTGAGGCCCACGAGTGCGCGGGACTCGTGCTCACCGAACAGCGAGGTCAGCTGTGCCCGGGTCTGGGCGGCGTAGATGAACGAGAGCCCGAGTGCGCGTTCGTTGGCCATGCGGGTGCGCAGGGTGGGCAGTGGCGCGGTGGAGGGGAGCTCGTCGAGGCACGCCAGCATCGGCGGACACAGCCGTCCGCCCCACGGTGACTCGTGGGCGAGCGCGAGCGCGGTGTCCAGGACGTGTTCGGCCACGGCCGTCATCAGTGGGCTCGCGGAGGCGTAGGGGTCTTCGCGGCCGAGCAGGTAGATCGTGCCGTGCCGCCTGATGACGTCGGAGATGTCGGTGGCCGGGCGTGACGGGCCGGGCACGCACCGTCGGCGGATCGAGGCCTGGAAGAACAGCGACATCGCTTGTTGCACGGTCGTCGTGGTGTTGCCGGCTGTACGGTCGTCGCCACGCAGCGCTCCGTGGAGCAGCCCGTGCCAGAACGGTTCGGCATACGGGTGGCGGCGCAGGATCTCGGTGGGCTCGGTGGCCACGGCTGGGTGGGCGACCCAGCGGAGCACGTCGTCGAGGGTTCTGCCGGCGAGCGCGGCCGCGTGGAGGTAGCCCTGGAGGACCTTGGCGGACTCGGCTGCGTAGAACCTCGCGGCGTCATCGCCCGCGCCACCGCTGATGGCTCCGGTCACCGTGCCAGCGGTGAACGCCTTCGCCCGACGTTCTGCGACCTTCGGATCGACACATCCGGCGACCGGGTCCCACACCAGTTCGCGGACTGCGTCGTTCCAGAGCCCGTCGGCGAGTCCGAAGGGATCCATGACCACGCATGGCCGTCCGTCGGCTGTGCGGCCGGTCAGGCTGAGGAGGAGGTCCTCGACCTTCGTGAGGGTCACCAACGCAGCGCCCGGAGCGCCGAGCAGGGCCGGCGTCAGGAGGTCGAGTGTCTTGCCGGAGCCCTGCGGTCCGATCACTCCGGTGGTGCGGTCCCACGGCACCCACAGCTCGCCGCCTCGTGGCTGGTGTGCGCGGCCGATCCGCCAGCCGACCTGGTGGGGGTCCACCCGGATCGTCATGGCTGTCCCCTGTGCTCGCGTCGTCGTAGCCACGGGTTGCTGGGCCCGGCGGTCGGATCTGCGGCAAGTGGCGCGGAAGCTGGTGGCCCAGATGTTGAGGTAGCGGTCGCGGCCACTCCAAGGGCCAGCGCCTCGGTTCGGCGGGTGGACGGTCCGTAGAGGTCGGGTCGTACGAGTGATGCCACGCGTCTGATCCTGCGCAGGCCAAGGAGCTGCTCGGCCTGTGCGCGGGAGGCCATGCCGTGCATGTGTCCTGGCCCCCGTCGTAGGTAGTACAGAAGGCACGCCCACGCCGTGGCGGCGAGGATCAGCAGCTCGGTGGCTGCGACGCCGACCCACACCAGCCAGGGCTCCGCGAGTTCCGGCGGAGGGTCCGAGGGCAGGGGTGCTGCCAGACCGGCTGAGGCGTCCCCGGTGAGGATCCCGGGCAGGCTGGTCCAGAACGTGACGCCGATCGGCGACGGTGTCGGGACCGGCGCCCCGCCGGTGGCCGGGTCGTTGGTCGGCCAGGTGAGTCCAGCACCGGCCGCGACGTTGGCGAGTGTCCGACCGATCTGGATCCCGAAGGTCAGGCCCGTGAGGACCAGGCACGTTGCCGCGGCAGGGATCTCCCACGTCCAGGGGTATGGGGTCCTGATTCGTTCACGCTGCATGGTGTGCCTCCTGTGCCCCTACGGCGCGAGCGCCCGCGCCGGCGTGCAGACCCGTGTACACCTCGGTGTCTTCGCGGCTTGCCCGGTCGGTAGAACCGGTGCGCACGTGTGTGGCGAGCCACGGGCTGGGGTCGACGTTGTCGGGTCCGTAGATGGGTCCGTTCTGGGTGTGGACCTCGAAGTGGAGATGGCAGCCGCGTGCGTTGCCGAGGTCGCCGGTGGTGCCGATCTGGTCCCCGGCGCTGACCGTCTGGCCGCGGCTGACGGTCACGGACTCAAGGTGGGCGTACCACGTGGCGAGTGCCGAGGGGCCGGTTGTGACCTTGACCAGATGGGGCCCGGCCCATGGCTGGGTGGTGTCGATCTCGATGGTGCCGGCGTGGGCGGCGTAGACGGGGGTGCCGCAGGGCATGGAGAAGTCGGTGCCGGTGTGCCAGGAGGACCAGGACGGGCCGGCGTCGTGCCAGTTGTGCTGGTCTGCGTCGATGTACTGCTGCGGGACCGGGTAGACGACCTCGGGGCAGACACTTGGTGGGCTCGTCGGAGCGGCGTGGGTCGGGTTGCTCGGGTAGGTGGGGTTGGTGGTCGGCAGTGCGTTGATGTGGACGTGGTCGCGGTGGTTCTCGGTGGGGTTGCCGCGGTTCCTCATAGGCCGCCACCCCTCGTCGGCTCGGGCGGATGACCAGATGCGCTGGTTCCAGATGACGTAGTCGACGCCCAGCTCGGTGGCGTGGGCGCGGGCGTAGTCGGCGAGCGCGGTCCCTTGTCGTTCGCCTGCCGTGGTGAGCGGCACCATGAAGTCGGCGGCGAGGCCGGCGGGATGACCGCCCGGATCGCGGGCACTGTCGCGGTAGCCGCCGACCGTCTCGATGGCGAAGAGCGGTGCGAGGATCGCCACGAGCCGGGCGAGGTGCGGTTGCACGGGACCCAGACCGTACGGGTCAGAGCTCGGATTGGCGCTCGGGTCCGTGCAGGTGCCGACCGTGACGGTTGTGCCGAGCGCGCAGCCGTCGGCTCCGCCCGTCGTGGTCGGTAGCGCCGTGGGCGGGGTTGCTGTGGGCGCCCCGGTGGGGCCGGCGCCGTTCATCGCGAGCCTGGCGGCGATCCAGGGGTGGTCGGACTGCATGGTCCCTGACCAGCCTTGAGCGAGCGTGACGCCTAGGTGCTGGGGGTAGAAGACGAAGTCGATCGCGGTCGCGTGCCAGCCGTACCCGGCCTCACGCATCTTCGCGACAGCAGACCAAGCCAGGTCGATGTAGCTGGCGTGGGTGTTCATGTCGCCGGCGATGAGGACGGGGCCGTGGGCGGCGAGCGAGGCCGCCAGCGACGTGAGCACGTCCATGCCCTGGCCGTACTGCTGGGCGCGGGTCAGGGGCGGGTTTCCCCACTGGCGGGGGTACTTGTGCGGGTTGATCATGTGGTGGGTCGAGAGCATGGACACGACCGCGCCGTCGTCGCGTTGGAGCATCGTCCAGGTGACGAAGCGGTCCCACAGGATCGGGCGGCCGTCGTAGAAGCCGTGGTCGCCCTCGACGATCGTGACGCGCCTGCCGGCGACACGGGTCCAGGTGTCGGCACGCCACGCGACGACGTTGCTGAGCGATTCCCGGGCGCTGGTTCCGGGCACCGGGTCGGGTTCGCGGAAGGCGGCGTATCCCGGCGCGGCGGCTTCGATCTGGGCGATGCTGCGCCCGGACATCTCGTTCAGGGACACGAAGTCGGGACGGGTGGACAGCACCCGGGGCATCGAGGCAGTGAAGCCGGCGTCGCCCACGCGGTCGGGGATGTTGGCCTGGGCGACCACGACGTCGCCCCTCACGGGGCCTCCGACGGGTCCTGGGATCGGGAGGCCTGGCGCGACGGGGGCGACGGGTGCCACGGGAGTCAGAGCCTGGCCAGTGCACTTGGCTGCCGCGCCCACGCCCATCGAGATGATGACCGCCGCTCCCAGCGGTAGCCCAAGGAGCAGGACGAGGACCGCGAGCGCGGCGGCCAGGACCTTCGTCACGGCTCGTCCCTCATCAGTTCAGGACGCGGCCGCGAGGGCGTCGTTGGTGTAGAAGAGGTCGCGCTCGATGGGGTGCAGCACGGTCTGGACCTTGTACGCGGAGTCCCCGACGCTCCACAGGGCTCGACCCTTGCCTTGCATCGCCCACCCGCTGATCAAGGAGTGGGCGATGGGTCCGAGGCCGATCATGGACTCGAGCTCGTCGGCGACCCGGGGCTTCTGGCCGCCGAGGATCTTGATGTCGGCGAGCTCGAGAAGGTCCTTGGCGATCGCGGTGGCCTGCGAACCGGCGTCGCCCACCGAGAGCAGATCGGAGGGCTTGTGGAGGTTGGCGAACTGGATGTCGCCGCCCTTGCCGGCCATGCCGCGGGAGAGGCGGAGGTCGGCGTCGAAACTCATCACGGCGGCCACGCCGAGCCGCATCTGCTTCCACACCTCGTCTCGGACCACGATCCGCAGGTCGCCGGGTTCGGCGATCTCGCGCAGTCCGCGTCCCCAGGAGTTGAGGCACAACAAGGCGATGCCCATCGCCTCGTCACCGAGAGGGTCGAGGCGGGACAGGCTCAGGGACTGGATGGGGGCGCGCCAGTCGATCTCGATGTTGGTGTGGGCGTCGAACAGGCCGGCGAGGGTGCCGGTGACGAGCTGGCCGAGGGCGTTGCGGAGTAGCCGGGTCTCGTCGAGGAACTGCCGCTCGGTGTCGTAGCGCGAACGCCTCAGCAGGTCGGCGGTGGGATGGTGCAGCAGCTGCCACAGCTCGGGGATGGTGGTCTCGCGGACGTGGGTGTCGCCGGCCGCGTAGCCGGTGAGGATCTGAAGCCCGATCCGGACGACGTCGCTCTCGTCGGGCCCGAACGGCACGTGGTCCTGCCCGATCCGCATGCTCCCGACCAGGCCGCGGACGAGGGTGAGCCAGCGGCCGAACATGATGGTCGCGCGTCGTTGTGCCTCCTCCCCCGACAGCGACTCCCACCCCTGCGCGAGGGGACCCATTGCGAGGGGGTTGATCCGTGTGGTCATGCCGGGGCCGACGACGAACGGCTCCACGCCGTGGGCGCGGCACAGGGCCTCGTACTCGTCCTTCGGGTCGCCCAGGATCAGGGTCCGGTACCCGAAGGGCATCATCCGGTTGCAGAAGCTCTTGGTCGTCCCGGACTTCCCGGTGCCGGGTTTGGCGAACTGGAAGATGTTGGGGTTCGTGACGGGGACGTCGTCGCGCAGGACCCACCCGAACGGGTCGCAGTAGAACGAACCGCCGGAAAGCTGGTCGATCCCCATCAACGCACCCGTGGGTGGCAGCGACGGCGCGGAGATAAACGGCCACAGCACCGGTGCCTGGTCGGAGGTCATCCGCCACGTCGAGGCCGGCGCGTCGGCAGCGGCCCACCCTCGGTCGCGATGACCTGCTCCGCGCCGCGGCGCGTGGCGCCACAGGGAGGGCTCCCTCACGGGCGGCGGGGATGCCGGAGTGGTGGGTAGGTCGTGGCCGAAGTCGGCCATCAGCGCCGGCACGCTCCTGCCCCCAGACCGTTGCCCGCCTGAACGCCCACCCGAACCGGTCGTCTGTGTACTTCCGAGCGTGTTTCCGTGTGCGTCTCGGAGTGCGTCGGCGGGCGCGAGAGGTCGGCGCAGACGGAGGCCCGTCATCACACGCCTCCCCTGCGGGTGAGGCTGATCCCCATCGGGACGGTGGAGGCGGCGAACCCGACGTCCTGGGCGAGATCGAGTCGCAGGGGCGCGAACCCGGCGCGTCGCACGTCCGAGTCGAGTCGGCGACCGTACTCGGCGATACGGGCGGTCTTCGCGACGGTGACTGTGACGACCGCGTACGGGCGGGTCATGGCGCTGCCTCGCGCCAGCTTCGCGTCGAACCCGCGCGTGGCGGTCTGGGCGTCGCGCTGCGCGGCACGTGTCTTGCGTCCGATCTTCTCGTTCATGCCTTCGGCCAAGTCGGCTGCCCACTCGGCATTGCCGGACTGCCGGTCCGCCTTCGTCGGTGACACAAGCGGATAGGCGACCAGGAACGACCGGCGCTCGCCGGCCTCGCTCGGCGTCAGCACGGGCGCGAGCGCTCCCATCACCGCGCCGCGAGTGGGCAGCTTGATGGTTGAGCTGATGGAGTTCCACGCGTCGTGGCTGTAATGCCGCACCGTCGTGTCGGCACCGGATGGGCCGGCCATCGCCCACGGCACGTCAGCATTCACCTCCGTGTGGACGGCACGCGCGGCCAACGCGTCGATGATCCCGGCCCGGTCGCCGGGCGCAAACCCGGTGCGACACGTCACCGCCAGCTCGGGGCTCGTCAGCCACCGCACCGATGTCATGCCCAGCGGTCCCATCAGATGAGCTCCCACCTCGCCCATCAGCAGGTGCAGCTCGCGGCACCGGCCCTCCAGGCCACCGCCCGACTCACGAGCCGAGCGGGCGATCCGGGACTCGGGCACCACAAGGGTCACGAACATCTCGGTCCGCACCGAAGCACGAGACAGGCCGCGGGCCAGATCTGCGTTGATCTGCTCGGCCAACACCGGCGCGTCGGGCCGTCGGTGCCCCGCGACCCACAGATCCCGCTCGGCGCCATCCTCGGGAACCGTGCGCACCACGATCAGGAGCTCGTCGATCTTCTCGGTTCGAGCCGCCACGTCCAGCAGCGACGACAGCGCCTGCCCCTGCACATGGCGCGTCTGCGCGTCCATCATTCCCACGCCCGGATGGACCACCGCTGCGGTCACCGCCCACGTGCGCGTCGCATGGTTCTGGACGATCGCAACACGCGTCATGTCCGCCCCGTGCGGTGGACCCTCGTGGACGTCGATGGCCTGCAGCACACCCGGCAGGTCCGGACTGTTCAGGTCCTTCACGCGTCCGCGTGCCGCCGCGGAACGGAAGCTCGTCCAGCACGACAGGCCACCGGCGGCGTAGCGGATCGACGCGATGATCCACCCGATCGCGGACCTCCCCCGGACCGGCACCGCGGTCACCACCGCTGCGCCCACCCACACGAGCGCCAACAGCATCGCTGACGCCCAGGCGCCGCGGCTGATCGACCAGAACACCGGCAGGACCGAGAGGGCCAAGAACCCCAACTGGAGTCCGGAGAGACCGAAGAACCAGCCGATCCGGTCGCGGGTGTACGAGCTGTACGACGTACTCACGAGCTGTCTCCTTGCTACGCGATCGGCGGGATCGGGACGGCGGCTCCAGTGCCGGCAGCGGCTCCCCCGGCAGGTCCCCCGGCCCCGGCAGCTCCCCCGGTGGCACTTCTGGCGGCGCCTCCCGCCTCTGCTCCGGAGGACCCGCTAGATCCGCTGGCAGTGCCGGTTCCGGCAGGTGGCAACGGCGAGGTCGGCGCCACCCCCGGCAACGGTGAGCCTTGAGGAAAGGCTGGGTCTCGTGGCAGGTACGGGGCCGGGGCTGACGAGGACCCACCACCCTTCCCGGCGGGACCAGACCCGCCATCGCGGCCGGCTGGCCCGGACCCGTCGCCGTCTTCGTCCCCGTCGCGGTGGGACATGTGCGCGGCGGGACCAGGTGCCGACGGGAGACCGCTCCGACCGGCTCGGGTGCCAAGGGAGCTGAAGTCCGGTCCGTAGGTGCCCTGACCGGCTCCGGCTTGATTGGTCTGGTCCGAGATGAGGGAAGCAGCGAGCGCCCCAGCCTTGGTGACGACGCCGATACCAGCAGCGGCCGCCTGTCCCACGGGCCCGAGAAGCCCGGCGGCGCCCTGCGTGGCTTTCGAGAACCGGGCTCCGGTGGCCTCCTCGGCGCCCTGTTCGCCCGAGGACCTTCCGGTGCCGTCAGCGGAGGCGGCTGTCGACCCGCCGGGACCCGCTGACGCCTTCCCGGTGAGCAAGCCCTGGACCCCGCCGGCGGCCGCCATGCCTTGGCGAAACGACGCCCCCGACGGGGTCCCGGGGTCGACGAACGCCAGCAGCTTGAACAACGCCATCGGGGCGATGGTGCTGACCAGGATCAGCATCACCGCCGGGAGTGCTGTCGCGACGGCCTGCTGGGCGCCTCCGGCCATCGACGCGGCGACACCACTGGCGAACTGCACGCCGATGCCGAGGACCAGCACCATCAGCACCGGCGTCAGAGCAGCAGCGTGGAACCAGCGCAGGCTCTTCCAGAACCACGACCGAGTGCTATCGGCGACGAGTCCGGCCGCCGCAACCGGGCCGGTCGCGGCAAGGACCAGCAGCGATGCGGCCCTGGCGAGGTAGACGAGGATGTGGCCGATCGCCGCGAGCCACAAGAACACCCCGAGGAACGCCAGCACGGTGGCCGTGCCGGCGTCGGCGATGTCCTCGGCACTGAACCCGTCCAACGGGTCGAACTCGGGCCAGGTCTGGACGCCGAGCAGGCTGCCCATCAACGCCCTGGACAGCGTTCCGCACGCCGCGACGAGGATCGAGCAGTAGCCGAGCCAGCAGGCGTAAGCGAGCACGAACTGGCCCGCGCCGATCGCGGCGCGTGCGAGCTGCTTGCCTTCGCGGGTGAACGCGGCCCGTCCCAGCTGGACCAGCACCAGGATCGTGGCGAGACCACCCGCTAGCCACAGGGTGAACGCGTAGACGTCACGACCCGGGCCATCGGCGCTCAGGTCGGGTGTGAGGAACGCCTCGGCGAACGTGAGCACCACACGGAGGACGAAGAGCCCTGAGGCCCACACCGCCATCATGGCTGACGTCCACGCATCGGCGGCGGCTTTGGCGATGACAGAGCCCAGGTCGTCCAACGGGTTCAGGTCAGGCAGGTCGATGCCGGGCAGGTCGATGTCCGGGAGGTCCACCTTGGCGGTGCCACGGGCGCCCCGTCCGCCCGGTCCGTCGAGATTGGTCGGGCCGTGGGAGCAGGACAGCGCCGTTGTGAGGCAGTCTGACTGCTCTCCTGCGCGCCGAGGAGAGCTGCCGTCTCGCGACTCGGCCTCCGTCGGCCGGACCCCGAGGGCGGACTCCGGCTCGGGCTTGACGGACGGTGTGGCTACCGTCTGCCATCTTGCCCACCCTGCCTGCAACGCGAGATCCGTGTCCGGCCAGGTCGACGGCGCACTTGCTGGAGGGGTGCCGGGGGCGATCATCCATCGTTCGCCCATCCACTGCATGCGCTCGCAGTGGCCGAAGGCGACTTCGCCCTGGCTGCGGTAGCTGGCGCTGACGCGGAGCAGGACGCACACCGTCGACCAGTCCGGTCCGTCGGTTCCCTTCACCATCGCGGCAGCCGGCTCTACCTGCACCCATACGGCGGGATCCTTTGCGCCCGGCATGGACGCGGCGTCCAGGAATGCGCGCACGCTCGCGGTGATCCACCACTGCTCTGGCGAAGCGCCACCCGGGAGTGCCCACGCGTCGTGGACCTCGCGTGCGGTGGTCAGGTTCATGGACTGCAGGACCGCGACGTCGATCTGGGCCAGCTGGGCGACCGCGCCCTGTGACGTGTGCGGGAAGCCGCTCATCACCAGTGCCGGACCCGGTACGGCGTCGCCGGCCGGGATCTCGATCGAGGGTGCACCTGTGGTGGTGGGACCGGGCTCGCTGAACCCGTCGGTGTCGGCGGGAGGGTGTGCGGCCGACGGCGGAACGACGAGCATCGGGGCGGCGGCGATGGCATCGCGTCGCTGGCGGCCGGGTGCGCCATATGACTCGGGTGCGGGGTGCGCGTCGTCGGCGGCCATCGTCTCGCTGTGGGCGGGGTCGACTGCTTGGGGGTCGGTTGCTTGCGTGACGGCGCGATAGACGCCGTAGCCGAACGCCGCCGCCAGCACGTTTGCGGCGAGCCCTGCGCCGGCGAGGATCGCGACGAGGCGTCGTCGGCTCCACCCCCCGTGCAAGCTGTCGCCGGCAGGTGGCTGGGCTCGGTCGGTGTGGGGCATCAGATGCATCCGTTGCCGAGGAGACCGCTGAGCATGCTCGGGAGCACGAGGTAGCCGATCGCGGCCAGGAAGACGACGACCACGGAGATGACGCCGACCTTCGAGGCGTGGGGCATTGCGAAGACGCGGCCCGCGATGATGGCGCCGATCGCGATGATGATCCCGACCACGAAGAGGATGCCGACTCCCCACAGCACGTAGCCGGTGATGGTGTCGGTGGGGACCTGCGCGCCCGGGGGTGCCTTGGGGCAGACCGCCAGCACGGTGACCGAGAGCTGCCTTGGGGTGAGGTCGGCCGTGGATGTTGAGGCGGACCCTGCCAGGGCGCCGAGGTTCGGGTCTGTGACGGCGAGGTAAGTGGCGTTGGTGAGGGTGGCGAGGTCCATGGCTGGACCTCCTTTCTCGATGGTCTGGTCGCAGAATCACGCGGGTTGGGGCTGCGGTGGAAGCCGGACGAGGCGGGCGATGTCGTGAGCTTCACCGGCCCCGCGGGTGCGGTGGTGCGGAAGGCGACGGTCGATGCGACAGCAGCTCGGGTCGCTGCAGGCGCCGCTCCACGAGCCCTCGCTCGGGCACCTGCTCGAGCACCTGTTCTGTGCGCTGCTCGGTCGGTTCGACGCGGGTGAGGACGTCGCGCGCGACGGACGTCAGCATCGCTGGAACGGAACGTGCCTCCAGGCCCCGCACGGCGATCTCGCGGCAGTGGGGAATCGTGACCAGCGCTCCGTGGGCGAGCAAGGTTGCGACGTCGGCGCCAGCCTCGTGTTCGAGGCTCCGATCCCATCGGCGCTGCGATGGTCCGCGCACGCCGATCACCACTCGCGGCGTGGGCTGCCCGTGCCCACCACCCAGGCGTGCCTCGAGTCGTTCGCCGAGACTGCCGGCGATGTGGCCCGGATCGGTCAACTGGTGGACGGCGCTGGCCAGGCGTCGCATCCCGGCGGTCGTGGCGGGCGTAACGAACACGAGCACGTCGGCGGTCGTGACGGCGTCGTACAGCCAGCCTCGGCTGCCGGCGAGTTGGGTGGCCTCCCAGGCGACGTCGAGGATCGTGAGGGTGCCGGGGTCTGCTGGCGTCGGGGGCAGGACGTGATCGACAGCGAGGATCGGGGTGTTCGAGCGCTGTATGAGGACGTGATCGCGGCGTCCTTGGCGCCAGCCGTGAGGGTTGACGCCGAGTTCTGCCGTCGCGGCTGCGGTCAAGCCCGAGGTGGTGGACGAAGAACACTCAACGATGCGCGTCGGCCCCGAACTGTTGAGCGCGGTGGCCAGCGCGAAGGTGGTGGCACCGGCCGATCCGACGCAACCCACGACGGCGACGACCCGTTCCCCCTTGGCACGCTCCCAGTCGGACCCGTCGTAGCTACTGCCAGTGCTCTGGGCGAGGTGCCCCGGGCGCTGGGACACGAAGCGGTACTCCCCCGCCGAGACGGCGCGCCATGCCCGCTTCAGCTCATCGACCTGGACCGGGGACGACGACGACGCGTCCCGCTCCGGGAGGGACATGCCGTGGCGTGACGCAGCCTCGCCCGGCGCGTCGAGGGCCAGTGAGGGGTCATGGTCGGGGCGAGTGCCGCGGATCACGCGCTGGCTCCTTGTACTGCTGCGAGAGCGACCGGCAGACGGACGGGGAGGTCACCGGGACCGTCAGAGGCCAGCACGTCCGGAAGTCCATCCGCGAGCCCGACTCCTAGCCCTCGCCCTAGCCCGAGTGTGTGGCGGCTCTCGACGGCCTCGCGGATCTCGGCCGCCGACATCGCACACAGCTCACGCTTGGCGGCCTGGGTCTCGGTCAGCTCCTCCAGACAGGCCGTGATCGCTCGGAGGACGTGCGCCTCACGGGAGACGATCGCGAGCAGCTCCGCAGCCCGTCCGGGCCCACACGACCTGCCGGAGCCGCCGGACGTGCGGGAGCTGCTGGACCGACTGTCGAGCTCCTCGAGGGTGGGCAGCATCAGCTGGCTCGATTGCGCGGCCGCGACCGAGCGCGGCCAGCGGTGCCTGTCGGGCATGGGGATCGCCTCCGCTCCCCTACGTCGACGGCCGCCGTGCTGGCGTTCAGCAGGCATCGCTCAGCACCTCGGTGAACTTCGGTGCGGCCGCCGCCAAGGCCTGCACAGTGCGTGACGTTCGACGGCGCACGGTGCTCTCCGACACACCCATCTGTGCCGCGACCCGACGGGAGACCTCGTTGCTCAGCAGGCCACCGCATCCGCGGCGCACGTTGCGTGTCTCGACCTCTGCTGCCGCTTGGAGCACGGCCGCCAAGAGCGTCTCCTCGGAGGGGGTGATGACCTCCGAGGTGCCCGCCCAGGCCAGCAGCTCGGTGACCTCGGACCTCGCCGTGGTGTCTGCTTCGGAAGCATCCGGAGCAGTCGTGCCGGCGATCCTGCTCGAGGTCTCGGCGGCTGCCTCGAACGCGTCCTGCTCGCCGATCACCATCGTGCGCGCCCAGGACCGGTCGCGGCGCTCGACCTGGAAGTGGTCGCCGAGCTCGAGCAGAACAGCGGCGCGGGTGTCGAGCAGAACGTTGGCCGCCACCCGCCGGATGCGACGCCACCTCACGGTGCGCACCTCGATCCACAGCTGGGAGGCGACCAGCTCGTCGACCGCACCTGCCGAACGCAGTCCGCCGACGGGCTGGTGATCGTGGAATGGCTGGCAGCGCTGCCGGCGTTGCAGCCGGGCGGCCAGCTGGCAAGCCCCCGGAAGTAGACACTTGGCCAGCACTCCGGCGGCCACGTTGTCGTTGCCGCCGTCGAGGGCTGCCAGCTCGGCCAGCGCGAGCAGGACGTCGTCGATCGCGTCGTAGTCGGCGTGACGAAGCCATGCCCGCAGCTGGTCGAAGCCGCCGACCACCAGCAGCCGTTCATCGCCCACGCACCAGTCGTCCCAGCGCGTTCGAGCGACCTCCAGCAGTTCGCCACCGTCCTCCAACCCCAGCAGTTCTTCCACAGCACTCATCGCTACGACATCCCTCCAGCTCGCGGATCCAGGCGTCGAAACTGCTCGGCCGGGATCCCCGCACCCGTCCCCCGAGCGCTCATGACCGGCTCATCCGGGCGACAGGGGACGCCGGGAGAGGGCGGGGGACGCCCAAGGTGATCCCTGTTTGCGCAGGTCAGGAGCCGTCCCCCGAATGTCGGGTCGTGCCCCGCCCGGCCCACCCATGAAAGGAGCCGCGCCCATGCCGCGTCGCCTGCGTCGCATGGCGGAGACCGGAGATGCTGCCGAACAACTCATCGAACCCATGTTCGATACAGTCGGGTGATGGCTGGCGGGATGGACCGACGAAGTGACGACGGCTTCCCGCGCGAGACCCTTGCCGAAAGGATCGCCAACACGCGAGCGCGTCAGGCCGAACGTGAGGCCGAGAGAGATTTCACGGCATCATCTGGGACACGCGCGGCGAGCCACAGCACTGCTGGGTTCCATCGCCAACGTCCCACCTCGTCGCCAGCAGCTTGGGCGGCGTCACCCCGCGCGGAGACGGAGCCCGTCTCCTCGCCCTTGCCGATCCGGCACTGCTGGTACCTCTCGAGCGAGCACGGACGCCTGCCCGCACTGCTTCTCAAGTGGCGACCCCTAGGCGAAGGACGGTTCGACGGGTTCATATGCACCGTTGTGCTCGACGACCAGGAGGGATGGATGCTGGCCGAGATGTGGGTGCAGGCGTCGTTGCTGTCCCCGGCATGAGGGCTGAGCGACGAGTTCGATCCGAGTTGGAAGAAGGAGTCGCTGGGCAGGCCGACCGGGATCTTCTGGCGGACGTTGAGCTCGACGCCGCCGTTACAAAGAGTTACAAAGAGATATCAACGGCGACCGCCCGATGGGCGAGTCTCCGCTCTCGTACGGGCGAGTGTCAGCGGTTGTTGTTGCGCCGCCACGTGAACGCCCTGGCGGCCGCGGCCACCTCGACGTCTTGTCGGCGCAGCCAGTACCGGTTGCCGCGCCTGGTGCCTGGCAGGGTGCCTGCACGGATGCGCTGTCCCACTCCGTTGCGGGTCAGTCCGAGCGTCAGCGCCGCGGTCGTCGTGGTCACCCAGACGTGTCCATCGTCGGGTGGCTCGTTGGTCGGTCGGGTCCGGCGACGCTCGTCTCGCTTGAGTTCGGTTCCTCGCACGCGCTGCGACCAGACCTCGGAGGCGCTCACCGCGGACTCACGGCTGATGGATGCCCTCCACCGCGGCCCGGGCCGCTGCACCAGCAACCCCTCCTTGATGAGTTCAGGAATCCGGCCGCGAGAGCAGCCAACGACCTGGGCGGCATCGGCTTGGCTCACCCACTCCTGCTCGTCGGCCGCACGCGCAACGATGAGCCGGTCGACTGACTCGCCCGACACCCACACACGCCCCTCGAGCTTGGCCTCGAGACCGCCAGCCCGGACCCACCGCAGCACTGAGCTCTCCGAGCACGTCAACGCCAGAGCGGCGTCCTCCACTGTCAGCCAACGAGTGATCGGGTCCGGGTCGGAGGTCGGCCTTCGCGCGCTGAGGATCTCGCGCAGGCCGAGGCCTCTCGGCGCCGCCCGTTCTGGGCGTGCCTGCTGGCGTTGCTCACGAGCGGCCCTCCGCTGAGCGCGTTCGATCTGGACCTCTCGGTGCCAGGCCGCCCACTCGAGCACCGATGCAAGATCCAAGGTCGGATGGTGGCCCCGCGCCGACCGACGGACGATGCGATTCACCCGGACGGCATGCTCAATGGTCGGTACACGGATCCCGGTGATCCGCGCGGCCTCCTCCCACGAGACCCACTTCTCCGAGATCGGCACGCCGTCATCCTGCCTCGAAGTGACGAGCTGTGCGACTACATCGTCCCCAGGCCGGGCATGCCGATGCTCGGTGTGAGTGCTCGACCCCGCTCGCCGCGCGTAGGTCTCATGCAGCCGACCGACAAGTCATCTCACGAGGCATCCCAAAGTTGCAATGCGCCCAATTCACCTGCGCCTGTCAGCCCGTTCCTGACAACGTGCCCCGGTCAACATCAGCACCACCGTGGGGGAAACACCATGTTCAAGCACACGCTCAAGCACACCGTCAGGGCGCTAGCCCTGCTGCTCGTCGGCCTCGGCCTCTCGACCTGGGTCCAGCTGCCCGCCAGCGCGATCGTCGATCGCGACTGCGGCGACTTCCCGACCCAGGCTGCGGCACAGAACTTCTTCAACAACGCCGGCGCGGGCGACCCGCACGGCCTCGACGCGGACAACAACGGCATCGCCTGCGAGTCGAACCCGTGCCCGTGCATCGGCCGCGGCAACCCCGGCGGCCAGAACCCGGGCACGAACAACCAGCAGAACCAGGGACCACGCATCTACCGCGAGACCGGCAACGTCGTCCGCGTGATCGACGGCGACACCCTTAAGGTACGACTCCGCGCCGGCAGCGTCGTCTCCGTGCGGATGCTCGGCATCAACACCCCCGAGCGCGGCCGCTGCGGCGCACGGGACGCTACTGACAACCTCCGCCGGATGGCACCCGTCCGGTCGACCGTGCATCTGGTCTCCGACCCGTCCCAGGCAGCCAACGACCGTTACGGGCGCCTCCTGCGCTACGTCAAGCGACAGGGCGGATACAACGATCTCTCGTTCCGCCAGGCCTGGGACGGCTACACCAAGCGCTACGTGTTCGGCGGCAAGCCCGTCGCGCGGGACCGCGAGTACGTCCGCGGCGTGAACCGAGCCCGCCGAGTCGACGCAGGCCTCTGGGGCACCTGCTGGTGACCACCACCCGGCGTCAGCAGCGCCGAGACATATGCAGGGCGCCGGACGAGCAACTCGTCCGGCGCCCTGTGCCATTCGCGCGCGACTACTGAGTGAGCACCTGGGCCTCGCCGACCCGAACATCCGCGGTGGCGGACAGATCGAACTCGATCACCCCAGTCATCCCTCCCCCGGCCCACTCCACCCTCCAGAACGACGTGGCCGCGACCTCAAACGCACCGCCGGGCTCGTCAGCGCTAGTCCGCTGATAGCGATACCCACACGTCGGAGAGTCCGACTTCCCATAACGATCGGCGTAGGGCGTACCCGCGCCGCACGTAATCGGATCCGAGCCATCTCCCATGTCCCACACCACCTTGGCGACCGACGCGGTAGCCGTGACCGTCACGCCCGCCGCGGACGCCGACCTCGTAATCGGGCCGAAGGTGTTGGGCGCCGGGTTCCCCACCCACATCCAGACCGGGAGCCCGATCAGGCCCATCCGATCCTCGCCGGCCTCTGGGACAATGCCGATTCCGATCGGCTCAAGGTCCATCGCCGCCACCGCGCGCGCAGCTAGCTCTCCGGGGTTCACCCACTCGGTTGCCGGACCCTCAATCCAGACCTTCGGAGGCCCACCAGTGGGCGCGATATAGGGCGGCGGCGGTGAACAGAAGTACCAGTCACCGTTTTCATCGGCCTTCCCCTCCGGGGGCGGGTCCTGCGGATCCGCGAGCGTCACCCAGCAATTGTGGGCAGCGCTCCACGGCGCACCCTGGTTCTCACAAGGAACTTCGTTGCCCAAGTAGAAGCACTTCACGATCCCGCCACCCTCGTTCTCGCCGCCACCTCCGGGCGTCCCAGGACAAACGATCTTGATCTTGATCTCGCCAGTCTTCGGGTCTTTGTACGTGACCTTGTAACAGTCATCGTCACTGTTCTGAGCAGCGTAGGCGTCGCCCGCGGACGCAACGCTCGTCAAGGCGAGGGCTGCTGCGCCGATCAACGCGAGGCGCCTCAGCACTCTGTCACCTCGTCGGGGAGAGACTCTGCGGACGTGACCTTCCATCGAGCGCCAGCCTTTTCAACGCGGTAGACCTGCTCTAGTCGGCGCGGAAGTTCCTGACCCTCAAACTTGATCCATGGCAAGACTGAGGCGTCGGCGACTCGAATCACATCTACGTTGCTGCCGTCTTCGCAGTCAGTAACCAACGCGCTTCCATCTTGTTGCATCTCGGTGCCGACGACTTCGTGTTCCCAAGCTCCCTGAAAGCGCGTTTCCGGAGGAGCGGTCAACTGCTGCACAAACTGCTGCAACGCAAAGTGCTCCTGGCCGGTCGCGTACCTGTTGAGCCTCTTGCTGATGCGACCAGTTGCGTACGCCTCGTCGCGAACGTTGAGGTAGCCGAGTAGCGCTGCGGCGGCCTTGTCTTCGTCGGAGGCAGGTTCGGTAATGGTTGGTTCGGTCGGCGTGGGCTCGGTCGTGCCTGAGCTGGTGGAGCTAGTTGGGCTCGGATCGGTAGGCCCGTTGCCGCCGTCGGGGTCGTTGCCGCCGCACGACGCAGCGCACAGCAGCATCGTCGACGCGCAGACGGCGGCGACGGCTCGTCCCGGAGGACGGCGCAGCGCCCGACTGCTGAGGGATCGATGGGTCATCACGGCACTTCCTTTGCGCGTCGCCGCTAGCTTGCGAGCCACTGGTGGTTACGGATGATGGTCTCGGTACGTTCGGGAAGCTCGGCGGGTGCGTCGTCGCCATCGGTCCGGTTGCAGACCTGCTCGCGCAAGATCTGCTGGGCACCCGCGGCGTCGCCCTCGGCCTCGGTGATGCGCACGAGGCAGAGCCGGGTGACTTCCTCGTCGGGGGCGGCCAGCATCGCGATCTCCGTTGCTGCCCGAGCTCGGATCAGGTCCCCAGCAGCGAGATAAGCGGTGGTGAGGGTGAAGGCCACGTCGGCGACTGCCACCAAGGCGTACTCGTCATGGCGTTCCCCCTCGAAGAGCCACGTCCACCCGCCGGGCCGCAGCTGGTCGAAGGGACGACCGGTCACGAGTCGGAGTGCGGTGGCGAGGTCGCGTTGCCCGTCGGTTCCGCCTCGGGCCCTCGCGCGGAGGCTGAGTCGCTTGAACAGGTCGGCATCGACCAGCAGGCCGTGGTCGACCTGATACAGGTTGAGGCCCCGCGCCTGGGCGGCCGGTGACTTGTCGGCGTGGGGCAGGTGGGGCTCGCCGGTGTGCGGGTTGGTCCCGAGCCAGTCGCGGACGATGTTGATGTAGTCGCGGCACTTACCGGGCGAGATGCTGAATGCGTCGCAGACCTCGTCGCGGGTGGCGCCGTGGTGGCGTCGCAGGGCGAGGAAGGCGAGCAGTTCGGTGAAGTACGGCTTCCGCTTGGCCAGTGCTCTGCCGTGGGTGCGTGCGGTGACGGGTCCGAGCAGGCTGAGCCGGGGACGGATGCAGTCTTCGTCGAACCAGTCGGCCAGGTCGCGGTCGAGATGCGGGTCGGCCGTCTCGACCTTGGTTCGCAGACCCGATGGGACCTTGGGCGCCACGGCTTGGAGGTCGTCTTCGGTCAAGGCGCCAGCGCGCAGGTAGTGCTCGTCATCCCCGTCGAGGATGCTGACGTCGGCTGGTCCGTCGTTGTCCTGGTCTGCATCGCGTGGGCGCGTGTACTCCTTGCGCAGCGCACCCGCCTTGTCCGCGTAGGTCGTCCAGTGGTCGACGTCCGCGTCGACGCCAGCTGCGATGCGGGTTTCGACGTCAACGTCGGTGTCTGTTGCCGGGTCCTCTGGGGGCACCGAGACATCGTCGAGTTCTGCCCGCTGCGCATAGAGGCGGGCGCATCCGTCAGCCTCCTCAGATGTCAGCCCGACCGTGACCAGATCGAGGCCAGCTTCGTCGAGGGTGACGCGGCCAGCGCGGGTGACGTTCAGGGTGATCGCGCTGTCCGGCGCGCCACCATCGGTGCTCGCATCGCTGGTGACCACTGCGGTGGCGGCTTGGCCGGGGTGCTCGGCGACAAGGCCGACCAACTGATCGAGCAGTTCCCGAGTTGGCTGGTCGCTGGGGGCTGCGTCCACGAGCAGCAGTCGTGCTGGCCAAGTGTCGTCGTCGAGGTAGCCGGTGCGAGCGGTGGATACGTCGGTGCCGTGGGCGCTGGCGCGGGCAACGTTGATCTCAGCTGTTCTGAGGGCGTCGTGGATGAGCGCTTCGAGGTCCTCTGTTCCAGCCAGGCATGTCAGCCGATCGTCCATGGACGCCACTTCACCGGCGATCCCGATGCAGGTCGCAGTGACGCGAGACGACCACGGGTTGACGGCGATCTGTGCTGCGAGATGCCTCATCAGATTCCGGGCGTTGTCGTGGTCGCCTGAGATGGCGAGGGCGCCGAGTTCCTCGCAGTTCAGCATCCATGTCTCGCCGGTGTCGCTGGTGCCGATGGTGACGAGGAGCGGGTACGGCGCCTCCAGGTCTCGGGCATTCGCGTCTCGAGCATCCAGGTCTCGAGCCTCGGGTTCCGGGCCGTCGGAGGACAGTCCGTCGACGGTCTCGCTGGTCTCGTCGGCTGCAGCGGTGTCAAGGCTGACACCGTCTATGTGCCAGTGCGTCCGGTCGACGGTGCCTTGCCACGGTGCCGGGAGGTCGGCGGGTGCGCTGAGGTGGAGAGTCAAGGTGCTGTGGCCGAGCTCGACAGCAGCCAGCGGCGGCATGCTCGACCGCGTTGCGGCGACGTGTGCGGCGAGGCGCCGTAGGGCCTGATCGACGAACTCCACCGAGACTGCCGCACTGGTGGCTGCGGCGGCGGACTTCTCAATGGGTGCCAGCGCAGGGTCCGGGGATGCGATCGTCCGGCCGGGGCGGCGGGTGCGGAACTGCGAGCGCCGGCGCGTTCGGAGGGCCAACAGGAGAGCGCCCGCGAGCAGCATGCCTCCTCCGGCGAGACCCGTTACGAACCAGGTCGACGACAACACCGAGTCGTCCTCCTCCCCCACCAGCTCGTCGCGGTCGATTCCACTGCGGTCGCTGCCGGAGTCGTCGCTGCGTCCGGTACGCGTCTGGCTGTCGTCGAGGTCCGTCGTCGACTCGTCTTGAGGTCGTGGCGATTCGATCGGACCGGACGAGGACGTCGATTCGTTTCGCGGGTCGTCTTGGTCGGCTGGGCTCTCGGACGCGAGATCGCCTCCCGCGTCGGCGTCTGAGTGCTCGCCATTGTGGTGTTGCGCATCCTGAGCCGCTGCACGAGCTCCGCTGGATGTCGACTGCGGGATCGTGAGCCTCCACCCGGGCCGAATGAGGTCGGGGTCCGTGAGCCTGGTGCCGTCGTGCTGGATGGTGCCGGTCGAGGCGTTGAATATCTCGAGGTAGCGGCTGGGATCGCCGAGGAGGTCGGCGGCGATGGCGGTGAGCGTGTCGCCGGGCCTCACGACGTGGTGTCGCACCCCGGAGACAGCGGCGGCGTCGGTGGGGCTGGTGATTGGGATGCTGAGCACCCAGCCGGGGCGGAGGAAGCCGGGCTTGTCGCCGATGATGTCGCGGTTGAGCTCGACGACCTCGGTGAACCGGGACCCTTCCCCGAGGTGCTGGGCCGCGATCGACCAGAGGCTTTCGCCGGGCTTGACGGTGTGGTCGAACGCTTGTGCCCGTGGTGACGAAGTCGTGCGATCCGTGTGAGCGGCCCGGGTGAGGTGAGACGGCCGCTCTGTGCCGGTCGTGGGGTCTGAAAGTGCCACGACGCTTCCTGCTGACGCCGGACTGACGTCGAGCGAGACGATCTTCGTGGCGTCGGAGGGTGCGAAAACGGTCTGTGATGCGGCCGCAGGTGC
This sequence comes from Nocardioides okcheonensis, assembly GCF_020991065.1. Classification (NCBI taxonomy): domain Bacteria; kingdom Bacillati; phylum Actinomycetota; class Actinomycetes; order Propionibacteriales; family Nocardioidaceae; genus Nocardioides; species Nocardioides okcheonensis. The sequence goes on from NZ_CP087710.1 coordinate 689,874, forward strand.
TGTTCCGGTCACGTTCGGGGCGGCAACGAAGAGCAGCGCGGCGACGCCGATCAGCGTCCTGGCGATGAACTGGGAGGTGCCGAGGCCGGGGACTCGCCGCGACGGCACGCCCCGCAGGCGGGCGGTCAGCTCGGTCAACAGGCCGGCTGCTGCGTACGCCCAGGCGGCCCAGGCGACGAGTTCGAGGGTGGACAGGAGAAGGGTTCCGTCATCGGGTGCGAGGAGGGAGTCGACCAGCGATTTCAGCGAGGGCGATGCCCCGGGAAGCGGCGTGGCCCCGATCGCGATCAGCATCGCGGGCAGACCCACGAGGATGCCGGCGAGGAGGAGCGTCGCGAGCAGTCCGAGGAGTCGGCCTCCGGCGCGCGGGGTCGGCATGCTCTGGGGCCAGTTCTGGGGCTGGCGGAGGGGCCCGTGGTGGGGGTCGCGTGGGGTCATGTCCGGCTCCCTGGAGTCTGGATGAGTCGCGCGGATCCTTCACCGGTGACGGTCATGCGGGTGACGCCGATGATGCTGAGGAACTTCGGCCGATAGGTGTCAGTGGTGCGGACCGTGAGGAGCGTCCCGTCACTGACGGTGACGGTTCCGGCGACACCGGTGGCTCGGAGGTAGGCGATAGCTGCGACGCGAGCGCCGCCAGGGTCGATCGCCAGGCCGCGGCCCTTGACTGAGGTGGCGTCGAGTTCCTGGGCACCGGCGCGCGCGGCCTGAGCCGCGACTGCTCGGGCGTGCTGCTGTGTCTGGACCTGCCCACCGACGTCGACCACCAAGCCAACGAGTACGACCATGATGAAGGAGGTCGTGGCGAACCAGATCGAGATCGAGCCGCGGTCGTCTCGGCGACGGCTGGGCCCTCCGAAGTCTCGGCCGGACGAAATGTCGAAGCTGCTGACTGCGACGCAGTGGGGTACCCGGTGATGCGTCATCGGCGCTCCCGATAGGCGTCGACGGGGCTGTACGCGGTCGCGGTGAGGAGCCGGTGGCCAGGTACACCGGGCAGGGACAGGTCGGCGAGCCCGACTCGACAGGTGACGGTGACGCCGACCAGCACCGTGGTGCCGAGTGGCGCGTCGAAGCCGGCGGCGTCGACGACCACGCTACTGGTGGTGCAGGGCAGCGCGGTCAGGCTGGCGGCGACGCTCGTGCGCGCGGCTGCGGCGGCGTCGGTTCGGGTGCGTTCCAGCGAGGCTGCTCGTGCGCCATCGAAGGCTGCCGCTTCGATGGCTTGGCGGGTGATCTCGACCCGGCCACCCATCACGATGAGTGAGATGAACAGCGCGAAGGCCGGTAGGCCGACGACTGCCTCGATCGCGACCGACCCTCGTTCATCACGGAGGCGGCGACTCACCCGGATCTGTGTAGACGGGATCGGATGGGAACTCGTCCGGTGGTCCGGTCGGGTGATCTGCCGGGGGCTCATGGGGTGACCCGTTCGACCGGCATGGTGGCGTGCTGGGTCACGGTGCCTCGCCAGCCGGGGATGACGCTGAGTGTCTTTCCGGTCACGGTGACGGTGGCCGTGTCCGCGGTGCGGCTGCCGGTGATGCCGGTGTCGGTCATGACGTCGTCTCCGCCGGCGTCGCGCAGGAAGGCTGATGCCACGGCGATTCCGCTGTCGCGGCTTCCGGTCTGCCCTGCGGCTTCGCGGGCACCCTCCTCGGCGGCCGCGAGAGCGACGGTCCGAGCGTGGTAGTACAGCGACGCCTGGACACCCAGAAACATCACCGCGAACAGGGCAGGGAGCAGCAGCGCCATCTGGATCGCGACCGACCCTCGGTCGTCGCGAGTGCGGTGCTCCCGGGGCAGGCTCCTGCGCGGTGACATCAAGGACGTCCTACTTGATGTTCCCGGCCTGGGTGGTGACGTAGCCGGTGATCGCCGCCACCACGATGCCGACGATGACGATGACGGCACCGGCCCAGATCACCTGCTCGATCGTGACCGAGCCGCGATCGCTACGCCGCCGCCCCGAGAGACGTGGTGCCGCAGTGTTATCGAGGCCGACTTGATCGGGCTGGGTGCATGCGGTCCTGAGCGTCGTGAACTGCAAGAGAAGCCACACATGGATCTGGGTGGACAGATGGAGAGGGAGTTTCATGGCTGGATCCTTTCGAGGCTGGAGTGCGATGTGGGTTCTGGAAGGTCGGGGCTCCTCGGTATGGGACGTGTGGGGTCTAGGTCGTGGTGGGCTGTGGGGGTGGATGTGTCGGCACTGCGGGGCTAGGAGGTGAATCGGAGGAGTGCAGGGGTGATGAGGATCGCCATGAAGACGACGCCGAGGAGGCTGGCGGGGATGTACATCCGCTCGGAGGCAGCGTTGGCCTTGCCGATCTCGGCGCTGAGCATGGCTGAGCGCAGCCCATTGGCTCGTGCTCGGAGGCTGGTGTAGATCTGGGCGCCGTCTTGGCTGGACTGCTGCATGATGTCGGCGAGGTCGTCCAGCTCGGGGACACCGAGCTCGTCGGACAGGTCGTGGAGGGATTCCCACGGGGCGCGTGAGGCGTAGCGGGCGCGACGCAGTTCGGTGGCGATGCGGGTGAAGACCCACGAGTCGCCCACGTCGGCGGCGACCGCGAGCGCTTGGTGGCCGCTGGCTCCCGAGCGGCGTTCGAGGGCGACGAGCTCGATGTAGGCGCCCAGAGCCCGCAGGAACTCGACCCGCGCGCGCTTGGCGTCATCGACGGCGTTGTAGTTGGGCACGAACCACCCCACAGCGGCGAGCATGATCGAGCCGAGCGCGGGGATGGCCAGCGGGATCGGCAGACCCGCCAGCGTCAAGATGGTCGATATCGAAGGGATGAAGATCAGGCCGAGACCGGCCCAGAGAACCTTTTCGCCATAGAAGCGGGTCTCGCTGATCTGGAGGATGGCCAGATCCCGGCGCGGGGTGCGGACCCACGCTCCGCCCGGCAGGGTGCGGAGTGCCCAGCCGCCGAGGCGGTCCGCGAGGGTCGTCGACGTCCCTGCTGAGCTGGCGCTGCCGTCGAGAACGGTGCCGCGGGTCAGCGGCGCAGGAGCGAGGCGGTCGAGGACGTCACCCAGGTGCGGGTCTGACGGTGCGAGGCGATAGACCAGCAGGGCCGCGGCCAGGCCGATCAGGAGCCCTCCGCACAGGGCGACCTGGAGGCCGGTCATAGCCGGTCTCCCGATCCTGCGGTGGACGCTGCCCAAGTTCCAGCCCCGTTTCCGGCCCCGTTTCGGGCCGCCTGACGGGCGGTGAGGTTGAGGAAGCGCGGCAGTGGTGGGAGCACCGCCATGCGTCGCAGCCACATCAGGGTCGCGACGTAGGCGCTCAGGAGGAGGCCGAGGACGATCTGGCCGACTGGTGTGCCGTAGGGCGCGATGTAGGTGCCGGTCAGGCTGAGGACCCCCAGGACGGCGAGGGTGATGGCGGTGACAGTGCGGGCGGTGGTGCGCGGCTTGGCCTGGTCGGCGGCGATCTGCCGGCGAGCGCGGACGTCGGCGGCGACAGTCTCTGCGAGCGCCTCGAGTGCTACCGAGAGCCCGACCTGGCCCCGGCCGGATGCGGCGAGGATGAGGTTGGTGACGACCACGTCGCCGGTGGAGTCGTTGATGTCCTCGGCGAAGAGGCGCAGGACGTCCTCGGTCGAGGTGCTGTTGTCCCAGAGCCGGGAGACGAGGAGTCCGACCTCTCGTTCGATCGGGGCCGGCGCCGAGCGAAGGGACCGGATGAGGGCAGAGCGCAGGGACTGGCCGGCGGTGAGCTTCCCGGACAGCGAGCGGGCCCATTCCTCGAGCGCCTCGAGCTTTTCCACCTGTTCGCCGGAGGCCGGAGGCGTCAGCAGGACCGGGATTCCCGCGACGGCTGCCGGTACCAGTGCGATGGCGATGACCCAGCCGGAGACGAGCGCGATCACCAGACCGGCGACGGTGCCGACGAGCAGCAGTCGTCGGGTGCGGACGCTGACACCGCTCCAGGGCAGGGCGAGTCGCCGGCCGGATGGCCGGCTGCCTGGGCGCGCCGGCCACGGTGGCTGCGGCGGTCGCGGTGGAGCGGGCAGGCAGGCGACCACCATGCCGATCAGTCCGGCCACCATCATGGCTCCGGCCATTGCGGCGATGAAGGGGTTCACGACGCACCTGCGCCACGGGTTAGGTCGCGGTTGAGGGTGCGCGAGCGCGTGGACTCGGCGTTGTAGGCGTCCAGGTCGAAGCCGTGGCGGATCAGGTCACGGCACAGACGGTCCGAGAGCTCTCCGGTGGCGACGGCCGGGCCGGCGGGTCCCGTCGCGTCGGGGCAGAACGCCGAGGTGGCCGAGTAGCCCATTACTGCGTCGGGGCTGGGTTCGACGACGAGGACCTCGTGGACCCACCGGCGCTTGCGTTGGGTGCCGTCCGGCTCTTCCACGATGTCGGCGTGCAGGTAGATGACGACGTCGATCGCTGATGCGATCTTGCTGATGGCGAGCTCGCGGGTGACCTGCGGACCCGATTCCATCGCGCAGGACACGAGCTTCTCGACCGTGTGCTCGGCGCTGCGCGCGTGGGTCGTGCTGATGGATCCGGGGCCGGACTCCATGGCCTTCAGCATCGACCACACCTCAGGTCCGCGGACCTCGCCGACGATCTGACGGTCCAGGTTGAACCGGAAGGAGTCGTGGATGGCCTCCTCGAGGGTGAACTCTCCCGCCTGGCGTCCAGCGGCGCCGACTTCGCCCGACCCGGGGCGGTGCTCCCACGCGTGCACGATCCGGTGACGGTCGGTCATCTCGTGCAGGTGCAACTCGAACTCGGTCTCGAAGGTGCCGATCATCTCGTGTGCGGGAATCTGGGAGCACAGGGCGCGCACCCAGGTCGTCTTCCCCGACCCTTGGATTCCCGAGACCACGATGCTCTTGCCCGCCCTGACGCAGGCGGAGACGAAGTCAGCCAGCGCGGGGCTGCACGCGCCCCGCAGATGCACCATCTGCTCCATCGAGACTTCGACGAGGCGGTGGCGTCGGATGACGACGGAGGTGTGGGCGGTGACCCAGGAGGCGGCGGCGAGGCGTGCGCCGCCGGGCAGTCGCAGGTGCAGGCTGGGTCGTGCTTCGGTGAACGGACGGTTCTGCCGGGCTCCGAGGTCGGCGAGGAACTCGCGGAGGTCATCCTCGGAGTCCGCGACCGGCGGCCCCTCGGACACGGTGCCATCGGACGCCTCGAGCCACACGGTGATGCTGGTTCCGCGAGCGATGATGATGATGTTCTCCAAGGACTCGTCATCGACGAGCGGCTGCAGGCGGCCCAACCCGAAGATCGCGTCGTAGAGCGCCTGACGCAGCTGCTCCTCCTGCGCCGAGGTCCAGCCGGGTTGGCCGGACGAGACGCGTTCCTCCGACTCGGCACGAACCAGCTCGGCGATCACCGCGAGACCGACCTGCTCGCGTTCGTCGTCCGTGAGCCGGTTGCCCTCCTTCTCGAGCCGAGCCGTGAGTCGAGCCGACGCCTCGGTCCGGAGCTGCGCCACCACCTCTGACCCCACGACATCAGACCGATGCCCTACACCCGAGGCGGGCTCCGGGATCAGCGCACGCACTCCGCCGCCACCGGGTCCACCGTCGGGTCCGCCACTTCCTCCCCAGAGCGCAACCTCGCCCAGCGCTCCATCAGCGAACATCGGGAGGTCCCCCAGGTCTGGAGGATCTGGAGGCTCTGTCTGGTCTGGCGGGTCTGAAGAGTCGACTCGCGTCCGGCGGTCGTGGTCGCTGGCTCGCTCGGACATCGGTCGGGGTGCAGAGGCGGCTCGACCTTCGCCTCGCAGGTGGGCGAACCTCGACCCTGATCGTGCCGGACTCGTCCGGTCGGCGTCTGCCCCGAGCGCGTCGCTCTCATCCCCCGGGTTCTGTTCGGTGGTCATGACCGGCCTGCCGTGAGGGGCGCTGCCGCAGTGACCGCGGACGTGGGCTTGGGCAGATCGGGACGTGCGGCGATGTGGCTCGTGATGGCGCCTGCCGCGGCCCGATAGCTCGCGAGGAGTGTGGACCCGGCGAACTTGCGCGGGGGTCGTGCCCCGTGGGAGTAGACCGCAGCTGCGTCGGGTGCCCACGGCAGCGTGCTCACGACGGGCAACTTCAGCGCTTTCTCGATCTGCCGGGGCATGTAGGGCCGCACGGGCGGGATCCCGTCGACCTGGATCGGCCAGCGCCGACGTTCATCCACGGCCAGAATCCCCGTGCGGTGACCTCCTCCGAGGGCCGCGAAGTCCTCGCGCAGTGTGTCGGCGTACGACCGGACGGCCGCTAGCGCAGGCAGCGACGTCCGGGTCACCAGAAGTGCGAGGTCGGCGCCGAGAATCAGCTCGCGCGGTGATCCGGCGAGACCGAGCCGGCCAGCGTCGACGATCACGTCCTGTCCCTGGTCGTTCATCGCTCGCAGCTGCTCGACCAGCGGTTCCCACAGCGCCACCACGCTGGGCGCCTGCCTGTGGTCACGGATGCCGGCAAGGAACCAGACCGACCCCACAGCCGCACCAGTCGCCGCCGTCGCCGACGTGCCGAGTGGATGGTGGTGTGGTGGAGGGTCGAGGACCAGCGTCTCGTGCGGGAGAACCGCGGCCAGCTCACCATCGCGCTGCGCGAGTGCCAGACGGATCAGCCCGCCGCCGGGGGCCTGGGTGCCGCGCAGATAACCGGCGAACACCGCTGATGCACCGCTCGGGTCTGCATCGACCAGGAGCACAGGCCGGTGCCAGGCGAACGCCAGCCCCAGCGCCGTCGTGCTCGCGCCGGGCGACCCTCCGGCGGAAAACACCACGACCAGCGCCATGTCACTTCTCCCGGGTCTCCAGCACGAGCGCGACGCCGCCCCGAGCTGCTACTGCCGCCAGCTCAGCGGCCTCGTCAGAGGCCACCGTGACATCGACGACCGTGCTCCCGGTCTCGGCGACATCGGACATGTTGACCACGGCCGCGTCGATGGTGCGGAGCGTCTGTCCGAGACCCCCCGATCCGTCGGCGCCCTCCGGGGTCAGGACCAACCGCACCTGGTCACCAGCGTAGAGCGGCTCCGACGGCATCTGGGCGCTCGTCAGACTGACGCCCACCATGGACTCACCCGTGACCGGAACGACGGACTCGGCGATCGAGTCCTCCGTGACCAAGGTGCCCGCCCACAAATCCGCAGCAGCGCGGCTCCCCACGATCCGGGACTCGTCCGTCGCCGCCACCGCCGAAAGCGCCGGATCGACACTGAGCCGGACCACCGAGATGTCCGACTGCTCGATCGTGGCGCCTCGAGCCACGTCGCCTGCGAGGACCAGGACCGCCTCAGTACGGTCAAGCGAGGTGTAGGCATACGCCGCCAAAAGGCCACCGGCTGCCACGAGAGCGGCCATCAGGGCGAACAGCCAGGGGCGGCGGCGGACCCTGAGCCGAGGCAGTGGCGTCGGGGCAGCGCCCATTCCCGGCGCGCCCGCGCGGGTGTCCGGGCTGGACTTGCGGTCTGCATCTACCGACATCGCTGCTCAGTTCCTCCCGAGTCCTCCGACCACCTATGGGTCAGAGCTGAGGCGGAGCGTTCAACGCTCGCTTACTCGTTACGCAAACTACGACGATTGCGCCGGAGCGAAACGGTTATCCACAGGCACCGGGCAGGGGCGCAAGGAGTCGCACTACTGAGGGCCTCCCTTACCCGGCGGCGGTCCACTCCCCCGATGAAGTGAGACAAGATCGCCTTGACGCGATTGTGCTCCCATCTACGCCGGCAGGAAAGAGGCAAAAAAGCACCGAATCTCGGTGTGCTCGTTCCCAAAGTTGTCGACGCACCCGTGAACCCATTGCGGCATGTGAGTGCGTTCGCTCTGTCCGGGGTTATCCCGCTGGCAGTCGGTACGTGATGAACGGTGTGTCATGCGGGCCAGGTCGCGAAGTCGATGTTGCGACCCATCCGTGCCGTCGGTAGAAGTCGATGGCCCGCTGGTTCCCCTCCCAGACCTCAAGGAATCCCCCTTCGCCCAACCTGCGTTCGGACTCGAAGACCTCGTGCAACCGCTTGCCTGTTCCCCGCCCGAAACGACCCGGCTGTACGTACAGCGAGGACAATTCGAGTACGGGCTCGTAGTGATCGAGGTGACGCGCCGACATGAACGCCACGACGACGTCGCGGTCTTCCACGACGAAGGTCACTCCGCCCTCGACGCCCAGCAGGTGCTCCCACATAGCCTCCCGACCGTCATCCGGGTCCGGTTGGTCCCCGTAGTACGCGGCCCTCGACTCGCGGTGCACCGCCGCAATCGCAGTCGCGTCTGTTAGCACTGCTCGCCTCACACGCTCCATGCGGTCATTCAAGCAACTGGGCAACCCGCTCATCGGCTGCTTGTTTCATTGACGGCAGGACCGGGTCTGGCGAGGCTCGGTTCAGGCGCCCGGGCTGTCGCTCTCATTTCGGCTGCCCATGCTGGTCGTGTGGCTCTCATCTGGCCTGCGTGACCCGGGCGTCGCCAGGGCCAGGAGAGGCTCAAGAGGGGTTTGCCCAGCTCGAAGCAGCGTTGCCCTCCCGGCTCGACAACCCAACAGGTTCGAGCATCGGAGGAGCAGATGGACGACGTGAAGAGTCCGGTGGTGATCGGGATGGACCCACACAAGCGGTCGGTCACGATCGAAGTGATGACGGCCGACGAGACCGTCCTGGGTGGCGGCCGGTATGCCACCGACGAAGGCGGGTTCGCCGAGATGGAGCGCTATGTCAGCCGGTTCCCCGACCGGGTCTGGGCGATCGAGGGATGCTCGGGGATCGGTCACCATGTCGCGGTCCGGTTGCTCGCCGCTGGCGAGGAGGTCGTCGACGTGCCACCGAAGTTGTCCGCACGAGCGCGGGTGTTCGCGACTGGGCAGGGCCGCAAGACCGACGCCACTGACGCTCACTCCATCGCACTCGTCGGGCCCCGGATGACCGGGCTACGTCCGGTCGTCAACGACGAGCAGCTCGCCGTGCTGCGGCTCCTGGTCGACCGGCGACGCTCGCTCGGCGAGGAGCACACCCGCAAGACCTCACAGCTGCATCAACTGCTGCTCGAGCTGATCCCCGGCGGTGCGAAGCGCGACCTGTCCGCCGCCCAGGCCAAGGCGCTGCTGGCCAAGGTCCGGCCGCGCGACCTGGTCGGCAAGACCCGACGACGTGTCGCTGCTGAGCTCGTCGCGGACCTCGAGCGGATCTACGCCCGGAAGAAGGAAGCGAACAAGGAGCTCACCGAGCTGGTGAAGGCCACCGGCACCACGCTGCTGGACCTGCACGGCATCGGACCCACCGGTGCCGCCAGGCTGTTGGTCGAGGTCGGTGACATCACCCGGTTCCCGAACAAGGCCCACTTCGCGTCTTGGAACGGCACCGCACCACTCGACGCTTCTTCCGGCGACCAGGTCCGGCACCGGTTGTCGCGCAAGGGCAACCGGCAGATCAACCGGGTCCTGCACACCATGGCCCGCGTGCAGTTGCGCAATCCGACCGAAGGCCGTGCCTACTACGACCGCAAGAAGGCCGACGGCAAGGCGCCCATGGAAGCCATGCGGTGCGTGAAGCGTCGGCTGTCCGACATCGTCTTCCAGACCATGCTCAACGACGCCGTCCGCGCCACCGGTGCGACGACGAACAGGGGAACGAGGACGGGCCCAGGAGGACAACGGGGCGACGACTCTGACTCCAGCGCGGCCGGCTCACAGCCCCACACCAACTCTTCGGACAAGTCACTTCCCGGACCCGCCAGACAACACCCTAGAACCCCACTCCCTGCTGCGTCTTGACACAGAGGGGTGCCAGATCCGGGCCGTTGGAGCGTCAACGACGTCATGGAGTGCAACACCTAGTTGGAATCGGCTACTGGTCGCCGAACTGGCGGTCGATTCGGTCGCGCACCAGGATGAGAGCACTGACCAAGTCAGCGATCTGGTTCGACGAGAAGACTAGGCCCGGCCCCTCGTTGCCGCGGAGGTTCACGTGCGGGCCGGGAGTTCCGGTATCGAGGTCGCTGTGGCCCCAACCGGAGATCATCACGCGTTGACCGCCAACTCCGGTCTCCACGGAGGCGAGGGTGTCGCCGTCATCAAAGCCGAAGTCGCCGGGATTCTCGGGCGAGGTCATGCCCTGGACAGTACCTGCCCTCCTCGCTCGCACATCGGGGTGCTCTCAATAGGTTGTCGCAACACTTCCTGATTCAAGGAGGTCGCGATGGCACGTCAGAGCTATCAACGGTTGTCGCCTGCCGACATCGACAAGATCTGGGAGCGGCTGCGGTCCGGGCATTCGGTCAAGCCGACAGCTCGAGCGCTCGGGCTGTCGACCAGCACGGTGCGCAGCTATCTGATCCGGTGCGGCGGGATCAGGCCTGACCCGCGCCATCGCGGGGCGAGTCACCTGAGCTTGGAAGAGCGTGAAGAGATCAGCCGCGGTCTGGCTGCCGGACGGTCGTTGCGGGTGATCGCTGCAGGGCTGGGTCGCTCACCGTCAACGATCAGCCGCGAGGTGGCCGGCAATGGTGGTCGTCACCGGTATCGAGCCACGGTGGCTGACCAGGCCGCATGGGCCAGGTCGACCCGTCCGAAGGTGTGCAAGCTGGCCACGAACCCGGTGCTGGCTGGCATCGTGGCCGAGAAGCTGCAACGCCGCTGGTCGCCCCAGCAGATTGCCGGCTGGCTGAAGCTGACCTACCCCGACGACCCAGGGATGCACGTGTCGCACGAGAGCATCTACCGCACGCTGTTCGTGCAGTCACGTGGCGCGCTGCGCAAGGAGCTCACCGCCTACCTGCGCACCGGCCGGGTCATCCGCCGCTCGCACGGCACCCGGCTGCCGGACGGTCGTGGCGGCCGTCCCGGGATCGTGAGCATCAGCGAGCGACCCGCTGAAGCCAAGGACCGGGCCGTGCCTGGCCATTGGGAAGGCGACCTCGTCTTCGGCCGCGGCATGAGTCCGGTCGCCACCCTGGTCGAGCGATCGACCCGCTACCTGTTGCTCGTCGGCCTGCCCGGCGGAAACCACAAAGCCGACGCTGTCGCTGACGCTTTGGCAGCCGCGGTGCGGCACCTGCCCGACCATCTGGCACGGTCGCTGACCTGGGACCAAGGCCACGAGATGGCTGAGCACAAACGGTTCACCCATCAGACCGGGATCCAGGTTTACTTCTGTGATCCCAAGTCGCCCTGGCAGCGCGGCAGCAACGAGAACACCAACGGGCTGCTGCGCCAGTACCTACCGCGCAGGCTCGACTTCCGGACCCTCACCCAAGACGACCTCGACGCGATCGCACTCGAGCTCAACGACCGACCTCGACAGACCCTCGGCTTCAAGACACCATCACAAGCACTAGCCGAGGTGTTGCGTTGACCGCCTGAGCCCGCAGGCATGAGCGGATGCTCGGTTCGCGGCGGATCCGGGCGCTCTACTCTGCGTCCATGAGCATCTTCGACTACGGAACGAGTAGCTTCGACGCAGGCATGACGAGCCTTGAGGAACTCAACACCAACGGGTGGATGCAGCGGGTAAGCGAGTTTGCTGCCGCATGCCGCCAGTGCGGGACCCTTATTGCGTCGTCTGATGCCGACCAGGGCAAGTGGACCGAGCGTCATGTTGCTTGGCACATGGGGCTTGACGAGTTCTGACACCTGCGCGCCCCTCGAATGGCCTGTCTCGCTTCGGCAGAGCTCATGGCAGCAGATCTCGACGGGCACCGGAGTAGTACCCGCACCTGGCTGCGGAGCGGGCCGGTCGCGGGTGGTCGAGATCGAGCGCCGCGCACGAGTTGCGAGGAGACTCTGTATCGGTGCGTTCGGACATCGGCGCCAGCGGGCGCTCAGATCGCGGCAGATCTGGACACTTCTTTCGAAGCACCGATGTGGGTTGGGTAGTTGCTCCTCAGCCTGCGGACTCGCTCTGCGGCCCTGCGCAGGCGCCAGCCGTAGGGCGTCGCCGTATGGGCTTCAGGATGACAGCGAGGGTGGCCCCCACCAGTCCTCCGAGGGAGTTCAGCACCAGATCGTCGACATCGCCGAACGACCCCGAGATCATCTGCCACAGCTCCACGAACACCGACAGGGCCAGCGCGCTCGCCACCCCGACAAGTACTTCCCGGCGGTCCGACAGGACGGCGGCCATCCAGCCGACCGGAACAAGCAACGCGACATTCCCGAAGACGTTGACCAGACCCAATGCCCGGTTCACGCTGCCGAGTTCGCCCCGGATCGACTCGCCGAGTCTCCAACTAAACTCCCCGTCGGAGACCGCCAGAGTTCCGCGCGCTGTCACGCCGAGCACGACCAGCACCGAGAACACCAGCATGACCGCCGCTGCCGTACGAGCGGCTCGGGAACAGCTCACCGTGACGTAAACAGCCGCAGCGAGCCCGACACCGGCCACGAGGAAAGTAGGCAGTGGACCGAGTGGGAGGTACCGCCAGACGTCGTCGTCGAACACGGTCCGAACCTATGGGCGGGGACGTCCCAACCCCGAGCAACTCGCCACAGACGGCGATGCACCGCGCCCGCTCATCGGCTACTAGGTGTGATGCCCAGCCAGGTTGTCCAACCTGGTGATGGGTGAGCGCTTGCCGATGGCCGAGTGGGGCCGGTGGTGGTTGTACTCGTGGACCCATGCTGGCAGAGCGGCCAGTCGTGCGGATTCGGAGATGTAGAACTTCTTGAAGGCCCAACCCTCGACCAGGGTCCGGTGGAAGCGTTCGATCTTGCCGTTGGTCTGCGGCCGGTAGGGCCGGGTGCGCTTGTGGGTGATGCCGAGGTCGGCGCAGGTGTCGCGCCACAGGTAGGAGCGGTAGCAGCCGCCGTTGTCGGTCAGCACGCGCTCGACGGTGACGCCACGTACGGCAAACCACGCGACGGCGTTGCGCAGAACCTCGGTGGCTGTCTCCTTGGTTTCGTCGTCACGGGCTTCGACGTAGGCGACGCGGGAGTGGTCGTCGATCACGGTGTGCAGGAAGCAGGTCCCGATCAGCGGCTCCCCGTGCTTGCTTCTGGGTGCTCCGGTCCGGGCTGCGGTGGCGCTGCGGTTCTTCCACCCCTGCACTCGGCCCAGGTAGCGCCAGCCGCCGCCGTCGGGCACCCGGCCAAGCTTCTTGACGTCCATGTGGAGCATGTCGCCCGGCTTCGCGTGCTCGTAGCGACGGATCGGTTCACCGGTGGCGCGGTCGATGTAAGTAAGGCGGTTGAGCCGGCACCGACGAAGGACGGCGTACACGGTCGAGGACTGCATCCCGAGCCGATCGGCGATCTCGACCGGCCCCAGGCGCTGCTTCCACCGCAGGTGCACGATCTTGCGCACCACCGGCTGTGGGGTGCGGTTCGGCTGGTGGTGCGGGGCCGAGGACCGGTCGAGCATCCCGGCCGGCCCCTCGGCCTCGTAGCGCTCAGCCCACTTCTTCGCGGTCTTCCACGACACGTCGTAGCGCTCGGCCGCGCGAGGAATCTTCCACCCCTCGTCGACGATCAGCTTGGCCAACCTGAGCCGGGCACGAGGGGTCAGGGCAGCGTTGGCATGGGTAGCGTGGGACACGAAGGCCTCCTTCGGTGCGGAGCGGTTTCTTAGACAGCTCCACTCCACACCGGGGAGGCCTTCACCCATCTACAAGTCAGATCGTGTCGTCACACGATCTCGACCAACGTGCCTGGTCATCACAACTAGGAAACTTCCCGCAGGATCGGTGTCCGGCCAGACTTCGATCCAGGTGATCGGCGAGACGCTCTTTTATCGGCTGCCCACCGATGGTGTGGCTCTCATCTGGACTGCGCCTCGTCGGTCACCGTGACGAGGAGTGGCTCCAGAGGGGTCTGCCCAGCTCGTAGTAGCAATGCCCACCTCGTCGTCCTGCTGGTTCCCAGTTGCGAGGTGAGCAGATGAGCAAGACGCAGGCAGTGATCATCGGGGTCGATCCCCACAAGATGTCGGTGACGATCGAGGTCGTCGACACCCACGAGCAGCTGCTCGGCACGGGTCGTTTCGCTACAGACAGAGCCGGTTACGCCGCACTCCAGCGTTACGTGAAGCAGTGGCCCCAACGCACGTGGGCCGTCGAGGGAGCCAACGGCGCCGGTCGTTCGCTGGCCCAACGTCTTGTTGCTGCCGGCGAGCGGGTTGTCGATGTTCCGGCCAAGCTCGCCGCGCGGGTGCGGCTCTTCGACACCGGCCACAACCGCAAGACCGACGCCTTGGACGCCCACTCCATCGCGGTCGTCGCGGTCCGCACCGAGGGGCTGCGGGTGCTGGTCGAGGACGGTGAGCTCGAGGCGGTGCGGATGCTCACCGACCGCCGTGACGAGCTCGCCCACCAACGGGTTCAGACGGTCAACCGGTTGCAGCGACTCCTCAGCGAACTGCTGCCTGGCCAGCGCAAACGCGACCTGTCCGCTGCCCAGGCCAAGACGATGCTCGCCACGGTGCGGCCGCGTGACATCGCCGGGAAGACCCGACGTCGGATGGCCGCCGAGGAGGTAGCCGACCTGGTCGCGGTCGACGCCAAGCTCAAGAAGATCAAGGCCGAGCTGACGGCCGCGGTCACCGCCCGCGGGTCGCACCTGATGGACATCTACGGCATCGGACCGGCGGGCGCGGCACGGGTGCTGGCCGACGTCGGCGACGTAGCCCGGTTCGCCGACCGGAACCGGTTCGCGTCCTGGACCGGGACCGCACCCTTGGACGTCTCGTCCGGCGAGCAGACCCGCCACCGGCTGTCGCGGGCCGGGAACCGGCGGATGAACCACCTGCTGCACGTGGCCGCGATCGTGCAGATCCGCCACGACACCGAAGGCCGCGCCTACTACCGCCGCAAGCTCGCCGCCGGGAAGACCCCGATGGAAGCACTGCGCTGCTTGAAGCGACGGCTGTCCGACGTCGTCTACCGCCAGCTCATCGCCGACGCTCAACAGCACGATGGAGCGGATCCGGGAGGGCACTGCGGGGCGACTCTTCAATCCAGCGCGGCCGACTCGCACCCGCTCATCGACACTTCGGATCAGCCACTTCCCGGACCCGCGAACCCGACGCTACGCCGACCACCAGCCGGCCGGAAGACACTCTTCAAAGCCGTGCCTTGACACAGAGGGGTGCCAGATCCGGATGTCCCGGGAGTCGACGTCGATGCATTCGCCCGACTCGTGAGCAAGGGGGGCGTTCGACCTCGACCTGTGGGACTGCCCGGGTCGCCTTGGACTGCGAGAGCTGCACCTACCACACCGCAAGTTTTCCTCGTCAGTGTCTCAACCTTTGCGTACCCTCGGCGCTCTTGAGGTGTGATGGAAGCAGAGATGACGTTCGAGGAGTTCATGGCCGCGCGGTGGGCCAGCTTGTACCGCTTCGCCTACCTGCTGGTCGGCGACCACTTCCGGGCCGAGGACCTGCTGCAGGAGGCGATGGCGCGCACGTGCGTGCGGTGGCGCTCGATCCGGGACAAGGGCGCGGCGGAGGCCTACGTGCGCCAGGCCATGGTGCGACAGGCCCAGCGGGTGTGGCGTCGGCGTGACCGCGAAACGCTCGTGGAGCAGACCCCCGACGCCGTGCTGGTGGGCAACGTGACGGAGGCCGCTGATCGTCAGGCGGTCTGGGACGAGGTACGACGACTTCCGCCGCGGATGCGTGCGGCCCTGGTCCTGAGGTATCTCGAGGGCATGTCCGAGGCCGAGGCGGCCGATGCCCTCGGCGTCAGCGTCGGTTCCATCAAGAGCCAGACCCATCACGCCCTGAAGCGGCTGCGTGCCGCGATGACCGAAGTGGAGATCGTGCTGTGACTGAATCGATTGTTCGTGAGACGTTGCGCGAGGTGCGCGACACGGTGGACGTGCCCCCGATCGACCGCGCCGACTTGGCCGCGAGGACGCGACGACTCCGTCGTCGTCGGCGATCGCTGCAGGCCGCTGCAGCTGGTGCGGCGCTCGCGGCGGTCGTGGGCGCGTTCGCGGTGCCGGGCCTCGTCGAGCAGCATGACAGCGTCGTGGCGACGGTGGTCCCCGACGACGGCGTCCCGGTCGTCCTCGACGAGCAGATCCAGCTCGTCCAGGCCAACGGCACGCCCGTGCCCACGGGACACGTCGGTACGCCGGTCGGCGTCGTCGACGGACAACTGGTGTGGTGGGGCGACGGGGTGCTGAGCGGCCCGGGTGACGTCCGCACCGACGGTGTGAGGGCGGCGTTCGCGACCGAGACGGGCGTGACCTACCAGGTCGACGACGGCACGATCCACGACGCGGCAGGTGGCGAACCCGTCGGGTCCGACGGAGAGCTCGTGGCGGCCGGAGCGGATGTCTTCGTGACCCAGCAGGACGGGGACCTGACGCTGCACGGCGACGACGGGCCCCGTGAGCTGGAGATCGGCAGTGACGGCTCGTCGGCGGCGGTGACCGCTGTAGAGGCCGGAGCCGGCACGGTCGTGGTCGCGGCCGGCAACGTCGTCAGCTTCTTCGACTCCGACGGTGCACGGACGGGCGGTTTCCTCGGCGGCGTGACCGGCGCCCTGTCGCCGGACGGTGTCTCCTACGCCTACGCGCCCAGTCGGAGCGAGCGGGCCCAGGGCATGCGCCCGGGTCTCGCCCTCTACGACATCGCCTCCGGCACCACGGAGCGCGTACAAATCAACGGCGCCGCGGTCGACCTCGCCTGGACCGGCGACGCCCTGGTCGTGCTCACCGAGCAAGGTGGGTCGCGCACGCTGACGCAGTGTCACGAAACCGCCTGCCGGGTCCTGCTCACCGACCCGACCGGGACGCTCGCACTGCGATAGCCACGCGGCCGCTTCTCAGCGAGACCGCCCGCGCCGGGCCGGGGTCCACCAGACCACTTCTACCGCACCCCGATCTGGCCGCCTGGACAACGGCGGAGCCCCTCATCTGATCGACACCAGAACGCGCTCGCCACGACTGAGCGGACAACGTCCGGACATCGGTGCGGGCTCAGGCGGTCAACGCAACACCTCGGCTAGTGCTTGTGATGGTGTCTTGAAGCCGAGGGTCTGTCGAGGTCGGTCGTTGAGCTCGAGTGCGATCGCGTCGAGGTCGTCTTGGGTGAGGGTCCGGAAGTCGAGCCTGCGCGGTAGGTACTGGCGCAGCAGCCCGTTGGTGTTCTCGTTGCTGCCGCGCTGCCAGGGCGACTTGGGATCACAGAAGTAAACCTGGATCCCGGTCTGATGGGTGAACCGTTTGTGCTCAGCCATCTCGTGGCCTTGGTCCCAGGTCAGCGACCGTGCCAGATGGTCGGGCAGGTGCCGCACCGCGGCTGCCAAAGCGTCAGCGACAGCGTCGGCTTTGTGGTTTCCGCCGGGCAGGCCGACGAGCAACAGGTAGCGGGTCGATCGCTCGACCAGGGTGGCGACCGGACTCATGCCGCGGCCGAAGACGAGGTCGCCTTCCCAATGGCCAGGCACGGCCCGGTCCTTGGCTTCAGCGGGTCGCTCGCTGATGCTCACGATCCCGGGACGGCCGCCACGACCGTCCGGCAGCCGGGTGCCGTGCGAGCGGCGGATGACCCGGCCGGTGCGCAGGTAGGCGGTGAGCTCCTTGCGCAGCGCGCCACGTGACTGCACGAACAGCGTGCGGTAGATGCTCTCGTGCGACACGTGCATCCCTGGGTCGTCGGGGTAGGTCAGCTTCAGCCAGCCGGCAATCTGCTGGGGCGACCAGCGGCGTTGCAGCTTCTCGGCCACGATGCCAGCCAGCACCGGGTTCGTGGCCAGCTTGCACACCTTCGGACGGGTCGACCTGGCCCATGCGGCCTGGTCAGCCACCGTGGCTCGATACCGGTGACGACCACCATTGCCGGCCACCTCGCGGCTGATCGTTGACGGTGAGCGACCCAGCCCTGCAGCGATCACCCGCAACGACCGTCCGGCAGCCAGACCGCGGCTGATCTCTTCACGCTCTTCCAAGCTCAGGTGACTCGCCCCGCGATGGCGCGGGTCAGGCCTGATCCCGCCGCACCGGATCAGATAGCTGCGCACCGTGCTGGTCGACAGCCCGAGCGCTCGAGCTGTCGGCTTGACCGAATGCCCGGACCGCAGCCGCTCCCAGATCTTGTCGATGTCGGCAGGCGACAACCGTTGATAGCTCTGACGTGCCATCGCGACCTCCTTGAATCAGGAAGTGTTGCGACAACCTATTGAGAGCACCGGCAGATCCGGTCGTTCGGGCGCGTACAGCCCCCCTCGTGAGCCGCGACAACCGCTCCTGACCCTTGCCTACCCTGATCGGGTCGGCGAAGCAGGCAGTGCCGCAATTAGCGCAAACCGGGTCGGCGAACCCAAACCACGCGTCTCGGACCTCTCGGGTGAGCTACTCAGTGCGTACGACGTACAGACGAGGTCGATCGAAGGCATCCCCCGAACGTGCCACGCTGGTCGGTGATGCGGTCTCGACGGGGTGTGACCGATCGGGCCCTTTCGAGTGGCCACCCCGTGGGGGACTCTCGTGCAGATCCTGGCTGCGCGCGGCCGCGCTGCGGACCACCTCCGCCTGCGACGCGGCTCTCCGTGATGCCTCCCGGCGCGCAGCGGGCACGACATAGCTGAGAAGCACCAGCATTCCGGCTGCCAGACCACTCCCTGCACGGTCGTGGGTAAGCCAGTCGACCACGCAGACGGTCCCGACCACGACCCGTAAGTGCCACGCCGCACGGCACAGCGACCATCCGACCACTCTCCTCAGCACCGGGCCCAGACAGATAGCCAGTGCTCGGACGGGCAGCGTCATGAACCACCCACGCACAGCGCCCCGCTGCGCGGTGAACTTGTGCTCGACTCGACTTCGCGCCGCCTCCCCCGCAACCGCCGCCACAGCGAACTGTCCTGTGAACAGCCCCTGCAGCACGAACGGCGAGACCACGACCGAGGTCCGGCCCGCGTGCGCGACCGACGCGCCACGAGAGCGTGCGGATCGCCTCACCAGCAGACGCGGATGGCCAACAGCCACTTCGCCTGGATCCACCGCCTCCGCCAGCGACTCCACGTGCGACCAGATCCTGAACTCATCGGGCGATGCTGACCGCGACCCGGTCACCACTCGCGCGACCAACGTCTCGACGCGACCGGAGGCAGGCAGAGCCATCGCCGCCACAAGAACCACCACAACCGGCAGTGCGACCGCATCGGGCAACGCTGCCAGGACGACCATGTAGATCGCCAGTCCTGCCATCGCTGAGGGGCCGTTCAGCACCAAGCGCAGCAGTCGATCCGGGACCCGGTTCATGTCGACTCCTCCTCTTCCAGCGCGCCTGGGTAGTTGCTCCTGCGAACCTCCAGGCGGTCAAACCCCTGAGTAGGACTGCACGCACCGCCCGAGCTGTGTCCCTAGGTGCGCATGACCAGTGTGGATACGTCGGCGGTACGTCATGGAGTTATCCACAGGCGCCCTAATCGGTCGTCGCATCGCACAGGCTCGCAGCGATCACCCCGGACCGAGTTCCTTCCCCGGAGCCTGTCGGCATGACCACCCAGCACACCGGAGTCGACCCCCGACACCGTGCGATCGGCGAGATCGTCGCCCTGCTCGACCACGCCTACGAACAGACCAGGACCAGTTCGCAGTTCGACCCGACCCGCATGGATCTCGGCCTGGGCATCTACCTCGTCCGCGCTCAAGCGTGTCACGCGCTGGCCCCCGGTCAGTCCGTCCACGAGTCCCAGCGCGGCGGCGAGGCCAGCGTGCCCAGCCTGCTCCGGACGGCCGAGCACCTCACACGCGACCTACGACTAGGACCAAACGCCATACCCAATGTCTCCGACTTCGTCGTCGCGCTCTGCGACCTCATCCGCGACGCCGACCGCGTCGCCTGGTGAGACATGACAGACCCGGCAAATGACCCGACGACCGCCCCGCGGCAGTGGGCGTACGACGGTGACGATGTCGAGTTGTTTCACACTGACGCTTTCACCCACGTATCCGACCAGCGGAGCGTCGGCGAACTGCTCTTCGACGTCGACCGGCACGCCCGCGTCCTGCTGATGGACGTATGCGAACACGACGCGGCACCACTCCTGCACGCCTGGCCCACGCTGATCTCCGCGGCCGGCAGCATGTGGCACGCCCTGCCCGCGCCCCTCCCACAGCCCCTCCCCCAACCCATGTCGCCACCACCCGCTGAAATTCGTCGAGCAGAACCTCCGACCTCGTGCATGGACCGCCTCGACGTGATCGGCACCGGCGTCTCCCGCCGACTCACCACCAAACGCTGGCCCGGGCCGACCGCGCCGGATGGGCGCCTCCTCGAGATGGCGGACACGCTCTCGCGCGCCGCTGACCTCACTCGACGCTTCGGCTACCACGGTCCGCTCTCACCGGCGGGACGGGACGACCTCGAAGCAGCACGAGCGCGGCTCCTTCATGCTGTCTACGTGACGACCCACGCCGTCTCGGTCGCGCTGCTCCAGTTCGGACGTACACGTCACGATCTGGCCGCTGCCACACCACGCCCCCTGGCCTCTCCCAACGAACGCATTCCCTACGCCGTCGCGCCGACCACGGAATGGGTGCGTCGTATCGGCGCTGCCGAATCCGCGGCGGCCAGCTACGTCAACCGACGACAGTTCGCACCTCTGCTCAACAAAGAGCATCGCGCCGACCCCGCATCGGCGAGTCGCCTGAATCTGGCCCTGGCCCGCTGGGACATCGAAGCCCATCGAGGGCTGGCCGGACACAGCTGGCCTAAGAACATCGTCCTGGTCGTTCGCACCCAAGCGTTCATCGCCGGATCGGCGCTGACACTTCTGGACGCCGCTGCCGCACACGAACAGGGCTACGTCCCGAGCCGACTCGTCGAGGCCGTTGCTCAGTCCGGTGCCGCCTGGACCGACCTCGGCGGACGGTGGGACGACCTCACCCCCGCGCACACGCACCCGGCCGACGCGCTCCTGCTCGCGGCGGGCGAACTCCGAGCCGCTGCACGCGAGCTCACCCAGGACGGCGCCGGACGCGCCACCCCCCACACGATCCGTACGCGTCCGGGAGCTGCCGAGGGCCTCCACGCCCTTCTGGCAGCCATGCGTCATGGCGACGAACTCGCCCACGTCGTCGACGAAAGGAGCGCGGCCCCCGGGCTGTCGGGCCACGCTCGAGTCATGTCCCACCGCGCCCAGAACGACATCGCCGCAGGAAGAGTCCCCATCGCGGTGGACAGCAACATCGCATGGGTGTCGCCCCTCGACATCCACGCCGGACGAACCGTGCCCGCCCCAGTCCCCGTCATCGCCGCGCTCAAGGCCTCGAGCCACACTGCCGTGCAAGCCGCGACCGCCGCCGGAGCGATCACCACCGCCACAGCAGACGTCGTCCTGTGGCCCGTTCCCGACGACCCAGCACGAGAGAACTTGTCGAGGCAGCGGCAACCCCACCTGGCCGGCAAGGCTCGAACGACGTCAGTCCGTCCGTCTGGGAGTGTCACCACTCGCAGTACGGGCACGTCGCCACCCCGCTGACTGAGACCGCATCCATCTCACGCCTGCTCGCCCACTCGCGCATGCCAGGTAGCGGCAATCCGCGCGACGGGACTGATGGTCAGTTCGCCTGAGATTGGCCACGGCTTGTCCTGTGGAGAGACGACTGGCCCTTAGCCTTCAGGCCTACTGTCCTGTCCATGGACAACTCCGAGCCCTGCGCCACGTGCGGATCGCCTGTCATCATCGCTCGTACGGTAGCCGCCGACACGGTCGATGAGGCCGGACCGCGCACGCTGATGCAACGGACCTGCACCGGCGACAGGTGTCCCACCAACGCTCGAGGGCGCAGCATCGGCGAGACAGTCTGAGGCACAGAAGAGCGATCCGGCAGCGCACCCGATAGGCGTACTCAGTCGGTCCCGGAGACGCGCCCACCCGATGACCTCACCGGACCGTCGAACCCACATAGGTCTCCATGACCAGCCAGGTGCTCAGCGGATTGGGAGAGCCCACAGTCCACGCCGCGGGGCAAACTCCGCTCTCGCCCGCCGTGCTGGACTCCCGCGGCTTGATGAGCGCGGCTGAGAAGGCGTGGGGATGTAAATGATGCGGACGACCAAGCAGCTACCCGTGTACGTGAGCCTCGATGAGGCTGCCCAGATCATGTCGCTCTCCACTCGGACCATTCGTCGTCGCATCAGCGACGGCACCATCCCGGCCTACCAGTGCGGCACCCGGCCGATCCGCATTCGCCTGGACGAGCTCGAGGCTGCCCTACGACCCATCCCCGCCGTCCGCCGCTGACACCATGAGCGGTTTCGCGTCTCGCCGACCTGACCGGTCGAGCGCCGAGGGTGAGCCGTTGATCGCTTGAGGGTGTGCCGCGCACATCGTCCGGTTAGAACTGACCTGCTGGCCGCGGTCTTCCGGGGGGTCGATCGCGGCAGGGCACCGTCGGCGCGTGCGTACCGACGGTGCCAACAGCGTTCCGCAGCCGGAGTGCCAACGCGGCCGATGCGGACCTCCGGCCCACGCCGTACGCCTGCGACCACCCACACTCGTTCGGTCGGCCGGCCGAATCGTTGCGACGATGTCCGACCGTCGGTCGGCTGTCATTTCACCGGTGCCGTGCGCTCGGATCCTCGTGCGATGACGCGCGCAGATCGCACCCGATCTGGCACGTACATGGCACGGGGCCGATTCCCATTTCGGAAATCGGCCCCTGACCTGCGGTTACTCGGGTGGGCGATACTGGGTTCGAACCAGTAACTCTTTTCGTCAAGCCGCCTCCGGCTCCAAGACGACCGGCCACGAGTTGTCCTCAGCTCTCGACTGCCGCCTACATCCGCGGCGGCACCCGACCACGTGTCTCAACCTTGGTTCGGTCGGTGCCTGCGGACAACCCGAGTAGCAAGGTGGGGCGGAGAGGACATCGACTCCAGCCTCGGTGCTGACGAACCTGCGCCCCGGATCTCCACAAGTCGGCCAGCATGACGACTTATCCACAGTTGCGTGCGAGCGCAGCGGCCCCGTCGGAACACCTAGGTGATCATCAGGTCCTACCAACACACAGCAGCGCATCAGCAGGCCTTGAGCAGTGCGACAAAGACGAGCGGTGCTGAGAAGGGTCACATCCATGCGCAACACCCGGCCAAGTTCTTACGCCACGACCGAGAATCTGACCCTCGGCGCGGGGTCATCATCATGATCCGCGCAAGAACGGTTCGGTCAGTCGGGCCCGCCACGACGGCTTCATCCGAATCGATAGTTGCCCCTGCCACCATGAGCATCACGGAGGCGGCGACCTACCTCGGCATCTCGAAAGCGACTCTGTACACCTGGCGCACACGCCGGCCCGGGTTTGGCCCGCGGGCCGTTAAGGCTGGGGGCGCATTGCGGTACCGCCAATCGGACCTCGAAACATGGATCGAGGAGCACGCCGAGACACTTAACGCCGGCTCGACGACTACCAGCGCCAACGCCGACGACTCAGGACGCGCGGCACCCGATCCTACGGCTACTCCGGGGTTCAGGCGTTCACGTCCGCGCTACAGGCACCCGCGCGCCTCAGCTGAACGATGAAACGGTGGCTCGTCCTCCTCTCCCCATCGGGACGTACGGAAGCATCTCAACGGAGTTGGTGCGTCCCGGGGTCTACCGTGCCCACACCCGATTCCGCGACCTCGACGGTGTCACGCGGCGCGTCAAAGCGACTGGGCGCACGGCAGCCGCTGCGACACGAGAGTTGAAAGCAAAGATCGCTGAGCGAAGCGCCCCAACCGGTGACCTGATCGGGCCCGAGATGCGCGTCAGCCAGGTGGGCGAGACGTGGCTATCGCTCTACCGCGCCGAGCAGCGATCTGAAGCGACGACGGCCAACGAGTACCAGCGCATCCTCGACAACGTCATCAACCCTGCGATTGGCAGCATCCGGCTGCGCGAGGCGACAGCTGGCCGCCTCGAGCGACTGCTCAGGTCGCAGCCGACACCGAGCCGCCGGAAGAAGACGAAGACGGTCCTCAAGATGATGCTCGACGCGGCCGTCATCGACGGTGCCATCCCGGCCAACCCCGTCACGTCGACGTCACGTCTCCGCGGTAGCCACAACGAAGTGCAGGCGCTGTCGGTACAGGATCTCGGCACTGTCCGCTCTGCCGTCGACGCGTGGATGTCCCAGGAGCGCCCTGGACCGAAACCGACCAACGACATTGCGGACATCATCGACATGTTGCTGGCAACCGGTTGCCGGATCGGCGAAGTACTTGCGCTGAGGTGGACCGATATCGACCTGTCCGCAAACCCGCCGACCGCCTCGATCAGCGGAACCATCAAGACCGAGACCGGCAAGGGCACCTACCGAAAGGCCAAGCCGAAGTCCGACGCCTCCAAGCGCACACTCGCGCTGCCACCATTCGCAGTTGCCGTCCTGACGAGGCGACGCGTCGAGCAGCCGGCGAACGATCGCGACGCGGTTTTCGCGACCCGCAACGGCACTTGGCACCAGGTCGGCAACATCGAACGTCGGTGGCGCATCATCCGCGCAGACACCGGCCTCGAGTGGGTCACGCCCCACACCTTCCGTAAGACCGTGGCCACGTTGATCGACCGCACGGTCGACTCCGAGACCGCGGCCCGGGTGCTCGGGCACTCCTCCGCGGACATCACCAGGGAGTACTACATCGTCAAGGACCGGTCGACCCCTGACGTCACGGCCCTATTGCAGGGCTTCGCCGGTGGTACAACGCCCGTCGAATCACCCAAATGACGTCCTCGACAGGCACTCAAGCTCAATGCGCCGAGAGGCAACACGACCCAGCGGGTGACAGCAAAACAAGCAGGTTCGGAAAGGGTTTCCGTCCCATAAACGTCCCATCTCGGTATCTGGTTCAAGAACGACGAAGCCCCTGACCCGCGTTTTCGCAGGTCAGGGGCTTCATTTCGGTCGGGCTGACAGGATTTGAACCTGCGACCCCCTGACCCCCAGTCAGGTGCGCTACCAAGCTGCGCTACAGCCCGAGTGCTCCCGGCGCGAGGCCGGCGGAGCGAGGGGAACACTACCGCAGGACCAACGGCCCCGTTGAATCGACCCGCGGATGGTCCGTACGGGCCGCTTCGGTGCGCCCGACCGGGCCATTTCGGGCAGATCCCCGGACGTCCCCGACACCCCGCCCGAGCATGGATGCTCCACCCCCTGGAGGACTCCGTGCCAGCCATCCCCCGTCCGGCCGGCCTGCTGCTCGCTGTCGTCGCCGTGACGGCAGGCCTGTCGCTCGCCGCTCCCCGCGCCCACGCCGCGCCGGAGTCGAGCGTGCGGGAGGAGACGAGCCGGTCGGAGACCACGCTGCTCGAGCGACGCCTCCGCGAGCGGCAGCGGTCGCTGGCCGCGCTCAACCGCCGCGCCGACGCCCGCGACCGGGCCCTGCTCGGGCGGCAGCGGGTCCTCGCGACGTACGGGTGGACCGGCGATCCCGACCAGGTGGCGGCGGTGCTGCCGCTCGCGTCCTACTCGCTGTCCGCGGGCTTCGGCCTGACCGGGCCGCTGTGGGAGGCCGAGCACGGCGGTCAGGACTTCGGCGCGGCGACCGGCGAGCCGATCGTCGCCGTCGCTGCCGGCACCGTGACCGAGGTGGCGGACGCGGGTCCCTACGGGCTGCGGACCGTCGTCACGCTCCCGGACGGCACCGAGGTCTGGTACTGCCACCAGAGCGCGACCGACGTCTCGGTCGGCCAGGCGGTCGACGCCGCTGACCCGATCGGCGCCGTCGGCGACAGCGGCAACGCCACCGGGCCGCACCTGCACCTGGAGGTACGCCCCGACGGCGGCTCGCCGATCGACCCCTACGACTGGCTCGTCGAGGCCGGCGTCACACCCTGACGTCGCTCAGCGCTTGCGCTTCTCGCGGGGCTTCTGCTCGATCACGATCGGCGTGCCGACGAAGCCGAACTCCTCGCGCAGGCGGCGCTCGATGTAGCGCTCGTAGGCCGCGTCCAGCTTGCCGCTGGTGAACAGCACGAAGGTGGGCGGCGCGGTCGAGGGCTGCGTCGCGAACAGGATCTTCGGCTGCTTGCCGCTGCGCACCGGGTGCGGGTGCTCGGACACCAGGCGACCGAGGAACGTGTTGAGCGCACCGGTGCCGATGCGCGTCTCCCAGCCCTCGAGCGCCTTGTCGATCGCCGGCACGAGCCGGTCGACGTGCCAGCCGGTGCGGGCCGTGAAGTTGATCCGCGGCGCCCACTGCAGCTGCACGAGGTCGCGCTCGATCTCGCGCTCGAGGTAGTAGCGGCGCTCCTCGTCGACGAGGTCCCACTTGTTGAACGCGATCACCATCGCGCGACCGGCGTCGCGGATCGTCTGGATGATCCGCATGTCCTGCTCGGAGACGGTCTGGCTGGCGTCGAGGACCAGGACGGCCACCTCGGCGCGGTCGATCGCGGTCGTGGTGCGCAGCGAGGCGTAGTACTCGTGGCCCGACGCCTGGTTGACCCGCTTGCGGATGCCGGCGGTGTCGATGAAGCGCCAGGTGCGGTCGCCGAGCTGGATCAGCTCGTCGACCGGGTCGACGGTCGTGCCGGAGGCGTCGTCGACGACGACGCGGTCCTCCTTGGCGAGCATGTTGAGCAGCGACGACTTGCCGACGTTGGGCTTGCCGACGATCGCGATCCGCCGCGGGCCGCCGACCTCCTCGAAGGTCTCGGCCGGGGTCTCCGGCAGCGCCGCGAGGATCGCGTCCAGCATGTCGCCGGAGCCGCGTCCGTGCAGGGCGGAGACCGCGTACGGCTCGCCGAGCCCGAGGTTCCACAGGCCGTACGCCTCCGCCTCGGTGCGCTGGTCGTCGACCTTGTTGGCGGCGAGCACGACGGGCTTGCCGGACTTGCGCAGGATCCGCACCACGGCCTCGTCGGCGTCGGTGATCCCGACGGTCGCGTCGACCACGAAGAGCACCGCGTCGGCCAGCGACACCGCGACCTCGGCCTGGCCGGCGATCCGCTCCGCGAGGCCACGGGCGTCGGGGTCCCAGCCGCCGGTGTCGACCACGGTGAAGACGCGCCCGTTCCAGTTGGCGTCGTAGGAGACACGGTCGCGGGTCACACCGGGCCGGTCCTCCACGACGGCCTCGCGGCGACCGATGATCCGGTTGACCAGCGTCGACTTGCCGACGTTGGGGCGGCCCACGACCGCGAGGACCGGGGCGGGCCCGGCGGGGTCGGTCGGGTCCGCGGACTCGACGCTGGTGGCGTCGTACTCACTCATGCGTGCTCACAGCTCTCTGGGGTGCTCGACGAGCCCGGTGTCGGGGTCGTCCTCGGATTGTCCCGCAGGAAGGGGCCCGGGCAAGGATCGCCGCGTCCGCGAGAGGGCGCCGTCCTGCTCGGACAGCATGTGTCCCCGCAACAACACCGACGTCGCGGCCACGTGTTCCCGCGTGCGCGGCCACGGCTGCTGTGCCGTGCGCCACGCCTCGCCGAGCACGAGGTCGATCGGCTCGCCGCGGGGTGGGAGCGCGTTGCTGCCGCCGCCGGGCGGCCGGGTGCCGATCATCGTGACCGGCACGACGGGGGCTCCGGTCACCAGCGCGAGGTAGGCCGCACCGTGGTGGAACCGGTCCAGCCGACCAGCGCCGCGGGTGCCCTCGGGGAAGATGCCCACGACTCCCCCGTCGCGCACCACCCGCAGGCACGAGCGGATGGCGGCCGGGTCGGGGTGGAACCGGTCGAGGGGCACCTGGCCGGCCCCGCGCAGGAAGCCGCCGAGCCGCCCGGAGAACATCTCCTGCTTGGTCAGGGCGTGCACCGGCCGCGGGGCGAAGATCGCCAGCAGCGGCCCGTCGATCGCGCCGACGTGGTTGGCCGCCAGGATCGCGCCTCCCCGGGCGGGCAGGTGCTCCGCGCCGTGCACCCGCACCGGCCAACGCCGTCGCAGCAGCCACGCCGACAGCGGGCGCAGCCCGTGCAGCATCCGGGTGGGAGGGTGCTCCGCGCTGCTCGCCGGCAGGTCCGCGGCGCTCACGCGTCCTCGTGGGTCGCCTGCGTGGCCAGCCCCACGATGCGGTCGATGACCTCGACCAGGGTGAGGTGCGTGCTGTCCACGTGGACGGCGCCCTCGGCCATGGTCAGTGGCGCGGTGGCCCGGCCCGAGTCGATCCGGTCGCGCTCGAGCAGCGACTGCTGCGTCGTGGCCAGGTCCGAGCCACCCTCCTCCGCGGCGCGCCGGGCGGCGCGGGCGTCGGGGTCGGCGCTCAGGTAGACCTTGACCTCGGCCTGCGGCCACACGACCGAGCCGATGTCGCGCCCCTCGACGACGATGCCGCCCGCACCGATCGCCTCGCGCTGGAGGTCGAGCAGCCGGCTGCGGACGGCGGGGACGGCGCTGACCGGGCTGACCGCGGCGTTGACCTCGTCGGTGCGGATCTCCACCGAGACGTCCATGCCGTCGACCGTGATCGTCGGGGCGAGCGGGTCGGTGCCCGACTCGATGCGGGGCCTGCCCGCGGCCGCTGCCACCGCGGCGGCGTCGTGGACGTCGACGCCCTCGCGCAGCAGCCACCAGGTCATCGCGCGGAACATCGCGCCCGTGTCGAGGTAGCGCAGGCCCAGCCGGTCGGCGACGCCGCGCGACGTGCTGGACTTCCCCGAGCCCGAGGTGCCGTCGACGGCGACGACGAGATGGGCGGTGGGGCTGGTCTCGGCGCTGCTCACGGGCGAGAAGGTTACCGGTGGGTGGTCCACCCGCGGGATTCGAGAGCCTCCAGCAGGTGCTCGGCGCGCCCCTCCTCCACCACCAGCTCCGTGAGACCCACGGGTCGTCCGGGGTCGTGGTCGATGTGGACGTCCTCGATGTTGACGCCGACCTCACCGGCGTCGCCGAACAGCCGCGCCAGCTCGCCCGGGTGGTCGGGCACCGAGACGAACACCGACCGGGTCGGCCGCACCGGCCCGCCGTGCTTGCCGGGGATGGCCGCCGTGCCCGCGTTGCCGCGCGCCAGGATCGCGGTCAGGTCGTCGGAGCCCGGCACCGCGACGGCGCCGATGAGCGCCTCGAGGTCGGCGCGCACCTCGCCGAGCACGTCCAGCACCGCGGACGCGTTGGCGCCCAGGATCTCCAGCCAGAGCGCCGGGTCGCTCGCGGCCACCCGGGTCACGTCCCGCACGCCCTGCCCCGACAGCGCGAGGTGGGCGGCGGGGGCGTCGGCGAGCCGGCCGGCGACCAGGACGGCCGCGAGGTGCGGCAGGTGGGACGTACGCGCGACGGCGCGGTCGTGGTCGGCCGGGGACAGCCGGGTCGGGACCGCGCCGCACAGCCGCGCGAGCGCCTCGACCGCGTCGGCGGCCGCGGGGCGGACCGCTCGTGCGGCGTGACCGCCCACGGACGGCCGTCGAACAGCGCCGCGCTCGCCGCCAGGGGGCCGGACCGCTCGCTGCCGGCCATCGGGTGCCCGCCGACATAGCGCTCGAGGTCGTCCTCACCGCTCGCGCGCAGCGCCGCCAGCGGCGCCTCCTTGACGCTCCCGACGTCGGTGACGACCGCCTCCGGGTGGGTGTCGAGCGCGGCCCGGATGCTCACCGCGAGGTGCTGCGGCGGCGTCGCCACCACCACGAGCCGCGGCCGGTCGCCCTCCAGCACCGGGCGGCCCGCCCCGAGCCCCGACGCGGTGCGCAGGTGCTCCGACGACACGTCGTCGAGCAGCACGTCCACCCCGGCGCGGCGGCAGGCGAGCGCCAGGGACGTGCCCAGCAGGCCCGTGCCGACGACGAGGACCGGCCCCGGGACCTCCCCCGGACCGGCCGGCTCAGTCATGGCTGGTGGTGCGGGTCAGGTCCCGGCGCAGGTTGGCCGCGCCGTGCAGGTAGACGTGGGTGACGTCCGCGCGCGGCAGGTCGGTCTCGACGTGGGCCATCAGCCTCACCACGCGGGGCATCGAGCCCTCGATCTCCAGCTCGCGGGCACACACCAGCGGCACGTCCGAGAAGCCGAGCTGGCGCGCGGCGTAGGCCGGGAACTCGCTGGTGAGGTCGCTGGTGGCGGTGAAGATGATCGAGATGAAGTCGTCGACCTCGAGGTCGTTGGCGGCCATCACGTCCGTGACGAGCTCGGCGACCCGGTCGAGCATGTGCTCGCGCGTGTCCTCGTCGAGCTGGGTGGCCCCTCGCACTGCCCGTACTGCCATGGCAGAACCCTAGGCCAGCCGGCCACCCGGTCCGAGGTGGTGTCTCGCCTGCCGTGCTCAGGCCGGCTGGTAGTCCCCGAAGGACCAGTGGTTGCCCTCCGGGTCGAGGACGCTGCCGCCGCGCCCGCCGTAGTCGTGGTCCTCCATCGGCCGCACGACGGTCGCGCCCGCCGCCACCGCGGCGGCGAAGACCGCGTCCGGGTCGGGTGTGACCAGGTACGCCGCTGCGGGTCCGGTGCCGGCGATGGCCGCGTCGGGCCGGTCCGAGCCGAACATGATGCCGCCGCCGCCGGGCCACGCCCACTCGGCGTGCACCACGATCCGCGCGTCCTGATCGTCGCGGTAGGTGGCGTGCTCGGTGAAGCCGACGGCGGCCAGCCAGGCCGTCATGGCGTCGGCGTCGCGGACGGAGAACGTGTGCCAGAGGGTGGTGCGGGAGACGTCGGTCATCGGTCGCTGCTCCTCGTGTCGTCGCCGGAGGGTTCCGGCGGTCCTCACCCTTCCTCGGGCGCGAGGGCCACGGCTTGGACGTTCGGGAACTCCCGCCTCGCCCACTCGGTCGGGCTGCACCCGGCGAGGGCGTGCCACTCCCGCGCGAGGTGCGCCTGGTCGGCGTAGCCCGACGCGGCGGCGACGGACGCGACCGTGCCCTCGCCGGTGAGCACGACCGTGCGCATCCGCCGGTGGGCGTCGGCGAACCGCGCCAGGCGCTGCAGCTGCTTCGGCGTGACGCCCACCTCGTCACGCACGAGGGTCGAGAGGCGACGCCTGCTGAAGCCGACGTCCTGTGCCGTGTCGTCGACCCGTGCGCCGCGGGTGAGCATCGCCATCGCCCGCGCCACCTCCGGTCGGGGACCGGGCCCTGCGTGCCGCCGGAGCGCCTCGACCAGCGTCGCCTCGACCAGGTGCAGCCGCTCGCCCCACGACGTCGCGACCGCGAGCCGCTCCGGCAGGTCCGCCCAGGCGCGGTCCACCTCGTGCACGTCGAGCAGGCTCCCCGACAGCGCGGCGGCCGGCACGCCCCACAGGGCGCGGGCGCCCGCCGGGGTCAGCGCCAGCTGGATGCCGCGCTGGCGCGGTCCGTGGTGGATGTGCGCCGCGCGGGTGTGCAGCCCGGACACCGAGGCCCAGACGGTGGTGCGCGAGGACGGGTCGCCGTCCCACGACACGTCCAGCGGGTCGTCGAGCGGCAGCACGAACGTGAGCTCCGTGGACGGCATCCCGAGGTGCACCCCCGACGACGCCGCGTGGCGGACGTCGTAGGCCGTCATCGAGACGACGTACGGCGTCAGCGCCGGGTGGACGGGAGCTATCCAGCCACCGTACGCGCGCCCGGGGCGGCGCTCCACGGACCCCGCTCAGAGGTGGGCGTCGTCCATCAGTCCGCCGAGCTCGGCGACGGTGAGCTCGCGCATCTCGCCCGAGCGGAGCCGGGCGAGGGTGACCGGCCCGATCTCGGTGCGGGTGAGCCGGCGCACCGGGTGGCCGACGTGGTCGAGCAGCCGCCGCACGATCCGGTTGCGGCCCTCGTGGATGGTGAGCTCGACGATCGACCGCTTGCTGCCCTCGCGACGAGGGTCGCCGCCCAGGACCCGCGCACGGGTCACCGTGACGGGACCGTCCTCGAGCGTGACGCCGGCGAGCAGCTCGCGCACGGTGCGGACGTGGACCTCCCCGTCCACCTCGGCGACGTAGGTCTTGTCGACCTCGTGGGAGGGGTGGGCGAGGTGCTGGGCGAAGTCGCCGTCGTTGGTGAGGATGATCAGGCCCTCGGTGTCGGTGTCGAGCCGGCCGACGTGGAACAGCCGCTCGGGCCGGTCCGCGACCAGGTCGCCGAGCGTGCGCCGTCCCTCGGGGTCCGACATCGTCGACACCACGCCGCGCGGCTTGTTGAGCACCAGGTAGACCTTGTCGCTGATCGGCGGCAGCCGCTTGCCCTCGACCCGGATCACCGCGGTGCGCGGGTCGACCTTGGTGCCGAGCCGGGAGACGACCTCGCCGTCGACCTCCACGAGCCCGTCGAGCATCAGCTCCTCGCACTTGCGGCGGCTCGCCACGCCCGACTGGGCCAGCAGCTTTTGCAGCCGGATCAGGCCGTCGGCGTCGGTGTCGGGCCGCTGGGAGGCGGGCTGGTCGTTGTCGGGGGCGTCGTGCGGCTTCATGAGATCTCCGTCCCGCCGTCGGGCTCCGTGCCGGAGCCGCTGTGCGAGGAGGGGTGGTGGGTGGGGGTGGGTGCGGGCTCGGCGACCGGCTCGGCCGGAGCCGGGCTGCCGGGGTCGGGGGGCGGCGAGTCGAGACCGGCGACGCTGGCCAGCTCGTCCTCGAGGTCCTCCATGTCGGGGAGGTACGGCGCGAGCTCGGGCAGCTCGTCGAGCGAGGTGACGCCGATCCGCTCGAGGAAGTAGGAGGTGGTCCGGTAGAGGTGGGCGCCGCTGTGCTCGTCCTGCCCGGCCTCCTCGACGAGGCCGCGGCTGAGCAGCGTACGCATCACGCCGTCGACGTTGACGCCGCGGATCGCCGACACCCTGGCCCGCGACACCGGCTGCTGGTAGGCCACGACCGACAGCGTCTCCAGCGCGGCCTGGGTGAGGCGTGCCTGCTGACCGTCGAGCACGAACGACTCGACCACCGCGGCGAGCTCGGGGCGGGAGTAGAACCGCCAGCCGTTGCCGACCTGGCGCAGGTCGAACCCGCGACCCTGCGCGGTGTACTCGGCGGCGAGCTCCTGCAGCGCGGCCTCGACGTCGGCGACGGGGTGCCCGACGACCGACGCGAGCCGCACCCGGTCGAGCGGCTCGTCGGTGACCATCAAGATCGCCTCGAGCGCCGGTCGCAGCTCGACGACCGCGACGTCGAGGGTGTCGGGCTCCGCGGGCTCACCCACGGGATCCGGCTGGTCGCTCACTGCTCCTCCTCGGGGGCGTCCGCCTCGGGCGCCCCGCCCTCATCATCGTCCGCCGGCGGGGCACCGTCGAACTCGTCGTGGATGTCGACGTCGCCGTCCTCGGCGCCGGTCCAGCGGACCGTGAGCTCGCCGAGGGGCGTCACCTGGTCGAAGGCGACGGCTCCCTCGCGGAACAGCTCGAGCAGTGACAGGAACCGCGCCACGGTGGTGAGCCGGTCCGGCGAGTCACCGCAGAGCGCGCGGAACGTCAGGGTGCCGCTGCGGCGGAGCCGGTCGACGACGAGCTGCGCCTGCTCGCGCACGCTCACCTTGGCGGCGTGGATGTGCTGCAGCGAGACCTCCACCACCGGCTTGGGCTCCATGGCCCGGGCCGCGAGCTGGGCGAACTGCTCGAGCCCCACGCCGATCAGCACCTCGGGCAGCAGCGTCGCGAAGCGCTCCTCGAGGCCCACGGCACGGGGGTGGCGCAGCGCCTCCGCGGCGAGGCGCCGCTCCAGCACCGCGGCGACCTGCTTGTAGGCGCGGTACTGCATGAGCCGCGCGAAGAGCAGGTCGCGGGCCTCGAGCAGCGCGAGGTCGTCCTCGTCCTCCACGTCGCCCTGCGGCAGCAGCCGCGCCGCCTTGAGGTCGAGCAGGGTGGCGGCGACGACGAGGAACGACGTGGTCTGCTCGAGGTCCCAGGTGTCGCCGAGCGCCTTGACGTGGGCGATGAACTCGTCGGTGACCTGGGAGAGCGCGACCTCGGTGATGTCGAGCTTGTGCTTGGCGATGAGCCCCAGCAGCAGGTCGAAGGGGCCCTCGAAGTTGTCGAGACGGACGGCGAACGCGGGCGCCTCGGTCGCCTGGTCGGCGGGTGCGCTCACTCGTCGAGGAGCCGCTGCACCAGGGGGCTGTCGACGCCCTGCGCCTCGAGGTCGGCGAGCACGAGGGCGAGCGCCTCGCGCACCAGCCGCCCGCGGTCGACCGCGAGGCCGTGCTCGCGACGCAGGGTCAGTCGGGCGTGCTCGATGTCGAGCAGCTCGTCGGCGGTGACGTAGACGGTCATCTTCTCGTCGTGGCGCACCCGGCCGCTGGGGCGTCGCGGCCCGGGCTCGGTCTCCTCGACGACCGCGCGCACCCGTCGAGGGCCCTGCTCGGCCGGGGCCGGCGAAGCCGGGGAGGTCGGCCGGAACAGGTCGTCCGCGGCCGGCATGCTCACTCGGCGGGCCACCGGGTGAGCACCTCCCTCGCGAGCTGGCGGTAGGCGTCGGCGCCGGTCGACGACGACGCGTAGGACGTGATCGGCTCGCCCGCGACGGTGGCGTCGGAGAACTTCACGGTCCGGCGGATGACGGTGTGGAAGACCTTGTCGCCCCAGGCCGAGACGAGCCGCTCCATCACCTCGCGGCTGTGCAGCGTACGGCCGTCGAACATGGTGCCGAGGACGCCGTCGATCTCCAGCTTGGGGTTGAGCCGCTCGCGCACCTTGTCGATGGTGGTCTTGAGCAGCGCCACGCCGCGCAGCGCGAAGTACTCGCACTCGAGCGGGACGATGACGCCGTCGGAGGCGGTGAGCGCGTTGACCGTCAGCAGGCCGAGCGAGGGCTGGCAGTCGATGAGGATGATGTCGTAGTGCTCCAGCGCCGGCGCGAGGACGCGCTGGAGGGTCTGCTCGCGGGCCACCTCGTGCACGAGCTGGACCTCGGCCGCGGAGAGGTCGATGTTGGAGGGCAGCAGGTCCATGCCCTCGATGCCGGACGGGACGACGACCTCGTCGACGGCCACCTCGCGGTCCATCAGCAGGTTGTAGATGGTGAGGTCCATCTCGTGGGGGTTGAGCCCCAGGCCCACCGACAGGGAGCCCTGGGGGTCGAAGTCGACGAGCAGCACCCGGCGGCCGAACTCGGCGAGCGAGGCGCCGAGGTTGATCGTGGTGGTGGTCTTGCCGACGCCGCCCTTCTGGTTGCACATCGAGATCACCCGCGCGCCGCCGTGCTCGCGCACCGCCACCGGCTCCGGGAACACCGGCATCGGCCGGCCGGTGGGGCCCATCGGCACGTCGGCCGCCGGCACCTCCTCGACCAGGGGGCGTTCGAACGGGATGGGCTGCGTCACGGTGTGCTCGTCTCGGGGGGAAGGACCCGGCTGGTGGCCGGCGGAGGTGGCGGGGCTGGTGCGGGCGCCGGGTTGCGGTGGTCGGACCAGCGGCGGCATCTGCGCCGCGTTGCTCCCGACGTCACCCGAACCCGGGAATCCGGCACCGCTCATGTCCGCTCCTCACGCATCGACGTCTGCTCCGATTGGACCACGCCCGGCACCCGGGACTTTGTCGACACGTCGACAGTTCCGAGAACGCCTTCGCGCGACTCTAGGACCACCCCCGCGGCACCTCCAACACCGACCCGTGGTCCCACAGGCAGGGGCGGTGTGCTGTGCACGGAGGCACGGTCCCGTGCACAGGGACCGGCCGGGCTGTGGACGAACCTGTGCAGGGCGTCAGCCGCCGAGGCGACGTACCGCGACGGTCGCCAGGACCAGCTCGCCGGAGGCGTCGGTGGCGTCGCAGTCGACGACCGCCTCGATCACCCAGTCGTGGTCGCCCTCGGGGTCGTGGAGGGT
Source organism: Nocardioides okcheonensis (assembly GCF_020991065.1). Taxonomy (NCBI): domain Bacteria; kingdom Bacillati; phylum Actinomycetota; class Actinomycetes; order Propionibacteriales; family Nocardioidaceae; genus Nocardioides; species Nocardioides okcheonensis. The sequence goes on from NZ_CP087710.1 coordinate 725,395, forward strand.
CTGGCGCACGTCGCGCAGGCGGGCCTCGGTGCCCTCCTCGGCGCCGACCGGCTCGCCGGTGCGCTCCTCCCCCACCACCAGCAGGTCGGGGCCGCGTGCGTCGGCGTCGGTGAGCACGCGGTCGTGCTCGGCGTAGTAGTCCTCGAGCGCGGCGTCCCACACCGAGCGGCCCACGACGACCTCGCGCGGCGGGTCGGTGCGGTCGGCCGCGGCCCGCTCGAGGCGTACGAGGGTGTTGAGGTCGTCGCGCGCGACCGCCTCCACCCGGGCCCACATCGCGTTGCGCACCATCACGCGGAACGGCCGGTCCTGGCGCGAGAGCGGGCGCGGCGGCGGAGGAGGCTCGTGGTGCGAGACGGCGCTCGAGGCGTGGTCGGGGTCCGACAGCGCCTCCCACTCGTCGAGCAGCGAGGAGTCGGTCTGGCGGACCGTCTCCCCCAGCCACTCGATGACGTCCTCCACCTCGGGCGCCCGGTGCGCCTCCGGCACCGTCTGGCGCAGCGTGCGGTAGGCGTCGGTGAGGTAGCGCAGGACCAGTCCCTCCGACCGGGCCAGCTGGTAGCGCGAGACGAAGTCGGTGAAGCCCATCCCGTTCTCCCACATCTCCCGCACCACCGACTTCGGCCCGAGGGCGTCGTCCGGCAGCCAGGGGTGGGTCTGGCGGTAGGTCTCGTAGAGCGCCTCGAGCAGCTCGCGCAGCGGCTGCGGCCAGGTGATCTCCTCGAGCAGCGCCATCCGCTCGTCGTACTCGAGCCCGTCGGCCTTCATCTCCCCGATCGCGTCGCCGCGGGCGGCGTGCTGCTGGGCCATGAGGATCTGGCGCGGCGCCTCGAGGACCGCCTCCACGACCGAGACCACGTCGAGGCCGTAGGTCTCCGACTCCGGGTCGAGGACGTCGAAGGCCGCCAGCGCGAAGTGGGCGAGCGGCTGGTTGAGGGCGAAGTCGTCCGGCAGCGCCTCGGTCAGCACGAACCGGCGGCCGTGCTCGTCCGGCTCGTCGAGGCGGGTGACGATGCCGGTGCGCAGCAGCGAGCGCGACAGTCGCAGCGCCCGCCGCGCGAGCCGGACCCGTCCGCGGGCGTCCTCGTGGTTGTCGGTGGTGAGCCGGCGCAGCACCGCGACGGCGTCCTCCTCGCGCGACAGCACGTTGATCAGCATCGCGTTGTCGACCTTCATCCGGCTGACCAGCCGCTCGGGCACGCCCGCCACCAGCTTGTCGAAGGTCTGCTCGGTCCACACGACCGTGCCCTCGGGGGCCTTCTTGAGCTGCGCCTTCGACTTCTTCTTCCCCGCGGCCTGGCGCGCGGCGATCTTGGCCTTCTGCTGCTCGTTCTCGATGACGAACTCCGGCGCCTGCACCACGACGTAGCCGGCCGTGTCGTAGCCGGCGCGGCCGGCACGACCCGCGATCTGCTGGAACTCGCGGGTGCGCAGCACCCGCTGGCGGTTGCCGTCGAACTTCGCGAGACCGGTGAACAGCACGGTGCGGATCGGGACGTTGATCCCGACACCGAGCGTGTCGGTGCCGCAGATGACCCGGAGCAGTCCGGCCTGCGCGAGGGTCTCGACGAGCCGGCGGTACTTCGGCAGCATGCCCGCGTGGTGGACGCCGATGCCGTTGCGGACCATCCGGGAGAGCGTCTTGCCGAAGCCCGCGCCGAAGCGGAACGCACCGATCCGCTCGGCGATCGCATCCTTGTCGACCGTGAGGCCCCCGCCGGCCGAGACCAGTCTCGACTTCAGCAGGTTCGTGGCGTGCTCGACCGCCGCCGCCTGGGTGAAGTGCACGACGTAGACCGGGGCCTGGCCGGTGGTCACGAGCTCCTCGAGCGTGTCGTCCAGCGGCTCCATCGACCAGCGGAAGCTCAGCGGCACCGGGCGCTCGGCGTCGTCGACCACCGCCGTGTCCCGACCGGTCCGGCGCAGCAGGTCCTCGACGAAGAACGAGACGTCACCGAGCGTGGCCGACATCAGCAGGAACTGGGCGTCCACCAGCTCGAGCAGCGGCACCTGCCAGGCCCAGCCGCGGTCGCCCTCGGAGTAGAAGTGGAACTCGTCCATGACCACCAGGCCGACGTCGGCCGACCGGCCCTCGCGCAGCGCGATGTTGGCGAGCACCTCGGCGGTGCAGCAGATGATCGGCGCGTCCGGGTTGACGGCCGCGTCGCCGGTGAGCATGCCGACGTTGTCGGCGCCGAAGACCTCGATCAGCGCGAAGAACTTCTCGCTCACCAGCGCCTTGATCGGGGCGGTGTAGAAGCTCACCTCGTCGCGCGCGAGGGCAGCGGCGTGCGCGCCGATCGCGACCATCGACTTCCCCGACCCGGTCGGGGTGGCCAGCACGACGTGGTTGCCCCCGAGCAGCTCGATGACCGCCTCGTCCTGGTGGGGGTAGAGCGGGACGCCACGGTCGGCCGCCCACCGGCTGAAGGCGTCGTAGACGTCGTCGGGGTCCGTCCCGGCCGGCACGAGCGTGTCGAGGCGTACGCGGTCCGGCATGCACCGATCCAACCACCCGGCTCCCGGGCCGGCGAAGCCGCCGTCAGTCCCGCGCCCGCGGGTGCGCGGTCGCGAACACCTCGCGCAGGTTGTCGACCGTGACCAGCGTGTAGACCTGCGTGGTGGTCACCGACGCGTGGCCGAGCAGCTCCTGCACCACCCGGACGTCCGCGCCGCCGTCGAGCAGGTGGGTCGCGAAGGAGTGCCGCAGCGTGTGCGGCGACACCGACGCCGTCACCCCCGCCCGCTCCGCCGCCTTGACCAGCACCGCCCACGCGCTCTGCCGCGACAGTCGCCCGCCGCGGGAGTTGAGGAACATCGCCGGACCGCCGCGACCGGTGCCGACCAGCTCGGGCCGGCCCCGCGTGAGGTACGCCGCGACCGCGTCGCGGGCGTAGCCCCCGACCGGTACCAGCCGCTCCTTGCCGCCCTTGCCGCGCAGCAGGACGGTGCCGTCGACGGTGTCGAGGTCGTCGACGTCGAGCCCGACGGCCTCGGAGATCCGCGCGCCGGTGCCGTAGAGGACCTCCAGCAGCGCCCGGTCGCGCAGCGCCAGCACCGTCTCCGGCGCGCCGGCGGCCTCCAGGATCGCCTCGACGTCCGACAGCGGCAGTGCCTTCGGGAGCCGCTTGGTCGGCGACGGTGGCTTCACCGCGGCCGCCGGGTCGGCGACGGCCAGCCCGTCGGACACCGCGAACCTGTGGAAGCCGCGGACCGCGACGACCGTGCGCGCCGCCGAGGTCGCGCTCAGCGGCGGGTGCCCGTCGCTGCCCTCGCGCAGGCTCACCAGGAACGCCGTCACCGTCGCCTCGGTGACGGCGTCCAGGTCGTCGACGCCCTGCCCGGCCAGGAACTCCTGGTAGCGAGACAGGTCGCGGCGGTAGGAGCTGAGGGTGTTGGCCGCCAGGCCGCGCTCGACCGCGAGGTGGTCGAGGTAGGTCCTGGCGGCTCGTCCCGGTGTCGCCCCCGCGCTCACCCCGGGATCATCCCAGGACGCTGTCCAGGTCGACCGACTCGATGCCGACGGCCGCGCCGACGGGCGCGTTGGTGAGGTGGCCGTCGTGGGTGTTGAGGCCGAGCGCGAGGCTGCGGTCGTCGCGCAGCGCCTGCTGCCAGCCCTTGTCCGCCAGCGCGACGGCGTAGGGCAGCGTGGCGTTGGTCAGGGCGTAGGTCGAGGTGTTCGGCACCGCACCCGGCATGTTCGCCACGCAGTAGAACACCGAGTCGTGGACCTCGTAGGTCGGGTCGTCGTGGGTCGTGGCGTGCGAGTCCTCGAAGCAGCCGCCCTGGTCGATGGCGATGTCGACGAGCACCGATCCCGGCTTCATCCGCGAGACCAGGTCGTTGGTGACCAGCTTGGGCGCGGCCGCGCCGGGGATCAGCACGGCGCCGATGACCATGTCGGCCTCCATCACCTGCTGCTCGATCGCGAGCTTGGAGGAGGCGAGACCGTGGACGCGGTTGTTGTAGCGCCAGAACGACATCCGGAGCTTGTCGAGGTCGGTGTCGAGCAGCGTCACGTCGGCGCCCATGCCGAGCGCGATGTTCGCGGCGTTCTGGCCCGAGACGCCGGCGCCGATGATGACGACCTTGGCGTTGGCCACGCCGCCGACACCGCCCATGAGGACGCCGCGGCCGCCGTTGGCCTTCATCAGCGAGTACGCGCCGACCTGCGGGGCGAGGCAGCCCGCGACCTCGGACATCGGGTAGAGCAGCGGGAGACCGCCGGAGGGCAGCTGGACGGTCTCGTAGGCGATGCCGGTGACCTTGCGGGCGATGAGCTCCTCGGTCAGCGGCTTGTCGGCGGCGAGGTGGAGGTAGGTGAAGAGGGTCTGGCCCTCCCGCATCCGGGCGTACTCCTCCGCGACCGGCTCCTTGACCTTCAGGACCATGTCGGCGGTGCCCCACACGTCGTCCGCGGTGTCGAGCATCGTGGCGCCCGCCGCGACGTACTCCTCGTCCGGGATCTGCGAGCCCACACCGGCGGACTTCTCGATCACGACCTCGTGGCCGTGCTGGACCAGCTCGTGCACACCGATCGGGGTCAGGGCCACGCGGTACTCGCGGTTCTTGACTTCCTTCGGGACTCCGACCTTCATCTGCCTTGCTCCTCAGGGATCAGAGAGGGGCCACGGGTGTGGCTCGCCTCACAGCGGGAGCGAGACTACTCCGGATCGCGCTCACCCGGCGTCGAGGGTCCCGCGCTGCCGGTGCACCTCGTAGGCGAGCACGGCCTGGACCAGCGGGCCCTGCCGGACCCGGCCCTCGAGCACCGCGTCGAGGAGCTCTGCGAACGGCACCCAGAAGCGTTCCATCTCCGCCTCCTCGTGCCGCATCTCGAAGTCGCCGCGGGGCGCGTGGCTGAGCCCGCGGGCCAGGAAGATCTCGTGCACCTCCTCGCTGACGCCCGCGCTGGCGTACGTGCTGAGCAGCCGCCGCCAGCGCGACGCCTCGAGCTCGACCTCCTCGCGCAGCTCGCGCGCCGCGGTCTCCACCGCGGGCTCGTCGCCCGCGTCGCGCAGGCCTGCCGGCAGCTCGACGAACTCGTGGGTGGTGGTGTGGCGGTACTGGCGCAGGCACATCACCCGCTCGTCGTCGTCGACGGCCAGCACCACGACCGCGCCCGGGTGCTCGAGGCTGATCCGGCTGAACTGCTCGGGGTGGCCGGGCCGGGTGATCACGTCCTCGCGCAGCGCGACGACCCAGTCGTCGCGGTGCAGGTCCCGGGTGGAGACCACCGGCCAGGACATCGGCCGGTCGGAGAGCTCGTCGACGGGAGGTCCAGCGCTCGGGTCAGTCATGCCCCGCACGCTAGCGCGGCCCGCGGAGTGAGTAGCGTCACCTTCATGACGTTGACGTTGTCGAGCCTGACCCAGGACGAAGCCGCCGCCCGCTCCGCGCTGCTGGAGGTGCAGCGCTACGACATCGCGGTCGACATGACCGGGCTGCTCGAGGGCGAGCTGTTCGCCTCGACGAGCACGATCACCTTCACCTGCTCCGAGCCGGGCGCCACCACCTTCGTCGACGTCGCGATGGACGTCGCGCGGGCGACGCTCAACGGCACCGACCTCGACGTCTCCACCTGCGCCGACGGACGCCTGCCGCTGCCGGGGCTGGCGGCCGACAACGTCCTGGTCGTCGAGGCCAGCACCACCAACACGTCCTCGGGCGAGGGCATCCTGCGCACCGTCGACCCGACCGACAAGCTGGTCTACGTCTGGACCAGCCTCGAGCCCGACGAGGCCCGCCGGGTCTGGGCGTGCTTCGACCAGCCCGACCTCAAGGCCCCCCACCGCTTCGTCGTGACCGCCCCGTCGTCGTGGCTCGTCACCTCCAACGGGGCGCCGGAGTCCGTGGTCGACGCCGACGGAGCCGACGCCCGCGTGTGGACCTACCCCGATACCCCGCGCCTGTCGACCTACGTCGTGGTGGTCAACGCCGGTCCGTTCCACGAGGTGCGCCGCCAGCACGACGGCCACGACCTCGGCTTCTACTGCCGCCAGTCGCTGGTGCCGGTCCTCGAGCGCGACCTCGACGAGCTCGTCACCCTCACCCGGCAGGGCCTGGCGTTCTTCGGCGAGCGGTTCGCCTTCCCGTTCCCGCAGGAGCGCTACGACCAGGTCTTCGTGCCCAACCTCGGCGGCGCGATGGAGAACTGGGGCTGCGTGACCTACGGCGACGGCCAGCTGTTCCGCACTCCCCCGACCCACGCGCAGCGCGGCGTGCGAGCGGAGTTCATCTTCCACGAGATGGCCCACATGTGGTTCGGCGACCTCGTGACCATGCAGTGGTGGGACGACCTGTGGCTCAACGAGGCCTTCGCCTCGTGGGCGGCCAACTGGGGCATGGCCGGGGCGAGCGAGTTCACCGACCAGTGGGCCACGTTCCTCGCCGCCGGCAAGCGGACCGCCTACGAGATGGACATGAGCCCCGCCCGCCACGCGATCCGTGGCGACGTGGCGGACGTGTCGTCGGCGATGTCGAACTTCGACGCGATCACCTACGTCAAGGGCCAGAGCGTGCTCCACCAGCTCGTCGCCTACATCGGCGAGGACGCGTTCGTGGAGGGCCTGCGCGACTACTTCGCCCGCTACGCCTTCACCAACACCCGCCTCGACGACCTGATGGAGTGCTACTCCCGCGCCTCCGGCCGCGACCTGTCCGCGTGGACGAAGGCCTGGCTCGACGAGGCCGGCACCGACGTCATCTCGCTGGAGGGCGACGCGCTCGTCGTGCAGACCCCCGACGACCAGGAGCCGCGGCCGCACCGCCTCGACGTCGCGGTCTTCGACGCCACCGACGACGGCCTCGCCCCCGTCGGGCGCACCTCGGTCGAGATCAGCGGCACCTCCACCCCCGTGGACCTGCCCGCCGGCGACCTGCGCCTGCTCAACGCCGGCGACCTCACCTTCGCCGCCGTCAAGCCCGACGCCGCGTCCCTCCGACTGATGCTGGAGCGGGTCCACCAGCTCGACGACCCGCTGGACCGGTCCCTCGTCGCGGCCACCGCCGGCCAGCTCCTGCTGCTCGGTGACGTGCCCCCGCGCGACGTCGCGGCGGCGCTCTCCCGGGCGCTGGCGAGCGAGACCAGCCCCGCGCTCATCGAGCCGTTCCTCGCCCAGGCGCTGCTGGTCGCCGACCGCTGGGCGCCCGCCGCCGAGTCACCCGACCTGCTGCGCGGCCTCGCCGACGCGGTCCTCGCCCTCGTCGACGTCCCCGACGCCCGCCAGGCTGCGCTGCGCACCCTCGCCGCGTCCGCCTCGACCGACGAGCACTGGGCGGTCCTCGACCGGGCCGTCGAGCAGGCGAGCGACCTCGACCTGGCCTGGCGCTGCGCCGTGCGGCGCTCCGAGCTCGGCGACCTCGACGAGGACCTGGTGGCGCGGCTGCTCGAGAGCGACCCCGACCCCGACGCCGGCATGCGCCGGCTCGCCGTGCTGGCGGCCCACCCCACGCTCGAGGCCAAGGAGGAGGTCTGGAAGGCGTTCTTCGTCGACTACGCCGTCCCGGCCAGCCGCGAGACGCTGGTGCTCGGGTCGACGTTCTGGCGCCCCGGCCAGGCCGACCTCCTCGCCCCGTTCACCCACCGGTACCTCGAGGAGCTGCACACGCTCAAGGGCGGTCTGCTCAACCAGGGCCTCACCATCCGCGCGATGTTCCCGCTCGGCGCCGGCGACGAGGCGTTCCTCGCCGCCGCGGAGGCCGCGGCCGACGACACCACGCTGATGGCCTACGCCCGCAACCAGCTGCGCTCGAACGCGTTCGTGCTCGGCCGGATCCTCGCCGCCCGCCGCCTCTGACCGGGCACTTCCTCGCGCTGGAACGCGCCGACCGGGCACTTCCTCGCGCAGTTTCAGCGATCCCCGGCTGACCGGGGATCGCTGAACATGTCAGGCCGTGCACGGCCTGACATGTTCAGGAAGAGCCTGACAAGTCCGCCCAGTCGAGCGTCAGGAATCCGCCGCGTCGTCCTTGCGGCGCAGCCCTGACTCGTCGAGCGGGAACCGCTCCGAGCGCTGCCTCTCGATCGCCGCGCCGACCAGCCCGGCGAACAGCGGGTGCGGGCGCGTCGGCCGCGAGCGCAGCTCGGGGTGCGCCTGGGTCGCGACGTAGTACGGGTGCACGTCGGCCGGCAGCTCGACGAACTCGACGAGGCCGAGCTCGGGGTTGATGCCGGAGAAGACCAGCCCGGCCTCCGCGAGGGTCTCGCGGTAGGCGTCGTTGAACTCGTAGCGGTGGCGGTGCCGCTCCTCGACCGTGCCGGAGCCGTACGCGGCGCGCACCACGCTGCCGTCGGCGAGCTCGGCCCGCTGCAGCCCCAGGCGCATGGTGCCGCCGAGGTCGCCGGCACCCTCGACGTACTTCTTCTGCTCCTCGATCGTGGAGATGACCGGCTCGACCGTGTCCGGGTCGAACTCGGTCGACCCGGCCTTCTCGAGCCCGGCGACGTTGCGGGCGTACTCGATGACCATGCACTGCAGGCCCAGGCACAGCCCGAGGGTCGGGATGCCGTGGGTACGGGTGTAGCGCAGCGCGCCGAGCTTGCCCTCGATGCCGCGCACCCCGAACCCGCCGGGGACCAGGACGGCGTCGACGTCGCCGAGCTGCTTGGCGGCACCCGCCTCGGTGTCGCAGGTGTCGGAGGCGACCCAGCGGATGTTGACCTTGGCCTCGTGCGCGAAGCCGCCGGCGCGCAGGGCCTCGCTGACGGAGAGGTACGCGTCGGGCAGGTCGATGTACTTGCCGACCAGCGCGACCGTCACCTCCTCCGACGGGTGGTGCACCCGGCGCAGCAGGTCGTCCCACGTGGTCCAGTCGACGTCGCGGAACGGCAGGTCGAGACGGCGTACGACGTAGGCGTCGAGGCCCTCGCGGTGCAGCACCTTCGGGATGTCGTAGATCGAGGGCGCATCGGCGGCAGTGACGACGGCGTCGTCGTCGACGTCGCACATCAGCGCGATCTTGCGCTTGATGCCCTCGGGCAGCTCGCGGTCGGCGCGGCAGACGATCGCGTCGGGCTGGATGCCGATCGAGCGCAGCGCGGCCACCGAGTGCTGGGTCGGCTTCGTCTTCAGCTCGCCGGACGGACCGATGTAGGGCACCAGCGAGACGTGGATGAAGAAGCAGTTGTCCCGCCCGATCTCGTGGCGGGTCTGCCGGGCGGCCTCGAGGAACGGGAGCGACTCGATGTCGCCGACGGTGCCGCCGACCTCGGTGATGACCACGTCGATGTCCGGCCCGCCCATCGCGAGGATCCGGTCCTTGATCTCGTTGGTGATGTGCGGGATCACCTGGACGGTGTCACCGAGGTAGTCGCCGCGGCGCTCCTTGGCGATCACCGACGAGTAGACCTGCCCGGTGGTGACGTTGGCGATCTGGTTGAGGTCGGTGTCGAGGAACCGCTCGTAGTGACCGATGTCGAGGTCGGTCTCCGCCCCGTCGTTGGTCACGAAGACCTCACCGTGCTGGAACGGGTTCATCGTGCCCGGGTCCACGTTGAGGTACGGGTCGAGCTTCTGCATCGTCACGCGGAGACCGCGCGACTTCAGCAGGTTGCCCAGGCTGGAGGCGGTGAGCCCCTTGCCGAGCGAGGAGGCGACGCCTCCGGTGACGAATACGTGCTTGGTCGGCGTCGGGCTCTTCACGGGCTTCGATCCTACCCGAGAGGAAGGGCGCCGTCCGCACCCGACGCACCGAACGCGCCGCCGGGTGCGCTCAACGAGCGCTGGAGTGTGAGAAGTGTCGCCAGTCGGCCCGCCGGGGTGTCGATGCCGTCGACGGTCGCGACCGCGGTCGCGGCCGGGTCGGCGCGCAGCCGCCCGAGCTGGCCGGCGCCGCCGTCGGCGGTGGTCCCGGCGACCACGACACCGACGGCCTGGGCCGCGAGGCCCTCCACGAGGCCGGCGAGCACGGCGTCGGACCCGTCGTCGCGCGCGTCGGGTCCGAGGACGAGGAGCACGAGCGGCGCGCGCTGCGTTACGTCGCCGGGGTCGCCCAGCAGCCCCGCACCGGTGACCGCGTCGACGACGGCGCGCGACTTCCCGCTGACCTCGTCGCCCTCCGGCGTCTTCGTGGCCACGGCGAGCCCGAGGAGCTGGCCCATCCGGTCGTAGGTCGATGCCTCGGCCGGGACCGCGTCCTTCACCTGCTGGGTGAGCAGCTGGCTGCCGAGGGTGTCGACGAGCGACTTCTGGCCCGGGTCGACCAGCTCGTCGGTCAGCGTGTAGCGCCCGCTCACCGATCCCCCCGCGGCGGCGATGCCGTCCGAGAGCGCGCCCACGAGCCGCTCGTCGGCGCCCGGCACCGTCACCACGGCGACCGACCGCTCGGCGAGCCGCCCGGAGACGTAGGAGGGCGCCAGGGCCTCCAGCGACGCCGCGTCGTAGGCCGCTCCGGCCTGGTCCGCCGACCCGGCCGCCGGCTCGTCCTGGCCGGTGCTCGCGACGGAGGCGCCGACGTCGGACAACGGTCCGCCGCCGAGCACGATGCCCGCGGCGAGCGCCAGGAAGACGGCGACGATGGTCAGGACGTGGTGGCGCAGGGTGATCACGGGAGCATTCCTCGTACGTCGTCGAGCAGGTCGGAGGTGGTCCGGGAGACCACGGGGGTGGCGTCGTCGACCCACTGCTGGCCGACGGGGGTCACGCTGATGGCCGCGGCGACCGCGAGCACGCCGGCGACCACCGCGCCCAGGAGGTGGCGCGGGCGCACCGCGCCGTCGTAGAGGCGCGGGATCGCGGCCGCGTCGACGAGGTCGGGCCCGAGCTTGAGGCGGGTCAGGAAGGTGCTGGCGAGGCCCGTGCGGCGCCGGTCGAGGAACTCGTCCAGGGTGGCGTGCATGCCGACACCGACGACGAGCGCGGGCTCACGGGCGGCGGCGAGGAGCAGCGCCGCGTCCTCGGTGGTGGCTGAGGTCTCGAAGCGCAGCGGGCGGATGCCCATCCGCTCGAAGTTCTCGGTCACGCTGCGCGGGGCGTCGCGCTCCACCAGCACGACGACGTCGCGCGCCTTGCGCAGCACCCCGCCGCTGGGCAGGTCGTCGGTGCCGCCGGTGACCACGACGACGTCGGGGCGGTGCCCGGCGCTGGCCAGCGCGTCCGCGCCGTGGTCGACGCCGATGAGCACCGGTCGCTGCTCGCGCACGAAGGCCTTGATCCCGCGCAGCTCCGCCTCCCAGCCGTGGGAGCGCACGACGACCACGACCGGCCGCCCGGCCATCGACGTCTGCGTGCGGGGCACGCCGTGGCCGTGGAGCAGCAGGTCCTGCTCGCGCCGGAGGAACTCGGTGCTGTTGTGGGTGAAGCTCTCGAGCTGGGCAGCGAGACCGCTGCGCGCAGCCGTCATCTCGCTGCGCACCAGCTCGGGGGTCAGCTCGCGAGCGGTGGCGACGAGGGTGTCCCCGGCGTGCACCACGCCCGCGTGGATCCGGACGCCGGCACCGTCCTTGAGCCGGTCGAAGACCTCCGTGCCCGCGTTGTCGACGACCACCACCCCCGCCTCGACGAGGAGCTGCGGGCCGAGGTTGGCGTAGCGGCCGGAGATCATCGGTCCGGCGTTGACCACGCCCACGACTCCCGCGTCGACCAGCGCCTGCGCGGTCTCGCGGTCGAGGTCGAGGTGGTCGAGGACGGCTACGTCACCGGGACCGAGCCGACCGAGGAGTGCGGCGGTGCGTCGGTGGAGCCTGGCGGTGCCGTGCACGCCGGGCGGGGCGGGGGCTTGACGGGTGCGGACTGCGAACTTCATGACCGCGCCATGGTGTCAGCCGCGGGCCTGCCCTTCCGGGAGGCACGCCCGCTCGGGCGCGGCGGCGTCGAGGAGCTCGCGGGCGTGGGCCCGGGCGCTGTCGGAGTCCTCGACCCCGGCCAGCATCCGCGACAGCTCGCGCTCGCGCTCGGCCTCGTCGAGGGTGACCAGGCCCGAGGTGGTCACCGAGCCGTCGCTCGACTTGTGGACGACGACGTGGCGGTCGGCGTACGCCGCCACCTGGGGCAGGTGGGTCACCACGAGGACCTGCGAGGAGCGGGCGAGGGCGGCGAGCCGCCTCCCGATCTCGATCGCGGCGCGGCCGCCGACGCCCGCGTCCACCTCGTCGAACACGAAGGTCGGCACCGAGCCGGTCTCGGCCAGCGACACCTCCAGCGCCAGCATCACGCGCGAGAGCTCGCCGCCCGACGCCCCCTTGTGCAGGGGCCGCGGGTCGGCCCCGGTGTTCGCCGCGAGCAGGAGCTCCACCTCGTCGACCCCGTGCGCGGTCCCCCGCAGCCACCGGCCGTCCACGAGGAGCTGGGGTCCGGCGGGAGTCGCGGGGACCGGCAGCTCCGCCTGCGTCACCGCGATCGACACGGTCGCGTGCGGCATGGCCAGCGAGGTCAGCTCGTCGCTGACCGCCTTCCCGAGCTTCTTCGCCGCGGCCACCCGCTGCTTGGTGAGCTTGGCGGCGAGGGTGCCCAGCTCCGCGCGGATCCGGTCCCGGCGCGCCTCGAGCTCGGTGATCTGTCCGTCGGTGTCCTCGAGGTCGAGGAGCCGCTTGGCACCGTCCTCGGCCCACGCCAGCACCTCGTCGATGCTCTCGCCGTACTTCCGCGTCAGCGCGCTGAGGGCCGCACGCCGCTCCGAGACCGCGGCCAGGCGGGCCGGGTCGACGTCCAGGCTCGAGGCGTACGACGCCACGTCCCCGGCGACGTCGACGAGCAGGTGACCGAGCTCGGCGAGTCGGTCGGCGAGCTCGCCGGCCGTCGCGTCGTGCTCGCGCACCCCCTCCAGCGCCTGGCGCGCGACACTCGTCGTGCCGAGCGCGTCAGGAGCGCCGTCCTCGCTCGAGAGCGCCTCGCGTGCAGTCTCTGCGGCCGTGCGCAGGGTGTCGGCGAAGCCCAGCCGGGTCTCCTCGGCCGCCAGCTCGGCGTCCTCCCCCGGGCGCGGGTCGACCGCCTCCACCTCGCCCAGGCCGAAGCGCAGCTGGTCGGCCTCACGGGCGCGCTCGCGCGCCGAGCCCACGACCTCGACGAGGGTGCGCTCGGTCCGGGCGAGCTGGGCCCAGAGGTCCGCGTAGGCCGCCGCGGTGGCCGCGAGGGCGGGCCCGCCGAACCGGTCGAGCGCGGCGCGCTGGGCCCCGGCCCTGAGCAGCCGGTGCTGGTCGGATTGGCCGTGCACCGCCACCAGCGGCTCGGCGACCTCGGCCAGGGTGGTGACGGGCACGGACGCACCGCCCACCCAGGCGCGCGAGCGGCCCTGGGCGGCGACGTTGCGCGCGAGCACGACCTGCTCGTCCTCGACCTCTCCCCCGGTGTCCTCGACGGCGTCGCGGAACGACCCGAGCGTGGCCGACGGGTCGGCGAGCGACACCACGCCCTCGACGCGCGCCTGCTTCGCCCCCGAGCGCACCGCGCCGCTGTCGGCGCGGCCGCCCAGCAGCAGACCGAGGGCGGTGACGACCATGGTCTTGCCCGCACCCGTCTCACCGGTGATGACGGTCAGGCCGGGTCCGAGCTCGAGGGTCGAGGAGTCGATCACCCCGAGCTGGCTGATCCGGATCTCCTCAAGCATCGTGGTCGCTCCCGTCCCGGCGTCGGCGCTCGCGCTCGGCGGCGCCGCGCCAGCCCTCGACCGGCAGGTCGAACTTCGCGACCAGTCGGTCCGTGAAGGGCGCGCGGTGCAGCCGGACCAGGCGCACCGGGCGCTCGCCGCGCCGTACCTCGATGCGGGCGCCCGGCTGCAGGTCGACCGTCCGGCGACCGTCGCACCACAGCACGCCGGGGCTCGCCGTGGTCGAGAGCACCTCGACCGCCAGCACCGACGTCGGGGCGACCACCATCGGCCGGGCGAAGAGCGCGTGGGCGCTGAGCGGGACCATCAGCAGGGCCTCGACCTCCGGCCACACCACCGGTCCGCCTGCGCTGAAGTTGTAGGCGGTGGAGCCGGTCGGGGTCGCGCAGACCACGCCGTCGCAACCCCACCGTGACAGCGGCCGGCCGTCGACCTCGACGACCACCTCGAGCATCCGCTCGCGCGACGCCTTCTCCACCGACGCCTCGTTGAGGGCGAAGGTCGAGGCGACGACCTCCTTGCCCTGCAGGACGCGCACGTCGAGGGTCAGCCGGTCCTCGGCGGTGTAGGCGCGGTTCACGATGGCCGCGATGGTGGACTCGACGTCCTCCTGCTCGGCCTCGGCGAGGAACCCCACGTGACCGAGGTTGACCCCCAGCAGCGGCGTGCTGGTCTCGCGGGTCAGCTCGGCGGCGCGCAGGATGGTGCCGTCGCCTCCGATCACGAGCGCGAGCTCGCACCCCTCACCGGGGACGTCACGCGCCGTGGTCGTCTCGAGGAGACCGTCGTCCGGAGCCAGGCCCAGGTCGGCGGCCTCGTCCTCCAGCAGCCGGACGGCGAGGCCGTGCGCGTTGAGGGCACCCACGCACGCACGGGCGACGTCACGCACCTCGGCGCGGCCGGTGTGGGCGAGCACGAGGACCCGGCGGCCGGGGCTGGCTGTCGTCACGGGTCCACCCTCTCACCCGCCACCCCCAACGACGCCGCGCGCTCCACCTCGGCGCGGACGTCGTCGGCGCCGATCTCGGCGGGCCGCCGCAGCAGCAGGAAGAACTCCACGTTCCCCGACGGACCCGGCAGCGGGCTCACCGTCACCGCCACCGCTCCCCAGCCGCGCGCGGCAGCGAGGTCGGCGATCGAGGTGACCGCCTCGGCGCGCAGGGCGAGGTCGCGCACCACCCCGCCCTTGCCGACGCGGTCCTTGCCCACCTCGAACTGCGGCTTCACCATCAGGGCCAGCGCGCCGTCGTCCCGAGTCACCGACAGGAGCGGGTCGAGCACCAGGGCGAGGGAGATGAAGGACAGGTCACCGACCACCAGGTCGACGGGCTCGCCGACGATCTCGGGGGTCAGCTCGCGGATGTTCGTGCGGTCGTGGACGACCACCCGCTCGTCGCTCTGCAGCGACCAGGCCAGCTGGCCGTAGCCGACGTCGACCGCGACGACCTCACGGGCACCGGCACGCAGCAGGACGTCGGTGAAGCCACCCGTGGAGGCGCCCGCGTCGAGGCAGCGCGCGCCCTCCACGTCGAGCCCGTACGCCGCGAACGCCCTGAGCGCACCGGCGAGCTTGTGCCCGCCGCGCGACACGTAGTCGACCCGGTCGGGGTCGTCGCGGACCACGATCGCGACGTCGGTGGTGACACCCGTGGCGGCCTTGGTCGCCACGGCTCCGGACACGGTCACGCGACCGGAGGCGACGAGGTCGCTGGCGTGCTCGCGGGAGCGGGCGAGCCCACGGCGGACCAGCTCCTGGTCCAGGCGGAGTCGACGTGGCGGCACGGTCGGTCAGGCACCTCGCTGGTCGGCTGCAGGTGCCGCGTCGAGGGCACGCCGCAGGCGCTCGTGGGCGGCCTCGAAGACCGCGACGTGCTCGGCCACCGGGCGGTCCGCCAGTCCGTCGACCTCGGCCAGGACCCGGTCGACGGCGTCCACGCCGGTGGGCTCGACGTCGGGCGGCGCCGGTGCGTCCACGACTCCCTCGTCCATGGCGGCGAGCCTACTCGTCGCCGGAGGGCCGGGCGGGGCCGGGAGGTGTCGTGTCGGAGACGTCCGCGGGCGTCCCGACCCGGTCCATGTGGAGCCAGCAGGCCGTCGCTGCGACCCGCCACCAGTCGGCGTCGTCGCCCGACCCCGTCACAGCGAGGCGCCCGTCCTCCACCGTGGCCGACCAGCCCCCGAGCTCGGCACGCCCGCCGTCCGTGGTGGGCACCGGGTGCGGTTCGAAGAGTCCGGACAGGGTGGGCGAGACGTAGGTCGGGCGGAGGTCGGGTCCGGCCGACGCGAGGTCCTCGAGCCCGCTGACCCCGGTCAGCACGAGCAGCGACGGCACGCCGACGGCGTGGGCGCCCTCGATGTCGGTGTCGAGCCGGTCCCCCACCATCAGCGGCCGCTCGCCGCCGACGCGGCGGACGGTCTCGTCCATCAGCGGACGGGCCGGCTTGCCGGCCACCGTGGGCGTCACCCCGGAGAACCGTGCGATCGTGTCGACGAGCACGCCGTGCCCGGGGGCGAGGCCGTAGGCGGTCGGGATGGTCATGTCCCTGTTGCTCGCGACGTAGGGAAGTCCGTCGCGCACCAGGGTGGCGACCCGCATGATCTCGCGCCAGCGGACGTCCGGGCCGTAGCCGCTGGCGACGGCGGCGGCGCCGTCGGGCTCGGCGACCGGCGCGAGCCCCGCCTCCTCGAGCGCGGTCCACAGGCCCTCACCGCCGAGGGCCAGGACCCGTGCGCCCGCTCCGTGCTCCTCGGCGAGCAGGTGCGCCGCAGCCTGGGCGGAGGTGACCACGTCGGACGGCTCCGCCCGGACCCCCACGCCCGCCAGCTTCTCGGCGACCTGTGCGGGCGTGCGGGAGGCGTTGTTGGTGACGAACGCGACGTGCACGTCGGCCGCGCGGACCGCGTCGATCCGGTCCGCGACGCCGTCGATCGCGTCGTTGC
This sequence comes from Nocardioides okcheonensis, assembly GCF_020991065.1. Taxonomy (NCBI): domain Bacteria; kingdom Bacillati; phylum Actinomycetota; class Actinomycetes; order Propionibacteriales; family Nocardioidaceae; genus Nocardioides; species Nocardioides okcheonensis. Next base: position 741,880 of record NZ_CP087710.1, read on the forward strand.
CGACGTAGACCACGCCGTCCAGGTCGAACATGACCAGGTCGTGGCCCGCCAGGACCGGTTCCACGGACTCCTCGAGCATGCTCCACCCCTCTCAGGACTGTGACCGTCGTCCCCCTACGATGCTCCGATGGACGTCGCCGCGATCGTGCCCCCCTACGTCGCGAAGCCGTTCCAGCTCCAGCCGTTCACGGCCGTGATGCTCGCGCCCGGACGTGTGGGGGACCCGGCCTCGGCCCGCGCCCTCGCGCGACCCTACCGCGACGTCGCGAGCCGCCTGACCAGCTGGATCGACCAGGGTCGCGCCACGGCCGACGACGCACCGGCGCTCTACCTGCACGAGTACACGGTCGAGGGCCTCACCGTCCGCGGACTGGTCGGGGCGTTGGACGTCTCGCGGCGCGCCGCGGACGCGATCGACCGCGCCGTGTGGCCGCACGAGGCGATCCACCCCGACCAGGCGGGTGAGCTCGCCGACCGGATGCTGCAGATGGCGCTCAACCCGGCCCCCATCCTGCTCGTGCACCACGGCTCCGCCGACCTCCGCGAGGTCCTGACCGTCGTCGCGGACGGCGACCCGGACTGGACCTACCTGGATCGCACCGGTCAGCGTCAGCGGATCTGGGCCGTCCGGGACCCCTCGCTGCTCGAGCGACTCGACGAGCTCCTCGGCCGGACCACGTGCCTGATCGCGGACGGCCACCACCGATACGCGGCCTACCTCAGGCTCCAGCAGGAACACCCCGGCACGGACTGGGACGCCGGGCTCGCGATGCTCGTCGACCAGGACGACACGCCCCTCTTCCTCGGGGCGATCCACCGCACCCTGGCCGGAACGTCGCTCGGCGAGCTGGCCGATGCCGCCGACGGTGCCGGTGCGGAGGTCCGGCACGGCACCCGGTCGGAGGCGCTCGCCGTGCTCGACAGCACGCACCTCGCCCTGACCGACGGCTACACGTGGGTCACCGTCGCCCCCCAGGGACTCGAGCACCGGGCCGCCGTCGCGTGGCTCCACGAGGACGTCCTGCCGCGCCTGCCCCGGCCGCCGGTCCGGGTCGACCACCACCACAGCGTGGAGGAGGCCCTCGCGGTCGCCGGTCCGGGACGACCGGCCATCTTGCTGCCGAGTCCCGACTTCGAACAGGTCAAGGACCTCGTGGAAGCCGGCGGGCTCCTGCCCGAGAAGGCGACCTCGTTCCAGCCGAAGCCGAGCCTCGGGGTGCTCATGCGACCCGTGAACGGCGGATGACCCGCGCGCCGGTCACCTCGACCTCCACGCGCGACTGAGTCACCCCGCCGGCACGGAAGAACCGGCAGCGCATCGCTCCCGTGACCTCGACGAGGTCCCCCGGCCGCCAGTTCAGCACGCTCCGTCGGGCGCGCCCACCCCACACCGCACACGGCACCGAGTCCGCACCGGGGGCGCCGCTCGTCGTGCGGCCCAGGGCCCGCGGTCCTCTCGGAACCGACACACGCACCGTGACCACCTCGTCACCGCTGGGCATCGTGCGCACCGCCGGCGGCCCCGTGACCGTCCCGACGAGCCGCGCTTCGTTGACCAGGTCGACCTGGTCCGTGATCCGTGTGTGCTCCACAGCTCCACCTCCTGCACCCACCCTCGTCGGCGGCACCGACGTCCAGCTGCCGGCGACGCCCGACCCTGTGGATACCGGTGTCCGAATGGCGCCTGTGGACACCCAAGGGCGCACTGCGCGCGTTGCTGGTGGGGGGAAATGCAGAAGTGGGGCCACCCGTGACGGGTGGCCCCACTTCTTGAATGTTTGTCCGGCGGCGTCCTACTCTCCCACAACCTCTCGGTTGCAGTACCATCGGCGCTGAAAGGCTTAACTTCCGGGTTCGGTATGGGACCGGGTGTTTCCCGTTTCGCTATGGCCGCCGTAACTCTTTCAACTCAACTCGTCCTGACCTTCACCCCTGCTCCGCACGTGTGTGCATGTGGGGGGTGTGTCTGGGTGTGTTGGTTGGGAACTGCCTAGTGGACGCGAACATGTGTGTTCGTTGTTTTTGCGCGTGTGTGTGGTCTTGTACGTGGTTGGGACAAGCCCTCGGCCTATTAGTACCGGTCGGCTGGGCATTACTGCTGTACACCTCCGGCCTATCAACCCCATGTTCTGTGGGGGGCCTTACCCCATTATTGGGTGGGAAACCTCATCTTGAAACGTGCTTCCCGCTTAGATGCATTCAGCGGTTATCACTTCCGAACGTAGCCAACCAGCCGTGCTCTTGGCAGAACAACTGGCACACCAGAGGTTCGTCCATCCCGGTCCTCTCGTACTAGGGACAGCCTTTCTCAAGTTTCCTGCGCGCGCGGCGGATAGGGACCGAACTGTCTCACGACGTTCTAAACCCAGCTCGCGTGCCGCTTTAATGGGCGAACAGCCCAACCCTTGGGACCTACTCCAGCCCCAGGATGCGACGAGCCGACATCGAGGTGCCAAACCATCCCGTCGATATGGACTCTTGGGGAAGATCAGCCTGTTATCCCCGGGGTACCTTTTATCCGTTGAGTGACCACGCTTCCACATGCCGTGGCCAGATCACTAGTTCCGACTTTCGTCCCTGCTCGACATGTCTGTCTCACAGTCAAGCTCCCTTGTGCACTTACACTCGCCACCTGATTGCCAACCAGGCTGAGGGAACCTTTGAGCGCCTCCGTTACATTTTAGGAGGCAACCGCCCCAGTTAAACTACCCATCAGGCACTGTCCCTGATCCGGATAACGGACCTAGGTTAGACATCTAGTACGACCAGAGTGGTATTTCAACGTTGACTCCACCCCCACTGGCGTGAGGGCTTCACAGTCTCCCACCTATCCTACACAAGCCGTACCAAACACCAATACCAAACTATAGTAAAGGTCCCGGGGTCTTTCCGTCCTGCCGCGCGTAACGAGCATCTTTACTCGTAGTGCAATTTCGCCGAGTCCATGGTTGAGACAGTGGGAAAGTCGTTACTCCATTCGTGCAGGTCGGAACTTACCCGACAAGGAATTTCGCTACCTTAGGATGGTTATAGTTACCACCGCCGTTTACTGGGGCTTAAATTCTCAGCTTCGGCCTTGCGGCCTAACCGGTCCTCTTAACCTTCCAGCACCGGGCAGGAGTCAGTCCGTATACATCGTCTTACAACTTCGCACGGACCTGTGTTTTTAGTAAACAGTCGCTTTCCCCTGGTCTCTGCGGCCATCACCGCTTCCCCCAGCAAGTGGGTTCACGGATCCGGCCCCCCTTCTCCCGAAGTTACGGGGGCATTTTGCCGAGTTCCTTAACCATGGTTGTCTCGATCGCCTTAGTATTCTCTACTTGATCACCTGAGTCGGTTTGGGGTACGGGCGGCTCGTTTCTCGCTAGAGGTTTTTCTCGACAGCATAGGATCACCCACTTCACCAAAAGTGGCTCCGCGTCACGTCTCAGACTCCACACCCAAGTGGATCTGGCGGATTTGCCTACCAGACGTCCTACACGCTTGCCCACAGACAACCATCGCTGTGGCTGGGCTACCTTCCTGCGTCACCCCATCGCTTGACTACTACCAGCTCGGGTCCCACGCTCCACACCACGGCCTCGCCCCGAAGGGTCCGGTCCACGATGCTTCGGGTGGTTAGCATCACCAGGTTCGTCATGGGCGAAACTTCGCCGGTACGGGAATATCAACCCGTTGTCCATCGACTACGCCTGTCGGCCTCGCCTTAGGTCCCGACTTACCCAGGGCAGATTAGCTTGACCCTGGAACCCTTGATCATTCGGCGCACGGGTTTCTCACCCGTGATTCGCTACTCATGCCTGCATTCTCACTCGTGTGGCCTCCACACCTGGATCACTCCGGCGCTTCACTGCCCACACGACGCTCCCCTACCCATCCAGCGCACTGAACACCGATCGAGTCGATGCTGATGTATTCGCTGAATGCCATAGCTTCGGCGGATGACTTGAGCCCCGCTACATTGTCGGCGCGGAATCACTTGACCAGTGAGCTATTACGCACTCTTTCAAGGGTGGCTGCTTCCAAGCCAACCTCCTGGTTGTCAATGCGACTCCACATCCTTTTCCACTTAGTCACCGCTTAGGGGCCTTAGCTGATGGTCTGGGCTGTTTCCCTCTCGACTACGGAGCTTATCCCCCGCAGTCTCACTGCTGCGCTCTCACTTACCGGCATTCGGAGTTTGGCTAACGTCAGTAACCTTGTAGGGCCCATCGGCTATCCAGTGCTCTACCTCCGGCAAGAAACACGCAACGCTGCACCTAAATGCATTTCGGGGAGAACCAGCTATCACGAAGTTTGATTGGCCTTTCACCCCTATCCACAGGTCATCCCCTCAGTTTTCAACCTAAGTGGGTTCGGTCCTCCACGTCGTCTTACCGACGCTTCAACCTGCCCATGGATAGATCACTTCGCTTCGGGTCTTGAGCGCGCTACTGAATCGCCCTATTCGGACTCGCTTTCGCTACGGCTTCCCCACACGGGTTAACCTCGCAACACACCGCAAACTCGCAGGCTCATTCTTCAAAAGGCACGCCGTCACCCCGACCAACAAGTTGGCACAAGGCTCCGACGGATTGTAGGCACACGGTTTCAGGTACTATTTCACTCCCCGCCAGGGGTACTTTTCACCTTTCCCTCACGGTACTTGTCCGCTATCGGTCATCAAGGAGTATTTAGGCTTAACGGGTGGTCCCGCCAGATTCACACGGAATTTCAGGGGTTCCGTGTTACTTGGGAACACGCTCCAGAGCCAGCGCTTTACGTCTACGGGCCTATCACCCTCTACGGTACGGCTTTCCAACCGACTTCGACTTCCACACTGGTTTCTTACTCTGCACTGAGCCGGCAGACTCAATCGAGCGGTCCCACAACCCCCCAGATGCAACCCCTGCCGGGTATCACACACCTGAGGTTTAGCCTCATCCGATTTCGCTCGCCACTACTCTCGGAATCACTGTTGTTTTCTCTTCCTGTCGGTACTGAGATGTTTCACTTCCCGACGTTCCCTCCACACACCCTATGTGTTCAGGTGCAGGTAACACGACATGACTCGTGCTGGGTTTCCCCATTCGGACACCCCCGGATCACAGCTTGGTTGCCAACTCCCCAGGGCTTATCGCAGGCTCCAACGTCCTTCATCGGCTCTTGATGCCAAGGCATCCACCATGTGCCCTTCATAGCTTGTCTCAACAACGTCAAGACAACACACATGAACAACACCACCGACACACCCCAATCAAAGATGCGCCGGCAACGCCAGCCAGTCCCCTCAAGACAAGGAAGAACCAGCCAGCAAAAAACACTATTCACAACCAGCCACCAACACCCACCCCACCCAACACGCACACACATGCGTACATGCGCACATACGGGGGGAACAGGCACGGCACCGGCTGCAAAAGATGCTCGCGTCCACTATGCAGATCTCAAACAACAACCCCACCAACCCCCACCCACACCCCACGGGCACAGACAGGTAGCAGGAGGACCAGAAGACACCAACCAGGACCACCCACACGGGCAACCCCATCCAGAAGGCCCGAAGACCCCCACGGCTGATCCTTCAGGACCCAACAGTGTGTCCAACCACCACCCCACCCAACGGCAGGCCTGATGCCCACAACCCCACCCACCCAGCCCCCCGAAGAGGACCAGACAGACAAGCTGTGACAGTCGACGATTCCACTAGTGAGACACCACCATGCGCCACCAGACCTCACTGGACCTTGTGGCCAGCTAGCTGATGATCGGGGTGTGTGCTCCTTAGAAAGGAGGTGATCCAGCCGCACCTTCCGGTACGGCTACCTTGTTACGACTTCGTCCCAATCGCCAGCCCCACCTTCGACGGCTCCCTCCACAAGGGTTGGGCCACCGGCTTCGGGTGTTGCCGACTTTCGTGACGTGACGGGCGGTGTGTACAAGGCCCGGGAACGTATTCACCGCAGCGTTGCTGATCTGCGATTACTAGCGACTCCGACTTCATGGGGTCGAGTTGCAGACCCCAATCCGAACTGAGACCGGCTTTTTGGGATTCGCTCCCCCTCACGGGATCGCAGCCCTTTGTACCGGCCATTGTAGCATGCGTGAAGCCCTGGACATAAGGGGCATGATGACTTGACGTCATCCCCACCTTCCTCCGAGTTGACCCCGGCAGTCTCCTATGAGTCCCCACCACCCCGAAGGGCGTGCTGGCAACATAGAACGAGGGTTGCGCTCGTTGCGGGACTTAACCCAACATCTCACGACACGAGCTGACGACAGCCATGCACCACCTGTACACCCCCAAAAGAAGCCCCATCTCTGGAGCGGCAGGGTGTATGTCAAACCCAGGTAAGGTTCTTCGCGTTGCATCGAATTAATCCGCATGCTCCGCCGCTTGTGCGGGCCCCCGTCAATTCCTTTGAGTTTTAGCCTTGCGGCCGTACTCCCCAGGCGGGGCGCTTAATGCGTTAGCTGCGGCACGGAATCCGTGGAATGGACCCCACACCTAGCGCCCAACGTTTACGGTGTGGACTACCAGGGTATCTAATCCTGTTCGCTCCCCACACTTTCGCTCCTCAGCGTCAGGATATTCCCAGAGAACCGCCTTCGCCACCGGTGTTCCTCCTGATATCTGCGCATTTCACCGCTACACCAGGAATTCCGTTCTCCCCTGAATACCTCTAGTCTGCCCGTATCGAAAGCAAGCGCCGTGTTAAGCACGGCGTTTTCACTCCCGACGCGACAAACCGCCTACGAGCCCTTTACGCCCAATAATTCCGGACAACGCTCGCACCCTACGTATTACCGCGGCTGCTGGCACGTAGTTGGCCGGTGCTTCTTCTGTACCTACCGTCACTTGCGCTTCGTCGGTACTGAAAGAGGTTTACAACCCGAAGGCCGTCATCCCTCACGCGGCGTTGCTGGATCAGGCTTCCGCCCATTGTCCAATATTCCCCACTGCTGCCTCCCGTAGGAGTCTGGGCCGTGTCTCAGTCCCAGTGTGACCGGTCACCCTCTCAGGCCGGCTACCCGTCGAAGCCATGGTGAGCCATTACCTCACCATCAAGCTGATAGGCCGCGAGCACATCCCTGGCCGAAAAACTTTCCACCATCACCCATGCAGGCAATAGTCATATCCGGTATTAATCACCGTTTCCGGTGGCTATCCCGAAGCCAGGGGCAGATTACTCACGTGTTACTCACCCGTTCGCCGCTCGAGTACCCCCGAAAGGGCCTTTCCGCTCGACTTGCATGTGTTAAGCACGCCGCCAGCGTTCGTCCTGAGCCAGGATCAAACTCTCCATCGAAAACCATCAACCCCCACCACCCACCCCACCCCAACAAAAAAAGGAGCAGGAACAGACAGCAGAAGCGACTATCAATAAGAGCCACATCCCCTGACCGAACAAAACTGACTGTTGTCAGAATCATCGTCAAAGAAACCGCGACACCACCACCCACCAAAAGGCAGACCATGATGCCAACGGGGCAAAACAAACTAATTCGTCGACTAATCAAACACACTGTTGAGTTCTCAAGAATCAGACGCATCCACATCGCGGTCCGCGAGGAACCTCGGTCGCGTGGAGCAACTGGACCTTCACACGCTCGGTGGTGTCACCGTGACCGATGACCACTTCGAGCGGATCGCCTCGGGGCCGGGAGCCCGGCCTGACCGGCCTTGCTCCCCGCCGCTCCCTGGCGACAGAGAAAACATTAGACCCATCCCCGCGGGTGTGCCAAACCGGGGGTGCCCTTTGCGCATAACCGCAGGTCAGCGGCCTGTGCGTGGGCGTGGTGCCGCGGGACGGTAGGCGCTCACGGTCGGGTCACCCTCGATCCAGAACCGCCACGGACGGTCCGCGGCGTGCCGCAGGCCGACCCTGGGACCGGTCGCCACCCGGATCGCGCCGGGTGGGCCCTGCTCCCCCGCGAGGTCGGCGATCGCGCCGTCGCTGGTCAGATCGATGTCCAGGGCACGGCACAGGCGCGCGGGCCCCCGGGCCAGGTCGCGGTCGCTGCTGCCCGGTCGGCGTGCGCGTGCGGAGGGAAGGCCGTCCACCACCTCGCCGGCGCGGAGCAGGACGGCGCCGGGATCGCCCTCGGGGCCGGTCACCAGGTTGACGCAGTGGTGCATGCCGTAGACGAAGTACACGTAGAGCCGTCCGGCCGGGCCGAACATGGTCGCGTTGCGCGCCGTCTGGCCGCGGAAGGCGTGGGAGCCCGGGTCGTCCGGACCGCGGTAGGCCTCCACCTCGGTCAGGCGTACCGAGACGCCCGCGTGGGTGAGCACCGCTCCCAGCAGCCGGGGAGCGACGTCGAGGGGGTCCCCCTCAGCCCAGCCGGCCACGGTGCGTCGCGCTCGCGTCGCGGACGGCGTCGAGCTGCTCGCGCACGCGGACCGGTGCGGTGCCGCCCCGGCCGGAGCGCGAGGCGACGGACCCCTCGACGGTCAGGACGGTGCGGACCTCGGGGGTCAGCGCCGGCGAGATCGAGGCGAGCTGGTCGTCGTCGAGCTCGGGGAGGTCGCACCCGAGCTCCTCGCACCGGCGTACGCACGCGCCCGCGAGCTCGTGGGCGTCGCGGAACGGCACCCCCTGCCGGACGAGCCACTCGGCCACGTCGGTCGCCAGCGAGAACCCCTGCGGGGCGAGCTCGGCCATCCGGTCGGCGTCGAAGGACAGGGTCGCGACCATCCCGGTCACCGCGGGCAGCAGCACCTCGAGGGTGGTCACCGAGTCGAAGACCGGCTCCTTGTCCTCCTGCAGGTCGCGGTTGTAGGCCAGCGGCAGGCCCTTGAGCGTGGCCAGCAGGCCGGTCAGGTTGCCGATCAGCCGCCCGGACTTGCCGCGCGCGAGCTCGGCGATGTCGGGGTTCTTCTTCTGCGGCATGATGCTCGACCCGGTCGACCACGAGTCGTGGAGCGTGGCGAAGCCGAACTCCCGCGTGGTCCAGAGGATGACCTCCTCGGCGAGCCTCGAGACGTCGACGCCGACCTGCGCGGTGACGAAGGCGAACTCGGCGGCGAAGTCGCGCGACGCGGTGCCGTCGATCGAGTTGGCCGAGGACCCGGAGAACCCCAGCTCGGCCGCGACGGCCTCGGGGTCGAGCCCGAGGGTCTGGCCGGCGAGGGCGCCGGAGCCGTAGGGCGAGTCGGCCGCGACGCGTGCGTCCCAGTCGCGCAGCCGCTCCACGTCGCGCAGCAGCGGCCACGCGTGGGCGAGCAGGTGGTGCGACAGCAGCACGGGCTGCGCGTGCTGGAGGTGCGTACGTCCGGGCATCACGCTCTCCCGCCCCGGCGTGAGGTGGTCGGCGGCCTGGCCGGCGAGCACGTCGACCAGGTCGAGCAGCAGGGCGGACACGGTCCGGGCATGGTCGCGCAGGTAGGCGCGGAAGAGCGTCGCGACCTGGTCGTTGCGGGAGCGACCCGCGCGCAGCCGTCCGCCGACCTCGGGTCCGACCTCCTCCAGCAGCAGACGCTCGAGGGCGCCGTGCACGTCCTCGTCGGACGGGTCGGGCCGCAGGTCGCCGGCGGCGTAGCGCTCCCCCAGCACCCCCAGCCCGCGCAGCAGCTCGGCGTGGTCCGCGTCGGTGAGCAGCCCGGCCCGGTGCAGCGCGTTGGCGTGGGCGCGGGAGCCGGCGAGGTCGTAGGGGGTGAGCTGCCAGTCGAAGTGGGTGGAGCGCGACAGGGCCTGCAGCTCGGGCGACGGTCCGCTCGCGAAGCGCCCGCCCCACAGGCTCCCACGGTGCGTGGCACCGTCCGGTGCCTGGGCGGACGCGGTCGTCTCCTGCGGCTCGGTCACGACGCCAAGGATGTCAGTCGAGGGCGCGACCGACCGCACGGGCCCGGATGTCGGGCGCCGCGAGGCGCTCGGCGTTGGCCGCCAGGTCGTCGGGCTCGACCTGCGACTCCCGCTCCGCGGCCACGCGGGCGCGGTAGGCAGCCACCTCGTCCGCGACGCGCTCGTCGTCCCACCCGAGGATCGGGGCGACCAGGCGGGCCGCGTCGTCGGCGCACGCCACGCCGCGGTCGTGGGCCTCGATCGAGATGCGGGTGCGGCGCGCGAGCAGGTCGTCGAGGTGCAGGGCGCCCTCGTGGGTGGCGGCGTAGACGAGCTCGACCTTGAGGTACTCCTCCGCCCCGGGGAGCGGCTCCAGCAGCGAGGCGTCGCCGTCGGCGAGCTCGAGGACCTCGTCGAGGAGCGAGCCGTAGCGCTCGAGCAGGTGGGTGATCCGCCAGGTGGGCAGGTGCCGCTCACGGGCCAGCCGGTCGGTCTGGTTGGACAGCGCCTGGTAGCCCTGGGCGCCCACGAGGGGGATCTGGTCGGTGACGCAGGCCCCGACGCCCGAGGGCAGGTCGACGAGCGCGGCGTCGACCGCGTCGGCGGCCATCACCCGGTAGGTCGTGTACTTCCCGCCCGCGATCGAGATCAGGCCCGGCTGCGGTCGCGCCACGGCGTGCTCGCGCGACAGGCTCGAGGTGGCCTCGCTCTCCCCGCTCAGCAGCGGACGCAGGCCGGCGTAGACGCCCTCGATGTCGTCGTGGGTGAGCGGCTTGGCCAGCACGGTGTTGACGTGGTCGAGGATGTAGTCGATGTCCGCGCGGCTGGCCGCCGGGTGGGCGCGGTCGAGCTCCCAGTCGGTGTCGGTGGTCCCGACGATCCAGTGGGTGCCCCACGGGATCACGAACAGCACGGACTTCTCGGTGCGCAGGATCATGCCGGTCTCGGAGTTGATCCGGTCGCGCGGGACCACGATGTGCACGCCCTTCGAGGCGCGGACGTTGAAGCGTCCGCGGCCGCCGGCGAGCGTCTGGATCTCGTCGGTCCAGACGCCGGCGCAGTTGATGACCACGCGCGACGACAGCGTCTGCTCCTCCCCCGTCTCGACGTCGGTGACGGTGGCGCCGACGATCCGCTCGCCGGCGCGGGTCAGGCCGGTGACCTTGACCGAGGGCAGGACGGTGGCGCCGTAGGACGCCGCGGTGCGGGCCAGCATCATCGTGTGGCGGGCGTCGTCGGCCTGGGCGTCGTAGTAGAGCAGCCCGCCGGCGAGGGCGTCGCGGCGCAGCCCGGGCGCGAGCCTGAGCGCGCCGGTGCGGGTCAGCTGGCGGTGCCGCGGGAGCGATCGGGCGCCGCCCATGGTGTCGTAGAGGGTCAGGCCTGCGGTGACGTAGGGGCGCTCCCAGACGCGGTGCTGGAGCGGGTAGAGGAACGAGACCGGGCGGACCAGGTGCGGCGCGATCCGGGTCAGCATCAGCTCGCGCTCGCGCAGCGCCTCCCGCACGAGCGAGAAGTTCATCTGCTCGAGGTAGCGCAGTCCGCCGTGGAAGAGCTTCGAGCTGCGCGACGACGTGCCGGAGGCCAGGTCGCGCTGCTCGACGAGGACGACGCGCAGCCCGCGGGTGGCCGCGTCGAGGGCGACGCCGGCGCCGGTGACCCCACCACCGATGACCAGGACGTCGATGTCGGCGTCGGCGAGCGAGCGCCAGCCGGCGGCACGCTCCTCGGGGCCGAGACGAGAGGATCGGGGCATTCCGGGCACCTCCGGGAGACGTGTGCATGGGGTCGGTCCCACCCTACTCAGCCGGCCAGAACCGCCTCCGGGCGTCTCGGCCGGGCGTGGGCGCTGTGCAAGGATGCCGGGACCCAGCGCCTGTGGCTCACGTCACGTTCTCGGGCGTCCGACCCTCGACGAGAGGCAACGCGTGATCAGCGACATCTTCCTCCCCGAGCTGATGGGGACCGCGATCCTCATCCTGCTCGGCTGCGGCGTGGTGGCCAACGTGCTGCTGCCCAGGACCGGCGGCAACGCCGGCGGCACCCTGATGATCAACTTCGGGTGGGGCCTCGCCGTCTACTCCGGCGTCTACGTCGCCTACAAGTCCGGGGCCCACCTCAACCCGGCGGTCACCTTCGGGATCGTCGCGGGCGGCGACTCCGGTCTGTCGGTCGGCGACGTGCTGACCTACCTCGCCGGCCAGATGGTCGGCGCGATGATCGGCGCGACGCTCGCGTGGGCGGCGTACAAGAAGCACTTCGACGACCCGGAGGCCGACCAGGGCTCCAAGCTCGGTGTCTTCAGCACCATGCCGACCATCCGATCGAACGGCTGGAACGTCGTCACCGAGGTGATCGGCACGTTCGTGCTGGTCTTCGTGATCCTGTCGTTCGGGCGCACGCCCACCGAGGTCGGTCCGCTCGCCGTCGCCCTGCTCGTCGTGGCGATCGGCGCCAGCCTGGGCGGCCCCACCGGCTACGCGATCAACCCGGCCCGCGACCTGGGTCCGCGCATCGTCCACGCACTGCTGCCGATCCCCGACAAGGGCAGCAGCGGCTGGGACTACGCCTGGGTGCCCGTCGTCGCACCCCTGATCGGCGGTGTCCTCGGCGGTCTGGCCGCCAACGCCGTCGGCTTCGTCTGAGCCACCCCGACCCACCGTCCGCCCGTCCAGCACCCACCCACACGGAACCCACACGGAGGCACCGATGCCCACGACCTACGTCCTGTCCATCGACCAGGGCACCACCAGCACCCGCGCCATGATCTTCGACCACTCCGGCTCGGTCGTGGCGGTCGACCAGGTCGAGCACGAGCAGATCTTCCCGCGCGCCGGGTGGGTCGAGCACGACCCGATCGAGATCTGGGAGAACACCCGCAAGGTCATCGGTGGCGCGCTGGCCAAGGCCAACCTGAACAGCAAGAACATCGCCGCGGTCGGCATCACCAACCAGCGCGAGACCGCGGTCGTGTGGGACAAGAACACCGGCCAGCCGGTCTACAACGCCATCGTCTGGCAGGACACCCGCACCCAGAAGATCGTCGACGCGCTGGCCGGCGACGAGGGCGTCGAGCGCTACAAGGCGATCTGCGGCCTGCCGCTGGCGACGTACTTCTCGGGTCCGAAGGTGACGTGGATCCTCGACAACGTCGACGGTGCCCGGGAGAAGGCGGAGGCCGGCGACCTGATCTTCGGCAACACCGACACGTGGGTGCTGTGGAACCTCACCGGCGGTGCCGAGAACGACGGCGTCCACGTCACCGACGTGACCAACGCCAGCCGCACCATGCTGATGCGCCTCGAGGACCAGACCTGGGACGAGTCGATCGCCTCCGACATGGGCATCCCGATGTCGATGCTCCCGGAGATCAAGTCGTCGTCGGAGGTCTACGGCGAGTGCAAGCCGGGCGTCCTCAACGGCACGCCGATCGCCGGCATCCTCGGCGACCAGCAGGCGGCGACGTTCGGCCAGGCGTGCCTGGAGAAGGGCACCGCCAAGAACACCTACGGCACCGGCAACTTCATGCTGCTCAACACCGGCACCGAGCAGGTCCCGAGCGAGAACGGGCTGCTGACCACGGTCTGCTACAAGATCGGCGAGAAGGAGACGGTCTACGCCCTCGAGGGGTCGATCGCGGTCACCGGGTCGCTGGTCCAGTGGATCCGCGACAACCTCGGGATGATCGGCTCCGCGGCCGAGATCGAGGAGCTGGCGATGAAGGTCGAGGACAACGGCGGCGCCTACTTCGTGCCGGCGTTCTCCGGCCTCTTCGCACCGCACTGGCGCCCGGACGCCCGCGGCGCGCTGGTCGGCCTGACCCGCTTCGTGAACCGCAACCACATCGCCCGCGCGGTGCTGGAGTCCACCGCGTTCCAGACCCGCGAGGTGCTGGACGCGATGAACGCCGACTCGGGCGTCCCCCTCACCGAGCTGCGCGTCGACGGCGGCATGGTCGTCAACGAGACGCTCATGCAGTTCCAGGCCGACATCCTCGGCGTCGACGTCGTCCGTCCCAAGGTCGCCGAGACGACGGCGCTCGGGGCGGCGTACGCCGCGGGCCTGGCGGTGGGCTACTGGGAGAACGAGGACGACATCCGCGACAACTGGGGCGAGGACAAGCGCTGGAGCCCGCAGATGCCGGAGGAGGAGCGCGAGCGCCTCTACCGCAACTGGAAGAAGGCGGTCACCAAGACCCTCGACTGGGTGGACGACGACGTGGAGTGAGGCTCCCGCACGGGGAGCGACGTGGAGCGGCGCCCGAGGTCCTCGACCTCGGGCGCCGCTGCGTCCGGGGGCTCAGTCGGTGCCGAACTCCATCGCGGCGTTGTCGAGGGCGGACTCGTCGAGGGCGTCGCCGTCCGCGTCGTCGCCCGACCTGCTGCCGGTGATCCGGTCGAAGCCGCCCGCCTCGATGGCGCCGTAGAGCGTGCCGTTCTCGACGAGGACCTGCCCCTGGTCGAGCGGCTGGGAGGCGTAGAGCTCCAGCTTGGCCCGGGAGTCGGCGATGTCGAGGTTGCGCATGGTCAGCTGGCCGATGCGGTCGGTCGGGCCGAAGGCCGCGTTCTCGGTGCGCTCCATCGACAGCTTGTCGGGGTGGTAGGAGAACGCCGGGCCGTCGGTGCGCAGGATCGTGTAGTCCTCGCCGCGGCGCAGCCGCACGGTCACCTCGCCGGTGACGAGGGAGGCGATCCACCGCTGGATCGACTCGCGGATCATCAGTGCCTGCGGGTCGAGCCAGCGACCCTCGTAGAGCAGCCGGCCGAGCTTGCGGCCCTCGTTGTGGTACTGCGCGACGGTGTCCTCGTTGTGGATCGCGTTGACCAGCCGCTCGTAGGCGATGAACAGCAGCGCCATCGCCGGGGCCTCGTAGATGCCGCGCGACTTGGCCTCGATGATCCGGTTCTCGATCTGGTCGGACATGCCGAGCCCGTGGCGCCCACCGATGGTGTTGGCCTCGTGGACCAGCGCGACCGGGTCGTCGTAGCGGGTGCCGTTGATCGCCACCGGGCGGCCCTGGTCGAAGCGGATCGTGACGTCCTCGGTCTCGATCGCGACCGACGGGTCCCAGAACTTCACGCCCATGATCGGCTCGACGGTCTCGAGCGAGACGTCGAGGTGCTCGAGGGTCTTGGCCTCGTGGGTGGCGCCCCAGATGTTGGCGTCGGTGGAGTACGCCTTCTCCTGGCTGTCGCGGTAGGGCAGCCCGTGCTCGGTGAGCCACGCACTCATCTCGTGCCGGCCGCCGAGCTCGGTGACGAAGTCGGCGTCGAGCCAGGGCTTGTAGATGCGCAGGTCCGGGTTGGCGAGCAGGCCGTAGCGGTAGAACCGCTCGATGTCGTTGCCCTTGAAGGTGGACCCGTCGCCCCAGATGTTGACGTCGTCCTCGTGCATCGCGCGGACCAGCATGGTGCCGGTCACCGCGCGGCCGAGCGGGGTGGTGTTGAAGTACGCCCGGCCGCCGGAGCGGATGTGGAACGCACCGCAGGCCAGGGCCGCGAGGCCCTCCTCGACGAGCTGGGTCTTGCAGTCGACCGCCCGGGCCAGCTCGGCGCCGTACTGCAGGGCGCGCGACGGGACGCCGGAGATGTCGGGCTCGTCGTACTGGCCGATGTCGGCGGTGTAGGTGCAGGGGACGGCGCCCTTGTCGCGCATCCACGCGACCGCGACGGAGGTGTCGAGACCGCCGGAGAACGCGATGCCGACGCGCTCGCCGGTGGGGAGGGAGGTGAGGACCTTGCTCACGGGGTGTCCTTTGCAGTGCTGGTGGTGGGGTGGGTGGTCGCGGCGTGGTCGTTCGCGAGGTCGAGGAAGCGCTGCACGAGCGCGTCGCCGCCGAGCGGGTCACGGCCGATGACCAGGAGGGTGTCGTCGCCGGCGATGGTGCCGAGGACGTCGCCGAGGTCGGCCTTGTCGAAGGCGCTCGCCAGGAACTGCGCGGCACCGGGCGGGGTGCGGAGGACGACCAGGTTGGCGCTGGCCTCCGCACTCACCAGGAGCTCGGCGCAGAGCCGGGCGAGCCGCTCGCGGCCGGCAGCGCTCTCGCGCGGCGCCTGGGCGGACCGGTCGCCGCCCTCGCCGGGCACGGCGTAGACGAGCGCGCCGTCGGTCCCGCGGACCTTGACCGCGTCGAGCTCGACGAGGTCGCGGCTCAAGGTGGCCTGGGTGACGCGGACGCCATGGTCGGCCAGCAGTTCGGCGAGCTCGGTCTGCGACCGCACCGGGTGGGTCGTGACGATGTCGACGATGCGCTGGTGGCGAGCCCCCTTGGTGAGGGGCGTCAGGGCGCTCATCCGCGCTCCAGCAGCCACGTCAGCACCGCCTTCTGCGCGTGCCGGCGGTTCTCCGCCTCGTCCCACACGACCGACTGCGGGCCCTCGATAACCTCCTCGGAGATCTCCTTGCCGCGGTAGGCGGGCAGGCAGTGCAGCACGATCGCGTCGGGGGCGGCGTGGGCGAGGAGCTCGTCGGTGACGCCGAAGGGCGGGAAGATCCGCAGCCGCTCGGCGGCCTCCTCCTCGCGGCCCATGCTCACCCACGAGTCGGTGATCACGACGTCGGCACCGGCGGCTGCCTCGGCGGGGTCGGTGGTCAGGTCGATCGAGCCCCCGGTGTCCTGGGCGATCTCGCGCGCCCGCGCCACGACGTCGGGGTCGGGGGCGAAGCCGGCGGGCGCCCCGACGACGACGTGCAGGCCGGCGGCCGCCCCGGCCAGGACCCACGAGTTGCCCATGTTGCAGGCGCCGTCGCCCACGAAGGCGGCCCGGACCCCGGCGAGCCGGCCCTTGTGCTCGCGGACCGTCTGGAGGTCGGCGAGCAGCTGGCACGGGTGGAACTCGTCGGTGAGCGCGTTGAGGACGGGGACGCCTGCGTGGGCGGCCATGGTGTCCACGTCGCTCTGGTGGGCGGTCCGCCACACGATCGCCGCGGCCTGGCGGCCCAGGATCCGCGCGACGTCCTCGACGCCCTCGCGCGACCCCATCGCGGCGAGCCCACCGTCGACGGTCATCGGGTTGCCGCCGAGCTCGGCGATGCCGGCGGCGAAGGACACCTGCGTGCGCAGGGTCGGCCGGTCGAAGACGAGCGCGACGGTGTGCGGCCCGGCGAGCGGCCGGTGGGCGAACGGCTCGGCCTTCATCCGGTCGGCCAGGTCGAGGACCTCGAGCAGCTCGGCGGGCGACAGGTCGTCGTCGCGGAGGAAGTGGCGGGTCATGGCGTGGTCTCCGTCTTCGGGTGTCCGGCGGCGGTGCGGGCGGTGTCGAGGATCGCTGGGAGCGCGGCGCCGAAGGCGTCGACGTCCTCGGCGGTGAGGACCAGCGGCGGGACGAGGCGCAGCCGCGTGGGGCCGGTGGCGTTGAGGATGAAGCCGGCGTCGCGTGCCGCGGCGACGGCGTGGGTGGCGTACGGCCCGTCGAGCTCGGCGCCGCGCATCAGGCCGGCGCCGGTGACGGTGACGACGCCGGACTGGTCGCCGAGCAGCCGGGCGAGCTGCTCGCCGCGCGAGTACGACGCCTCGAGCAGACCCTCGGCCACCACGGTGTCCAGCACGGCCAGCGCGGCGGCGGCGGCGACGGGGTTGCCGCCGAACGTGGTGCCGTGGTTGCCGGGCTGCAGCAGGGTCGCGGCCGCGCCCCGGGCGACGGTGGCGCCGACGGGGAGGCCACCACCGAGGCCCTTGGCGAGGGTGACGACGTCAGGCTCGGCTCCCTCGACCAGCTGATGGGCGAACCACGCACCGGTGCGGGCGATGCCGGTCTGCACCTCGTCGAGCCACAGCAGCGCGCCGCTGGCGTGGGCGATCCGTCCGGCCGCCTCGAGGTAGCCGGAGGAGGGCACGACGACCCCGGCCTCGCCCTGGATCGGCTCGAGGACGACGGCGGCGACAGTCTCGTCGACGGCCGCCTCGAGCGCGGCCACGTCGTCGAAGGGGACGAAGGTGACGTCGCCGGGCAGCGGCTCGAACGGCTCGCGGTAGGCGGCCTTCGCGGTCAGCGAGAGGGCGCCCATGGTGCGGCCGTGGAACGAGCCCTCGGCCGCCACGACCCGGGTCCGACCCGTGCGACGGGTCAGCTTGAGGGCGGCCTCGTTGGCCTCGGCACCGGAGTTGCTGAAGAACACCCGGGCGTCGTCGCCCCACCCGAGCAGCCCGACGAGCCGCTCGGCGAGCGCCACCTGGGGCTCGGTGGCGAAGAAGTTGCTGACGTGGCCGAGGGTCTCGAGCTGGGTGGTCACCGCCGCGACGAGGGCGGGGTGGGCATGACCGAGGGCGTTGACGGCGATGCCGCCGAGCAGGTCGACGTACTCCTTGCCGTCGGTGTCCCAGACGTGGGCGCCCCTCCCCCGGGCCAGCGCCAGCGCGGGCGGGCCGAAGGTGTTCATGACGGCGCCGGCGTAGCGCTCCTGGACGTCGCTCACGACTGCTCCTCCGCGGCGTAGGGCTTGCGCAGCCTGGTGGCGGCGCCGGGCAGCACCTGGGTGCCGACGCCCTCGTCGGTGAAGATCTCCAGCAGCACGGCGTGCGGCTCGCGGCCGTCGACGACGGTGGCGCGCGGCACTCCCCCGACCACCGCCTCGTAGCAGGCGCGCATCTTGGGGATCATCCCCGCGTCGAGGCCGGGCAGCATCTCCCCGAGCGCCTCCGGGCTGATCTCCTGGATCAGGTCGTCGGAGTTGTCGTAGTCGCGGTAGAGGCCCTCGACGTCGGTCAGGACCATCAGCTTCTCGGCGCCCAGCGCCACGGCCAGCGCAGCGGCGGCCGTGTCCGCGTTGACGTTGTGGACCAGGCCGCGTGCGTCGGGTGCGACCGAGCTGACGACCGGCACGCGGCCGGCTTCGATCAGGTCGAGCACCGCCTCGGGGCGGACCTCGGCGACCTCGCCGACGAGGCCGAGGTCGACCTCCTCCCCGTCGACGACGGTGCTGGCCGCCACCGCCCGGAACAGGCCCGCGTCCTCGCCCGACAGGCCGACGGCGAGGGCACCGTGCTGATTGATCAGCCCGACGAGCTCGCGCTGGACCTGGCCGACGAGCACCATCCGGACGACGTCCATCGCCTCGGGCGTCGTGACGCGCAGTCCGCCGCGGAACTCCGACTCGATGCCGAGCCGGTCGAGCATCCGCGAGATCTGCGGGCCGCCGCCATGGACCACGACGGGCTTGAAGCCGGCGAACCGGAGGAACGCGATGTCCTCCGCGAAGGCGACCTTGAGCGCGTCGTCCGTCATCGCGTTGCCGCCGTACTTCACCACGATCGTCTGGCCGTGGTAGCGCTTGAGCCACGGCAGCGCGGCCGCGAGCGTCCGGGCCTTGGCCGGGTCGGGGCGGCGCGGGTGCTGGTCGACGGCGGACGCGGTGCTGCCGGTGGCGTCGTCGGGCTGGTCCTGGGTCTGGTTCATGAGCTGTAGGCGCTGTTCTCGTGGACGTAGGCGTGGGTGAGGTCGTTGGTCCAGACGGTGGCGCGGGCGTCGCCGGACTTGAGGTCGATGGTCACGCTGACCTCGCGACCGGTGAGGTCGACGGAGGCGGGGTCCTCGGCGGGGGTCGACTCCCGGCAGACCCAGACGCCGTTCATGGCGACGTCGAGGTCGGCGGGGTCGAAGCTCGCCTGCGTGGTGCCGATGGAGGCCAGCACGCGGCCCCAGTTGGGGTCGTTGCCGAAGATCGCGGCCTTGAACAGGTTGCTGCGTGCGACGCTGCGGCTGACCTCGACGGCCTCGTCCTCGGTCGCGGCGTGGAGGGTGGTGATCGCGATCTCGTGGTCGGCGCCCTCGGCGTCCTTCAGCAGCTGCATCGCCAGGTCGGTGCAGGCCTGGGTGAGGGCGGCGGTGAAGTCCTCCGGGGTCGGCGTGATCCCGCTGGCGCCGCTGGCCATCACGGTGACGGTGTCGTTGGTCGACATGCAGCCGTCGGAGTCGAGCCGGTCGAAGCTCACCCGGGTGGCGGCCCGGAGCGCGGCGTCGAGCTCGGCGGCGGGGACCACCGCGTCGGTGGTCAGCACGACGAGCATCGTGGCCAGCTGGGGCGCGAGCATGCCGGCGCCCTTCGCCATCCCGCCGACGGACCAGCCGGCCCCCTCGACGACGGTGTTCTTGCTGACCGAGTCGGTGGTCATGATCGCCTCGGCCGCGGCCGGTCCACCCTCGGCCGACAGCGCCGCGGTCGCGGCCTCGACGCCCGCGAGCAGGTCGTCGCGGTCGTTGGCCAGGCCGATGAGGCCGGTGGAGCAGACGACGACGTCGATCGCGCCGATGCCGAGCCCGCTCGCGACCTTCTCGGCCACCGCGTGGGTGGTCTGGAAGCCCTCGGGCCCGGTGTAGCAGTTGGCGCCGCCGGAGTTGAGCACGACGGCGCGCACCGTGCCGTCCTTGACGACCTCCTGGCTCCAGAGCACCGGGTTGGCCTTGCAGCGGTTGCTGGTGAAGACCGTGGCGGAGTCGAAGGTGGGGCCCTGGTTGACGACCAGGGCGAGGTCCTTGGCGCCGGTGGACTTGAGTCCGGCGGCGACGCCGGCGGCGGTGAAGCCGGCGGGGTGGGTGACAGTCATCAGGGAGCGAGTCCGATCGTGGAGAGCCCGGTGGCCTCGTCGAGGCCCAGGGCGAGGTTCATGCACTGGACGGCGGCGCCGGCGGTGCCCTTGGCGAGGTTGTCGACCACGGCCACCGCCACCAGTCGTCGTACGCGCTCGTCGACCGCGACCTGCACCTGCACGGCGTTGGACCCCAGCACGGACTGGGTCTGGGGCCACTGCCCCTCCGGCAGGACGTGGACGAACGGCTCGTCGGCGTACGCCGCCACGTAGGCATCGCGCGCCTGCTCGGCGGACACGCCGTCGCGCAGCGGGGCCTGGACGGTCGCCAGGATGCCGCGGGACATCGGGACGAGCAGCGGCGTGAAGCCCACCTTCACCTCGGCGCCGGTGACGCCGCTGAGGTTCTGGACGATCTCGGGGGTGTGCCGGTGGGTGCCGCCGACGCCGTAGGCGCTCGCGTTGCCCATCACCTCGCTGCCGAGCAGGTGCGGCTTGGCCGCCTTCCCCGCCCCGCTGGTGCCGGACGCGGCGACCACGGTGACGTCGGGCTCGACGAGGCCGGCGGCGAGCGCGGGGACGATCGCGAGCGTGGAGACCGTCGGGTAGCAGCCCGGCACGGCGATCCGGCGGGCACCCCGCAGCAGGTCGCGCTGGCCGGGAAGCTCGGGCAGGCCGTAGGGCCAGGAGCCGGCGTGCTCACCGCCGTAGAACGCCTCCCACTCCTGCGGGTCGGTGAGCCGGAAGTCGGCCCCGCAGTCGATGACGACCGTGTCGTCACCGAGCGCCTGCGCGATCGCGGCCGACTGGCCGTGCGGCAGGCCGAGGAACACCACGTCGTGCCCCGCGAGGGTCTCCACAGTGGTGTCGGCGAGCACCCGGTCGGCGAGCGGCAGCAGGTGCGGCTGCAGCGCGCCGAGGCGCTCGCCGGCGTTGCTGCCGGCGGTCACGGCGCCGACCTCCACCCCCGGGTGGCCGAGGAGCAGGCGGAGGACCTCGCCCCCGGCGTACCCACTGGCTCCGGCGACGGCGACTGATGCGGACATATGCATGATTATACAGATGCCTGCATGGTTGTGCGAACCGGGTCGGAAACCGCGCGCCGTCGGTCGCCCTCCTCGCCTACGGTGCTCGGATGACCCGTCTCGCACCCGATGCCTACCTGTCCGCCCTCGGCGCCGAGTCCGCGCGGTTCCGCGACGTCCTCGCCTCCTGCGATCCCGAGGCGCGGGTGCCGGCGTGCCCCGACTGGTCCGCCGCCGACCTGCTGTGGCACCTCGCCACCGTCCAGCGGTGGTGGGGCGAGGTGGTCGCCGCGCGGCCGGCCCGGCCCGAGGAGGTCGAGCCGACGCGCCCCGAGTCCCACGAGGACCTGCTCGCCGCGTTCGACGCGTGGTCGGCCGACCTGCTTGCCGCCCTGGAGGGCGCGGACCCGGCGGAGGAGGCCTGGAACTGGTCCGACGACCACACCGTGGGCTTCATCCTGAGGCGCCAGGCCCACGAGGCGCTCGTGCACCGGGTCGACGCCGAGCAGGCGGCCGGCGTCGGCAGCGAGGTCGACGCACCGCTGGCCGCCGACGGGGTGCACGAGTGCCTCGACGTCATGTACGGCGGGATGCCGGCCTGGGGCACGTGGGAGCCGGGCGAGGAGCTGGTGCGGGTGGACGTCACCGACACCGGCGACGCGTTCTGGGTGCGCTTCGGCGCGTTCTCGGGCACCGACCCCGACAGCGGACGCTCCTACGCCGACGAGGAGGACGTCCACGTCGTCGAGGCCCCGGACGACCCGGACGTGGACCCCGACGTCGTCGTCGACGGCACCGCCGCCGCGCTCGACCTGTGGCTGTGGGACCGCAGCGACGACACCGGGATCGCCGTGGCCGGTGACCCGCAGGTCCTGGCTCGCTTCCGGGCGATCGTGGGCTCGCCGATCAACTGAGCCCGACGGTGGAGCGCAGGGCCGCTAGGTCGGGCCGGGCGCTCCACCGTCGACGGTCACCGCTGGACGGCCCCGGTGCGCTCGGCGGCCAGGGCCACCGCGGCGTCGCGAGCCGCCGCCGCCTCGCCCTCCTTGAGGGTCCGGTCGGGTGCGCGGAAGCGCAGGGCGTAGGCGAGCGACTTCTTGCCGTCGCCGACCTGCGTGCCGGTGAAGACGTCGAAGAGCCGGATCGACTCGAGCAGGTCGCCGGCGCCCTCGCGCAGCGCCGCCTCGACGTCGGCGGCGGGCACCGACGCGTCGACGACGAGCGCGACGTCCTCCTTCGCGACGGGGTACGACGAGAACGCCGGCGCGGGCCGCAGGTGGACCGCACGGGAGATCAGCGCGTCGAGGTCGACCTCGGCCGCCACGGTGCGCTTCGGCAGGCCGAACGCCGCGCAGACCTTCGGGTGCACCTCGCCGGCGTGGCCGACGACCTCGCCGTCGACCGACAGCTCGGCGCAACGTCCCGGGTGCCAGGGGGCCAGCGACGCGGCGGCCGTGGTCACCTCCAGGCCCAGCGCGTCGGCGACCGAGCGGACGGCGTCGACCGCGTCGGCCCACGTGACCGGTCGGGCCTCGCCCCACCAGCCGTCGGCCGTCGCGTCGCCCGACGCGACGACCGCGAGGTGGAGCGGCTGCGCGGGCAGCGCGGCGTCGAGGGCGGCGAACTCCTCCTCGGTGGGCCGACGGTCGACGGGCAGGATCGCCGCCGGGCCGGCGTGCCGCGGGAGCGTCACCGTGCCGGTCTCGAAGATCGCCAGGTCGGCGTTGCCGTGGCCGACGTTCTTGCCGGCCGTGCGCAGCACGCCCGGGAGCAGCGTGGTGGTCATGAACGGCGACTCGGCGCTGAGCGGGTTGGTCAGGCGGAGCAGGTCGCGCCGGCTGTCGTCGGCCGGGAGGCCGAGCGCGTCGAGGTCGGCGTCGCCGACGAACGGGAAGCTCACCACCTCGACGAAGCCGTCGCCGGCGAGCGTACGACCCACCCGTCGGCGCAGCTGCTGGGCGCGGGTGAGACCGCGACCCGAGGGCGGCGTCGGCAGCACCGACGGCACGCGGTCGTAGCCGACGAGCCGGACGACCTCCTCGGAGAAGTCCTGCGCGTCGGTGAGGTCGGGGCGCCACGGCGGCGGGGTCACCGACAGGGTGCCCGAGCCGGTGACCTCGCAGCCGATGGCGCGCAGGCACTCCACCGCGCGCTCCTCGGGGATCTCCATCCCCGACACGCGCTCGGCGAGGTCGCCGCGGACCTCGATGGTCGGCATCGCCGGCGGGGTGCCGACGACGGTGACGCCGGGGTCGGCCTGTCCCCCGCCGTGCTCGACGAGGAGCTCGACGACCCTGTCGGCGGCCGCCTCGCAGATGGTGGGGTCGACACCGCGCTCGTTGCGCTTGCCGGCCTCGGAGGTGATCTTGTGGCGACGACCCGTGCGGAACATCGAGACGGCGTCCCAGTGGGCGGCCTCGACCAGCACCCTCGTGGTGGTCTCCGACATCTCGGTGGTCTCGCCGCCCATCACGCCGCCGAGGCCGATGATCCCGGAGTCGTCGGTGACGACGAGGTCTCCGGGGTCGAGGGTGCGCTTGGTGCCGTCGAGCGTGGTCAGGGTCTCGCCCTGCCGCGCGCGGCGCACGACCAGCGCGCCCTGCACCTTGTCGGCGTCGTAGCCGTGGATCGGGCGCCCGGTCTCGAGCATCACGTAGTTGGTGACGTCGACCGCGAGCGAGATGGGTCGCATGCCGGCGGCGGTGATCCGCCGGACCATGAAGTCCGGCGTCGGTGCCGTGGGGTCGAACCCGGTGACCGTGCGGGCGACGAAGACCGGGCAGCCCTCGGCGTCCTCGACGACGACCGGGTGGCCGTCGCCGTTCGCCGCTGGGGTGTCGCGGTCGGCGGGGTCGCGGAAGCCGCTCGCCCCCTCGACCGAGACCAGCACCTCGCGGGCGATCCCGCGGATCGAGAGGGCGTACGCGCGGTCGGGGTTGATCTCGAACTCGATGGTCTCCTCGTCGAGCCCGAGCAGCGGCCGGACGTCCTGGCCCGGCGCGCCGGCACCCTCGGGCAGCACGATGATGCCGTCGTGGTCCTCGCCGAGCCCGAGCTCGCGGGCCGAGCAGATCATGCCGGCAGAGACGTGGCCGTAGGTCTTGCGGGCGCTGATCTCGAATCCGCCGGGCAGCACGCCACCGGGGAGCACGGTGACGACGAGGTCGCCCGGCGCGAAGTTGTGCGCGCCGCAGACGATGCCCTGCGGCTCGCCGGTGCCGTTGGCGTCACCGACGTCGACGGTGCACCAGTTGATGGTCTTGCCGTTCTTCTGCGGCTCCGGCTCCATGGTGAGCACGCGACCGACCACGAGCGGGCCGGTGATGTCGCGGCCGGGGCTCTCGATCGCCTCGAGCTTGAGGCCGGTGAGGGTCAGGCGGTGGGTGATGTCGTCGGTCGTCGTCCCGGCGGGGACGTCGACGTGGTCAAGGATCCAGGACAGTGGGGCCTTCATGGCTCTGCGTCCCCTCTCAGATCTCGGTGCCGAAGGCGCTGCTGAACCGGACGTCGCCCTCGAAGAGCGGGCGGAGGTCCTCCAGGTTGTGGCGGAACATGAACGAGCGGTCGATGCCCATGCCGAACGCGAAGCCGCTGTAGACCTCCGGGTCGACGCCGCACGCGACCAGCACGCGCGGGTTGACCACGCCGCAGCCGCCCCACTCGATCCAGCCCTCGCCGCGGCAGGTGCGGCAGGCGTCGCTGTCGATCCCGCGGCACACGAAGCACTTCACGTCGACCTCGGCCGACGGCTCGGTGAAGGGGAAGTACGACGGCCGGAACCGGGTGGTGATGCCGTCGCCGAAGAGCTGGGAGGCGAAGTGGTCGAGGGTGCCCTTGAGGTGGGCCATCGTGATGCCCTCGTCGACGACGAGGCCCTCGACCTGGTGGAACATCGGCGAGTGGGTCGCGTCGTACTCGTCGGTGCGGAAGACGCGCCCCGGGCAGACGACGTAGATCGGCGGCTTCCGGGTCAGCATCGTGCGCGCCTGGACCGGTGACGTCTGGGTGCGCAGCACGACGTGGTCGTCGGCGGGCTCGGTCCAGAACGTGTCCTGCATGGTGCGGGCCGGGTGGTCCGGGCCGAGGTTGAGCGCGTCGAAGTTGAGCCACTCGGCCTCGACGACCGGGCCCTCGGCGACCTCGTAGCCCATGGCGACGAAGAGGTCGGCGATGAGCTCGGACTGCAGGGTGAGCGGGTGCCGGCCGCCGCGACGGCGCCGCGTCGTCGGGAGGGTCACGTCGACGGTCTCCTCGACCAGCATCCGCTCCTCGTGCTCGGCCTCGAGCACGGTCTGGCGGGCGGCGAGCGCCTGGTTGATCGCGCCGCGGGCCTGGCCGACCCGCTGGCCGGCCTCCTTGCGCGCCTGCGGCGGCAGGGCGCCGATCTCGCGGTTGGCGAGGGCGATCGGCGAACGGTCGCCCGCGTGGTCGAGACGGACCTGCTTGAGCGCGTCGAGGTCGGCGGCGGTGGCGATCGCGGCCAGGGCCGCCTCACGCATCTCGTCGACCTGGTCGGCCTTGAGCGGGGTCACTTCGACAGGGTCGTAGTCGGTGTTGGGGCCGGACATGGCTCCCTTTCGCGCGGCGTCAGCAGTTCGCCGCAGAGTCTAGGTGTGGACGGAGGTCGGGTCGGAGGCGTCCCCGGACCAGGTCGACGTCAGCAGCCCGCCGGAGGAGGTCCGGGGCGCAGAAATCGCAGGCTCGTGTCCACGTCGCCCATGCTACTGCGCGAAGGCGGTCCACACGCGAGTGCATGCGTCGGCCGCCTGCTGCTGCCCGCTGACGGGGAGCAGCCCGAGCTCGGTGAGCGGACCCTCGGCGCGGGCACGCCCGAGGTTCCACGCGCGCGGGTCGTCCAGCGCCTCCGGCCTCATCGAGTTGAGCGGCTGGAGGTCGAGCACGCACCGCGCCACGTCGGCCGGCAGCCGCTCGGCGATGACGGGCGTCGCGTCCGCGGACAGGAACTGCAGGTATGAGAGATCGAGCTTGCCGGTCGCGTCGTAGCGGTCGAGGTTCTGCCCGGCCACCCACGCGTCGGGGTTGACCGCGGCGAGGCCGACCAGGGCGAGGGCGCCCGACACGAGGGCGATCCTCGGCAGCCAGCGACCCCACCCCGCGACGCCCGCGACCATGATCGCCAGCACCACGAAGCCGAGCCAGCCCTCGAAGACGTCGACGAACAGCCGCAGCGTGGTGAAGCCGTACGCGTCCTGGTAGACGGCCATCCCGCGCAGGGCGGACGCCACCACGAGCAGGGTGAGGCCGCACAGCAGGCCGAGGGAGCCGAACAGCCAGCGCCGGTCGTCCCGCGAGGTCCCGGCCCGGCGAGCGGCCACCCACACCACCAGCACGGTCAGCGCGGTCGCCAGGGTCAGCTGGCCGAACCCCTGGTGGACGAAGTCGGCGTAGGTTAGGCCGGTCGTCTCGCGGATGTAGTCCTCGCCGCCGACGAGAGCGCGCGCCTCGGCCGCGATGAACGCGACGAAGACGAGGTCGACCGCCAGCACCGGCACCAGCCACTCGAACCGGTTCGTCAGTGCCTGGGGCCGGCGTCCGCCGAGCACCTCGACGTGCGAGGGGTTGAGCGCGAGGTAGGCCGCTCCGAGGGTGACGGCGAAGACGAAGCAGGCGAGGAAGGCGCGTCCGACGAGGTCGTTGAAGGTGAGGGTCGGGACGAGCCGGTCGACCCACGAGCCGAAGACCGGGTTGGCGCTCGCGAAGATGGTCGCGAACACCACGAGCCCGAGCGCGGACCACGCCGCGGTGCGCACCACCGCAGGGGTGCGGGCACCGGTGCCGGCCAGGCGGAGCGAGCGCCCGAACCACGGCAGGCCGCGCAGCGACGCCAGCGGCCACGAGAGGCCGCTGAGCAGGATCCCGGGCAACGTACGGGCGCCGGTCACGCCGCACAGGAAGACCGCGGCGGACGCGACCAGGCACAGCATCTGCACCCACCACGCGTCGAGCAGGGTCAGCGGCAGCACCAGCAGGAACGCCACGGCGGAGCACGCGAGGGTCCACGGCTCGCGACGGCGACGGGCGGTGGCCAGCGCAGCGGTGCCGGACACCACCGCGACGAGGGTCCAGGTGATGCCGGGGGCGGTGAAGGACAGCGCGATCCCGGCGACGACGCCCGCGACGGCCGCGGCGAGCACGGTGCGCAGGCCCGGCGGCAGCGGGGGCTCGGGCCAGAAGCGCCCGAACAGGCCGTCGAGGCCGGCCGGGGGACGCTCCGGGGTCGCGGGTGACGGGGGCTGCGGGACGGGTGCGGTCGTGGTCATGGTGGCCTCCGGAACGGTCGGGCGGGCGGCAGGGTCGGGGACGGGGACGGGGGCGTGGACGGGGGCGTGAGCACGCGGCACGTCGAGGCGCAGCCGGGCGCCGGTGCCGCCGACCGGGTCGAGGAAGCGGAGCGTGCCGCCGTGCAGCCGGGCGGCCCACCGCGCGACGGCGAGGCCGAGGCCGGTGCCGCCGGCGCCGTCGGTGCCGAAGCGCTCGAAGACCCGCTCGCGGTCCCGTGGCGCGACTCCCCCGCCGAGGTCGACCACCTCGAGCCACCAGCCGTCGGCGCCGGCGCCGCCCGTGACCGTGACCGGGGTGCCGGGCGGCGCGTGGCGCCCGGCGTTCTCCAGCACGTTGACGAGGAGCTGCCGCAGCCGGGCCGGGTCGCCCGGCGCGGCCAGGCCGGGCGGGACGTCGACGACGAACGCCCCCGGCCGGCCGGCCGACTCGACCTCGCGCACGCAGGCCTCCACGAGCGGCCGCAGGTCGAGGTCGTCGACCTGCAGGTCGACCACGCCCGCCTCGAGGCGGGAGAGCTGGAGCAGGTCGTCGACGAGGCGTCCGAGGCGCTGGGCCTCGTCCAGGGCGGCGCCGAGGTGCTCCCGGTCGGCCGGCACCACCTCGTCGGCGAGGTTCTCCAGCAGCGCGGTCATCGCGGTCAACGGGGTGCGCAGCTCATGGGACACCGTGGCGATCAGGTCGCGTCGCTCGCGGTCGACCCGCGCGAGGTCCTCGGCCATCGTGTTGAACGCGGCGGCGAGCTGGCCGACCTCGTCGGTGGCGGTGGTCGTGACCCGCCCCGTGTAGTCGCCGCGCGCCATCGCCCGCGTCACCTCGGTCATCCGCCGCAGCGGGGCGACCATGCCGGCGGCCAGCAGCTGGGTCACGCCGAGCGCGAGCGCGACGCTGACCGGCAGCACCAGCCAGGACGAGACGTCCGCCGCCGAGCCGAGCAGGGTGAGCAGCCCGGCGGTCACGACGGAGACGACGACCAGCAGGCCGAGCTTGACCTTGATGCTCGACACCGCGGCGAGGGGCGCGGGCGAGGGCGGGGCGCTCACCTGAGCTCCTCCAGCGCATACCCGACCCCGTGCACGGTCCGGATGCGGGCGGCGCCGACCTTGCTGCGCAGCGCCCTCACGTGGCTGTCGACCGTGCGGGAGGCGCCCGGGCTGCCCCAGGCGTCGCCCCAGTCCCAGACCTCACGCAGCAGGCGCTCGCGCGACAGCACCTGCCCGGCCTCGCGGGCCAGGCAGAGCAGCAGGTCGAACTCGGTCGGGGTGAGGTGGACCGGCTCGCCGGCGACCGTCGTACGACGCGTGCCGGGGTCGATCGACAGCGCCCCGACCCCGATCGCCGTGGGCCGCTCGTCGGCCAGCGCCGCCGCCCGCTCCACGCGGCGGAGCAGCGCCGCGACCCGGGCGACCACCTCGCGCATCGAGAACGGCTTGGTGAGGTAGTCGTCGGCGCCGACGCCCAGCCCGACGAGGACGTCGGCCTCGTCGTCGCGCGCGGTCAGCATGAGCACCGGCACGGGCCGGTCGGCCTGGATCCGGCGACAGACCTCGAGGCCGTCGAAGCCGGGCAGCATCACGTCGAGCAGCACCACGTCGGGCCGGGCCGTCCGGGCCAGCTCGACCGCGGACGGGCCGTCGAAGGCCTGCAGGACGTCGAAGCCCTCGGCCCGCAGCCGCTGGGTGAGCGCGTCGTTGATGGTGCGCTCGTCCTCGACGACGAGGGCGCTGCGAGTGGTCATGCCCCGACCCTAGGAGCCGGACCGCGCGGGAGTGGCGGACGACTCGTGAAGGTTGTGTGGAGGTCGGCCGCCGGCGGCCGGTCACTCCGGGCGGAGGTCCTCCCGGGGCCAGTCGACCATCACGCGGGCGCCACCGCCGGGCGCGTCGTCGATGATCACCCGACCGCCGTGGGCCCGCGAGAGCCCGCCGATGATGTACATCCCGAGGCCGCTCCCGCCCGACTCCCCCGTCGTCCAGAACTTCGTGAACACGCGGCGCCGCAGCTCGACGGGGATGCCGTCGCCCTCGTCGTCGACGGTGATCCGCACGCCGTCCACGGCCGGCGACGACGCCAGCCCGACGCTCACCTGGCCCTGGCCGTGCCGGATCGCGTTCTCGACGAGGTTGGTGACCACCTGGGTGAACTTGTCGGGGTCGGCGAAGACCTCGGGCAGGTCCTCCTGGACCTGCAGGATGATCGAGCGGGCGGTGCCGGCCTCGATCGAGTCGACCACGCGGCGGGTGAGCGTCTCCGCCGAGCACTCGCGCGGGTAGAGCTGGAGCCGTCCGGTGTCGATGCGGGCGACGTCGAGCAGCTCGGCGATCAGCCGGGCCAGCCGGTCGGCGTCGGCGTTGACGGTGGTGAGCATGAGCTTGCGCTGGTCGTCGTTGAGCTTGTCCCAGCGGTTGAGCAGCGCCTGCACGAAGCCCTTGACGCCGGTCAGCGGTGAGCGCAGCTCGTGGGCGACCGTCGCGACCAGGTCGGAGCGCTCGCGGTCGAGCAGGGCCCGTCCCCGGCCGCTGCGCAGCCCCACGGCGATGCCGACGACCCGACCCAGGGGCGCGTCGCGGATCAACGTCGCGGTGGTGAGCACCTCCTCGCCGGAGGCGTTGAGCCACGACTGCTCGGGCACGGCGCGGACGATGGAGATGCTCTCGAAGGGCCGGTTCGCGGCGAGCCAGGTGCGACCGTCCTGGTCCAGCAGGCGCAGCACGTCGCCGAGGTCCATCCCGAGCGCCTCCTGCTGGCCGACGCCGAGGAGCGCCGCAGCCTGGGCGTTGAGCAGCGTCACGACCCCCTCGCGGGTGGCCCCCAGGATCCCGTCGGGATAGAAGTCGGCAAGCGAGTGCAGCCTGCTGGGGCCGCTGTCCACCCTGCGCCCGCTGCTCTCCGCCACGTCGGTCACCCTAGCCGCGCAGCGGCTTGGGTCGTCGCAACCCGGCGGCGCGCAGCGCGGCCACCAGGTCGCGCGAGGAGACGGGCACGGCTCCCGCCGCCACCATCGCGTCGTAGTGCTCCGCCGGCACGTCGTAGTGGTCGCCGTCCCAGCCGCGCTCGGGGATGCCGTGGGCCGCGGCGAACGCGTGCGCCTCGTCGTAGGAGGTGTCGCTGGCGAGGTGCGACCACAGCCGGTCCCAGCGGGGCACGGCGGGCGGGTCGATGAGGATCACCGCCGGCGGCCCGTCCGCTGGGCGCGGGCGCTGGCGTAGAGGCACACCGCAGCGGCGGTCGAGAGGTTGAGGCTCTCGGCCCCCCCGAGGATCGGGATCGAGACCCGGTGGTCGGCGAGCGCCGCGAGCTCGTCGGGCAGGCCCCACGCCTCGTTGCCGAAGAGCCAGGCGGTGGGCCCGGTCAGGTCGGCGTCGAACAGGTCGACCTCGCCCGCCCCGTCGGCGGCGAGCACCGTGAGCCCGCGCTGCTGGGCAGAGCGGACGGCGACGGCCGGGTCGGGCTCGACCGCGAGCGGGAGGTGGAACAGGCTGCCGACCGTCGCACGCACCGTCTTGGCGTTGTAGGCGTCGACCGACCGGCCGGCCAGCACGACGCCGTCGGCGCCTGCGGCGTCGGCGGTGCGGATCACGGTGCCGGCGTTGCCCGGGTCGCGGACGTCGGCGCAGATCGCGAGCAGCCGCGGGGCCGCGGCGACGACGTGGGCCAGGGGCGCGTCGACCGGGCGGCACACCGCCACGACGCCGGCCGGGGAGACCGAGTCCGACAGCGAGGCGAGGGCGCGGTCGTCGACGAGCGTGACGTCGACGGCGGCCAGCAGCGCGGCGTGCTGCTCGAGGGCGGCGGGGGTGGCGAAGACCTCGACCACGCACCCGGCGACCGCCAGCGCCCCCTCGACGGCCTTCGGGCCGTCAGCGAGGAAGAGCCGCCGCTCGGTGCGGACCGAGCGGCGGCTCAACTTGCGAGCCTCCTTGACGCGGCTGTTGCCGACGGTCAGGGGGGTGCTCATGTGGCTCAGGCGGAGACCTTGGGCGCGTTGACGTCCTCGGGCAGCGCGGCCTTGGCGGCCTCGACGAGCGCGGCGAAGGCCGGGGCGTCGTTGACGGCGAGCTCGGCGAGGATCTTGCGGTCGACCTCGATGCCGGCCAGGCCGAGGCCCTGGATGAAGCGGTTGTAGGTCATGCCGTTGGCGCGGGCCGCGGCGTTGATGCGCTGGATCCAGAGCTTGCGGAAGTTGCCCTTGTTCTTGCGGCGGTCGTTGTAGCTGTAGACCAGCGAGTGGGTGACCTGCTCCTTGGCCTTGCGGTAGAGCCGCGAGCGCTGGCCGCGGTAGCCGCTCGCGCGGTCGAGGGTGGTACGACGCTTCTTCTGGGCGTTCACTGCGCGCTTGACGCGTGCCATGGGGTTACTCCTTGGTGCGGATGAAGATCAGATGGACGGCGGCTGGGCCACCAGGGGATGTGCGGTGGTGTGCCTCAGATGCCGAGCATCTTCTTGGCGCGGGCGACGTCGGCCTTCTCGAGCTCGACGACGCCGGCGTTGCGGCGGTGCTTCTTGCGGCTGCCGGTCGTCGGCGCGGACGCGAACGCAGCGCCGGACTTGCGGCCGGCCTGCAGGCGCTGGATCTTGCCCGAGCCAGTCACCTTGAAGCGCTTCTTGGCGCCCGAGTGGGTCTTGTTCTTCGGCATGTCTGCCTCAACTTCCTTGTGCTTGCGTGGTTCGGGTCATCGTCACGGCTCCGCCGCGACATGCTCGAGCGAGGCTCTCGCTTCGCTCGTGCCTTGCTCTCAGGCCTCGATGTCGGGGTCGAGGTTCTCGGAGCGACGGCGCTCCTTCTTCTGGGCGACCGGGCCGGCCGCGTGGGCGGCCTCGCGCTCGGCGTCCTCCTCGGCCTTGCGCTCGGCGCGGGCCTGCTCCTTGGAGGCGCGGGCGGCGTCGGCGTCGATCTTGGCGTCGGCCTTCTTCTTGTGCGGGCCGATGACCATGGTCATGTTGCGGCCGTCCTGCTTGGGCGAGGACTCGACGAAGCCCAGCTCCTGCACGTCCTCGGCCAGCTTCTGCAGCAGGCGGAAGCCGAGCTCGGGGCGGTGCTGCTCACGGCCGCGGAACATGATCGTGATCTTGACCTTGTCGCCCGCGCCGAGGAACCGCACGACGTGACCCTTCTTGGTCTCGTAGTCGTGCTTGTCGATCTTGGGACGAAGCTTCATCTCCTTGATGATCACGTTCGTCTGGTTGCGGCGCGACTCGCGGGCCTTCTGGGCGTTCTCGTACTTGAACTTGCCGTAGTCCATGAGCTTGCAGACCGGCGGGCGTCCCTGGGGGGCGATCTCGACGAGGTCGAGGTCGGCCTCCACGGCCAGCTTCAGTGCCTGGTCGGTCGGCACGATGCCAACGGTCTCGCCGTTGGGTCCTACGAGCCGGACCTCGGGTACGCGGATCCGCTCGTTGATGCGCAGCTCGGTGCTGATGGGTCCTCCAGTGATCGAGTGGGTGGGAGCTGCTGCCCGCCCGGAACTGGTGGCCCCGGAAATGAACAATGGCTCCCGCTGTGTGCCAAGCGGGAGCCAGTCGTGACCCGTCCCCGAGCTCTCGGGAACTGGTGTCCACCCCCACGCGCTGCGCGGTCGGTGGAACTGGGACCTGGACCCGACGATCTGTGGTGCAGGGCGATCGGTGCGGGTGGGAGACGGGTGCTGCTGCCTCCGCTTGGCGGGATCGGTGGCGTGGTCGGGAGGGTGGTCCCGTCACGTCACTGATCGGTCAACACCGAAGACTAGCCGATCATTCCGGCGCGGGCCCAATCCAGCCGTGGGTGCCGCCCGAGCCCTCCCCGAGCGCCACCAGGCGCCAGCCGGCAGCGAGTCGGGTGAGGTCGTCGCCGTCGACGACGTACGTCGCGGGGCCGGCGAGGTCGACCAGGAGCGCCTCGGCACCGTCCTGGACCGCCGCGGTCGCCGCCGTCCGGGCGTCGACCGGGACCGGCCGGGCCTGGGGGTCCCACCGCGCCATCGTGTCCGTCGCCGTGAAGGCCAGCAGGCCGGTGCTGCCGTCGGCGGCCCGCACCAGCACCGCCGCCATGTCGGAGGACTTGTCGTGGGCCAGACCCTGCTCGTCGACCTCCACCTCGCCGAGCACCGCGACCACCGGGACCAGCAGGCGCGCGTCCTGCAGCACCGCGAGCACCTCGGCCGACGTGGCCGCGCCGGAGGCGTGGGAGGCCAGCGCCGCGGCGAGGGCCGCATCGGCCGCGCCGGTGTCGTCGGCGAAGCCCGGGTCGGGGATCGTCCGGACCAGGGGCTCGGTGTCGTCGTGGTGCACGTCGTCCATTGTCCCGCAGGCGTGGTGCGCTGTGGGAGTGTGGGGCCGTGGAGGAGACGACCTGGGCAGCACTGACCGCAGCGCTCACCGTGGCGGGCGCGATCTGGACGTGGATCGCCTTCCGGCGCCGCGGCGCCGCGAACGGGCTGCGCGCGCTCGGCTTCACCCTCCTCCCCGCGGCCGCCTGGCTGACCGGGACGCTGCGCACGGTCGTCGAGATCGGCAGCGCCGTCACGGACTGGGCGACCGGCCTGGTCTTCGACGTACGGACCTGGACAGGGGTCGGCCTGGCCGGCCTGGCCGTGCTCCTGCTCGTGGTCAGCGGCTTCATCCGTGACCGCCAGCTCGCCCGCGGACAGGCGGTCGGCCGCACCCGCAAGGACGGCCGGACCCGCAAGGACGACGCCGGTCGCGACGCGCTCCCGCCGACGGCGCCCCCCGGACGCGGCAAGCCCGTGATCGACGACGACCTGGCGGACATCGAGGCGATGCTGCGCAAGCGGGGCATCGAGTGAGCGACGCCTTCGTCGACCGCAACCGGTTGTGGTCGCGGCTCGGCGCTGCCGTCGCGAGCCTGCCCGAGCCGCCCCCGACGCCCATCGCGGTGGTCGACCTCGACGCCTTCGACGCCAACGCCGCCGACCTGGTGCGGCGCGCGGGCGGCAAGCCGGTGCGGGTCGCCTCGAAGTCGCTCCGAGTGCCCGGCTTGATCACCCGGGCGCTGGCCCACGACGGCTTCGCGGGGGTGCTGGCCTTCACCGTCGCCGAGGCGCTGTGGCTGCACGAGACCGGGGTCAGCGACGACATCGTGGTCGCCTACCCGAGCGTCGACGCCGCCGCCCTCGGCCGCCTGGCCGCGTCTCCGTCCGCCGCCGCGGCGATCACCCTGATGGTCGACGACGTCGCCCACCTCGACGCCGTGGACGCCACCCGCTCCTCGCGCGCGGTCCCGGTGCGGGTCGCGCTGGACCTCGACGCCGGCCTCCGGCTCGGCGGCCAGCACATCGGCCCGAAGCGGTCCCCGCTGTTCGACACCGCGGACGTCCTCGCCCTCGCCCGCCGCGTCGTCGAGCGCGACGGCTTCCGCCTCGTCGGGGTGATGACCTACGAGGGCCAGGTCGCGGGCGTCCAGGACGACGTCCCGGACCAGCGGACGAGGTCGCTGCTGGTCCGTCGGCTCAAGCAGGCGTCGATGGCCCAGCTGGAGGTGAGGCGGCGCGAGATCTCGGACGCGCTGGCGGGGCTCGTCGACCTCGAGTTCTGGAACGGTGGTGGCTCCGGCTCGGTCGAGGCCACGGCTGCCGACGGTGCGGTCACCGAGATCGCGGCCGGGTCCGGCCTCCTCGTCCCCGGCATCTTCGACCACTACGCGTCCTTCGACCCCCGCCCCGCCGCGTACTTCGGGCTCCGCGTCACCCGCAAGCCGACCCCCGAGATGGCGACCGTCCACGGCGGCGGCCTGATCGCCAGCGGCGCGACCGGTGCCGACCGCTCCCCCGTCCCGTGGGCGCCACCGGGGCTCCACCTGACCGGTCTGGAGGGGGCCGGCGAGGTGCAGACGCCGCTGACCGGCCACCCGGCCGCGCTGCTCGCGATCGGCGACCTGGTGTGGTTCCGCCACGCCAAGTCGGGCGAGCTGTTCGAGCACGTGCGTGACGTGCACCTGGTGCGGGGCGAGTCCGTCACCGAGGTGGTGCCGTCCTACCGCGGGTGCGACCGTGCCTTCTGACCCCGCACGGGTCGCAGCCGAGGTGGGCCGCCGGCTGCTCGCCGCGGGACCGACGCTCGGGTCCGCGCGGCTGGTGTGCGTCGACGGCCCCGCCGGGTCCGGCAAGACGACCCTCGCCGACGCCCTCACCCACGCGCTCCCCGGCTCGACCGTCGTGCACTGCGACGAGATGCTGCAGGGCTGGCGCGGGCTCCCGGGGCTGGCCGCGACCGTCGCGGACCTGCTCGCCCCGCTGGCCGTCGACCGCCCCGGCACCTGGCGCCGGTGGGACTGGCTCGCGGACGGCTGGGCCGAGAGCCACGTCGTGGACCCCGGTGGGGTGCTCGTGCTCGAGGGGGTGGGCAGCTGGTCGCCGGCGATCGCCCACCTCGTCGGCGTCCTGGTGTGGGTCGAGGCCGACTCCACCCTGCGCCTGCGGCGCGGCATCGCCCGCGACGGGGAGCAGATGCGCCCGCAGTGGGAGCAGTGGCGCCTCGACGAGGACGCCCTCTTCGCCACGCTCGGCACGCGGCAGCACGCCGACGTGCTGGTCGACACCGACGGGTCGGTTCAGCCGGCCGCCGGCTCGTCGAGCCGGTAGAAGTCCTGGCGGTAGACCTCGGCGAAGCCGGCCCGCTCGTAGATCCCGAGCGCGCCCGTCGGGTTCGCGGTGTCGACGTTGAGGGTCACCCGGTCGTAGCCGGCCGCGCGGCAGCGGGCGAGCACGCCGGCGAGGAGCGCGGTGGCCAGTCCGCGGCCGCGGTGCTCCGGGAGCGTGCCGACGAACGGGACGTACGCCTCGCGCCCCGGCCCGGGCGACATCGGGACCGCGTACTCGTGGGCGAAGACGTAGCCCGCCACCCGGCCGCCCTCGTCCCGGGCTACCACCGACAGCTCGTGTCGCGCATGGGTCGCCCGCACCATGAACGCCTGCCAGTAGTCGGCGTCGGCGGGGCTCCCGTCGGGGTAGTCGGCGAACGCGTCGTTGTGCGCCGCGCGCAGCTCCTCGGCGTCGGCGGGGTCGAACGCCGTGACGGTGAGCCCCGACGGGACCGGCAGGTCGACCGCGGTGCCGCGCAGCTCCGCCCGCATCAGGAACGCGTGCCGGCCGGGCTCCATCCCGACCGAGCGGAGCAGGTCGGCCTGGTCGTCGCGGCCCGCGAGCGCCTGGCTGGCGTAGCGCGCGGGCAGGTGCGGGGCCTGCTCGGCGTGGACCTCCCTGGCACGGCGCAGCGCCTCCACGAGGAGCAGGCTGCCGATCCCCTCGCCGAGCCGGGTCGGGTCGACGTCGCCGAACAGCGTCATCCGCTGCCCGCTGTCGTGCGGCTGGCCGCCCAGGACCACCGCGTAGCCGACCAGCTCCTCGTCGTCCTCGGCGCCGAGGACCAGGCTGCCCGGCAGGTGCTCCATCACCTCCACGACCTCGTCGGCCGACAGGCAGAAGCCCGTCGGGTGGTCGGCGTCGATCCGCGCCATCAGCGCGGCCGTCGCCGCGGCGTCGTCCGGTCCCAGCAGCCGCGTGGTGGTGTGCACCCGCGCAGGCTAGTCGCCCTAGGGTGTCGCCATGGTGCAGCCGAGCGGAGACCAGTACGAGATCGCGGCGGCGGGATACCGCGCGGTCGTCACCGAGAGCGGCGCCGCCCTGCGCAGCCTCACCCACCACGGACGGGACCTGGTGGACGGGTTCGCGGAGCACGAGATGTCGACCGGCTGCCGCGGCCAGCTGCTGATGCCGTGGCCCAACCGGATCCGGGACGGGCGCTACGAGTTCGGGGGCAGCGAGCACCAGCTCGGGCTGACCGACCCCGGCCACCACAACGCCTCCCACGGCCTCGCCCGCTGGGCGTCGTGGACGGTCGAGGAGCACACCGACACGACGGTGTCGCTGGTCTGCCGCGTGCTCGCGCAGACCGGCTACCCGTGGACCCTCGACCTGCACGTGCTCTACGACCTGTCCGCCGACGGCCTCGTCGTCACGCAGACCGCCACCAACCTCTCGCCCGGGCCCGCGCCGTACGCCTCGGGCGCCCACCCGTACCTCCGCGTCGGTGACGGGATCGAGGACCTCGAGCTCACCCTGCCGGCGAGGACCCGCGTGCTGGTCGACGACCGGCTGCTCCCGACCGGGACCGAGCCGGTCTCCGGCGACCACGACTTCACCGCCGGTCGACGGATCGGCGACCTGCGCCTCGACACCGCGTTCGGCGACGTGGAGCACGTCGACGGCCGCGCGACCGTGGTGCTGCGCGACCCCGCGACGTCTCGGGGCGTCGTGCTGTGGCTCGACGAGC
Organism: Nocardioides okcheonensis; assembly: GCF_020991065.1. Lineage (NCBI taxonomy): Bacteria > Bacillati > Actinomycetota > Actinomycetes > Propionibacteriales > Nocardioidaceae > Nocardioides > Nocardioides okcheonensis. The sequence goes on from NZ_CP087710.1 coordinate 779,760, forward strand.
ACCACCGCTGGCTGCAGGTCTTCACGCCGCCCTCCGACGGGCCGCGGCCCGGGATCGCGGTCGAGCCGATGACGGCGCCGGCGGACGCCTTCAACTCCGGCACCGACCTGGTCACCCTGGCAGCGGCCGGGGCCGACGGCGACGAGCTGTCGGTGTCGTGGGGCATCCACGCCCTGCAGCCCGAGGACTGAGGCGGCTGGGCGGCCCCGGTCAGGAGCCGGTGGGGGCGTCGCGGTCGAGCAGCGCGCGGACCTGCCGCACGCCGTCGCGGGCCCGCCGGCCGTCGGAACCCTGGAAGGCCATCGCCGACAGGGTGCTGCCGTCCGCGAGGTCGAGGGTCGCCCACGGCGCCCCCGGAGGCAGGTGGATGTCGACGACCTCGGCGCGCTCGAGGCGCCGCGAGCGGAAGCCGTTGACCACGACCAGGGTGTCCGCGCGCACGGTCAGCCGGGCCCGCGCCAGGGCCCAGCCGCAGGTCGCGAGCGCCGCGCCCATCGCCAGCACCGTCAACCGCTGGAGCCCGCTGAACCGCTCGCGCACCGAGGGGTCGAAGCCGTACCAGGCGGCCGTGCAGACGACGAGCAGCATCACGCCGAAGCCGATCACCGCGACCCGCACCCCGAGCGGGCGCCAGGTGTGCGGGAGGTCCGGGAGCGGACGGCCCGCGCGGGCGTCAGAGCCGGCAGGCATGGATGTCCGTGAGCAGGATGGCGCGGGCCCCGGCCGAGTAGAGCTCGTCCATCAGCCGCTGGGAGCCGGAGCGCGGGACCATCACCCGGACCGCGACCCAGCCGGACTTGCCGAGCGGGGAGATCGTCGGACCCTCGCGCCCCGGGGCGAGCTCGGTGGCGCGGTCGAGGTTCGACTCCTCGATGTCGTAGTCCATCATCACGTAGCTCCGCGCCACGAGGACGCCCTCGAGCCGGCGGCGGAAGATCTCGAAGTCATCGGGCACCGTGCCGCCGCGCGTGATGAGGACGGCCTCGGACTCGAGGATGACCTCGCCGAAGGTGGCCAGCCCGGCCGCCCGCAGGGTCGAGCCGGTCTCGACGACGTCGGCGATGACGTCGGCGACGCCGAGCTGGATGCTCGTCTCGACCGCTCCGTCGAGACGGGTCACCGTCGCGTCGACGCCCTGGCGGAACAGGTAGTCCTCGACCACGCCGACGTAGGACGTGGCGACCCGCAGGCCCTGGAGGTCGGACAGCGAGGAGTAGCGCCCGGCCGGTCCGGCGAAGTGGAAGCGCGAGCGGCCGAAGCCGAGCGGCATGACCTCGTCGGCCTTCGCGCCGGAGTCGAGCAGCAGGTCGCGCCCCGTGATGCCGACGTCGAGGGTGCCCTCGCCGACGTAGAGCGCGATGTCGCGCGGACGCAGGTAGAAGAACTCGACGTCGTTCTCGGAGTCGACGAGCGCGAGCTCCTTGGAGTCGGAGCGCTGGCGGTAGCCGGACTCCCGCAGGATGTCGGTGGCGGACTGGGACAGGGACCCCTTGTTGGGGACCGCGATGCGCAAGGTCATGACTGGCTCACAGGTGGGCGTAGACGTCGTCGAGGGTCAGGCCGGAGGCCAGCATGAGGACCTGCGCGTGGTACAGCAGCTGGCTGATCTCCAGCGCGGTCGCGTCCTTGCCCTCGTGCTCGGCCGCCATCCAGGACTCGGCGGCCTCCTCCAGCAGCTTCTTGCCGATCGCATGGACCCCGGCGTCGAGCTGCTTGACGGTGCCGGACCCCTCGGGTCGCTCGGCAGCCTTCGCGGACAGTTCCGCCCACAGGTCCTCGAACGTCTTCACGGGGATCAGCCTAGTTGCGGCTCGCGCGCGTGCGCTCCGCGGGTCCTGCGGCCGGACCACCCCTCGAGGCGGTGGCGGTGTCGGCGGCCGGGGTTACGGTCGAGCCATGACCACATCGAACACCTCTTCGAACGAGCCCACCGGCGACGTCGCCCCCGACGCCCCGGCCGACACGCAGCCCGACACGCTGGGCGGCCCGCGGCCCGACACCCTGGGCGGCCCGCAGGGCGACAGCACGCGCAAGGACCCCGAGGAGTGGGTCACCGGCGACGAGCCGATGACCGGTGCGCAGCGCAGCTACCTCGACACCCTGGCCCGCGAGGCCGGCGAGGAGCTGCCCGGCGACCTCACCAAGGCGCAGGCCTCCGAGCACATCGACCGGCTGCAGGCGGGCAGCGACCGGGTCGACTGACGCCCGGGCTCAGGCGCCGCGGACCGCCGCCAGCACCCGGGCGGTGTCGAGCGCCGCCGAGGTGGCCTCCCAGCCCTTGTCCTCGGCCGAGCCGTCCAGTCCGGCCCGGTCGATCGCCTGCTCCTCGGTGTCGCAGGTCAGCACGCCGAACCCGACCGGGAGCGCGTGCTCGACGCTGACCCGGGTCAGGCCGTCGGTCGCCGCCGAGCAGACGTAGTCGAAGTGCGGGGTTCCGCCGCGGATCACCACGCCCAGCGCGACGACCGCGTCGTAGCCCTCGCGGGCCAGCGCGGCGGCGACGGCGGGGAGCTCGAAGGTGCCCGGCACCCGCAGCACCGGCGCGTCGGTGACGCCGTAGGCCGCGAGGGCGCGCTCGGCACCCGCGACCAGGCCGTCCATGACCTGGGTATGCCAGCTGGCGGCCACGACGGCCACCTTCAGCCCGCTGGCGTCGTAGGGCTGGGAGGTGGGGGCTCCGGCGCCGCTCATGCGTCGTCTCCTTCGGGTCCGGGGGCCGCGAGGAGGTCGGGCAGCTCGTGGCCCATGCGGTCCCTCTTGGTGAGCAGGTAGGCGAGGTTGTGGTCGTTGGGGTGCGGCGTCAGCGGCACCCGCTCGGCCACGTGGACCCCGAAGTCCTCGAGGCTCGCGGTCTTGTCGGGGTTGTTGGTCATCAGGCGCACGGACCGCACGCCGAGGTCGCGCAGCACCTGGGTCGCGGTGCCGTAGTGGCGCGCGTCGGCGGGCAGCCCGAGGTCGAGGTTGGCGTCGACGGTGTCGCGGCCGCCGTCCTGGAGCTGGTAGGCCTGCAGCTTGGCGACCAGGCCGATGCCGCGGCCCTCGTGGCCGCGGAGGTAGACGACCACTCCCCTGCCCTCGGCGACGACCGCGGCCAGCGCCTCGTCGAGCTGGGGCCCGCAGTCGCAGCGCTGGCTGCCGAACACGTCGCCGGTCAGGCACTCGCTGTGCACGCGGGTGAGCACCGGCTCGGGACCGCTGATGTCGCCGTGGACGAGCGCGACGTGCTCGCTGCCGTCGATGGTGATCCGGTAGCCGTAGGCGGTGAAGTCGCCGTGCCGGGTGGGCAGCCGGGTCTCCGCGACCCGCTGGGCGTGGCGCTCGTGGCGCCGGCGGTAGCGGACGAGGTCCTCGATGGAGATCATCGCCAGCCCGTGCTCGTCGGCGAACTCCCGCAGCTCGGGTGCCCGCTTCATGGTGCCGTCGTCGTTGACGACCTCGACCAGCACGCCGGCGGGGGTCAGCCCGGCGAGCTTCGCGAGGTCGACCGCCGCCTCGGTGTGGCCGCGCCGGACGAGCACGCCACCCTCGCGGTAGCGCAGCGGGAAGACGTGACCGGGGCGGGTCAGCTCCCACGGCTCGGTGGCGGAGTCGGCGAGCACCCGCGCGGTGTGGGCGCGGTCCGCGGCGCTGATGCCGGTGCTGACGCCGTCGCGGGCGTCCACCGAGATGGTGTACGCCGTGCGCAGCCGGTCCTTGTTGTGCGGGGTCATCAGCGGGATCTCGAGCCGCTCCAGCATGTCGCCCGGCATCGGCACGCAGATCACGCCGCTGGAGTGGCGGATGGTGAAGGCCATCAGCTCGGGCGTCGCCTTCGCTGCGGCGAAGATGATGTCGCCCTCGTTCTCGCGGTCCTCGTCGTCCACGACGACGACGGCCCTGCCGGCGGCGATGTCCTCGATCGCGCGCTCGATGCTGTCCAGTCGCACGCTCATACGCCGACCACCTCCTTGGTCTCGGTGGCGTCGACGACGGTGCGGCTGGCGCGCCACCACACCACGAAGCCGATCACCACGAACACGGCGTAGAACAGGTACATGCCGGCGGTCGGGTAGTAGCCCGCCTGGACGAGCGTCGTCACGCCGACGACGTCGACGAGGATCCAGACCAGCCAGAACTCCGTCCAGCCGCGGGCCATGCCGTAGGTCGCGAGCATCGAGCCCGCGAGGATCCACGCCTCGGTGGTCGGCCCCCACGAGCCGAGCACCCGGGTGAGCAGCAGGTACGCCGCGGCGTAGCCGACGACCCCGAGGACGACGAGCTGGACCCGCTCGCGGGCGCTCGCCCACCGCGGCGCGATCGCGCCGCCGTCCGAGGCGCCGCCGTGGGAGCGGACCTGCGACCAGCGCCACCAGCCGTAGACCGACACGGCGGCGAAGAACACCTGGCGGCCGGCCTGGCCCCACAGCGGCTCGTCGATGTGGCCGGAGAGCTCGCCGGTGGCGAAGACGGTGAAGAGCAGCACGTTGCCGACGAGGCCGATCGGCCACGCCCACACCAGCCGCCGCATCCCGAGGACGGCGCTGGCGAGGCCGAACAGGTTGCCGATCACCTCGCGGACGCCGAGGACGCCGCCGGGGACGGGGATGGTTCCGTGCACCAGCCACTCGAGGAGGGACATCACTCCTCCTCGTCGGTGGGGCGCAGGGACTGCGCGGCGGGATAGGCACCGAGCAGCTTCTCGACGTGCTTGGCGATGACGTCGGCCTCGAGGTTGACCCGGTCGCCGGGACGCCGCGAGCCGAGGGTCGTGCGGGCCAGGGTCTCGGGGATCAGGCTGACGGTGAAGCTGTCCTCGCCCGCCTCGACCACCGTGAGGCTGACGCCGTCGACGGTGATCGAGCCCTTGTCGACGAGGTAGCGCGACAGGTGGGAGGGCAGCGAGACCGTCACGACGTCCCAGTGCTCGCTGGGCGCGCGGGAGATCACCTCGCCGACCCCGTCGACGTGGCCCTGGACGATGTGGCCGCCGAGCCGCTTGTCGACCGTGACCGCTCGCTCGAGGTTGACCCGGTCGCCCGGCGCGACGCCGGCCAGCGAGGTCTTGTCGAGCGTCTCCTGCATCAGGTCGGCCGTCCAGCGGCCGTCGCCGAGCTCGGACACGGTGAGGCAGCAGCCGTTGACGGCGATCGAGTCGCCGAGCCCGGTGCCCTCGAGCACCGTGCCCGCCTCGATGGTGAGCCGGATGGCGTCGCCCTGGTCGACGACCGCGGCCACCGTGCCGAGCTCCTCGACGATCCCGGTGAACATTCACTTCCTCCTCATGGTGAGGCGCACGTTGGTGTCCTCACCGTCGTGGCCCTGCAGCACCGTCACGTCGGTGACGTGCAGGCGCAGGGCGTCGGTCATGGTGGTGATGCCGAGGTCGGCGACCGCGGAGGCGCCGGAGCCGAGCAGCATCGGGGCGACGTAGGCGACGACCTCGTCGACCAGGTCGGCGTCGAGGAAGGCCCGGGCCAGGGTCGGCCCACCCTCCAGGAACACGTGCTGGCGCTCGAGGTCGTGGAGCTGCTCGAGCGCCTCGCGCGGGTCGTGGGTGCGCAGGTGGACGGTCTCGGCGCGGTCGTTGAGCACGCGCCGGTCGGCCGGCAGGTCGCGCAGCCCCATCACCGCGCGCAGCGGCTGGACGGGCAGCGGCTCGTCGAGGTCGTCGCGCACCGTCAGCTCCGGGTCGTCGACGAGCACGGTGCCGGTGCCGACGAGCATGGTGTCGCACAGGCCTCGCAGCCGGTGGGTGTCGCGTCGCGCGGCCCGGCTGGACACCCAGCGGCTGGTGCCGTCGGCGGCGGCGCTGCGCCCGTCGAGCGTGGCGGCGAACTTCCAGGTCACGAACGGGCGGCGCCGTGCGATCGCGAAGGTCCAGGTGCGGTTGATCGCCTGCGCCTCCTCGATCATCTCGGCGCCGACGACCTCGATCCCTGCCTCGCGCAGGCGGCGGGCGCCGCCGACCGCGACCGGGTTCGAGTCGGGCTGGGCGAAGACGACACGACGCACGCCGGCGGCGATGAGCGCCTCGCTGCACGGGCCGGTGCGGCCGGTGTGGTTGCAGGGCTCGAGGGTGACCACGACGGTGGATCCGCGGGCCTCCTCGCCGGCCTCGGCGAGGGCGGCGGCCTCGGCGTGCAGGGTGCCGGCGCCGCGGTGGAAGCCCTCGGCGACCGTGCGGCCGTCCGGAGCGAGGACGACGCAGCCCACGCGCGGGTTGGGGCCGAGCGGGACGCCCGGCGTCACCGCCAGCTCGAGCGCGCGCCGCATCGCGCGACGCTCGGCGTCGTTCGTCGTCATGCCCTGCCTCCGGTCCGTCGGGTGCGGACTCAGGGGGGCCTCGACGACGCGGCACGCACCGGCGGGCGGTGGTCGTGCGGTCGTGTGCGTGCGCTTCTCATCCGGACTTTGACCGTCGGTCCAGGAGTTCCACCTGGTCAACCGGCCACTGGCTGTGGTCGGGTCGCGGACTTCTGGGCGAGGAAACCTCGGTCCAGTCACCGCCGGTGCGGAATTTCACCGCCCCCAGAGCACGCTTGCTCTTGCGTGGTCGCAACTCTGCCACAGCCGGTGGCATTCCCCGCGCCGTGCCCACCGGTGACGTGCACAACATCTTCCGCGCCCCCGCCCGGCGGCGGCGATCACCGCAGCGGCGCGCCGCGCCGGCTCAGACCTGGTCGAGGAACCGGTCGAAGACCCGGGCGCCGAACTCGAGGGCGTCGACCGGCACGCGCTCGTCGACGCCGTGGAAGAGCGCGGTGAAGTCGAGCTCGGCGGGCAGGCGGAGCGGCGCGAAGCCGTAGGACCGCATCCCGAGCTTGCGGAAGTGCTTGGCGTCCGTGCCGCCGCTCATCAGGTAGGGCGCGACCAGGGCGTCGGGGTCCTCGGCCAGGAGGCTGCGGCTCATCGCGGTGACGAGGTCGCCGTCGTACGGCGTCTCCCACGGGTCCTGCTTGGACTCGAACTCGAACTCGATGCCGTCGCCCGCCAGCTGGTGCAGGGTGGCGAAGAACTCGTCCTCGTAGCCGGGCAGGAACCGCCCGTCGACGGTGGCGCGCGCCTCGGTGGGGATCACGTTGGTCTTGTAGCCCGCCTGCAGCATCGTCGGGTTGGCGGTGTTGCGGATGACGGCGCCGAGCATGCGGGCCGCGTCACCGAACTCCTCGACGAGCGCCTCGGCGTTGTCGGGGGTGGCCTCGGTCCCGGCGAGCTCGCCGACCGTGGCGAGCAGGACCTCCATGGTGGGCGTGAGCCGGACGGGCCACTGGTGGGCGCCGATCCGGGCGACGGCGCCGGCGAGCCGGGTGACGGCGTTGTCGTCGTTGATCATCGAGCCGTGGCCGGCGCGGCCGCGGGCGGTCAGCCGCATCCAGGCCATGCCCTTCTCTGCGGCCTCGATCAGGTAGACCCGGCGACCACGCACGGTGGCGGAGAACCCGCCGACCTCGCCCACGGCCTCGGTGCAGTCGGCGAGCAGGTCGGCGTGCTCCTCGACCAGGACCCCGGCGCCGTGGTGGCCGCCTGCCTCCTCGTCCGCGGTGAAGCAGAGCACCACCTCCCGGTCGGGCGCCGCACCCGCCTGTGCGCGGGCGCGCACGACGCTCAGCAGCATCGCGTCGAAGTCCTTCATGTCGACGGCCCCGCGGCCCCACACCTGGCCGTCCTTGATCTCGCCGGAGAACGGGTGGACCTGCCAGTCGTCGGCCTCGGCCGGGACCACGTCGAGGTGGCCGTGCAGGAGCAGCGGGGGTCGGCCGTCCCCGCCACCCCACCGGGCGACGACGTTGGCCCGGCCCGGCCGGCCCTCGATGACCTGGCTCTCGATGCCGACCTCGTCGAGCAGCGTCGCGACGTGCTCGGCGGCCTTGCGCTCCCCCGGCCCGGCCTCGCTGCCGTAGTTCGAGGTGTCGATCGCGATGAGGTCCTGGCACAGCCGCACCACCTCGGCGGCGGGGTCGTACGAGCGGCTGTCCGACGGGTCGTTCGTGGCCTGGTCCATGTCGACCATCCTGCCCCAGCGCGGAACAGCACCCCGATTTGCACCTGCGGGCAAGCCCTTTGCTACTGTTCCACCGCACTCGTCCGGGTGGCGGAATTGGCAGACGCGCTAGCTTGAGGTGCTAGTGCCCGTATTAGGGCGTGGGGGTTCAAGTCCCCCCTCGGACACACACGAAGAGCCCCAGGTCGTCGACCTGGGGCTCTTCGCGCTCCCACCAGCGCTGACCGCGGCGGGGTCGCCCCAGAGCCGGTCAGTCGAACGCGTTGACCACGTCCTCGTCGATCGTCTTGACCGGGCCGGTGAACCACTTCTTCGCCGACGTGGTCCACCACAGGGCCAGCAGGAGCAACACGCCGAGCACCATGATCGGCGCGTAGTTGACCGCCGCCCAGTCGAACTCGTCGCGCCACGGCGCGCCGAAGGGCGACGTCGGCAGCATCAGCATGATGCCCACCACGACGATCTCGATCACGGCAACCAGGTTCATCCACTTGTACTTCGCGCCGTTGTTCCAGCTGCCGACCTCGAAGGAGTCACCGGCCCGCCACCGCAGGTAGATCGGGATCGCGAACGAGAAGTACAGGCCGATCACGGACACCGAGGTGACGGCGTAGAAGGCGGTCGGGATCCCGTTGACGGACTTGAGGGCCGGGAGGGTGATGATCGCGCCGAGGGCGGCGGCGAAGATGACCGCGTTGGCGGGCGTGCGCTGTGCGTTGACCTTCGACCACAGGCGCGATCCGGGCACCGCGCGGTCACGGCTGAACGCGAACATCATCCGCGACGTCGACGTCAGGCAGGCGGTCGCGCAGAACAGCTGGGCGCACGACGAGACGAACAGCAGCAGGCCGCCCCAGGTCGAGCCGAGCGCGGTGTCGAAGATGTAGGCCACACCGCCGGCCGGGATGCTGGCGTAGTCGGGGGCGCCGTCGACTTGGGGGATCGCAAAGGTGACCGCCAGCAGCAGGATGTAGCCCCCGACTGCGGAGTAGAAGATCGACTGCCAGAGGCCCCTGGCCGCGGTCTTGGCCGCCCCCTGGGTCTCCTCGGACAGGTGCACCGACGCGTCGAAGCCCGTGATCGTGTACTGGGTGAGGATGAAGCCGAACGGGATGATCGCGAAGAAGTAGACGAGGCTGCTCGTCGACCCGTCCGCCCACCCGGAGCCGTTGAACCGGTCGGTGAAGACCTGCGAGACGCTCAGGTGCTGGTCGGGCACCACGATGAGCACGACGACCAGGAATGCCGCGCCGGCCACGTGCCACCAGACCGAGACGTTGTTGATCACGGCCAGCAGGTGGCTGGAGAAGATGTTGACCACGGTGATGAACACCAGGATGACCAGGAAGAACAGGAAGACGGTGTTCAGCGAGAACGCGTCCTGCCAGCCCCAGGCGAGGAACGTCAGGTGGAAGAACGTCGCGCAGCCGTAGGCCACCGACGCGGTGACCGCGACCAGGCCGATGAGGTTGAGCCAGCCGGTGAAGAAGCCCGCGGCGGGACCGCCGAGCTTCGACGACCAGTAGTAGATGCCGCCCGAGGTCGGCATCGCCGAGACCAGCTCGGACATCGTGAAGCCGATGATCAGGATGAAGACCGAGATGATCGGCCAGGACCAGGAGATCGACACGGGTCCGCCGTTGGCGATGCCGGCGCCGTAGGTGGTGAGGCAGCCGGCGAGGATCGAGATGATCGAGAACGAGATCGCGAAGTTGGAGAAGCCCGACCAGGACCGGGCCAGCTCCTGCTTGTACCCGAGCTTGGCCAGGTGCGCCTCGTCCTCGGACAGGTGCGGGGCCGACGGCTGGGACGTGGACTCGGGGGGCATGGCAACACCTCTCGCGGAGCTCGACGAGCGTCAGTTGGGTGCTCGGCACCGTAGACCCGAGGGCGAGGGGTTGTGAATAGGTGAAACAGAAATTGGTCTGAACCCTGACCATTGACGACGCTGCCCGCGGGTGCCCAGACTGGCGCCCATGTCCGCGCAGCCGCACGAGCACCTCACCTCCGCGGTGCTGCGCCCGGTGCGGGGCCACCACGCGTTCGAGGGGTGCGTCGAGCAGCTCGCCACCGCGATCCGCCTCGGCGTCTACCCGGTCGGCAGCGTGCTGCCGCCCGAGCGGGAGCTCGCGCAGCGGATGGCGGTCAGCCGCGCCACCCTGCGCGAGGCGATCGCGGCGCTGCGGCAGGCCGGGCTGGTCGAGACCAGGCGCGGTCGCGGCGGCGGCTCGACGGTCACCTCCGGCGCCCGGTCACGCTTCACCGGCGGCCTGGCCCGGCTGTCGGAGTCGACCACCGCGGAGTGGCTCGACGCCCTCGAGTTCCGGCGGGTCGTGGAGCCCGGAGCGGCCTACCTCGCCGCGACGCGCGTCCTCACCGACGGCGAGCGCGAGCGCCTGACGACGGCCGAGGCGGCCGTGCACGACGCCACGGGCAAGCGCGCCCACCGCCAGGCCGACTCGCGGTTCCACCTGACCCTCGCCGCGCTCAGCGGGTCGGCGCGCGTCCAGGAGGCGGTCACCTCGGTGCAGTCCGTGCTCGACACCGCGCTGGCCTCGATCCCGGCGCTGGACACCAACATCAGCCACTCCCACCAGCAGCACCGCCGGATCTGCCAGGCCGTCCTCGCCGGACGGCCGGACCGCGCCCGCGAGGTGATGGAGGACCACTGCGACGACACGGCCGCGCTGCTGCGCGGCCTGCTCGCCTGACCGACCACGACCCGACCACGACCCGACCACGACCCGACCGCGACCAGACCCGAGCACGACCGCACCGACCGACCCACCGGAGACGGAGAGCACGTGACCACTCGCAACGACCGCCACCTCAGCCTCGACGCCCTGCGCAGCCTCATCGAGGAGGGCGAGGTCGACACGGTCGTCCTCGCCTTCACCGACATGCAGGGCCGGCTCCAGGGCAAGCGGCTGCACGGCCGCTACTTCCTCGACCACGTCGTCGGGCACGGCACGGAGGGCTGCAACTACCTGCTCGGCGTCGACGTCGACATGAACACCGTGTCCGGCTACGCGATGACCTCGTGGGAGCAGGGCTACGGCGACATGGAGTTCGTGATGGACGAGCGCACCATCCGGCTGCTGCCGTGGCTCCCCGCGACCGCGATGGTGCAGTGCGACCTCGAGTGGACCGACCACACGCCGGTGACGGCGTCGCCGCGCGCGATCCTCACCCGCCAGCTCGACCGCGTCGCCGAGCGCGGCTGGGTGGCGTACGCCGGGACCGAGCTCGAGCTGGTCGTCTACGAGGACACCTACGAGGAGGCGCGGCGCAAGGGCTACCGCGACCTCGTCCCCGCCAACGACTACAACGTCGACTACTCCATCCTCGGCACCACCAAGCTCGAGCCGCTGCTGCGCGACATCCGCAACCACATGTACGCCGCGGGGCTCGACGTCGAGGGCGCCAAGGGCGAGTGCAACTTCGGCCAGCACGAGGTCGGCTTCCTCTACGCCGACGCGCTGACGACCGCCGACAACCACGTCGTCTACAAGAACGCCGCCAAGGAGATCGCCGCGCAGCACGGCAAGTCAGTGACCTTCATGGCCAAGCCCAACCAGCGTGAGGGCAGCTCCTGCCACATCCACCTCTCGCTGCGCGGCGCCGACGGCGAGCTGGTGTTCTGGGACGAGGAGGCCGGCACGCGCACGCCGCTCTACGACCAGTTCATCGCGGGCGTCCTCGCGACCGCGGCGGACTTCACGCTGCTGTTCGCCCCGAACGTCAACTCCTACAAGCGCTTCGCCGACGGGTCGTTCGCGCCCACGACGCTGGGCTGGGGGCTCGACAACCGCACCTGCGCGGTCCGCCTCGTCGGCCGCGGTGCGGGCGCCCGGATGGAGAACCGGATCCCCGGCGCGGACACCAACCCCTACCTCGCCCTGGCCGCGATGGTCGCCGGCGGCCTGCACGGCATCGAGCACGAGCTGGAGCTCGAGCCCGAGCTGACCGGCAACGCCTACTCCTCCGACAAGCCGCGGGTGCCTTCGACGATGGGCGCCGCGCGTGAGCTGTTCCACTCCTCGGCGGTGGTCCGGGCGGCCCTGGGCGACGACGTCGTCGACCACTACGCCAACATGGCCGACGTCGAGCTCGCCGCCTACAACGCCGCCGTCACCGACTGGGAGCTCGTCCGCGGCTTCGAGAGGTTGTGACAGACATGAGCACGTTGATCAATCCGGCCACCGGCGAGGAGCTCGACTCCTCCCCCGCACTCGCCACGCTCGACGACGCCGACGCCGCGATCCAGCGCGCCCACGACGCGTTCCCCGCCTGGCGCGACGTCGCGCCCGGGGAGCGCGCGCGGCTGCTGCGCGCCTTCGCCGCCGTCGTCGACGACCACCTCGAGGAGCTGGCCCGGCTCGAGGTGCTCAACGCGGGCCACACCGTCGGCAACGCCCGCTGGGAGGCGGGCAACGTCCGCGACTGCCTGAACTACTACTCCGCGGCCCCCGAGCGCCTCTTCGGCCGGCAGATCCCCGTCGCCGGCGGCACCGACCTCACGTTCCACGAGCCGCTCGGCGTCGTCGGGATCATCGTGCCCTGGAACTTCCCGATGCCGATCGCCGCGTGGGGCTTCGCGCCCGCGCTCGCGGCCGGCAACACGGTGGTGCTCAAGCCGGCCGAGCTCACCCCGCTCACCGCGATCCGGATCGGCGAGCTCGCCCGGCTCGCGGGACTGCCCGAGGGCGTGCTCACGGTCGTGCCGGGGCAGGGCTCGGTCGTCGGCCAGCGGTTCGTCACCCACCCGCTGGTCCGCAAGGTCTGCTTCACGGGATCCACGGCGGTCGGCAAGCAGATCATGGCCGGCTGCGCCGACCAGGTGAAGCGGGTCACCCTCGAGCTCGGAGGCAAGAGCGCCAACATCGTCTTCGCCGACACCGACGTGGCCGCGGCGGCCGCCAGCGCGCCGTACGCCGTGTTCGACAACGCCGGCCAGGACTGCTGCGCGCGCTCGCGGATCCTCGTCCAGCGCTCGGCCTACGACGAGTTCGTCGGGCGCCTCGAGACCGCGGTCAGGGCGCTGCGCGTCATCGACCCCGCCGACGAGCGGAGCGAGATGGGCCCGCTGGTCTCGGCCGGGCAGCGCGACGCCGTGCAGCGCTACCTCGACGGCGCCACCGTCGCCTTCACCGGCAGCGCGCCCGACGGACCCGGGTGGTGGCTGCCGCCGACGGTCGTCGAGTCGACCGACACGTCCGAAGCGATCTGGCGTGAGGAGGTCTTCGGACCCGTCGTCGCGGTCATGCCGTTCGACGACGAGGACGAGGCGGTCGCGCTGGCCAACGACAGCGACTACGGCCTGTCCGGCTCGATCTTCACCTCCGACGTGGGTCGCGCGCTGCGCGTGGCCCGCCGCGTCGAGGCCGGCAACCTCTCGGTCAACAGCCACTCCTCGGTCCGCTACTGGACGCCGTTCGGCGGCTACAAGCAGTCCGGGCTCGGCCGCGAGCTCGGGCCGGACGCGCCCGACGCGTTCACGGAGGAGAAGAACGTCTTCATCGCCCACTGACCACCCGCACCCAGACCCCCCGCACCAGCACCGGAAAGAGGCAGACACCCATGGCAGGACGCATCGAGGGCCGCACGGCCGTCGTCACCGGCGGTTGCAGCGGCATCGGTCTCGCGACCGTGCGCCGCTTCGTCGAGGAGGGCGCGCGCGTCGTCATCGGCGACATCGACGACGCGTCGGGCGAGGCGCTCGTCGCCGAGCTCGGCGGCTCCGACGTCGCGACCTACGTCCACGTCGACGTGACGTCCAAGGAGGAGGTGGACGCCCTCTTCCGGACCGCCAAGGACACCTACGGCTCGGTCGACATCGCGTTCAACAACGCCGGCATCTCGCCCCCGGAGGACGACTCGATCCTCGACACCGACCTCGACGCGTGGCGCAGGGTGCAGGAGGTCAACCTCACCAGCGTCTACCTGTGCTGCAAGGCGGCGCTCCCCTACATGCTCGAGCAGAAGCGCGGCTCGATCATCAACACCGCGTCGTTCGTCGCCGTCATGGGTGCCGCCACCTCGCAGATCTCCTACTCGGCCTCCAAGGGCGGGGTGCTGTCGATGTCGCGCGAGCTCGGCGTGCAGTTCGCCCGCGAGGGCGTGCGGGTCAACGCCCTGTGCCCCGGGCCGGTCAACACGCCGCTGCTCAAGGAGCTGTTCGCCAGCGACGCCGAACGGGCCGCGCGCCGGCTCGTGCACGTGCCGATGGGTCGCTTCGGCGAGCCGGAGGAGATGGCCAACGCCGTGCTGTTCCTCGCCTCGGACGAGTCGAGCTTCATGACCGCCAACACCTTCCTGGTCGACGGCGGCATCTCCGGCGCGTACGTCACCCCGCTCTGAGGACCGGACCGTGGACGCGCCCGTCGTCGGCCTCACGACCTACCGGCAGCACGCCGCGTGGGGCGTGTGGCGCACGACCGCCGACCTGCTGCCGACGGAGTACGCCGCCTCGGTCGAGGCGGCGGGCGGCGTGCCGCTGCTGCTGCCACCCGTCGCGACCCCCGGAGCCGCCTCGCGGGTCGTCGCCCGGATCGACGCGCTCGTGGTCGCGGGCGGCGCGGACGTCGACCCGTCGCGCTACGGCGCCGAGCCGCACCCGCGCACGGCCGGCTGGCAGCCCGAGCGCGACGCGTGGGAGCTCGCGCTGCTGGCCGCCGCCGACGACGCAGACCTCCCCGTGCTGGGCATCTGTCGCGGCATGCAGCTGATGGCGGTGCACGGGGGCGGGACGCTCGACCAGCACACCCCCGACCTGGTGGGCCACGAGACGCACTCCCCCGGCGGCGACGCGTACGGCACGGTCGCCGTGGCGACCACCGAGGGGTCACGCCTCGCCGGGCTCGTAGGTCCCGAGGTCGAGGTGAGCTGCCACCACCACCAGTCCGTGGCGACCCACCCCGGCTTCGAGGCGGTGGCCCACGCCGCCGACGGCACCCTCGAGGCGATGGAGGCGCCGGGCGAGCGCTGGTGCCTCGCGGTGCAGTGGCACCCCGAGACGCGCGTCGAGATCGGCCTGATGGCCGGCCTGGTGGCCGCCGCCCGGCTGCGCGCCGGGCGGACGGCCTCCTGAGCTCCGCCGCGGCTCAGGCCTGGGGGGACACCTCGTCGGCGAGGAGGTCCCAGTCGCGGGGCGACTCGTCGTGCCGGCCCACGGGGACGACCATCACGGGTCCGTGGGCCGCCCGCAGCACCGTGCGGGCCAGCGAGCCGAGGTGCGCGCCCGGCCACAGGTGTGGGCCGCGGCGGCCGATCACCACGAGCGACGCCGCCCGGGACGCGTCGACGAGCACCTCGGGCGGGTACTGGTGGCGGACCTCGACGTCGACGGTGACGCCGGGGTGGGCGTTCCCGAGCGCGCGTACCGCGGTGCCGAGGACGACCCGCTTGTCGTGGTTCCACTCGTCGGCGACCCGCGCGGTGATGATGTCGTCGTAGGCCGGGTCGAGGCGCCACGCGTGCAGGACCCGCAGCGGGACCCCGGTCGACTCGGCCCAGTCGAACGCTGCCTCGAGCACGGGCCGCGGCAGCCCGCCCTCGTGGACGCCGACCACGACCTCGCCCGCGGCGTCGCTCGCCGGCGGCTCCCAGTCCGCCGGCACCGAGACCACCGGGCAGTGTGCGTGGGTGGCGGTCCCGGTGACCGTGGAGCCGGTGAAGAGCCGACCGGCGCCGTGGTCGGTACGGTGCTGGACCACCACGACCCGCGCGTCCCTGGAGAGGTCCGCGAGCACCCGGGCCGGGGCGCCCGCCACGGTGATGCTGCGGAAGCGGACCCGTCCGGCGGCGAGGCCGGAGAGCTCGTCCTCGACCTCCTTGACGACCCACTCGGCGACGTCCGCCGTCGCGGCGTAGGACACCAACGCGGCCTGCGGGGGCGCCGGCAGCGCCGTGCGGAACGCGTGGACGAGCACCACCTCGCGACCCTCGCGGTGCGCGACACCGGCGGCGAGGCGCAGCGCGGCGGTCTCGCGACCGGGACCGGTGACGCCGACCACCACGGCTCCGGCCGTCCCGGTCTCGACGTGGTCGTGCGTGCTCATGAGGTCCTCCGCTGCGGGCTGGTCGACGGGAAGAAGCGTCCCGGGTCCTCGTCGTCCTCGTGCACCAGCGCCGCCGGCCCCACGATGAGCGGGTCGGGCGTGCCGACCAGTGCGTGGTCCTTCTGCGGGTAGTCCAGGCCGGACAGCAGCACCCGCATCGCCTCGATCCGGGCACGCTTCTTGTCGTTGGACTTGATGACCGTCCACGGGGCGTCGCCGGTGTCGGTGTGGAAGAACATCGCCTCCTTCGCCTCGGTGTAGGCCTCCCACTTGTCGAGGCTGGCGAGGTCCGTGGGCGAGAGCTTCCACTGGCGCACCGGGTCGGACGACCGGGCGGCGAAGCGGGCCGCCTGCTCGGCCCGCGACACCGAGAACCACAGCTTGACCAGGTGGATGTCCGCGTGGGTGAGCATCCGCTCGAGGTCCGGCACCTCCCGCATGAAGTTGAGGTACTCCACGGGGGTGCAGTAGCCCATCACCCGCTCGACCCCGGCGCGGTTGTACCAGGACCGGTCGAACAGGACGATCTCCCCGGCGCTCGGCAGGTGCGCGACGTAGCGCTGGAAGTACCACTGCGACTGCTCGAGCGCGGTCGGCACGCTGAGCGCGACGATGCGGGCACCACGGGGGTTCAGGTGCTCCATGAACCGCTTGATCGCACCGCCCTTGCCGGCTGCGTCACGCCCCTCGAACAGCACGGCCACCTTCTGGCCGGTGTCCTTGACGTGGGCCTGCAGCTTGAGTAGCTCGATCTGGAGCAGCCGCTTGGTGTGCTCGTAGTCGCTGCGGCTGAGCTTCTTCTCGTACGGGTAGCCCTGGCGCCAGGCCGGCACCCCGCCCTCGCCGGCGCGGTCGTCCGCCTCCTGCCCCTCGGGGCTGAGGTCGTCCTCGAGGTCGAGCAGCTCGTCGAGGTCCTCGGCATGGCCCGTTCCCCGGGCGTCCAGCGTCGACATGCCGCGAGACTAGGAGCCGCAGCGGTCGCGTCCCCAGAGCCCAAGGGCACGTCGCGGCAGGCCCTTCGTCCCTGCCCCCGCGGCCCGCCAGGCAGCAGGCTGGGTCCAGCGGGGGCCGAGCCGAGGAGGAGCCATGGCGGAGCGGCAGGCGGTCCCCGAACGCGTCGTGCGGCGGGTCGTGGGGGCGGCGTGCCTGGCGCCGAGCGTGCACAACACCCAGCCCTGGCGCTGGCGCACGACGGGGCGCGGTCTCGAGCTGCACGCGGACCGGCGGCGCCAGCTCGAGGTCACCGACCCCGTGGGCCGCAACCTGGTCATCAGCTGCGGCGCCGCGCTGCACCACGCCCGCGTCGCGGCCGACGCCCTGGGGTGGGACGTCACCGTCGAGCGCCACCCGGACCCGCGACGACCCGACCTCCTCGCCCGGCTGGTGCTCCGACCCGGCTCCCCGCCACCGCACGGCGCCGACGTCCTCGACCTGCTGGTCCGGCGGACCACCGACCGGCGGCGCTTCACGTCCTGGCCGGTCCCGGAGGAGCGGCTCGAGCACCTCGCGGCGGTCGCGCACGAGTGCGGGGCCCGGGGAATCGCGCTCACCGAGGTGTCCGAGCGGTTCCGCGCCGAACGGCTCGTCCTCCTCGCCGCGCAGCTCCAGCGTTCGCGCCCGACCGCCCGCGCGGAGCAGGAGGAGTGGGTCGATCGCGGCCCGGTGGACGGCATCCCGCACCAGGTGCTGCCGGAGAGCACGCACCGGGTCGGGACCTACGCCCAGCGCTTCGACACCTCGCCGCTCCACCCCGTCCCCAGCCCCGACCTGGAGTCCTCGGACGGCCTCGTGGTGCTGTTCGACGGCCACGACGACGTCCCGGCGTGGCTGCGCGCCGGCGAGGGCCTGACCGCACTGTGGCTCGCCGCCGTCCGCGAGGGGCTGTCGGTGGTCCCGCTCAGCCAGGTGGTCGAGGTCCCCGAGACCCGCCGCGCCTTCCAGCACGACGTCCTCGGGGGTCTCGCACACCCGCTGGTCCTCGTCCGCGTGGGCTGGCAGGCCATCGGGCGCGACGACCTCGCCCGCACCCCGCGCCGGCCCCTCGACGACGTGCTCGACGCCGACTGACCGGCGCGGCTCACGCCTGCCGCACCGCCCGCTCGCGCCGCCGACGCATCGCTGCCGGGAGGGTGAGCAGGACAGCCAGCACGATCCCCGCGAACATGCCGATCGAGTTGGCCGCCACGTCCCGCGGGTCCGAGACCCGGCCCGGGATCTCGCGCTGGACGCTCTCGATCATCGAGGTGAGCACGATGCCCGCCGCCATCGCGACCAGCCAGAAGCGGGTCCCGACGAGCAGCAGCAGGAACACGCCGAGCGGCACGAAGAGCCCGACGTTGGCGAGGAACTCGATGCGCTCCACGCTGAGCCGGCTGGTGAGCGGGTCGAGGCCGGGGTAGCGCTCCAGCCGCGCCAGCACGCGTCCGGCGAGCCCGGCGTAGTCGGGCTGGTCGGACCCCGGGGTGAGCGTCACCAGCCCGACGAAGCCCAGGTAGAGGACGGTCAGCAGGCTGAGGAACGGGTGGCGGTGCAGCACCCCACCATCATCCGGGTGTGCCAAGCGCCGGACCGTCGGTGGCCTCGGGGATGCTCTCCCCATGACCCGCGTCCAGCTCTCCCGCCTGCCGGGCGAGCGGGTGCGGATCACCGAGGCCGGCACGTCGATCGAGATCGACCTGGCCGACCTGCCGACGTACGTCGCCCGGCGCGAGCCCGACGACCCACGCTGGGTGTGGGACGACACCGCCCGGTGGTACCCCCCGCTGCTCGCGCAGGGCGTGCGGGTCGGTCGCTGCCACGACCTCCGGCTCGGCCACCACCTGCTCCGTCGTGCGCCGGAGGTCGACCAGGGGCTCCTCGACGGCGCCGACCGCCCGCACTGGGACCGGCTCGGGCCGGCCGTGGCCGGGGACCCGGTGCTGTTCAGCGCCGACGCCGCCGCCGAGCACCTGGGCGCGGACGCCGAGGACGAGCGGCAGACGGCCGCCGTGCGGGCCTCTCCGGCGTCGCCCCGGCTGGCGCTGTTGCTGGCCGCCGAGTCGGCCGGTGCGCTGGCGGCGGCCGAGATGACCCACGCGGGCGTGCCGTGGCGGGTCGACGTCCACCAGGAGATCCTCACCGGGCTGCTCGGCCCGCGGCCACCACGAGGAGCGCGGCCGATGCTGCTCGAGGAGGCCGCTGCGGAGGTGCGGCGCCTCCTCCGCAGCCCCGCCCTGAACCCCGACTCGCGGCCCGACCTGCTGGCGGCGCTGCGGCGGGCCGAGGTCGAGGTGCCCGACACCCGCGCGTCGACCCTGCGCCAGGTCGACCACCCGGTGGTCGAGCCGCTGCTGCGCTACAAGAAGCTCGCCCACCTGTTCCAGACGGTCGGCTGGGCGTGGAGCGACGAGTGGGTGTCCGCCGGGCGGTTCCGCCCGGTCTACCAGCCCGCCGGCTCCGCCACCGGGCGCTGGTCCTCCAACGGCGGCGGCGCGCTGTCCTTCCCCGCGGTCGTGCGGCCGGCCGCGGTCGCCGACGACGGCTGGGTGCTGGTCGTCGCCGACGTCGCCCAGCTCGAGCCCCGGGTGCTGGCCGGGATGAGCGGCGACACCGCCCTGGCCCGTGCCGCCCGCGGCGCCGACCTCTACCAGGGCATGGTCGACGACGGCGCGGTCGCGTCGCGCCAGCACGCCAAGCTCGGCCTGCTCGGCGCGATGTACGGCGCGACCAGCGGCGAGAGCGGCCGGATGGCGGCCGACCTGGCGCGGCGTTACCCGCGCGCCTTCGGGCTCGTCGAGGACGCCGCCCGCGTCGGCGAGCGGGGACAGGTCGTCCGGACGCTGCTCGGGCGCGGCTGCCCGGCCCTCGGCGGCTCGTGGCAGGAGGAGCCCGACGCACCGCCCGACGACCTCACCGGACTCGACCGCCGGCGCCGCGCCTACGGCCGGTTCACCCGCAACTTCGTCGTCCAGGGCACGGGCGCGGAGTGGGCGCTGTGCTGGATCGCCGACCTGCGCAACCGGCTGTGGGCGCTCGGGGGCGACGGACCGCTCGAGGCACGCGCGCACCTGGTGTTCTTCCTGCACGACGAGGTCGTGGTCCACGCGCCGGCCGACCGTGCCGACGAGGTCGTGGCCGCCGTCGGGGCGGCCGCCGACACCGCCGCGCGCCTGCTCTTCCGCGACCTGCCGGTCGACTTCCCGCTCTCCGTGTCCGTCGTCCGGTCCTACGCCGACGCCGCGAAGGGAGCCACCCCTGCGGGCGATCCGCCAGGGTGACATCCGTCTCCACCGCCGCGGGGAACTCCCGTCCCGGTTTGCTTGACACCAAGATTCTTGATCTGGTCGAGGAATGGCTATCGGCATGGAACACCCCCACGAGATTCCCGGCCTCGACGACGTGCACCCCGCGCTCGACGCGGCGATCGAACCCTCCGCGACCCCCGAGCGCGGCCTGGACAAGGTCGTCTTCGGCGTCACGGCGCTGGTCAGCGTCGCGTTCCTGGTGTGGGGCTTCGTCAGCACCGGCAGCCTCGCCGACGCCTCGGCGAGCGGCCTGTCGTGGGTCATGGGCAACACCGGATGGCTGTTCGTCCTGACCTCGAGCGCGTTCGTCGTCTTCGTGATCTGGCTGGCGGTCGGCAAGTTCGGCAACATCCCGCTCGGTCGCGACGACGAGGAGCCGGAGTTCCGCACGGTGTCGTGGATCGCGATGATGTTCAGCGCGGGCATGGGCATCGGCCTGATGTTCTACGGCGTCAGCGAGCCGATCACCCACTTCGTCACGCCGCCGCCCGGCACCGGTGAGGCCGGCAACCCCGAGGCCGCCCAGACCGCGATGGCCACCACAATGTTCCACTGGACGCTGCACCCGTGGGCGATCTACGCCGTGGTCGGCCTCTCCGTCGCCTACGGCGTCTACCGCAAGGGCCGCCTCCAGCTGATCAGCTCGGCGTTCGAGCCCATCCTCGGCCGCCACGCCCACGGCGTCGGCGGCAAGGCGATCGACATGTTCGCGATCTTCGCGACCCTCTTCGGCTCGGCCACCTCGCTCGGCCTCGGCGCCCTGCAGATCGAGTCCGGCCTGCAGATCGTCGCCGGCATCGGCGACACCGGCAACGCCGTGCTCGTCGGCATCATCGCCGTCCTGACCGCCGCCTTCGTGCTCTCCGCGGTGTCCGGCGTCGCCAAGGGCATCCAGTGGCTGTCCAACATCAACATGGTGCTCGCGATCGGTCTCGCGCTCTTCGTGTTCGTGGTGGGCCCGACCGTCTTCATGCTCAACCTGGTCCCGACGTCGATCGGCTCCTACGTGGCCGACCTGCCGATGATGGCCGCGCGCACCGCCGCCGAGGGCTCCGAGACGAGCGACTGGCTCTCCTCGTGGACCGTCTTCTACTGGGCCTGGTGGCTGTCGTGGACGCCGTTCGTCGGCATGTTCATCGCGCGCATCTCGCGCGGTCGCACCATCCGCCAGTTCGTCACCGGCGTGCTGCTCGTCCCGAGCCTGGTGAGCGTCGTGTGGTTCTGCATCTTCGGCGGCGCGGCCATCGACCTGCAGAAGGCCGGCACCGACATCGCCGGCGCCGGCGGGCTGGAGAACCAGCTGTTCAGCACCCTCGCGGCGTACCCGCTGGCCACGATCTCCAGCATCGTGGTCATGGTCCTGGTCGGCATCTTCTTCGTCTCCGGCGCCGACGCGGCCTCGATCGTGATGGGCACGCTGTCCGAGCGCGGCACCACCCACCCGTCGCGCCCGACCGTCATCTTCTGGGGCGTCGCGACCGGCGCCGTCGCCGCGGTGATGCTGCTCGTCGGCGGAGCGGACGCGCTGACCGGCCTGCAGACGATTACCGTCATCGCCGCCCTGCCGTTCGTCGTGATCATGATCGGCCTCGCCACCGCCCTGGTGAAGGACCTCGGCCAGGACCCGATGGTGGTGCGCCGCAAGTACGCCATCGAGGCCGTCGAGGCGGCCGTCATCACCGGTGTCACCGAGCACGGCGACGACTTCGTGATCTCGGTCGAGAAGGACCCCGAGGCCTGACCGGGACGGGGAGCGGTCGCCGTAGGGTCGTGCCCATGATCGCTCCCCTCCGCGTCGGCTTCGTGACCGGCGCGACCCCTGACAAGTGGGCGCGCAGCTGGCGTGCGGCCCGGCGCGAGACGCTCCACCTCGTGCCGACCACCGAGGCCGACCAGGTCGACGGCGTGCGCGACGGCAGCCTCGACATGGCGATCGTCCGGCTCCCGGTCGACCGCGACGGGCTGCACTGCGTGCGGCTCTACGACGAGGTGCAGGTGGTCGTCGCGTCGAAGGACCACCTCGTCGCCGCGGCCGACGACGAGGTCGCCCTCGCCGACCTCGCCGACGAGCAGCTGGTGCGTCCGCACCCGAGCGGCTGGACGCCGTCCGCCGCGCAGCTCGACTGGCCGCCGATGACCGAGCGGGAGGCGGTCGAGACCGTCGCCGCCGGCACGGGGGTGGTGATCGTGCCGATGTCGGTCGCGCGGCTGCACCAGCGCAAGGACGTCGTCACCCGGGTGGTGGCCGACCTCGAGCCGACCACCATCGCGCTGGTCTGGCTCGTCGAGCGCGACGACGACGTGACCCAGGCGTTCGTGGGGACCACGAAGGGCCGCACCCCCAACAGCTCGCGGTGATCTCCGGGGCCGACGGGGCGGCCTTCAGCGATCCCCGGCTGACCGGGGATCGCTGAACTTGTCAGGCCGTGCACGCCCTGACAAGTTCAGCGAGAGCCTGACCGATCCCCGCTCAGGGGCGTACGCCGACGGCTCGGGCGCACGCCGATGGCTCAGCTGTCGCCGAGGTACTGCCCCGCGACGATCAGGCCGACCATCACCACCAGCGCGGGGAGCAGCGTCCAGAAGTAGCGGGTGTCGATCCACTTCTTCTTGGCGTCGGGGTCCCAGGGACCCTGCGGGTCGTGGCTGCCGGGGTTGACGATCATGTGGCCATCCTCGCACGAACCCGCGGGCGGGACTCAGGGCCACGTCGACACCCATGCGCCCAGTCTCGGAGGTGCGGGACGTCCTGAAGTGCAGCGGGGTCCCTCAGAGCTCGGTGGCGAGCCACTCCCCGAGGACGACCGCCGAGGCGGCCACCAGGCTCGGCCAGTCGAGCGCGGACTCGTCGGCCGCGTCCGAGACGTGCTTGACCAGGCGCACGGGCACGCCGGCCTGCTGCGCGGCGTAGGCCACGGCGTAGCCCTCCATGTCGACGAGGTGCGCGCGCTCGGCGAGCGCGTCACGGACGACGGGGTCGCTGACGAAGACGTCGCCGGTCGCCAGCACCACCTCGGACTCCCCCACCTCGAGCCGCTCCTGCGGGTCGTGGCCGAGGGCGCGGACGACGTCCGCGCTCAGGTCGTGGTTGAGCACCGAGCCGGGCTCGAACAGGCCGGTCAGCCCGGGGCGCAGCGCGCCGGCCGTGCCGATGTTGACCACGGTCAGGCCGGAGAGGTCGTCGTACGCCGCGAGGGCACGCGCGGTCGCAGTCGCGGCGGCGGTCTTGCCCATGCCGGTGATCACGAGCGGGAGGTCGGGCGGCACGTGCGCCGCCTCGGCGGTCGTGGCCGAGACGACCAGGACGCTCCGGCTCACTCGGCGTCCCGGTGCTTGCCGCGGCGCGAGTGCGGGGTGGCGAGCACGGCCTCGACGCGGTTCTGGTCGTAGGTCTCGCCCAGCCAGTCGAAGAGTCCCCGCAGCACCTCCGGGTCGGCGACGTAGTCGTCGTAGTGCACCCGGTGCACCGCGTCGCCGAGGCCCGCCGCCGCGGCGAGCATCTTCTCCTCGATCGCCGTCACCTGGGCGAGGGGGTCGTCCTTGTGGGTCCAGTAGTTGCTGGCCGCGACGTCCTCGAGGTTGCGGGTGTTGAGGACGAACCGGGCGCCCGGGAAGACCTGCTGCAGGAACGCGAGGTAGTCGGGCAGGTCGGCGTCGTACCAGCGGATCTCCTTGTAGCCGGTGACCCGCGTGTCGTGCTCGGGCCGCATCAGGGTCGCCTCGGCGAGCGCCCGGATGTGCTGCAGCGACGCGACCTCGGGGAACCCCTCGATGCCGAACCACGGGTGCGTCGGCTGGCTCGCCCGCGCGGCGTCGACGCGGTCCCGCTCAGCCAGGCCGGTGCGGTGGAAGTCGTAGAGGTGCCGCATGGCGTGCCGGTTCTCGCCGCGGACCAGCCATCCGGGGATCGAGTTGAGGATGCCCATGAGCAGGGTCGAGCCCGACCGGCCGTAGGTCATCACGAAGACGTGCTGGAGGTCGCGCACGGTCACCACGCCACCACCCTCACCAGGACCGCTCGAGCGGTCGGCCCTCGTGGAAGCCCGCCGCCGACTGCACGCCCACCAGGGCGTTGTCGTGGAGCTCGGCGAGGGTCGCGGCGCCGGCGTAGGTGCACGAGGAGCGCACGCCGGAGCAGATCTGGTCGATGAGGTCCTCGACGCCCGGGCGCTGGGGGTCGAGGTACATCCGCGAGGAGGAGATGCCCTCCTCGTAGAGCCCCTTGCGGGCCCGGTCGTACGACGACTCGGCCGCCGTGCGGTTGGCGACCGCGCGTGCGGACGCCATGCCGAAGGAGATCTTGAACGGCCGGCCGTCGACGTCGTGCACGAGGTCGCCGGGCGACTCGTGCGTGCCGGCGAACCAGGAGCCGATCATCACCGAGGACGCGCCCGCGGCCAGCGCCAGGGCCACGTCGCGCGGGTGGCGTACGCCGCCGTCGGCCCACACGTGCTTGCCGAGCTCGCGCGCCGCGGCCGCGCACTCCAGCACGGCCGAGAACTGGGGGCGGCCGACCCCGGTCATCATCCGGGTGGTGCACATCGCGCCGGGGCCGACGCCGACCTTGACGATGTCCGCCCCGGCCTCGACCAGCGCTCGGGTGCCCTCGGCCGACACGACGTTGCCGGCCGCGACCGGGACCGTCGGCGACAGGGCGCGCACGGACCGCAGCGCCTGGACCATCCGGTCCTGGTGGCCGTGCGCGGTGTCGACCACGAGGCAGTCGACGCCCGCGGCGAGGAGCTGCTCGGCGCGCTCGGCGACCTCCCCGTTGACGCCCACGGCGGCGGCGATGCGGAGGCCGCCACGCTCGTCGAGGGCGGGCGTGTAGAGCGTCGCCCGCAGGGCACCGAGCCGGGTGAGGACACCGACCAGGCCGCCCTCCTCCGAGACCGCGACCGCCAGCGGGGCCTTCGCCCGCTCGATCGCGTCGTAGACCTCGCGCGGGTCCGTGCCGGCCGACACCGTCACGACGTCACGGTTCATCACCGAGCCGACCTGCGCGAAGCGGTCGACGTCGGCGCAGTCGGCCTCGGACACCACGCCAACGGGCCGGCCGTCCTGGACGACCACGGCGGCGCGGTGGGCCCGCTTGGGGATCAGCGAGAGCGCCTCGGCGACCGTCTGGTCGGGGCGCAGCTCGATGGGGGTGTCGAACACGTGGTGGCGCCGCTTGACCCACGCCACCACGTCCGCGACCACCGGGATCGGGATGTCCTGCGGGATCACCGTGAGCCCACCGCGGCGAGCCACCGTCTCGGCCATCCTCTTGCCCGCGATCGCGGTCATGTTCGCGACGACGAGGGGCAGCGTCGCGCCCGTGCCGTCGGAGGTGGCGAGGTCGACGTCGTAGCGGCTGGCGACCGCGGAGTGCCGCGGCACCATGAACACGTCGTCGTAGGTCAGGTCGTGGGGCGGCGTCGCGCCGTCGAGGAACTGCACGTGGGATGACTCTACGCGGGCCCACCGACCGCGTCCGGAAGCTCCGGCAGCCGCAGCCCCACGTCGGCCAGCTCGAGGGCGGCGAGGGCTCGTACGACGTCCGGGTCCCTGGCCCGCCATGCACCCGCCGGGTCGTCGCTGACCCGCGCCAGGACGTGCATCGGCTGGTGCGCCAGCGCCCGCAGCGCGAAGAGGTCGAGGTCCTCCCGCGCGTCGATGAACCGGGCACCCGCCGTCGCCTCGCGGACGAAGCGCCAGCGGGCCGGCAGGTGGATCGCCGCGACCACGAGGATCGGGATCAGGGCGACGGCCAGGCCGAGCAGCAGCGCCAGCCGCTCCACCGCCTCGACGGTGTCGCGCCCGGCGGACGCGAGGCCGTCGGACGCGGCGGCCGCCTGGTCGAACGGGACCGCCAGCTCGTCGCCGACCAGCGGGGTGCCTCCCAGCCGCTCCCCCGCGTCGCGCAGGTTCTCCGCCATCGACGACGCCGCGGAGTCGGTCTGCCGCGCGGGCCCGGCGAGGTCCAGGGTGCCGTCGTGGACGGCGTGGCCGGCCCAGACCCACAGCACCAGCCAGGCGACGAACAGGAGGTCGGCCACCACCTGGCGCGTGCGGCGGCCCGGCGAGTCGGCGAAGAGCTTCATGTCGTGCACCCTCCCAGACACCCCGCCGAGTGGGCAGGAAGGTGCTGCGGACTCAGCGGGCGGCGGCCGCCTGGAGCGCGCGCCAGGTGCGGTCGACGTCGGCCTCGGTGGTGCGCCAACTGCCGACCGCGATGCGGATCGCCGCACGTCCCTCGACGACGGTGTGGCTGAGGTAGGCCTCGCCGGAGGCGTTGACGGCCTCCATCGCCGCGAGCGTCTGCTCGTCCCCGGCGCGGAGGCGGAACACGACCAGCGACAGCGACGGCTCGGTCACCATCTCGAACCGGTCGTCGGCCGCCACGTGGTCGGCCACCCGCCGCGCCAGCTCGACGCCGGACCGCACATGGGCGCGCAACCCCTCCAGCCCGTAGGTGCGCAGCACCGCCCAGAGCTTGAGCGCCCGGAACCGGCGTCCGAGCTGCGGGTGCCAGTCCCGGTAGTCCACGACCGCGCCCGACTCGGTCGCGGCGTTGCGGAGGTACTCCGGGAGGATCGAGAGCGCGCCCGTGAGCGCGGCCCGGTCCCGCACCCAGAACGTGCTGCAGTCGAAGGTCGTCAGCAGCCACTTGTGCGGGTTGGTGACGAACGAGTCGACGTCCTCGACGCCCCTCAGGTGGTCGCGGAGCTCGGGGCACACGGCCGCCACGCCCGCCCACGCGGCGTCGACGTGGACCCACAGGTCGTCGTGCCCACGGGCCACCTCCACGACGGCGGCGACGTCGTCGGTCGCGCCGGTGGACGTGGAGCCGGACGCGACGTGCACCATCACCGGCCGGCGGCCCTCGGCCACGTCGGCGGCGAGCGCGTCGCGCAGCGCGTCCACGTCCATCGCCTGGGTGACCGGGTCGACGCGCACCGTGCGCACGGACTCCTCCCCCAGCCCGGCCATCATCGCCGCCTTGACCAGCGACGAGTGCGCCTGCGTGGAGCCGTGGACGGTCCACCGCTCCAGTCCCGTGCCGTGGCGGCGTACGTCGCCTCCGCTGGCGCGGTGCAGCGCGGCCAGCAGCGCGGTCAGGGTCGCGGTGGAGGCGGTGTCCTGGATGACGCCGCCGCCGGGGCCGTCGTTGCGGAACGCCGCGGGCAGGCCCAGCGCCTCGCCGAACCAGTCGAGGACGACCTGCTCCACCTCGGTCACCGCCGGGCTGGTGGCCCAGATCATCCCCTGCGCGCCGATGCCGCTGGAGAGCAGGTCGCCGAGGATCGCCGCGGGCGAGGAGTTGGCCGGGAAGTAGGCGAGGAACCGCGGGTGCTGCCAGTGGGTGAGGCCGGGCACGACGACGCGGTCGAGGTCGGCGAGCACCGCGTCGAACGGCTCCCCCTGCTCCGGCGCCGACGCGGGGAGCAGCGCGCGGACGTCACCCGGGGCGACCTGCGAGCGCACCGGGAGGTCGTCGAGCGAGGCCCAGTAGTCGGCGATCCAGTCGATGGCCGCGTGGCCCTGGCGGCGGAACTCCTCGGGCGACATGTGCCCCGGCTGGTCTGGCATGGCCCGAACGTACCGGGGCAGGTCGGGTGCGCGTACTCAGTGCGGATCGGGTAGCACGACAGGTCCGCGCGCCGGCCCCCGCGAGCAGGCTTCTGCCATGCCCTCCAAGACCGACACCACCGCCAAGAACACCGCCGCCTTCGCCCTGCAGGCCACCATCTCCTTCGGTGCCTCGCTCTTCGCCATGCTGGTCGCCATCTACTTCATGGACGCGGACCCGTGGATCAAGGGCTTCCTCGCCCTCGGCACGCTCTACCTGACGACCTCGACCTTCACGCTCGCCAAGGTCGTGCGCGACCAGCAGGAGGACGCACGGGTCTTCCACCGCCTCGATCAGGCCCGCGTCGACAAGCTGCTCGCCGAGCACGACCCCTTCAAGTCCGTCTCCTGACACACGCTGACCGGGCACTTCCTCGCAGAGGAGGTGCCCGGTCCTTGCGTGTGGTCTGGCGAGGAAGGGGGGGAGGTCAGTGCTATTTCAGCTGAGCGCTGGTCAGCCCGAGGATCCGCCGCGCGACGATCAGCTGCTGGATCTGCTGGGTGCCCTCGAAGATGTCGAGGATCTTGGAGTCGCGCGCCCACTTCTCGAGCAGCTCCACCTCGCTGTAGCCGAGCGTGCCGCACAGCTCGACGCAGGAGAGCGTGACGTCGGACCCGACCCGGCCGGCCTTCGCCTTGGCCATCGAGGCCTCCAGCGAGTTGGGCCTGCGGTTGTCGGCCATCCAGGCCGCCTGCATCATCAGCAGCTGCGCGCCCTCCCAGTCGGCCTCGAGCCGCAGGAACGTCGCGGCCGCGGCGCTCTGCAGCTGCGCGGGCCGGTCGTGGTCGACGACCACGCCTGCCTGCTCGAGCAGGTCGCGGGTCAGGTCGAGCGACGCCCGGGCACACCCGACCGCCATCGCGGCCACCAGCGGGCGGGTGTTGTCGAAGGTCGCCATCGCTCCCGCGAAACCGGACTTCACGTCGATCTCGGGCGAGCCGAGCAGGTCCTCGGCCGGCACGCGACAGTCGGTGAAGGTGATCGCAGCGGTGTCGGAGGCGCGGATGCCGAGCTTGTGCTCGAGCCGCTCGACCGTGAGGCCCGGGTTGTCCTTGCGGACCAGGAACGACTTGATCGCGGCCCGGCCCAGGTCCCGGTCGAGCGTCGCCCACACCACCACGCTGTCCGCGCGGTCGCCCGACGTGACGTAGATCTTCTCGCCGTTGATGACGTACTCGTCCCCGTCGCGCACCGCCGTGGTGGTGATGCTGGCCGAGTCGGACCCGGTGCCGGGCTCGGTGATCGCCATCGCCGCCCACGTGCCGCGGTAGCGCTCGAGCTGCTCCTCCGTGGCGACCGACGCGATGGCCGAGTTGCCCAGTCCCTGGCGCGGCATCGACAGCAGCAGTGCGACGTCGCCCCAGCACATCTCGGCGACCGAGAGCACCGAGGCGAGGTTGGCGCCGTTGCGGACCCGGCCGTCGTCGGGTCCGTCCGCACGGCGTACGCCCCCCGCGCCGGCGCCGCTGCTGGCGCCGGACTCGGAGACGCCGTCGATCAGCGCGGCGAGCATGTCGAGCTCCTTGGGGTACGCGTGCTCGGCGCGGTCGTAGGTCCGTGAGATCGGCCGCAGCATGTTCATCGCCAGCTGGTGGGCCTGGTCGATGAGCGTGGCGTGCTTCTTGGGGGTCTCCAGGTTGATCGCCATCAGACCAGCACCGCACCTTCCATGACACCGATGGCGCGCAGGTCGCGGTACCACCGTTCGACGGGGTGTTCCTTGACGAAGCCGTGGCCGCCGAGCAGCTGGACGCCGTCGAGGCCGATCCGCATCCCCTTCTCCGCGCACAGCTGGCGCGCGAGCCCGACCTCGCGGGCGAAGTCGTCGCCGCGGGCGGCGCGGCTCGCGGCCTTCCAGGTGAGCAGCCGCATCGCCTGCAGCTCAATGGCGATGTCGGCGACCATGAACGCCACCGACTGGCGGTGGCTGATCGGCTCACCGAAGGCCACGCGCTCGTTGACGTAGGCCGACACGTGGTCGAGGACGGCCTGGGCGGTGCCGACCGCAAGGGCGCACCACGCGAGCCGGGACAGCCGTACGCACTCGGTGTGGGCCCGCCCGTCGGTGTCGCCGAGCAGCGCGTCGGCGGGCAGCCGGACGCCCGTGAGGTGCAGCCGGGACAGGCTGGCCGCACGCAGGCCCATCGACGGGTCGGCCTCGACCTCGAGCCCGGCCGTGCCGGACTCGACCAGGAACAGCGCGGGCACGCCGTCGAGGGCCGCGGACACCACGAACAGCTCGGCCTCCGCGCCGCGGACCACCGCCGACTTCACGCCGTCGAGGACGAATCCGTCGCCGTCGCGGGTCGCCGTGGTGGCGGGCGCGAGCGCGTCGAAGAGGACCGTGGGCTCGGCCAGGCAGAGCGCGGCGGCGGGGACGTCGTCACCGGTGAAGGCCGGCAGGTAGGTCTGCTGCTGGGCGTCGGTGCCCCACAGGCCGAGCGCGGTCGCGACCGCGCCGGGCGCGAGCGACGCGACGGCGAGCCCCATGTCGCCCTTCGCCAGCGCCTCCGCGACCAGCGTCCCGGCCATCGCCGAGCGCTCCTCGAGGATCCCGCCGAGGGACTCGGGCACGCCGAGGACCGGGATCCCGACCTCGCGCGTGGCGGCGAGCACCTCGGGTGGCGCGGCGCAGGCGTCGTCGGCCGCCGACGCGGCCGGTCGCAGCACCTCGGCCGCCAGCTCGGTGACGACGTCGACGAGCATCTGCTCGTCCTCGGTGGGGGTGAGGTCGAAGACCCCGCGGGCGGACGCGGCGGCGGGTCGCGCGCCGGGCGAGCGTCGGCCGGCGCGGGCGAAGGTCCGCCCCGCCGCGGTCGCGGCCCGGAAGCCGCCGCGCGTCGACACGTAGACGGCCTGCTCGGCCTGGCGGCGCAGCCCCACGCGGTCGATCAGGTCGCTCTGCGCGAGCCGGTTGACCGCGGCGACGGCGTAGCCGATCGGGTCGCGGGTCTCCCGGGAGGACAAGCCGTGGCGACCGCCGGGCCGGAGACTGCTGAGGAGGGACATGGTGCCAATGTAACTGTGAGTTACAGACTCCACCAGAGGGCACCCCGTGGCGCAGGTCACCCCACCCCCGCTCGGTACGATCGTCCGCATGCCCGACGAGCCGACCGCCCCCACCGACGACGTCCGGGCCCCGCACGGCCCCCTGCCCACCGGCGGCACCGTGCGCCCGATCACCCGCTGGGGAACGCCCGTGATGCACGCCCCGCAGCAGCAGGTCACGGCGTACGACGACGCGCTCGCCACGCTGGCCGCCGACATGGTCGCCACGATGTACGCCGCCGACGGGGTCGGCCTGGCCGCCTGCCAGGTCGGTGAGGACGTCGCGATGTTCGTCTTCGACTGCCCCGACGACGACGGGGTGCGCACCGTCGGCGTGGTGTGCAACCCGGTCCTCACGCTCCCCGAGGGGCGCGAGCGGCGCCTCGACGACGACGACGAGGGATGCCTGTCCTTCCCCGGCTCGTTCGAGCCCTGCCCGCGGCCCGACTGGGCGCGGGTCGACGGCACCGGCCTCGACGGCGAGCCGGTCACCTTCGAGGGAACGGGCCTGCTGGCGCGCTGCCTGCAGCACGAGACCGACCACACCCTCGGCACGGTCTTCGGCGACCGGTTGTCGGCCAAGTCCCGCAAGCGGCTGGGCAAGAAGCACGACGCCGCCGCGGAGGACTACCCGCTGACCTGGCCCGCCGAGCAGACCGGCTGAGGGCCCGCGCCGCGATGAACGACCTGCGCATCACCCGTGAGAACGCGCGCTTCCAGCAGTGGGAGGCGTTGCTGACCAACCGCTCCAAGCGGCACCGCAACCGTGAGTTCCTCGTCCAGGGCGTCCGCCCCGTCACCCGGGCGGTCGCCGAGGGCTGGACCGTGCGCCAGCTGCTGCGCTCCGAGGACTCGACCTCCGCCTGGGCCGAGGAGATGTGGGCCACGACCGCGGCCGAGCGCGTCGCGCTGGCCCCGCAGCTCCACGCCCGGCTCAGCGGCAAGGACGGCGCCGAGCTGGTGGCGGTCGTCGAGATGCCCGAGGACGGGGTCGCCCGGCTCGCCGACTCGGCGCGCCCGCACGGGCCGGTCGTCGTCTTCGACCGCCCGACCAGCCCCGGCAACATCGGCACCCTGGCCCGCTCCGCCGACGCGTTCGGGGCCTCGGCGCTCGTCGTCACCGGCCACGCCGCCGACCCCTACGACCCGCAGTCGGTGCGGGCCAGCACGGGGTCCCTCTTCGCGCTCACCGTCCTCCGCGTCCCCGGGCCCGGCCCGGTCGTCGAGCACGCCCACGCCCACGGCTACCGCATCGTCGGCACCGACGAGGAGGGCACCGACCTCGGCTCGGTCGACCTGTCGGGACGGGTGGTCGTGGTGGTCGGCAACGAGACCCACGGGCTCTCCTCGTCGTGGCGCACGGTCTGCGACGACGTCGCGAGCATCGCGATGGTCGGGTCCGCGTCGTCCCTCAACGCCGCCGTGGCGGGCTCGCTGGTCCTCCACGAAGCCCTGCGGCAGCGCGGCTGAGGGCGGGAGATGGAAGCCGTCCTCGACTGGGTCGTCCTGGTCATGCGCACCATCGGCTCGCCCGGCGTCGGCCTGGCGACCGCGCTCGAGACCGTGTTCCCGCCCGTGCCGAGCGAGCTGGTGCTGCCGCTCGCGGGCTACACCGCCAGCCAGGGCCACTACGGGCTGGTGGCGGCGATCGCCTGGGCGACCGCGGGCTCGCTCGTGGGCGCGCTGGTGCTCTACTGGCTCGGCGCGGCGTGGGGGCTGGAACGGATCTGCCGGCTCGCCGACCGGGTCCCGCTGGTGCACGCCGACGACGTACGCCGCTCGGTGGCGTGGTTCGGCGCGCACGGCCGCTCGGCGGTGTTCTTCGGCCGGCTGGTCCCGGGCGTGCGCAGCCTGGTGTCCATCCCCGCAGGCCTCGACCGGATGCCGCTGCCCACGTTCTGCCTCTACACCACGCTCGGCAGCCTGCTCTGGAACGCGGCGCTGATCCTCGCCGGCTACGAGCTGGGCGCGCAGTGGCACGTCGTGGAGGGCTACGTCGGACCCGTGAGCAACGTGGTCTACGTGCTGGTGGCGATCGTGCTGGTGGTGGTGGCGGCCCGGAGGCTGCGCCACCGCGTCACCGGCGCGCGGCGGCGTAGCACGCCACCGCAGTAGCGGCGGCGACGTTGAGGGAGTCGATGCCGGCGCGCATCGGGATGATCGCGCGGCGGTCGGCGGACGCCTCCCAGCGCGCGGAGAGGCCGTGGCCCTCGGAGCCGAGCACCAGTGCGAGCCGGTCCACCCCGGCGACCGCGTCCTCGATCGGCACCGAGTCGGGCGACAGGGTGAGCGCGACGGTGGTGAAGCCGCGGCGCGCGAGGTCCGGCAGCGCGTCGTACCAGTCCGGGAGCCGGGTCCACGGAGTCGTGAACACCGCTCCCATCCCGACCTTGACCGCGCGGCGGTAGAGCGGGTCGGCGCACCGCGGCGCCAGCAGGACCGCGTCGAAGCCGAGCGCCGCCCCGGAGCGGAAGATCGCGCCGACGTTGGTGTGGTCGACGAGGTCCTCGAGGACCAGCACCGACCGCGCACCCGCCAGCACGTCGTCGACCGACGGCAGCACCCGCCGCTCGAGGGAGGCCAGTGCGCCGCGGTGGACGTGGAAGCCGGTGACCTGCTCGATCAGTGCCTCGGACAGCACGAAGCAGGGAGCGTCCCCGTCGCCGATCACGTCACCGAGGCCGTCGAGCCAGCGCGGGGCCATCAGGAACGAGCGCGGCCGGTGGCCGGCCTCGACCGCGCGGCGGACCACCTTCTCGCCCTCGGCGAGGAACAGCCCGTGCTCGGCCTCGAGCGACTTGCGCAGCTCCACGTCGCGCAGGTCGCGGTAGTCGGCGAGGCGGGGGTCGTCCGGGTCGTCGATCTCGATGGTGCGGAGCGGGTCAGCCACGCCCGTAGTGTGCCGGACGGGCCACGGCGACCACGTCGCCTACCACGATGATCGCCGGGGGCACCACCTCGTGGGCCACCAGGTCGCCGGCCAGGTCCCCGAGCGTGCTGAGCACCGTGCGCTCCGTCGGCATGGTGCCGTCGACGACGACCGCCACCGGCGTGGTCGCCGGCCGACCGCCCGACACCAGGGCGTCGGCGATCGCCGGGGCGTTGTCGACCGCCATCAGCAGGACGACCGTGCCGCGCATCCGCGCCACGGCGTCCCAGGCGACGAGCGAGTCCGGGTGGCCGGGCGGCAGGTGCCCCGAGACCACCGTGAACTCGTGGGCGACGCCGCGGTGCGTGACCGGGATGCCGACCCGCGCCGGGACGGCGATGGCGGAGGTGAGCCCCGGGACGACGGTGACCGGCACGTCCGCCTCGAGGCAGGCCAGCACCTCCTCGTAGCCGCGCCCGAAGACGAAGGAGTCGCCGCCCTTGAACCGCACCACGCGCTTGCCGGCGCGGGCACGGTCGACGATGACCTCGTTGATCCGCTCCTGCGTGGCCGACCGTCCGCGCGGCAGCTTGGCCACGTCGACCAGCTCGACGTGGGGGCCCAGTCCGTCGAGGAGCTCGCGGGGGGCGAGCCGGTCGGCCACCACCACGTCGGCCGACGCGAGGGCGTGCCGGGCCGCGACCGTGGCCAGCTCGGGCTCCCCCGGGCCACCGCCGACGAGGACGACCCCCGGCGTGCGGTCGTGCGCGTCGGTGGCGCTGAGGTCGCCGTCGCGCAGCGCGGTGACGATGTCGTCGCGCAGGGCCGCGGACTTGCGGGGCTCCCGGTTGCCCAGCACCCCGACGGTCACGCTGCCGTGGTGGCCCACCGCCGGGGTCCACGCGCTGCCGCCGCGGGCGTCGTCGGCGCGGACGCAGAAGGTGTGGCGGGCCTCGGCGGCCGCCACCACGCGGGAGTTGACCTCGGGGTCGTCGGTCGCGGCGACGACGTACCAGGCGCCGTCGACGTCGGTCTCGACGAACTCGCGCAGGACGAGCGTCAGCTCCCCGGACAACCCCTCGATCGCCGGCGTCACCTCCGGGCTCACCACGGTGACCAGGGCGCCGGTCGCGAGGAACGACGGCACCCGCCGCTGGGCGACGTGTCCACCGCCGACCACGACGACCTTGCGCCCCTCCAGCACCAGTCCGGCCAGGTAGGGGCGGGCGACTCCGGGCTCGGGATGCGGGGCGTCGGTCATGGGTCCAGTCTCGCTGGCCCCGACGTGGTGCGGGTGGCTAGGTTCGAGGAATGAGCATCGAGCGACCGGTCTCCCCGAACCCGTACGAGTACCTCCCCGCCACGGCGTCGTTCACCGTCACGAGCACCGACGTGACCGACGGCGCCCCTCTCTCCGACGACCAGGTGGCCTCCGCCGGCAACACCTCGCCGCAGCTGAGCTGGTCGGGTGCGCCCGAGGGCACGAAGTCCTTCGTGGTCACCTGCTTCGACCCCGACGCCCCCACCCCGAGCGGCTTCTGGCACTGGGTCCTCGTCGACCTGCCCGCGGACGTCACCTCCCTCGACACCGGCGCGGCGTCCGGCGACCTGCCCGGCAACGCCTTCCACGTGCGCAACGACGGTGGTGAGGCCGGTTTCATGGGCGCCGCCCCGCCCGAGGGTGACCAGCCGCACCGGTACTTCTTCGTCGTGCACGCCGTCGGCGAGGAGTCCCTCGGCGTCGACGCCGACGCCTCGCCCGCCGTGGTGTCGTTCAACCTCGCCTTCAAGACCCTCGGCCGTGCGATCCTGCACGGCACCTACCAGCACTGACCCCGCGCGCCCGCCGAGGCGCGCACGAGTCGAGGCCCTGCGGCCCGGACCCCGGTCCAGACCGCAGGGCCTCTTTTCGTCGTTCCGACCACGGAGATTCCGTCAAGGCGCTTTCATCAGGGGAGCCGGGAGTAGGGCGACTTCTGGTGAGAACTTGCCAAAGCGTCGGCGTGTCGTCGTCAGATCCTCCTTTTTCGACACGACCCACACGAGAGTCCTACAATCAAGACGGAATCTTGAAAGATTCCCTCAAGATTCGCTCATCCCCCGAGCAGCGGATCTCCTGGAGGAACCCATGCTGCGCCACCGCTCCCTGACCCTCGTCGCCTCGCTGTGCCTGGCGGCGTCCGCCGTCGTCGGCACGACCGCCGCGGCGCACGCCGGCACCTGGCCGGTCCCGTCGTCGGCGGACAGCGCCCGCGACGTCAGCACCCTGTCGTCCGCCCAGCTCGAGGATCTGCTGATGGTCGAGATCAACGCGGCCCGCGCGGCCAACGGCCTCGACGAGGTCCGCGTGTTCGACGCGTGCACCGACCGGATGTCGGAGAAGTGGGGCCGCCGCATCGCCCACACCGGGGTGTTCGCGCACCGCGACCAGGGCGACGTGGCCGACCGGTGCCGCGGCAGCTGGGCCGGCGAGACGCTCGTGCGGGGCAGCGGGCTCACCCCGGACGACATGGTGCGGCTGTGGCTCGACTCCCCCGGGCACCGCGAGATCCTGCTGAACCGCCGCGCGGACCGTGCCGGCGTCGCGATCACCCGCGACGGGCAGGGGCGGACCATCGGCGTCGTGAACCTGGTGCGCCACCGCTGACCCCGGGTGCGCCGACCGGGGTGCGGCGCACCCCCCGGATGTGAGACGATCCCCGGCCCCCTCGAGGGGCAGGGAATCTCGTCGTCAGGGGGAAGCACGTGCTGCACGCCGCGATCGCCGCGCGCGCCTTCCGCCGCTACTCCACCTACCGGGCGGCGACGCTGGCCGGGATCTTCACCAACTCGGTCTTCGGCGTCATCTACTCCTACGCCTACATCGCCCTGTGGCGGGCGAACCCGACCGCCGGCGGCTACGACCAGCAGGACGCGGTGACGTACGTCTGGCTCGGCCAGGCGCTGCTGATGACCATCGCGCTGTGGGGCGGCGGCAGCACCGACGACCTCGCCGAGCGGATCCGCACCGGCGACGTGGCGATCGACCTCTACCGCCCGGTGGGGCTGGTCGGCTGGTACCTCGCGGCCGACCTCGGTCGGGCGGCCTACCACCTGCTCACGCGCGGTCTCGGTCCCACCGTGATCGGCCTGGTGGTCTTCCACATCGCGCTGCCCGCCTCCCCCGTGGCCGCGCTCGCCTTCTGCCTGTCCCTCGTGCTGGCGGTGGTGGTGAGCTTCGCGATCCGCTTCCTCGTCGCCAGCACCGCGTTCTGGCTGCTCGACCAGTCGGGGGTGAAGGTGATGAGCGGCGCGTTCGCGATCTTCTTCAGCGGCATGATGCTCCCGCTCGTCCTCTTCCCGGGCTGGCTCGGCACCGTCGCGAACGCCCTGCCCTGGGCCTCCTACGTCCAGGTGCCGGCCGACATCTGGCTGGGCACGCACGTCGGCGACGACCTCGTCGCCGCGCTCGGCTTCCAGGTCTTCTGGGCGGTCGTGCTGCTCGCCGCGTGCCAGGGCGTGCTGGGCCTCGCCACGCGCAAGGTGGTGGTGCAGGGTGGCTGAGGCCCTCGCCGCGCGGCACCTGCGCACCTACGGCCAGATCGCATGGCTGTGGGTCCGCGCCGCCTGGCAGTACCCCACGTCGTTCGTGCTGCTCGCGGTCGGCAACGGGCTGATCACCGGCCTCGACTTCGTCGGCCTCTGGATCATGTTCTCCCACCTGCGCGACCTCGCCGGCTTCTCGCTGCAGGAGGTCGCGCTGCTCTACGGCAGCGCCTCGCTCGCCCTCGCGCTCGCCGACACCGCGATCGGCAGCGTCGAGCGGATCGGCGCCTACATCCGCACGGGCCGCCTCGACCAGATGATGACCAAGCCGGTGCCGCTGCTGGTGCAGGTCTGCGCCGACCAGTTCACCCTGCGCCGGCTGGGGCGCCTCACCCAGGCCTCCGTCGTGTTCGGCTGGGCCTGCACCCACGTCGACTGGACACCGGCGCGGGTGCTGGTGGCGGTGTCGATGCTGGTGAGCGGTGCGCTGGTGTTCTTCGGGCTCTTCGTCGGCTTCTCCTGCATCCAGTTCTGGACGACCGACGCCACCGAGTTCGCGAACGCCTTCACCTACGGCGGCGCGACCGTCACCCAGTACCCGCTGAGCATCTTCCCGCGCGAGGTCATGGTCGGCCTGACGTTCGTGGTGCCCGTCGCGTTCGTCAACTGGTACCCCTGCCTCTTCCTGCTCGGCCGCGACGACCCGTTCGGGACGCCCGACGCCTTCCAGCTCGCGTCGCCCCTCGCCGGCCTGGTGACGTTCGGGGCGGCCCTGCTCGTCTGGCGCACCGGCGTGCGCCACTACACCTCCACCGGGAGCTGAGATGACCGAGACGCCAGGACCGCTGGTCGACGTGCGCGACCTCGAGCGCACCTTCGACGTGCGGCGCAGGGTCGAGGGACGGCGTCGGCGCACGCGCGACAGCGTGCGCGCCGTCCACGACCTCTCCTTCGGCGTCGCGGCCGGCGAGATGGTCGGCTACATCGGGCCCAACGGCGCCGGGAAGTCGACGACGATCAAGATGCTGACCGGCATCCTGGTCCCGACCGGCGGCACGGTGCGGGTCGCCGGCCTCGACCCGAGCCGCGACCGCGTCGAGCTGGCGCGCCGGATCGGCGTCGTGTTCGGCCAGCGCACCACGCTGTGGTGGGACCTGCCGCTGCGCGACTCCTTCGACCTGCTGCGCAAGATGTACCGGATCGAGCCGGCCCGCTACCGGGCCAACCTCGAGCGGTTCGTCGACCTGCTCGACCTGGGCGGCCAGCTCGACACCCCGGTGCGCCAGCTCAGCCTCGGTCAGCGGATGCGGGGCGACATCACCGCCGCGCTGCTGCACGACCCCGAGGTGCTCTACCTCGACGAGCCGACGATCGGCCTCGACGTCGTCAGCAAGGGCCGGCTGCGCGAATTCCTCCGCGCGCTCAACGCCGAGCGCGGCACCACGCTGCTGCTGACCACGCACGACCTGCAGGACATCGAGGCGCTGTGCGACCGGGTCATCGTGATCGACCACGGCACGAGCGTCTACGACGGCCCGCTGTCCGGCCTCCACGCGCAGGGCGGCTCCAGCCGCACCCTCGTCGTCGACCTCGTCGACGAGGCGCCGCCGATCGAGGTGCCGGGTGCGACCGTGCGCCGGGTGGAGGGCCCGCGCCAGTGGCTGTCCTTCCCCGCGGACGCCAGCGCCGCACCGGTCGTCGCTGCGGTCGCGGCGGCGTACGACGTCGCCGACCTGTCCATCCAGGAGCCCGCGATCGAGGACGTGATCCGCGAGCTCTACTCCCGCGGCGTCGCGGGGTGAGGCGATGAGCCGGAGCGCTCAGCCCAGCGGGTCGAGACCGGTCGCCGCCACCGACAGCCCCCACAACCGCTCGGCCGCCTCGACGTCGAGGGCCCACTCCTTCGCGCCGCCGGTGCTGAGGTCGCTGTGGTCCGCCGGGACCACGCCCTTGACCGAGCAGTCCTCGCAGTAGACGCCGCCGCGCGACTCCAGCTCGGGCGCGGTGGCCGCCCACAGCCCCGTCGACGCGCCCTCGGCCGGCGTCTTGAACAGCGGGTTGGGGTTGCCGTCCTCGTCCATCCACTGGCGCGCGACGAGCTCCTCGCGCGGCATGTGCCGCTGGAGGTCGGTGAGGATCCCGCCGGGGTGGACGGAGTAGGCGTGGATGCCGCGGGCAGCACCCCGCGCGTCGAGCCCGACCGCGAAGAGCGCGTTGGCCGTCTTGGACTGGCCGTAGGCGACCCACGGGTCGTAGGGCGTGGTCTCGAACCGGAGGTCGTCGAACAGCACCGGCGAGCGGTAGTGGCCGATCGAGGAGTACGACACCACGCGGGCGCCGTCGACGAGGAGGTCGGCGATGCCGCCGACGAGGGCGAAGTGGCCGAGGTGGTTCGTGCCGAGCTGGAGCTCCCAGCCCTGCGGGGTCTGCCGGTGCGGGGTGGCCATCACGCCTGCCACGTCGATCACCAGGTCGATCGGGGTGCGATCGTCGCGGACCGACGCGGTGAGCGCCGCGACCGAGTCGAGGTCACCGAGGTCCATCTCCCGGACCTCGACGCCGGACAGGTCGGCCAGGGCCGCTGAGGCGGCGTCGGGCCGCCGGGCCGGGACCAGGACGGACACGCCGGCCCCGGCCAGCGCCCGTACGGTCTCGAGGCCGAGGCCGGAGTAGCCGCCGGTGACGACGGCACGCCGTCCGGCGAGGTCGTGCCCGGCGATCACCTCTGCGGCGGTGGTCCGGTAGCCGAACCCCGTCTCGAGCGGCTGCTGGCGCTGGAGCATGTCCTGCGTGGTGACCATGCCCTCAGGCTAGGGCCTCGGCGGTGCGCTCGGGAGAGGTCAGCGGCTGGCGCTCCAGCAGGAGCAGGGCGCGGTCGTCGTCGCCGCGCGGCACCTTCTTCAGCACGCGGCGGGGCAGACCGGAGAACCCCCGCGCGTCGACCGCCTGGAGGGCGACGTCGCGCAGCCAGTCGATGCCGCCGTCGAGGTCCTTGTCGGCCGACTCGATGACACCGTCGGTGTAGAACATCAGCGCCTCCCCCGGCTTGAGCCGGCCGCGGCTGGGCGTGAAGTCGGCCTCGGGGATCACCCCGAGCGCCATGCCCCGGGCGTTGTCGACCGACCAGCCCCGGTGGTCGAGGTGCCAGTGGAGGGCGGGCGGGTGCCCGGCGCTGGTGATCGTGTAGTCCCCCGTCACGAGGTCGACCTTGACGTGCACCGCGGTGGCGAGGGACTCGTCCGACTCCTGGCGCAGCAGGAAGCCGTTGGCCGCCGCCATCAGCTCGTGGGGCGGCAGCGCGCCGATCAGCCCGCCGAGCGCGCCGGCGAACTGCAGCGCCTGCGGACCGACCGAGGTGCCCTTGCCGCAGACGTCGACCAGCGCCATCTCCAGCCAGCGGCCGTCGCGGAGGTCGGCGACGAGGAAGTCACCGGCATAGCTCGGCCCGTTGGCCGTGATGGTGGCCGACTGCGAGCGCCACCCCGAGGGCAGCTGCGGGACGACGCCCTGGCGCTGGAGGCGGTCGCGGAGCTGGGTCAGCACCGCCTCGCTGAGCGCCATCGGCAGGCCGGAGCGCTGGCGGCTCGACTGGTAGACCGCGAGCAGCACGCCGACGGCGAAGACCGAGAGGGCCAGGGCGCGGCTGCCGGTCTTGAAGTCGTTGCCGACCGAGGTGCCCACCGCCGCCGCGGACAGCACGACGGTCAGCATCACCAGCGGCACGAAGCGGAGCATCATCAGCCCCACCATGAGGAAC
The DNA here is from genome assembly GCF_020991065.1 of Nocardioides okcheonensis. NCBI lineage: Bacteria > Bacillati > Actinomycetota > Actinomycetes > Propionibacteriales > Nocardioidaceae > Nocardioides > Nocardioides okcheonensis. The sequence continues at coordinate 820,898 of NZ_CP087710.1, forward strand.
AGGAACCACAGCGCCACCGGGAGGACGACCGCGGTGAGGTCGCCCAGGATGACCGCCAGCGCGACCAGCGCGCTGAGCACCAGCAGCAGGAACGCCTGGCTTCCCCGGGATCCGGTGCGCCACCTCTCGGCGTGCGTCCGGAGGTACGCCGAGAGCGCGCGCGGGACGTTGCTCAGGGCGTTCGACACTGCCCAAGGGTAGAGCCGGGGCCGTGGGGGTCGCGGTCTAATGGGAAATCTGGGGACGCCGGGACGGGGTCGATATCCTCACCCCATGACGCTGGTTCCGCCGCCGGCCGACGTCGACGCTGACGTGCTCGGCCCCGACTACCGGGTGGAGACCATCTCGCTGCCCCCGGACGACGAGGGCGCGGTCGTCGCCACCCTCGTGACCCGTCGGCCCGAGCGGCCGCTCGGCCGCGCGGTCCTGCACGTCCACGGCTTCGCCGACTACTTCTTCCACGACGAGTACGCCCGCTGGTGGACCGACCGCGGCTGGACGTTCTACGCCGTCGACCTGCGCAAGTACGGGCGGTCGCTGCGCGAGCACCAGACGCCCCACTTCGTCGCCGACCTCAGCGAGTACTTCGCCGAGATCGACCTCGCCTGGTGGCGCATCACCCAGCGCGACGGACACCGCGAGGTGGTGGTCTCGGCCCACTCGACCGGCGGCCTGACCGTGCCGCTGTGGGCCCACGAGCGCCGCCCCGACGAGCTCGTCGGGATGGTGCTCAACTCCCCGTGGCTCGACATGCAGGGCTCGGCCTGGCTGCGCAGCCCGGCGGCGACGATCGCCCTGGAGCGCCTCGGCGCCCGACGACCGCTGCAGGAGATCCCGCGACGGGTCAGCGAGGTCTACGGCCGGTCGCTGCACCGCGACCACGGCGGCGAGTGGGACTACGACCTGGACTGGAAGCCGCTCGAGTCGCGCCCGGTCTACGTCGGCTGGCTGCGTGCGGTGCGGCGCGGGCACGCCCGGCTGCACGCCGGCCTCGACGTGCCCGGACCCGTGCTGGTGCTGTCCTCGGCGCGCTCGACCTTCACCGAGCCCACCGACGAGGCGGTGCGGTCGAGCGACATCGTGCTCGACGTCGAGCAGATCCGCCGCTGGGCCTCCTCGATCGGACGGCACGTCACGTCGGTCGCGGTCGAGGGTGCGGTCCACGACATGGTCCTGTCGCGCCCCGACGTCCGGCGCCGCGTCTACGACGTGCTCGACACCTGGCTCGGCGCCTGGGTGGGCCCGGCCGGACCGGAGGGACCGGCGACGGGGTCAGGCCAGCAGCACGACGAGGGCGGTCACGCCGACGACGGCGATCACGGCGCGTAGCAGCACCGGCGGCAGCCGTCGTCCGACGGTGGCGCCGATCTGGCCGCCGACGATCGAGCCCGCGGCGATCAGGCCGGCGACGACCCAGTCGACGTCGGCGACCAGGATGAACACGATCGCCGCGACGGCGTTGACGATGAGCGCGAGGACGTTCTTGGTGGCGGTGTGGCGCTGCATCGAGTCGACCACGCCGATGCCGAGGACGGCCATCAGCAGCACGCCCTGCGCCGCCCCGAAGTAGCCGCCGTAGACGCCGGTGAGGGCGACGGCCGGCCACACCCACCACACGCCGTGGTCGGGGATGCCGCCGCGCCGATCGGCGCGGGCGGCCACCGAGCGCTGGATGCGCGGGCCGAGCAGCACCAGCACGACGCCCAGCGCGATGAGGGCGGGGACGATCGCGTCGAACGCCGACGACGGCAGCCACAGCAGCAGGAGGGCGCCGGCGACGCCGCCGAGCAGCGACGCGGAGCCGAGGCGGAGCACGCGCGAACGCTGGCCGGCCAGCTCGCGGCGGTAGCCCACCACGCCGGACACGCTGCCGGGCACCAGGCCGACGGTGTTGCTGACGTTGGCCGTCACCGGGGGTACGCCGAACGCGAGGAGGGTCGGGAACGTGATCAACGTTCCCGACCCCACCACGGTGTTGATGGTGCCGGCCGCCACTCCCGCGAGGACGACCAGCAGGGCTTCGACCGGACTCACGGGGCGGCAGGTGCCTCCGGGTCAGCCGGGTCGGCAGGTCCCGCCACGTCCGCCGAGCTGGGGAGCGACTTGCCCGGCTTGGCAGCGATCTCGGCCTCCGCGATCGCCTGCTGGACCGCGGCGTTGGTCGCCGCCATCTCCGGGTCGTCGGAACGACGCGGCAGCTGCGGCTCCGACGGACCCATGTCGACCCGCTTGCGCGGCGTGGTGTCCTTCGGGATGCCGGCGATCTCGTGGATCGAGGAGCCGAGGCCCTCCATCGCCTTGGTGATCTCCGAGGGGATGACCCACACCTTGTTGGCGCTGCCCTCGGCGATCTTCGGCATCATCTGGAGGTACTGGTAGGCGAGCAGCGACTGGTCGGGCTGGCCGTCGTGGATGGCCTGGAAGACCGTCTGGATGGCCTGCCCCTCACCCTGGGCACGCAGGATCGCGGCCTCGCGGTCGGCCTGGGCGCGCAGGATCAGCGACTCGCGGTCACCCTCGGCGTTGAGGATGGACGACTGCTTGTTGCCCTCCGCGGTGAGGATCGCGGACTGGCGCTGGCCCTCGGCGGTGAGGATCAGCGCGCGCTTGTCGCGATCGGCACGCATCTGCTTCTCCATCGCGTCCTTGATGGACGGCGGCGGGTCGATGCCCTTGATCTCGACGCGGTTGACCCGGATGCCCCACTTGCCGGTCGCCTCGTCGAGGACGCCGCGCAGGCCGCTGTTGATCTCGTCGCGGCTGGTCAGGGTCTGCTCGAGGTCCATGCCACCGACGATGTTGCGCAGGGTGGTCATGGTGAGCTGCTCGACGGCCTGGATGTAGTTCGCGATCTCGTAGGTCGCGGTGACCGGGTCGGTGACCTGGAAGTAGATGACGGTGTCGATCGACACCACCAGGTTGTCCTCGGTGATCACCGGCTGGGGCGGGAAGCTCACGACCTGCTCGCGCAGGTCGATGAGGTAGCGCACCTTGTCGATGAACGGAACGACGATGTTGAGTCCCGCCGGCAGCGTCCCCTTGTACTTGCCGAAGCGCTCGACGATGGCCGCGCGTGCCTGGGGCACGATCCGGACCGTCTTGGCGAGCATGACGACGACGAACACGAGGACGAGCAGGAACAGGATGAGCAGTGGTGTCACTGGGCTCCCCCGATCTCGGATGTTGCGTGGTGGGTGGTCTGGTGTGGGTGGCTGGGCGCCGGCGCGCTCAGGGCTCGAGCGTGGCGACCGGGTGGACGTAGGCCGTGGCGCCCTTGATCTGCAGGATCTCGACGGTCTCGCCGGGCGCGATCCGCAGGTTCTCGTCGTAGGGCAGGGCCGTCCAGATCTCGCCGCCGGCCTTGATCCGGCCCGGGGACAGACCGGTGATCTCCTCGGTGACCATGCCGCGCGTCCCGACGAGCTTGCCGTGGCCCAGCGACAGCTCGGGGCCGCTGTGCAGCCGCTTGACGAAGGACGGACGCACGAGCGCCAGCATCGCCACCGACGAGGCGATCGCCGCGATGACGGTCACCTCCAGGGGCAGGCCGACGAGGGCGGCCACCATCCCGATGGCGGCACCGGCCGCCAGCATGGCCAGGATCAGGTCGAGGCTGAACATCTCGGCCACGCCGAGCGCGATCGAGAGCGCCAGCCAGGTCTCCCAGAGGTGCTCGCGGATCCAGTCCATGTCCCGACCCTATCGATCTACCGGTCGCCGGGGTGGTCGCCGGGCCGTCGCCGCGCGGCGAAGCGGTCGTCGGCCCGGGTCAGCAGCAGCGGCATCGCGAAGGTCTCCGACAGCGTCTCGGCGGTGACGACGTCCTCCACGGGGCCGGCGTCGACGACGCGGCCCTCGCGCAGCAGCAGGGCGTGGGTGAAGCCGGGCGGGATCTCCTCGACGTGGTGCGAGACGAGCACCGTGGCCGGTGAGTCGGGGTCGAGCGCGAGCTCGGAGAGCGTCGCCACCAGGTCCTCGCGACCGCCGAGGTCCAGGCCGGCGGCGGGCTCGTCGAGCAGCAGCAGCTCGGGGTCGGTCATGAGGGCGCGGGCGATCTGCACGCGCTTGCGCTCGCCCTCGCTCAGGGTGCCGAAGGTGCGCTCGGCGAGGTGGGCGGCGCCGACCTCGCCGAGGAGCGAGGCCGCGCGGTCGTGGTCGAGGTCGGCGTACTGCTCGCGCCACCGCCCCACCACCCCGTAGGAGGCCGAGACGACGACGTCCTTGACCAGCTCGTGGCGCGGGATGCGGTCGGCGAGGGCGGCGCTGGTGAGCCCGATGCGCGGGCGGAGGTCGAACACGTCGGTGGTGCCGAGCACCTCGTCGAGGATGCCGGCGACACCGGAGGTCGGGTGCAGCTGGGCGGCGGCCACCTGCAGCAGGGTGGTCTTGCCGGCGCCGTTGGGGCCGAGCACCACCCAGCGCTCGTCCTCCTCGACCTGCCAGCTCACGTCGTCGAGCAGCAACGTCGTGCCACGGCGCACCGTGACCCCGGCGAACTCGATGACGGCGACCATGTTCCTCACCCTATCCAGCGCGGGTGCCGCTCCGGTCGGCGCGACGCGCGGGGCGCGGCGAGTACCCTCGCCGACGATGTCGTCGCACGCCCACCCCCACTCCCTGCCGTACGCCCTGCCGCACTCCGCGACGCTCGCGTGGTGGGTGACCGCGTGGCTGCGCGGGCACGAGCAGACCGACCACGTCCTCGACGTGCTGGCCGACGACACGCACCTCCTCGCGGGCGGCTCCGCGCTCGACCTGCTCGTGCGGTGCCGGGAAGCCGGGGCGACGTACGCCGGGCTGGCGCTGCCGGTCGACGGCGACCCGCTCGGGCTGGGCGGCCCCCGCGCCTTCAACGAGGCGGCGCTCGAGGCCGGGCAGGCCGTGGTCGCGGGCGACCTCGGCCTGGTGCCGACCGAGGTCGGCGAGACGGTGCAGTGGACCGCCCACCCCGCGGCACGACGCCAGCTGCCCGACGTCGGGGAGGCGGACCGCGGGCTGCGCGAGGCGCTGCTCGTGGCCGCACGGGACCTCGCCGACCTGGACGTCGCGCGGTGGCGACCCGAGGCGGCCGACGCGCTGATGAACCTGCACCACCGTCCCGGGCTGGACGCCCCGCTCGGCACGCCGGCGCGGTGCGTGGAGCTCGCCGGGCGGGGACTGCAGGCCTGGTCGATCGTCGACCTCGCGCTCGTCGACGACGGCGGTGCGATGTCGGCGCACGAGGTCGAGCGCCGACGCGACCTGATCACCCCGCTGGGCCGCGCGGCCCGCCGCGCGATCGTCGCGGCGTGCTCCCCCGAGGTGTGGCCCGAGCCCTGAGGGCGGCCAGGGGCTAGGACGTCGCCCAGGCTCCGAGCACGTTGCCGCTGGGGTCGGCGAACTCGAACCGTCGACCGCCGGGGAACGCGTAGGGCCCTGCCGTGATCGTGCCGCCGGCCGACGTGACGGCCGCGACCGTCGCGTCGAGGTCGTCGGAGAACAGCAGGACCAGCGGGCCCCCGGGACCGGGGGTGCCGGTGCCGTCGAGGCCCCCGACCTCCCCGTCGCCCGAGGCCGCGCGGATGCCGGCGTAGGTGGGGCCGTAGTCGTTGAAGACCCAGCCGAAGGCCTGCTCGTAGAACGCCTTGGCGGCGGCCATGTCGGAGACGTTGATCTCGACGTAGTCGATGGTGTGGTGGACCTGGCTCATGCGCCGACGCTACGACCGGCCACCGACAGCGGCCCCGGACGCACGACCGCCCGGGTCCTGCCGTGGCAGGTCCCGGGCGGGATCGTGAGGCGTGGTGCGGGTCAGGCGCCGTACTGGCCGCTGCCGTAGGCCGGCGGGGGCGGCGGCGGGTAGCCACCCTCGTAGCCGGCCGGACCGGTCTTCGGGTTGGGGCCGAAGCGGTTGTCGCCGGGCTTGGAGTCGGTGCAGAACCACACGATGAGCAGGATCCAGCCGATGATCGGGATGAGGCCGATCAGGACCCACCACCCGCTGCGGTCGGTGTCGTGCAGGCGGCGCACGGCGACCGCGAGGCCGGGCAGGAAGATCGCCAGGCTGGCGAGGGTGTTGACCAGCCCGCCCGTGGTGTTGTCGTAGCCGGTGCCGAGGATGGCGTCGATGATGTTCGTGACGACGCCGAGCAGGAACGAGAAGAGCCCGAACCACCAGTACTCGGAGCGTCGCGCACGCCCGGAGAAGCCGACGTACTTCGAGAAGCACGTGCGGACCGCGGTCATGAAGTCCATCCAAACCCCCTGAGTCCGGGCGGCCCCACCAGCGGGACCGCCACCGCCGAGCAACCTAGGGGATCACGTGCGCCGAGGCCAGCAGTCGGACTGGACCGGTGCGCGGACCGCCCGCGCCGGCCCTCCCGGCCACGGCTAGCCTTCCCCCACCATGGAAGACGAGCCGAAGACCCTCCTGGTCACCCTCATCGGCAAGGACCGGCCCGGCGTCACCTCGGCCATCTTCGACGCCCTCGCCGGCGCCGGGGTGGAGGTCGTCGACATCGAGCAGGTCGTGCTGCGCCGGCGGCTGCTGCTGGGCATCCTGGTCACCGCGCCGCGGGACTGGAAGAAGCTGCGCGACGTCATCGAGCGCACCGGCGCCGAGCTCGGCATGAGCGTGGAGGTCGACCGCGGCGCCGGCGACAACCGCAGCCGGCGCGGCGACCGCTCGCACATCACGCTGATCGGCAGCCCGCTCAAGGCGTCCGCGGTGGCGGCCATCGCCGGGCGGATCGCCGACTCGGGCGCCAACATCGACCGGATCGAGCGGATGGCCCGCTACCCGGTCACCGCCATCGAGCTGCACGTCTCGGGCGCACCCGCCGACCAGCTCCGCCCCCTGCTGGCCACCGAGGCGGTCCGCCAGGGCATCGACCTGGCCGTGCAGCGCGAGAGCCTGCACCGGCGCGGCGTGCGGCTCATCGTGATGGACGTCGACTCCACCCTGATCCAGGGCGAGGTGATCGAGATGATCGCCGCCCACGCCGGGCAGGAGGCAGAGGTCGCCCGGGTCACCGAGGCGGCGATGCGCGGGGACCTCGACTTCGAGGAGTCGCTGCGCCAGCGGGTCGCCCTGCTCGAGGGCGTCCCCGCGTCGGCGCTCGACGAGGTCTACGAGTCCGTCGTGCTCGCGCCCGGTGCGCGCACGATGGTCCGCACCCTGCGGCGCCTGGGCTATCGCTTCGCGATCGTGTCGGGCGGCTTCAGCCAGATCACCGACCGGCTCGCCGCCGACCTCGGGATCCACTTCGCCCGCGCCAACGAGCTCGAGATCGTCGACGGCGTGCTGACCGGACGGATCGTCGGCGACGTGGTCGACCGGGCCGGCAAGGCCACCGCGCTGCGCGAGTTCGCCGCCGAGGTCGGGGTGCCGCTCGACGCGGTCATCGCGATCGGCGACGGCGCCAACGACCTCGACATGCTCAACACCGCCGGCCTCGGGATCGCCTACAACGCCAAGCCGGTGGTGCGCGACGCCGCCCACACCTCGGTGAACACGCCCTACCTCGACAGCGTGCTCTACCTCCTCGGGATCTCCCGCGAGGAGATCGAGGAGGCCGACGCCGAGGTCGGCATCGTCACGCCGGCCCCGCCCCTGACCGACTGACGCCGACGGCGACGCACCCGCCGACCTCGTCGTCGCTGAGCGAGCGCACGTCGAGGCCGGCCCGCTCCAGCGCACCGCGGGTCAGCGGCAGCTGGCCGGGACTGGTCTCGACCAGGACGACGCCGCCGGGCGCCAGCCACGGGCGTACGCCGCCCGCCAGCCGCCGGTGGACGTCGACACCGTCCGGACCGCCGTCCAGGGCCACCCGCGGCTCGTGCTGCCGCGCCTCCGGCGGCATCCCGGCGATGGCGCCGGTCGGGACGTACGGCGCGTTGGCGACGAGCACGTCGACCCGGCCGGCGAGCGTCGCCGGGAGCGCGTCGTAGAGGTCGCCGCGGTGGAGGCTCGCGGACGGCGCGTTGGCGCGCGCGCAGCCCAGCGCCACCTCGTCGAGGTCGGCGGCGTGGACGACCACCGGCAGGCCCTCGAGCGAGGCCGCCACGGGGCCCACGCCGCAGCACATCTCGACCACGACCGGGACCGTGGCCGCGCGCCGGCCGACCTCCTCCCGGGCCGCGCGGGCGAGCAGCTCGGTGCGACGCCGCGGGACGAAGGTGCCGGGGGCGACCAGCAGCCGCCGGTCGAGGAACGCGACCCACCCGAGCACGAGCTCCAGCGGCTCCCCGCCGACCCGCCGGGCGACGAGGCCGTCGAGCTCGGCGTCCGAGCCCGCGGCCTCGCGCAGCAGCGCCGCCTCGTCCTCGGCCCACACGCAGCCGGCCGCCCTGAGCCGGGACACGACGTCGTCCGGCGTGGTCACGCCTCGCCGACGTGGAAGGCCACGAGCCGGGCGGTGCCGGGCGCGAGGTCGGCCCACCCGCCCGTCAGCTCGAGGACCACGAGCGCTGCCGGCGGGAAGCCGCGCACCAGCATGGAGGTCGTCGCGTCGTCGTCGCCCTCGCTGTCGTCGAGCATCTCGGCGAGGTAGGCCATGGTCGGGTTGTGGCCCACCACCAGCAGGGTGCCGACGTCGGGCGCGGTCTCGCGGACCATGTCGAGCGCGGCGTCGGGGCCGGCCGCGTAGAGCGCTGGTGAGAGCTCGGGCTCCAGCGTCCACCCGGCGCCGAGGGACAGGTGCAGCCAGGTCTCGTGGGCCCGGAGGGCGTCGGACACCAGCGCGGCGTCGGCCGCCACGCCCTGCCCGGCGAGCCAGCGGCCGGCCTCCTCGGCGTCGCCGCGCCCGCCTGCGGTGAGGTCGCGTTCGTGGTCCGTCGGGGCGGTCGGTTCCGCCTTCGCGTGACGGACGAGCACCAGGCGGCGCCGTCCGTCGCTCGTTGACTCCTGCATCGGGTCAGCCTCCCAGCCGCTAGCCTGCCTGTCATGCCCAACGGACCACTCATGATCATCGGTGGTGCCGAGGACAAGGTGCGCAAACCGACCATCCTCAAGCACTTCGTGTCCCTCAGCGGCGGGCGTGACGCACGCATCGCCGTGATCCCCACCGCCTCGTCCCTGGGCCGCGAGGTGGTCGACGTCTACGACGCGCTGTTCTCGAAGTTCGGTGCGGCCCAGGTCGACGCCGTACGCCCCGAGACCCGCGAGCAGGCGCACGACCCCGCCCTCGTCAAGGCGCTCGACGACGCCACCGGTGTCTTCATGACCGGGGGCAACCAGCTCAAGCTGTCCTCGGTCGTGGGCGGCACGCCGGTGGGCGAGGCGATCCTGCGCGCCCACGAGCGCGGGGCGGTCGTCGCCGGCACCTCGGCGGGGGCCAGCATCCAGTCCTCGCACATGGTCGCCTTCGGGGTCGGCGGTTCCACGCCCAAGCAGCGGATGACCCAGGTGGCGGCCGGCCTCGGGCTGGTCCCGACGACCGTCATCGACCAGCACTTCGACCAGCGCAACCGCTACGGCCGGCTGCTGATGATCGTGGCGCAGAGCCCGCAGCTGCTCGGCATCGGCGTCGACGAGGACACCTGCGGACTCGTCGAGGACGTCGACGGCGACTCGGTGATGCGGGTCATCGGCAAGGGCGCGGTCACCGTCTTCGACGGCGCCCGGATGGTGTCGAACGCCTACGAGGCGAAGCGGTCCTCCCCGCTGCTCGCCAGCGGCGTGGTCTTCCACGTCCTGCCCGAGGGGTCCGTCTTCAACCTCACCACCCGCCAGCTCGTGCCGCAGCAGGGCGAGGTCGACCCCGAGGACGCCGTCGAGCTCGCCGAGGCCAGCCGCGACCTGCGCCAGCTCGCGCGCGACATCGCCGCCGCCGATGCCGCACCCGCCGCGATCCGGCGCCGCCTGAAGCTGCGCCGCCCCCAGACCCCCACCCCCCAGGGAGAAGAAGCATGAGCGAGCGCAGCGAGCGAATCATCCAACACTGCGTGACATGTGCCTCATGCGCGCACGGAGCGAAGCGAGTACGTGCATGAGTGAGCGACCCACGCCTGACCTCGAGATCGTGGAGACCCGGGTCTACCGCGGCGCCAACGTCTGGTCCTACGACAAGTCGATCCACCTCGTCGTCGACCTCGGCTCGCTCGAGCAGTTCCCCACCAACACGCTGCCCGGCTTCTCCGACGACCTGGTGTCGATGCTGCCCGGCCTGCGTGAGCACTCCTGCTCGCGCGGACGCCGCGGGGGCTTCCTGGAGCGGCTCAACGAGGGCACCTGGCTCGGCCACGTCGCCGAGCACGTCGCACTGGCCCTGCAGCAGCTCGTCGGCCACGACATCCGTCGCGGCAAGACCCGGCAGGTCAAGGGCCAGACCGGGCGCTACAACATCATCTACGGCTACATCGACGAGAACGTCGGCCTCAGCGCCGGCCGGCTCGCCGTGCGGCTGGTCAACCACCTCGTCGAGGGCGACCCCGACTTCGACTGGGAGGCCGAGCGCGACGACTTCATCCGGCGCGCCGAGCGCACCGCCTTCGGGCCCTCCACCCAGGCCATCGTCGACGAGGCGGTGTCGCGCGACATCCCGTGGATCCGGCTCAACCAGTACTCGCTGGTCCAGCTCGGGCAGGGCGTCCACGCCAAGCGGATCCGCGCCACGATGACCTCCGAGACGTCCTCGATCGCCGTCGACATCGCCTCCGACAAGGACCTGACCACCAAGCTCCTCGGCGCGGCCGGCCTCCCGGTGCCCAAGCAGGAGTCGGTCCGCACCGAGGACCAGGCGGTCGCCGCGGCCCGCCGGATCGGCTACCCGGTCGTGCTCAAGCCCCTCGACGGCAACCACGGCCGCGGCGTGTGCCTCGACCTGCAGGACGAGGCCGACGTACGCGCCGCGTTCCCGGTCGCGCACGGCCAGTCGCGCCGCGGCAACGTGATCGTGGAGTCGTTCGTCACCGGCAAGGACTACCGCTGCCTGATCATCGACGGCCGGATGGTCGCGATCGCCGAGCGGGTGCCCGCGTCGGTCACCGGCGACGGCACCTCGACCGTCGAGGAGCTGGTCGAGCTGACCAACGCCGACCCGCGCCGCGGCGTGGGCCACGAGAAGGTGCTCACCCGGATCAAGGTCGACGACGCCGCCGTCGAGGTGCTCGCCGACCAGGGCCACAGCCTCACGTCGGTGCCGGCCGAGGGCGAGATGGTCAAGCTGGCGCTGACCGGCAACATGTCGACCGGCGGCATCTCCATCGACCGCACCTTCGAGGCGCACCCGGAGAACGTCGAGATCGCCGAGGAGGCCGCCCGGATGGTCGGCCTCGACATCGCCGGCATCGACTTCATCTGCCCCGACATCACCCAGCCGGTCCGCGAGGCCGGCGGCGCGATCTGCGAGGTCAACGCTGCCCCCGGGTTCCGGATGCACACCCACCCGACCATCGGTGAGCCGCAGTTCATCGCCAAGCCGGTCGTCGACATGCTCTTCCCGCCGGGCGCGACGTCGCGGATCCCGATCGTGGCCGTCACCGGCACCAACGGCAAGACGACCACCAGCCGGATGATCAGCCACATCTTCAAGGGCATGGGCCGCAAGGTCGGCATGACCTCCACCGACGGCGTCGTCATCGACGAGCGCCTGGTGATCCGGGCCGACGCGTCCGGGCCGCGGTCGGCCCGGATGGTCCTGCAGAACCCGCGCGTCGACTTCGCGGTCTTCGAGGTCGCCCGGGGCGGCATCCTGCGCGAGGGCCTCGGCTACGAGCGCAACGACGTCGCGGTCGTCCTCAACGTCCAGCCCGACCACCTCGGCATGCGCGGCATCGACACCGTCGAGCAGCTCGCGGACGTCAAGGCCGTCATCGTGGAGGCCGTGCCGCGCGACGGTCACGCGGTGCTCAACGCCGACGACCCGCTGGTGCGGGAGATGCGCCGCCGCTGCTCGGGGCAGGTCGTGTGGTTCTCGATGGAGGAGCCGGGCAGCGAGGCCCGGGAGATGATCGACGCGCACTGCCGCCGAGGCGGCAAGGCGATCGTGCTCAACCCCAGCGAGCGCGGCGAGATGATGGTCGTCCAGCACGGACGCCGGGAGATGCAGCTGGCGTGGACCCACCTGCTGCCCGCCACGTTCAACGGCCGCGCCCGGATGAACGTCCAGAACGCGCTGGCCGCCGCGGCCGCGGCGTTCGCGGCCGGTGCCCCGCTCCACGACATCCGGCAGGGCCTGCGCACGTTCTCGACGAACTACTACCTCTCCCCCGGCCGCCTCAACGAGGTCGAGGTCAACGGCGTCAACGTGATCGTCGACTACTGCCACAACGCGCCGGGCATGAAGATGCTCGGCGACTTCGTCGACCGCGTCGGCGACTCGCTGGCGTCGTCGCACGACCTGGCCCGGCCGTCGCGGATCGGCATCATCGCCACCGCCGGCGACCGGCGCGACCAGGACATGCTCGACCTCGGCCGCGTGGCGGCCCAGCACTTCGACGTCTGCATCGTGCGCGAGGACGTCGCGCTGCGCGGCCGCGAGCGCGGGGCCACGGCCCAGCTGGTGCTCGACGGCGTCCGGGAGGCGATGGCCGAGGGGGCCCGCTGCAAGCAGGCCGAGCTCGTGCTCGAGGAGATCGAGGCGGTCCGCCACGCGATGAGCCGGGCCAACCGCGGCGACCTCGTCGTCGTCTGCGTCGACAAGCACGCCGAGGTGATGGCCGAGCTCGAGAACTGGTCCGACGTGGCCCAGGCCGGCTCCGGCGCCAACCCGGACGCCCCGCTGGCCGACCCCGACTACACCCCGCTCCCGGAGGCCTGAGTGCGGGTCCTCGACCTCGCCGACCTGCCGCACCGGCCGGTCGAGGCGCACGGCAGCCGGGGGTTCGCCGTCGGCGCGTTCGGCCTCGGGGCCGACACCCACCTGGTCGCGGTGTCGCTCACGCCCGGCGGCACGATCGGCCGCCACCCGGCGCTCGGGCGGCAGCTGCTCGTGGTGCTGACCGGTGAGGCCGAGGTGGCGGGCGCCGAGGGCGTCGTGCGCCGGCTGTCGGCGGGGCAGGCCGCCGTCTGGGAGCCGGGCGAGCAGCACGAGACCCGGTCGCCGGGCGGGATGACCGCCGTCATCGTCGAGGGAGACCTCGACATCGGCGCCCCCGGCGAGCAGGTCGACCCCGGCGACACCTGAGGTCGTCCGCTGGGCGGGCGGACCGACGCCCGGCTCAGGGGGCCGGTGCCGCCGGGCGGTGCCACAGGACGTACTCGTAGACGGCGTCGCCCTCGCCCTCGCCGCTCCGCACGAAGGCGGGCGCCTCGAGCGAGGCGGTGCGCAGGAGCCCGCACGAGCGGGCCACGTCCTCGACGTGGGTCCGCGGACGACGGTGTACGTGCTGCGCCCCACCGACCACGCTCACCGGGCGCGACTGGACCGACCCGTCGTCGAGCAGCGGCTCGTGGCTCACCACGAGGTGCCCGCCCGGAGCGACGCGCGCGGCGGCCAGGCCCAGCACCCGGTCGAGGTCGGGCACCAGCTCGAGGAACCCGACGGCGGCGACGAGGTCCCACGACCCGTCGGTGTCGCGCAGGAAGCTCTCGGCGTCGGCGACGAAGGTCCGCGCACCCGGCACCTTCTCCGGTGCCAGCGCCAGCATCGCGGCCGAGGGGTCGACGAGGGTGAGCGCCGCGTCGGGGTAGAGCGCGCGGAGCATCGCGGCGGTCTGGCCTGTGCCCGCGCCGAGGTCGAGGACCCGTGCGGGGCGCAGCGCCTGCGGTCGCAGCACCTCCGCGACGTGCCGGTTGGCCTGCCAGGTGCCCGCGGTGCCCGCGTCGTAGGTCGCGGCGAGCGCGTCGTAGACGACGGTCCAGCTCACCCGCTTGCTGCCCTCACCTTGTCGGCCAGCGTCTCCGGGCTGTCGGCCGTCCCGCCCTGGGCCGCGATCCAGTCGTACGCCTCCTGGCGCTCGGCGTGGCACATCAGCCCGACGACGTCGCCGGGCTCGGCGCGCGCCACCAGCGCCGCCAGGCACTCGACCTCGGTCTCGTAGGTGTCGATGTCGGTGACGCCGACCCGGGCCGCGCCGGCGCGCAGCAGCGCGTCGATCTCGTCCATGGTGCGGCCGCGGAGGTAGTGGGCCTTGTGCCCGATCGCGACCACGTCGCTCCCCTTGGCGCCGATCTCGCCGAGCGCGTCGATCAGCTCGTCGGTGCGGTCCCCGACCGCGCCGAGGCCGAGCAGCAGCCGCGCGCCGGGACGGCGTACGCCTCCCATGATCTCGAGCAGCGCCTCGAGCCCGGCCTCGTTGTGGGCGAGGTCCATCACGACGGACACGCTGTCGCCGTCGGGGGCGGGCAGGGAGAAGAAGTTCATCCGGCCCGGGTTGTGCTCGGCGTCGGGGCGGAACGACCTCAGGCCCTCGACGACGTGCTCCCGCTCCAGGCCGAGCGCCAGCGCCGCGGAGGCGGCCGCGAGGGCGTTCTCGATGTTGAACCGGGACAGCCCCGCCAGCGTCATCGGGACGTCGACGAGCTCGACGAGCGGGTCGGGGTCGGCGCCGGGGACCAGGACGGTGAGCCACCCGTCGATCACGGTCGTGGCGCGGCCGCCGTGCCCGAGCGCCTCGCGGACCGCCGGCGAGTCGGGGTCACGGCTGAAGATCCACGGCTGGGCGGACACCACCTGGCGCATCGCCAGCACCCGCGGGTCGTCGCCGTTGAGCACCGCCCAGCCGTCGCGGCGGGTGATCCGCGGGACCACGGACTTCACCTCGGCGAGCTGATCGACGGTGTCGATGCCCTGCAGGCCGAGGTGGTCGGCGGTGACGTTGGTGACGACCGAGACGTCGTTGCGGGTGATCCCGATGCCCTTGAGCAGGATGCCGCCGCGGGCGGTCTCGGTCACCGCGAGCTGGACGCCCGGCAGGCCCAGCGCGCGCCCGGCGCCGGACGGACCGGAGTAGTCACCGCCCTCCACGAGCACGCCGTCGCGGTAGATGCCGTCGGTGTTGGACCAGCCGACGACCAGGCCGCTGGTGCGGGCGATGTGGGCGACCATCCGGCTGGTGGTGGTCTTGCCGTTGGTGCCGGTGACCGCCACGACCGGGATGCGAGGCGTGATCGTGGTCGGCCGCTCCCCCGGCTCGGCCGCGGCGACCTCGGCGGCGGCCGCGCTGACGGCGGCGTCGAGGTCCGGCGCCGGCAGCGCGTCGAGCGCGCGCGCCACCGCCTCGCCGAGCGCCCGCGCGCGTCCCCGGCTCCGCCACGGGAACGCGACCACGAGGACCTGCGGGTCGGACGTCGGCCGCACCCGGACGGCCAGGCGCTGGGTGCCGGCCTCGCCGGCGATCGCGCGCACGAGCCGCTCGACCGCGCGCAGCGCGAACCGCTGCCGGAAGCCCGATCCCGGGGCTCCCGGACGTGTGGTGCGCAGGCCGATGCGCCGCGCGAACCGCAGCGCCGCCTCGTCGCTCGCCTCGCTGATCACGGACACGTCGAGCGTCAGCTTGACCGCGGCGCGGGGGAAGTAGAGGTTCGGGCCTTCGAGGATCCGCAGCTCGACGAGTGAGGTCACCGCCGAAAACTACCGAACCCCGGGGGCGTCGCTACAGCCCCATGGCGTGGAAGCCGCCGTCGACGTGCACGATCTCGCCGGTGGTGGCCGGGAAGAAGTCGCTCAGCAGCGCGCACACGGCCTGGGCGGTCGGGGTGTGGTCGGCCTCGTCCCAGCCCAGCGGGGCCCGGTCCTTCCAGGCCGACTCGAGGTCCTCGAAGCCCGGGATCGCCTTGGCGGCGAGGGTCTTGAGCGGACCGGCCGACACCAGGTTGCACCGGATGCCCTCGGGACCGAGGTCGCGGGCGACGTAGCGCGAGGTGTTCTCGAGAGCGGCCTTCGCCACGCCCATCCAGTCGTAGGCGGGCCACGCGGTCGTCGCGTCGAAGGTGAGCCCGACGATCGAGCCGCCACGCTGCATCAGCGGACGGGTGGCGACCGCCAGCGACTTCAGCGAGTACGCCGAGACCTGCACGGCCTGCGCGACGTCCTCCCACGGGCCGCTCATGAACTTGCCGCCGAGCAGCGTCTCGGGGTTGCCGTAGGCGATGGAGTGCACGACGCCGTCGAGGCCGTCGACGTGCTCACGGACCTGGTCGGCGAGGCCGTCGAGGTGGGCCTGGTCGGTGACGTCGAGCTCGAGGACCGGCGCCTCCTGCGGGAGCCGCTTGGCGATCCGCTTGGTGATGCCGAGCGCACGGCCGAAGTTGGAGATCAGCACGGTCGCGCCCTGCTCCTGCGCGACCCGCGCCGTGGCGAAGCCGATCGAGCTGTCCATCGTCACGCCGGCGACCAGGATGCGCTTGCCGTCGAGGATTCCCATGTGCGTGTGTCCTTCTCTGTGGGCGGTCGGGTGGTCTGCGGTGGTCAGTGGCCCATGCCGAGGCCGCCGTCGACGGGGATGACCGCCCCGGTGACGTAGGCGGCGCCGTCGGAGGCCAGCCAGGTGACGGCGGAGGCGACCTCGGCCGGCGAGGCGTACCGACCGAGCGGCACCTGGGCCTTGATCGCGGCCTTCTGGTCGTCGGTGAGCACCTCGGTCATGTCGGTCTCCACGAAGCCCGGGGCGACCACGTTGGTCGTGATCGACCGGCTGCCGAGCTCGCGCGCCAGCGAGCGGGCGAGCCCGACGAGGCCGGCCTTGGAGGCGGCGTAGTTGACCTGGCCGGCCGAGCCGAGCAGCCCGACGACGGAGGAGATCAGGATGATCCGGCCCCGACGCTGGCGCAGCATGCCCTTCGAGGCCCGCTTGGCCAGCCGGAACGTGCCGGTGAGGTTGGTGTCGATGACCGAGGACCAGTCGTCCTCGCTCATCCGCAGCAGCAGGGTGTCCTTGGTGATGCCGGCGTTGGCGACCAGCACCTCCACCGGCCCGTGCGCCTCCTCGACCTGGGCGAACGCGGCCTCGACCGCCTCGGGGTCGGTGATGTCGCAGCGCACGTCGAGCGCACCCTCGGGCGCCCCGCCGTTGCGGGTCGTGACGGCGACCTTGTCGCCCTGGGCGAGGAACGCCTCGGCGATCGCGCGGCCGATGCCGCGGTTGCCTCCGGTCACGAGGACGGAGCGTGGGGTGCTGGCGGCAGGCATCTCGGTCACGGCCCCGACGCTAGTGATTACCGGGGGGTAGACCGAAACAGGGTCCGTCGGGCGGTCCCGCTCACTCGTCCTCGAGGCGGAAGCCGACCTTCATGCCGACCTGGAAGTGCTCGACCGCGCCGTCCTTGGCCTGGCCGCGGACCTGGGTGACCTCGAACCAGTCGATGTGGCGCAGGGTCTGGCCCGCGCGCTCGATCCCGTTGCGGATGGCCTGGTCGATCCCGTCCGGCGAGGTGCCGACGATCTCGGTGACGCGGTAGGTGCGGTTGGACATGGTTCCTCCTGGGTCCCGCGGACCCGGTCGGCCCGTGGGAAACGGAGCCTAGCGACGTAGACTCGGGAGCATGGCCAAGCCCGACGCGGTACGCATCACGACGGCCCGCAGCAGCGCTGCCGCCGACATGAAGTCACGGCAACGCCGCTACGCCATCTCGATGTCGATCCGCACCGTGTGCTTCGTGGCCGCGGTGTTCGTCGGCGACGGCCTGCTGCGCTGGGTGCTGGTGGGCGCCGCGGTCTTCCTTCCGTTCCTCGCCGTGGTGATCGGGAACGCATCGGACACCCGCAACGACGGATTCGCACTGCCGGACGCCCCGTACGCCCATGAACTGAAGGCGAACGAGACGAAAGACTGAAGAAATTTTGATGCTGCGGATTCATCCAAAAGTTTGGTTTTCCCGCAGCCACATGCCATGATTCTGCACAGCGAACGCAGCATCCCCCGTCTGCGCTCGCGGTTGAAGTGCCGGACAGCTTCCCCCCGTGGCTGTCCGGCACTTCTCATTTCCCCGACCTGACGTCCCCCTCGGAGAGGCCGCCCGTGGAGCTCGACCGCGACACCTGCTCGGCCAAGGGCTGCCAGGCCGACGCCGTCTGGGCGCTGCTGTGGAACAACCCGAAGATCCACACCCCCGAGCGGCGCAAGGCCTGGCTCGCGTGCGACGAGCACCGCGCGTCGCTGTCGGACTTCCTCGGCGCGCGCGGGTTCCTGCGCGACGTCGAGCCGCACGTGCCGGCCTGAGCGCCTCAGCTCCTCGCCAGGGCGCGGTCGCGCGAGCGCACGCCGGCCACCCCGGCCGCACCTGCCCCGACCAGGAACAGCGGGAAGTGGAGCAGGACGTCCTCGACGAGGACGATCGCGACGAGCAGCCCGATGCAGGACGCCGCGAACACCAGCAGGCCGGGCCAGAGGAGCCGTCCCGACCGGTGCACGCGGGGACGCAGGACGCCCCGTGCGTCCTGACGCCCCAGCGGTACGCCGAGCGCAGCGCCGACGGCGCCGACGCCCAGCAGCAGCCAGGGATGGCGCTCGATGCCGTCGACGGCGTACGGCAACGCGAGGTGCAGCAGCACGCCGGTCGCGAGGAACAACCCGAACCGCCACGCGGGGATCGGCCCGAACCAGGAGCCGAGGGGTGTGAGATCGGCCCCGTCGTCGCTCATCCCCCGATGGCGGACATCGGGCGGTCGGGCTGGAGGAACGTCTCGTCGTCGATGCCGTGACCGGCGCGCTTGCCGCGCATCGCGATCACCCAGCGCTCGGCGATCTCCTGGTCGTCCGCGCCGGAGCGCAGCGCGGTGCGGAGGTCGGACTCCTCGCGGGCGAACAGGCAGTTGCGGACCTGGCCGTCGGCGGTGAGCCGGACCCGGTCGCAGTCGCCGCAGAACGGGCGCGTGACCGACGCGATGATGCCGACGGTCGCCGGTCCGCCGTCGACGTCGAACAGCTCGGCCGGGGCGCTGCCCCGCGGCTCGCCGTGCGGGGTCAGGTCGAACTCGGCGGTCAGCGCCTCGAAGATCTCGTCGGCGGTCACCATCGCCGCGCGGCTCCAGTCGTGCTGGGCGTCGAGCGGCATCTGCTCGATGAAGCGCAGCTCGTAGCCGTGGTCGATGCTCCAGCGGAGCAGCTCGGCGGCCTGGTCGTCGTTGGTGCCGCGCAGCAGCACCGCGTTGAGCTTCACCGGTCCGAGCCCGGCCGCCTTGGCCGCCTCGAGGCCCGCGACGACATCGGCGAGCCGGTCGCGCCGGGTGATCGCCGCGAAGGTCTCGGGACGCACCGAGTCGATGCTCGCGTTGATCCGGTCGAGCCCCGCGTCGGCGAGCGCCTGCGCGGTGCGTGAGAGCCCGAGCGCGTTGGTGGTCAGCGACGTCTCGACGCCGAGGGCGTGCGTACGCGCCACGATGTCGACCAGGCCGCGCCGCAGCAGCGGCTCGCCGCCGGTGAACCGCACCTCGGTGATGCCGAGGCGCTCGACGCCGATCGTCACGAGGCGGACGACCTCGTCGTCGGTCAACGTCTGCTCGGTCGGCAGCCAGTCGAGGCCCTCCGCCGGCATGCAGTAGTTGCAGCGCAGGTTGCACCGGTCGGTCAGCGAGACCCGCAGGTCGGTGGCCACGCGGCCGAAGCGGTCTGCGAGAGGTGTCGTCACCCCATGAGTCTACCGAGGCCGCCCCGAGCCGCTCTGGATCCGCCGGATAACCTCGACCCGTGCACCAGCTGCGGTTCCTCGTGTCGCGGCGCTGGATCGTCTTCGCGCTCGTCGTCGTCTTCCTCGCCTGGGTCGCGTGGCGGCTCGGCGAGTGGCAGTTCCACCGCCTCGACGACCGCCAGGAGCGCAACTCGATCATCGAGCGCAACGAGGAGGCCGGCGCCTCCCCCGTCGAGGACGTCCTGTCCCCCGGCACCGACCCCGGGCGTGCCGACGAGTGGCGCATCGTCGAGGCCACCGGCACCTACGCCGTCGACGACACCGTCATCGTGCGCTACCGCACCCGCGAGGGTGAGGCCGGCGTCGACGTGGTGGTGCCGCTCGAGCTCGCCGACGGCACCAGCCTGCTCGTCGACCGCGGCTGGTACGCCACCGACAACCGCGGCGCCACGTCCGAGGACGTGCCGGAGCCGCCGCCCGGCGAGGTCACCGTGACCGGGTGGGTGCGCCTCGACGCCGAGGGCGACAGCACCGAGGTGTCGGACCGCTCGACCCGGGCCGTGGACAGCGGCCGGATCGGAGCGGCGCTCGACCGCGAGGTGCTCGGCGGCTGGGTCGACCTCAGGTCCGAGTCGCCCGAGCCCGCCACCGCGCTCGCGCCGGTCGAGCTCCCCGAGCTCGACAACGGCCCGCACTTCTTCTACGGGCTGCAGTGGTGGTTCTTCGGGGCGATGGCGATATTCGGCTTCTTCTACCTCATCTACGACGAGATGAGGGGCGGACGTCCCGGTTCACCCGCCCGGACGCCCGCGGAGCCGCGCGCCGCACGGTCGGCCGGACCGGCCAGGCCCGCCAAGGAGCCGGCGAAGAAGCGCCGCACCTGGCGCGAGATGATCGAGCCGGACGACGAGCCGGACGACCCCCGCGACACACCGCAGGCGTCACAGCGACCGGAGCAGGCCTCCGTCGACCGGGAGCATCACGCCCGTCAGGAATGACGCGGCCGGCGAGAGCAGGAACGCCGCCGCCCGCCCGAACTCCGCGGGCTCGCCGTAGCGCCCGAGCGGGATCAGCGCCTCCGCGGCCCGCCGGGCCGCGTCCGGGTCGCCCGTGGTCGCGTCGAGCTCGGCCACCCGCTCCGTCGCGATCCGGCCGGGCAGCAGCCCGTTGACGCGGACGCCGCGGGGTCCGAGCTCGTCGGCGAGGGTCTTGGCGACCATTGCCAGTCCCGGGCGCAGGCCGTTGGAGATCGCCATCTCCGGGAGGGGCGAACGGACGCTCGAGGAGAGCACGAGCCCGAGCGCCCCGCCCGCGGGCAGCGCCGCACCGACCTCGCGCGCCAGCCGTACGGCGCCCAGGAACACCGACTCGAAGGCGGCGGTCCACTGGGCGTCGGTGATCGTCGCGACCGGCCCCTTGGGCGGGCCCCCGACGCTGACCAGCGCGCCGTCGAGCCGGCCGAACGCCTCCTCGGCGGTCGCGAGCAGGCGGGCCGGCGTCCCGGGGTCGGCGTTGTCGGCCACGACACCCACGGCCGCGCGGCGACCGGCCCGGTCGTCCATCGTGGCGACCGCTGCGTCCAGGGTCTCCTGCGAGCGTCCGGAGAGGACGACCCGCGCCCCCTCGGCGACCAGAACGTCGGCGGTGGCGCGCCCCAGGCCGCGGGCGCCGCCCGTGACGACGAAGACCTTGTCGGAGAGCTGGAGGTCCATGCCCCGACCCTAGTGGCGTTCCCTCACCGGGTGCGCGACGCCGTGACGAGCGGGTCGCGGAGGTGCGGGCGCCCGGCGCACCGGCACCGCGCCTGACGCCCGCCGTGTCGGCACGGACGCTGATCGGTGTGAGCGGGTTGCTCCGCCCGTACGCTCAGCCCCGCTCCCAGCAGGTGTCCCGAGGGGTGAGCACGTACTCCGCGTAGACGAGGAAACGACAGTCACGCGGCTGGTCGAGGACGAGCTGCCGAACGTGCTGTGCACCCGAGTCCATGTGCCACCCGCCGACCCCGCACATGGCGTCCCACTCACCCGGGGTCATGTCCACCTCGACCACCTGGGAGTGACCGTCCTCTCTGTCGAGGACCACCGTGAGACCGCGAGGATCCCGGGCGGTCACGTCGCCGACGGTGGCGAGCACCTCGACGAGGTGGTCCCACCAGGTGTCGATGCCTCGCTCCATCAGGGCAGGATGGCACGACCCGCGATCGACCGCCGCCCCTCGGCCTCGGCGACGTCGACCCGCGGCCTAGCGGTGGTAGCGGAACTCGTACCGGTCACCGAGCTCGGAACGGAGCCGCGCCAACAGGATCTCGGCTTCTGCATCGCGCCGGGCGTGGTCGCCTCGCCCGTCCCAGCTCCTTCCCCAGTCCTCGAGGTCCGACGCGAGCCCCTGGCTGAGGCCGAGCAGTCTGATTCCCTCGCCGGCGTCAGCGAGCAGGAGCTCCTCCGTCCACAGCGGCATGTCGGCTCCGTGGTCACCCATCAGCCTGATCGACGCTCCGACCGGCGGCGCCTCCCAGTCGTCGGCCTTCTTCTCGTGCGCACCCACCTCGTAGGTGAAGCGATCCTCAGGCAGCGCGGGTTCGTCGTGCTGGGTCACAGGCAGAAGTCTGCCTCGCTGCATCCGGCCGGCAGAACAGGTGCCCGCGTCACGGCACGACCCTGCGTCCGGTGCGAGACTGGCGTCTGTGGACCTGCACCTGCGGCTGGCGTCCCGGGCGGATGCCGAGGAGGTCGCCCGTGTGTACGTCGCGTCTTGGAACGAGGGCTTCGGACACCTGATGGTGCCGCGAGTGCTCGACGCCGAGCAGGTCGGTCGTTGGTCCAGGGACCTCGACGCCGGACCAACGCGGTGGTGGCTGGCTCAGAGCGGCGAGTCGGTCGTTGGCTTCGCGGGAACGGGAGCGAGTCGCGACCCGATCGATCCCGCGCTCGGAGAGCTCGACACCATCGCAGTGGCGCCGTCGGCCTGGCGTCGTGGCGTGGGTCGTCGACTCATGGATCGTGCCCTGGATGATCTGCGCGAGTCGGGCTACCAGGAGGGCATCCTGTGGACGCTGGCGCACTACGAGCGGGGCAGGACCTTCTACGAGGCCACTGGCTGGCGGGCTTCCGGAGAGGTTCGTGACGCTGGGCGGCAGATCGGTTTCCGACGTTCCCTCATCCCCGTCTCCGGTGGCCGCGTCGACTGACCGCGGGGGCAGATCCGCGCGCAGCGCGGCCGTTGCGCGGACGGCGAGGTCGCGTGCTGCCCGAACGGGCACACGTGTCCGACTTCTCGCCCTCCGTCCGCCGGCTCGAGGTCAACATCTCGGACACGTGTACGACTCTGCCGACGCCGATGCGCTCCACCGGAGAGCGTCACGGCGCATCGCGTCCGCACATCGCCGGATCAGGTGGAGCGGCGACCGCGAGCGACGTCATGGCCCGGAGCGGGCCCGGCGACCGCTCGCCCTGACGTGCCGTGCAGGGACGTCGCAGGAGTCAGCCGGGGACGGACTCCGTCACGGTGTCGCGGAACTGGGTGGCGTGGAGGGTGGCGTAGAGCCCGCCGGCGGCCAGCAGCTCGGCGTGGGTGCCCTGCTGCACGACCCGCCCGTCGTCGAGGACGAGGATCAGGTCGGCGTTGCGGACCGTCGACAGGCGGTGGGCGATGACGAGGGACGTACGCCCCTCGAGCGCGGCGTCGAGCGCCTGCTGGACCGCGGCCTCGGACTCGCTGTCGAGGTGGGCGGTCGCCTCGTCGAGCACGACGATCGAGGGTGCCTTGAGCAGCAGGCGGGCGATCGCGAGGCGCTGGCGCTCGCCACCGCTGAGCCGGTAGCCGCGGTCGCCGACGACCGTGTCGAGCCCGTCGGGCAGCGAGCGCACCAGCGTGGCGACCTGTGCGGCCTCGAGCGCGGCCCAGATGTCGGCCTCGAGGGCGCCGGGGCGGGCGTAGAGCAGGTTGGCGCGGATGGTGTCGTGGAACATGTGCGCGTCCTGGGTGACGTAGCCGACGACGTCCTCCAGCGACTGCAGGGTCACGTCGCGCACGTCGTGGCCGCCGACCCGCACCGTGCCCGACTCGACGTCGTAGAGCCGCGCCACGAGGTGGGTGACGGTGGTCTTGCCGGCGCCGGACGGCCCGACGAGCGCGACCATCGCTCCCGGCTCGGCGGTGAAGGACACGTCGTGGAGCACCTGCCCGGAGTCGCGCGACTCGGTGCGGGCGACGGTCTCGAGCGAGGCCAGCGAGATCTGGTCGGCCCGGGGGTAGGTGAAGGCGACGTGGTCGAACTCCAGCCGCGACGCCGTGGGGGGCAGGACCACCGCGTCGGGCTTCTCCTGGATGAGCGAGGGGAGGTCGAGCACCTCGAAGACACGGTCGAAGCTGACGAGCGCGGTCATCACGTCGATGCGGACGTTGGACAGGCCCTGCAGCGGGCCGAGCAGCCGGGTGAGGAGCACGCCGAGGGCGACGATGGTGCCCACCGAGAGGTCGTCCCGGATGGCCAGCCAGCCGCCGATGCCGTAGACCAGCGCGGTCGCGAGCGACGGCACGAGGGTCATCGCGGCGAAGAAGATCCGGGTCAGCAGCGAGATGCGGACGCCGAGGTCGCGGACCACCGCGGCCTTGCGGGCGTAGGCGACGTCCTCCTCCTCGCGGCGGCCGAACAGCTTGAGCAGCATCGCGCCGCCCACGTTGAAGCGCTCGGTCATCGCGTTGCCGAGGTCGGCGTTGCCGTCCATCTGCTGGCGCGACAGGTCGGCGAGGCGGGTGCCGACCAGCCGCGAGGCGATCAGCAGGATCGGGAAGAGCGCGACGCACAGCAGCGTCACCGGCCAGCTCAGGAACAGCATGGTCACGCCGACGACGACGGCCGAGATGATGTTGGAGACGGTGCCCTGCAGGGTCGAGGTGAACGCGCGCTGGGCGCCGATCACGTCGTTGTTGAGCCGGCTGACGAGCGCGCCGGTCTGGGTGCGGGTGAAGAACGCCAGCGACTGGCGCTGGACGTGGGCGAAGACCTGGGTGCGGAGGTCGTAGATCAGGCCCTCGCCGATCCGGCTCGACAGCCAGCCGGTGACGAGCCCGAAGGCCGAGTCGGCCACCGCGACCACCGCGACGAGGGCGGCGAGCCCCACGACCAGCGAGGTGTCACCGGTGCGCACCCCGTCGTCGATGATCATCTTGAGCAGCAGCGGCGGGGCCACCACCAGCGCGGCGTCGACCACGGTCACGGCCAGGAACGCTGCGATCAGGCGTCGGTGGGGTCGCGCGAAGCCGAGCACCCGGCGCACCGTGCTGCGCTCGATCTTGTTGTCCACCACGCTGCGGTCGCTGCGGAGGTGGCGCCACGGCGGTCCCCCGCCTCCAGGCCCCATCGACATGCGTGTTCCCTCTCCTCGTGTCCATAGAGCGAACCACCCGGCACCGACAGTTGTTCCTTCGCGGACCGACCCCAGGGCTCAGGCGAACGCCGCGGCGACCGCCCGGAACCGGCGCACCTGCGCCTCGCGCTCGAGGCGGCGCTGCTCGTCGAGGTCGCGGTCCGCGGCGCCCTGCAGGAGGGTCTTGGTCTCGGTGACGACGCCGGGCATCGGGGCGCAGAGCGCGGCCGCGAGGTCGGCGACCGCGGCGTCGAGGTCCGCGGGGGCGCACGACGCGGTGGCGAGGCCGATCCGCACGGCCTCCTCGGCGCCGACCGTCCGGGCGGTCGCGCAGATCTCGAGCGCCCGGGCGTAGCCGACGTGCTCCACCAGCGGCTTGGTGCCGGTGAGGTCGGGCACGAGGCCGAGCGCCGACTCCTTCATGCAGAACTTCGCGTCGTCGGCGACGACCCGCAGGTCGCACGACAGGGCCAGCTGGAAGCCGGCGCCCACGGCGTGCCCGCGCACCTTCGCGATCGACACGAAGCGCGGGTCGCGCAGCCAGGTGAAGCCGCCCTGGAAGCCGTCGATGCGCGACGAGGCCTCCTCGTCGCCCAGCGAGAGCAGCTCGAGCACGGTGCCGGGGCCGGCGTTGGCGGGGTCGAGCATCGCGCGGTCGAGGCCGGCGGAGAAGGTGTCGCCCTCCCCCGTCACCACCACCACCCGCACCTCGTCGGGCAGGCTGGCGCCGAGCTCGCCGAGCGCCAGCCACATGGCGGGCGTCTGGGCGTTGCGCACCTCGGGCCGGTCCAGCGTGATCGTGGCGACGGCGCCGTCCAGGTCGAGGCGGAGACCGACGGCGGCGAGCTCTTCGGGAGTCATGCCGCGAGGTTACTACTGATCGGTAACGTGTGGTTTCGAGGCTCGCGGAGTTCATCCTGAGGAGCCGAGGGACGAGGCGTCTCGAAGGGCTCGCACCTCAACCACCGAGGAGCTCAGGCGAGGGACACCAGGTCGGCGTAGTCGTCGGTCCACAGGTCCTCGTCGCCGTCGGGCAGCAGCAGCACCCGGTCGGGGTCGAGCGCGCGCACCGCGCCCTCGTCGTGGGTCACCAGGATGATCGCGCCCTTGTAGCTGCGGATCGCGTGCAGCACCTCCTCGCGGGAGGCCGGGTCGAGGTTGTTGGTGGGCTCGTCGAGCAGCAGCACGTTGGCGCTGGAGACGACGAGGATCGCCAGCGCGAGACGGGTCTTCTCGCCGCCGGACAGCACGCCGGCCGGCTTGTGGGCGTCGTCGCCGGAGAAGAGGAACGAGCCCAGCACCGACCGTGCCTGGGTGTCGGTGAGCTCGGGGGCCGCGCTGTGCATGTTCTCCAGCACGGTGCGGTCGACGTCGAGCGTCTCGTGCTCCTGGGCGTAGTAGCCCATCTTGAGGCCGTGGCCGGGGACGACCTGGCCGGTGTCGGGCTGGTCGACGCCCGCGAGGATCCGCAGCATCGTCGTCTTGCCGGCGCCGTTGAGGCCGAGGATGACCACGCGGCTGCCGCGGTCGATCGCGAGGTCGACGGCGGTGAAGACCTCGAGCGAGCCGTAGGACTTCGACAGCTCGGTGCCCATGAGGGGCGTCTTGCCGCAGGGGGCGGGCTCGGGGAACGCGATCCGTGCGACCTTGTCGGCGGCGCGCTCGCCCTCGATGCCGGCCATCATCTTCTCGGCGCGCTTGAGCATCGACTGCGCGGCCTGCGCCTTGGTCGCCTTGGCGCGCATCTTGTTGGCCTGGTCGGTGAGGACCTTCGCCTTGTTCTCGGCGTTCTGGCGCTCGCGCCGGCGGCGCTTCTCGTCGTCCTCGCGCTGGGTGAGGTAGTTGTGCCACCCCATGTTGTAGACGTCGATCACCGCGCGGTTGGCGTCGAGGTGGAAGACCTTGTTGACCGTCGCCTCGAGCAGCGCGTTGTCGTGGCTGATCACCACGAACCCGCCGCGGTGCGCCTTGAGGAAGTCGCGCAGCCAGACGATCGAGTCGGCGTCGAGGTGGTTGGTGGGCTCGTCGAGCAGCATGATCTCGGCGCCGGAGAAGAGGATCCGGGCGAGCTCGACGCGGCGGCGCTGGCCGCCGGACAGGGTGCCGATCGGCTGGGCGAGCAGGCGCTCCTCGATGCCGAGGGCGGCGGCCATCTGGGCGGCCTCGGACTCCGCGGCGTAGCCACCGCCGGCGTGCAGCTCGGCGTCGGCGTTGGCCCACCGCCTCATGCCGCGCTCGTGGACCTTCGGGTCCTCGCTGGCCATGTCGACCTCGGCCTCGCGCAGGCGGCGCACGACCTCGTCGAGGCCACGCGCGGACAGGATCCGGTCGCGGGCGAGGACCGTGGGGTCGCCGACGCGGGGGTCCTGCGGGAGGTAGCCGATCTCGCCGCTGCGCAGCACCTGCCCCTCGGCGGGGGTGCCCTCGCCGGCGAGGATGCGGGTGAGGGTCGTCTTGCCGGCTCCGTTGCGCCCCACGAGGCCCACCTTGTCGCCTGCGGCGATGCGGAAGGTGACGTCCTCCATGAGGAGCCGCGCGCCGGCTCGGACCTCGAGCTTCTGGGCGGTGATCATCTCGTGCCCCATCCTACGAAGGGGTGACGCGTGGAGCCGCATCGTCGCCGACAGGCGCTAACCTGCGCTGACGCCACCACCGGGGCGTGAGCGACGGCGAAAGGCACGACCATGCGCTTCAACCCGAAGGCCGACATCAGCAGGGGTCGGGTCAGCGACGCCGGACGTGGTGGCGGCGGTGGCGGCGGCCCGATGCGGATCCCGATCCCCGGCGGCGCCCGCGCCGGCGGCGGCATCGGCGGCCTGGTCATCATCGTGCTCTTCATCGTGCTCACGACGTGCGTGGGTGGCGGGCTGCCCGGCGGCTCGGGCGACCCGGCCGGCGACGGCGGGTCGATCGGCCAGCCCGAAGGCATCGACTCGGGCGACCAGCGCTACGCCGACTGCAAGTCCGGTGCCGACGCCAACCGCGACGCCGACTGCGCGCGCAAGGCGGTGGCGTACTCGCTCGAGCAGTTCTGGGCGACCACCCTGCCCGAGCAGGGCGGCACCGGCTTCACGCCGGCCGACATCAGGACCTTTGCCGGCGGCGTCCAGACGGGCTGCGGCCAGGCCTCCTCGCAGGTCGGCCCGTTCTACTGCCCCGCCGACCAGCAGATCTACCTCGACACCACGTTCTTCACCGACGTCCTCGAGGGCCAGCTCGGCGGCCAGGGCGGCGACTTCGTCGAGCCCTACGTCCTCGGCCACGAGTACGGCCACCACATCCAGAACCTGATGGGCACCATGGGGCAGGTCCGCACCCAGCAGGGCGCGGACTCCGACGCGGTCCGCCTCGAGCTGCAGGCCGACTGCTACGCCGGCATGTGGACCCGCGACGCCAGCGACGGCGACGGCATCCTCGACGGCCTCGACCAGGCCGACATCGCGGAGGCGCTCGACTCGGCCAAGGCGGTCGGCGACGACCGGATCCAGCAGCAGGCCGGCCAGCGGGTCGACCCCGAGGGCTGGACCCACGGCTCGTCGGAGCAGCGGATGCGGTGGTTCACCACCGGCTTCGAGGAGGGCACGCTCGAGGCCTGCGACACCTTCTCCGCCGACCAGCTCTGAGCCCGGGCGCCCGTCAGGAGAGCAGCGCCTCGATCTGGTCGACCTGGCGCTGCATCGCGTAGATGTAGGGCGCCACGCTCGGGTGGCGGAACTTGCCGACCAGGGCCCCGTCGCCGTCCGCGACCCGGGCCAGCGCCCAGTCGAGCCGGGTGAGGGCGGTGTAGACGGCCATCACCCGCGCACCGAGGAGCACCTGCTCACGGTCGGCGAGGCCCGCGGGCAGCGCGGCGGCGTACGCCTCGACCAGCGGGTCGACGTCCTCGCGGGTGGCGAGCGAGAGGTAGCCGAGGTCGGCACCGACCGGGCCGGTCCCCAGGTGCGCCCAGTCGATCGCGACGGCACCCTCCCCGTGCCGGCCCGGGATGTTGGCCGCCGAGGGGTCGCCGTGCTGGGCGACCTGTGGCAGCGCGTCGCACCGGTCGAGCCACCCGTCGCGGCGCGACCACAGGTGCTCGGCGACGTCGGCGACCGGCGTCCGCGCCAGCGTCCGCCACCCGCCGCGCCGCTGCACCAGCGCGAGGCGGGTGCGGAGCTGGTCGCGCGCGAGCCACGGCTGGGCGCCGAGGTCGACGGCGGCGAAGCGGCCCAGGCAGGCCGCGAGCCAGGGACCGGGCGCGTCGTGGCGCACCACCCGCTCGTGCACCAGCGTGATGCCCTCGTCGTCCTCCTCGACCCGGACGACGGGTGGCTCGCGCAGCCCGGGCGACGCGGCGACCACGCCGCTGAGCGCGACGTCGGCGGCGCGCCGCCAGTAGTTCACGTCCGCGGGCGAGAGGGTCCCGGGGTGGTCGTGCGGGTCCGGCGCGGTGAGCCGCTTGACGACCACCTCGCGGCCCGCGGACGACGCCGACCACACGCCCGCCGTCGCGGGACCGGCTCCCGGGAGGCGCTGCCACCCCGGCTCGGGCTGCCACATGGCGAGGACGCTAGCCGATGTCGCGGCTCCGGTAGCGCCACCAGGCCGCCGCGACGGCGAGCGCCGCGACCAGGGCGAGGCCGACCTCGGGCCGCCAGGCGAACGCCTCCGAGGGGTACTTCGGCACGTGGTGGTAGGGCGAGAGCCCGAGCACCCAGCCGGGGAGGTCGAGCGCCGCACCGACCTGGCCGAGGGTCACGCAGAGCACCAGCACGGCCCAGCCCGCCACGGCCCACCGGCTCCGGAACGACAGGAGCAGCAGGGCCGCGCCGAGCACCACCCACACCGCGGGCGCCTGGGCGAGCGCGGCCCCGACGGCGGCGACCCCGTCCCCGCGGCCGACGGCGGTGGCCACCCCGGAGACCAGGAGCAGCCAGGTCGTGCCCGCCAGCGCCGCCGAGGCGAGGGCGAGGAGCAGCGACGAGCGGGACGTCGCGGTGGCGAGCACGGCCTCCGTGCGCCCGTCGTGCTCGTCGCCGGCGGCGCGGGTCACCGCCGCGATGCCGAAGCAGGTGATGACGACCGCTCCGACAGACGCGAGGGCGAACACCAGGGCGTCCTGCAGCTCGCCCACCCCGCCCATCGCCTCGACCACCCCGCGCGTCGCCTCGGTGTCGAG
This sequence comes from Nocardioides okcheonensis, assembly GCF_020991065.1. Taxonomy (NCBI): domain Bacteria; kingdom Bacillati; phylum Actinomycetota; class Actinomycetes; order Propionibacteriales; family Nocardioidaceae; genus Nocardioides; species Nocardioides okcheonensis. The sequence continues at coordinate 850,914 of NZ_CP087710.1, forward strand.
CATGTCGCCGATCGACGGGACGATCGAGCCCATCAGCCCGCCGAGGACGGCGGCACCGACCGTCCACCCGCCGAGCGCGGTGCCCTGCTGGCGCCAGACCAGCGCCAGCCCGTCGCGCAGGCGGGGCGAGCCCTCCGCCGGGCCCGGACGGTCCGGCAGCAGGCCCGCGCCCAGGTCACGACGCCTGCGCAGGGCGACGGCCGCCGCGACCAGCCCGGCGGCGAGCAGCAGGTAGAGCGCCAGCAGCCAGACCCGTGGCGCCGACCAGGCGCTGAGCTGGGTGCCCCAGCCGAACGGCGTCAGCCACGACAGCCAGCCGGCGGTCAGGTCGCCGACCGCACGCAGGAGGTAGAGGACGCCGATGACGGCCGAGGCGAGGAACCCGACGGTGCGGGCGCTGGACGACACCTGCGCCGTGAGGAGGGCGATGCCCGCGCCGACCAGGCCGATCCCGGTCCAGGACGCGCCGAACAGCACCGACCCACCCGCGGGGAGCCCGGCGGCGACGTCCGCGACCGCGACGAGCACGCCGAGGACGACCGAGGCCAGCACCGCCTCGAGGACGGCCGCCGCCATCGGAGCATCGGCGCCGACGGCCGTCGCGCCGACCACCTCCGCGCGACCGGACTCCTCCTCGACCCGCGTGTGGCGGCGTACCAGCACGACGGACAGGAAGGCGACGAAGACCGCGTAGAGCACGGTCATCTTCGTCATCGCGAGCTCGCCGAGGCTCGAGGTGTCGAGGATGGGGCCGTAGAGCGCGACGATCGCGGGGCTGGCGTTGAGCGCCTCGGCGGCGGCGACCCGCTCGGCCGTGGTGGCGTAGAGCGGACCGGTCGCCGCCGCGCTCGCCGCGACGGTCGCGGTCAGCACGAGCAGCCAGGCGGCCAGCAGCACGCGGTCGCGTCGCACCGCGAACCGCAGCAGCAGGCCGGTGCCGCGCAACCGCGTGCTCACGAGGTGCTCCGGTAGGCGTCGAGGAAGAGCTCCTCGAGGGTGGGCGGCGTGCTGGTCAGGGAGACGACGCCCGCGGCGTCGAGCGCCCTGAGCAGCAGCGGCAGGCCCGCGGGGTCGACGGACGCCGAGACGACCCGGCCGTCGACCTCGACGTCGTGCACGCCGTCGAGGGCCGACAGGTCCGGCAGCGGGCCCGACACCTCCGCGCGCACGCGGTTGCGGCGCAGGTGGCGCAGGTCGGCCAGCGAGCCGGACTCGACCGCCCGGCCGCCGCGGATGATCGTGACCCGGTCGGCGAGCCGCTCCACCTCGCTGAGGATGTGGCTGGAGAGCAGGACCGTCGTGCCGGTCGCCTTGTGCTCGGCCAGGCACTGGTTGAAGACCTCCTCCATCAGCGGGTCGAGGCCCGACGTCGGCTCGTCGAGCACGAGCAGGTCGGTCGGCGCGGCGAAGGCGGCGACCAGCGCCACCTTCTGCCGGTTGCCCTTGGAGTAGGCGCGGCCCTTCTTCGTCGGGTCGAGCTCGAAGCGCTGGAGGAGCTCGTCGCGGCGGGTGCCGCGCGGGTCGACGTCGCGCATCCGCAGCAGCAGGTCGATCGTCTCGCCGCCGGTCAGGTTGGGCCACAGGCTGACGTCGCCGGGGACGTAGGCCAGGCGCCGGTGGATCCCGGTCGCGTCGCGCCACGGGTCGAGACCGAACACCGTGACGGTGCCCGCCGTGCTGCGCAGCAGCCCGAGCAGGACCCGGATGGTGGTCGACTTGCCCGCGCCGTTGGGTCCGAGGAAGCCGTGCACCTCCCCGGCGTCGACCGTCAGGTCGAGGCCGTCGAGCGCCCGCACCCTGCCGAAGGTCTTGACGAGCCCGCTGATCTCGATCGGTGACGTCACGCCACCCACGCTACGCCTGCTTTCACACTTGTGTGAATCTTTGTAAGGTGGTGACATGAAGCCGTCCCCGATCGAGCAGTACGTCGAGCGCATGGGCGGCGCGATGACCGACGCCGGGCTGCCCCGGCTCCCCTCCCGGGTGTTCGCCGCGCTGACGGCCGACGACGACGGCAGGATGACCTCGGCGGAGCTGTCGGACGCCCTCGGCATCAGCCCGGCGGCCGTGTCGGGAGCGATCAAGTTCCTCACCCAGGTCGGGTTCGTCCACCGCGAGCGCGAGCGCGGCACCCGTCGCGACGTCTACGTCGTCGACGACGACGCGTGGCACGGCGCGATGGTGCAGAAGGACACCGCGTACGCCCCGATGCTGAAGGCGCTGGACGACGGCCTCGCCGGACTCCCGGCCGACTCCCCGGCGCGCCCGCGCCTGGTGCTGATGCGGGAGTTCCTGGCGTTCGTCAGCGCCGAGATGGACGGCATCGCCGAGCGCTGGGAAACGCGCCGCCGGGAGCTGGAGGCGGACCTCCGGGCGCACCCGTGACGCTCAGGCGTTGACGACCTCGACCTGCACGGCGCAGGCGTCGGCGACCGCCTGCTCCAGCACCGCGCGCCGCGGGTCCGGCACCGGGAGCCAGGGGCCGACGACCGCCACCCGCGCCAGGCGGGCGTCCTCCAGCACCGCGTCCACCGCCGCGTGGTCTCCCCCGGTCACGACCACGGCGACGCCGTCGAGGATCCGGGCGGCGTGGTCGGCGGCCGCCTCGTAGGCCTGCCTCGCCTGGTTGTCGCGGCGGCGCGCGAACCGCTGCTGGCTCTGACCGCCCGCCTTCGTGCGCCCCTGGACGTGGCGCTGGCCGGTCTTGGAGTCCACCGTCCGCTCCCCCGCCAGCCGGGCGACGGCGAAGCCGCCCTTGCGCACCAGCAGCACGCCCCAGTCGTCCGGCGGGTCGGCCGCGGCGGTGAAGTCACCCGGGTCCGGCGCGCCGTCGTACGCCCGTCCGAACGGCAGGTGCGCCGCGAAGTGCGAGCCGTCCACCGCCGTCCCGCGCAGGCTGCCGCCGGTCACGGACAGCGGCGTGGCGCCGTGTCGGGCGACGAAGTTGTCGACCCAGCGCTGCCAGCGGGGGACGGGGACCAGGACGTGGGGCACGGGCGCAACCTAGCCCGCCCCACGCAGCCGTGGTTACTGTCGAAGGTCCACCCACCCTCGGAGGTCCACCGTGCGCCGTCTCCTCGTCCCCTGCCTCACCGCCGTCCTGGGCCTCAGCGCCCTGACCACCGCCGCTCCGGCCTCCGCCGTCGCCGCCCCCGACCGGCCGTTCCCCTCCCGGATCGAGCTCCCCGACGGCTTCCAGCCCGAGGGCATCGCCATCGGCCCCGGCCCCCACGCATGGCTCGGCTCGCTGGCGGACGGCGACATCTACCGCGTGTCCCTCCGCACCGGGAAGGGCCGGGTCGTCGTCGACGGCTCCGGCACCCCCGCGGCGGGCCTCAAGGTCGACCGGCGCGCGCGGCTCTACGTCGCCGGCGCCGACTCCGGGACGGCGAGCATCGTCGACACCCGCACCGACACGGTGACCGACTACGACGTGTCGGGCGGCTTCGTCAACGACGTCGTCCTCACCCGCCGCGCCGCGTGGTTCACCGACTCGTCCCTCCCCCAGCTCTACCGGATCGCACGGGGCCCGGGCGGCACCCCCGACGCCGTCGCCACCACCGTCGAGCTCGGGGGCGACTGGGTGCAGGGCACCGGGTTCGGCGCCAACGGCATCACCACCGCGCCGGGCGGTGGCGCGCTGCTCGTGGTCAACTCCGGCAGCGGGTTGCTCTACCGGGTCGACCCGGCGACCGGTGCGGCCACCGAGGTCGACCTGGGCGGCGCCTCGCTGACGATGGGCGACGGGATGCTGCGCCAGGGCCGCACCCTCTACGTCGTGCGCAACCAGCTGGGGGAGATCGCCGTGCTGCGGCTCGACCGCACCGGCACGCGCGGGCGGCTCGTGCGCACGATCACGCCGGCCGACGTCGACGTGCCGACCACGGTGGCACGGTTCGGGCGCGACCTCTACCTGCCCAACGCGCGCTTCGGCACCACCCCGACGCCCGACACCGAGTACTGGGTGACCAAGGTGCGCGCCCGGCGCTGAGCCCGGCGCGGCGCCCCCGACGCCTCAGAGGAAGTCGAGCGGGTCGAACTCGTCGATCGGGATGATCCGGGTCCGCGGCAGCGAGGCGTTGAAGGCGCCGAGGTCGTACTCGAGGTCGAAGATCCGCAGCCCCGGGAGGTTGCGGAACTGCGCGTTGACGAACTCGGTGAACCCGATGACGCCGACCTGGCGGCTGCCGTCGCACAGCGCCGAGACCTGGTCGACGAAGTCGCCGTCGTGGCTGACCAGCACCACGTCGGCCTCGCGGTGCACGAGCGCCTCGGCCGTGCGCTGGATGGCGATGTCGACGACCTTGCCCTCGCCGCTCAGCGGGATCGGGGTGAAACCGATGGCGAGCAGCGCCTGGACGAAGCTCGTCGGCAGCTCGTTGCCGGCGGCGAGGAAGAACAGGCCGGAGACGTCCTGGTCGAAGGCCCGCTCGGCCCACTCGAGCAGGCGGTCCCACCGCGGGCGCTCCTCGGGCCGGGGCCGTCGGCCCAGGATCGAGGTCCCGAGGGTGGCGTCGATGTTCTCCCCGTCGACGAGGAGGTAGGTCTTCCGCTCGGCCATGCGAGGACTCTCCCACACCGGAACGCCGGGGCCCGCCACCGCGTCAGACGGTCATGCGGACGGTCCTGGTCGCTGCGGCGGCGCTCGTGCTCTCGGCCTGCGGCGCCTCGACGCCCGACGCGGCCGCTCCGGCGCCGCGGTCCCCTGCCACGACGCTCGCCAACGGGCTCGAGGTCCCGCCGGAGCAGCCCGCCGACGCGTACTCGACCAGCCGGCCGCCCCGGTTCCACGTGCTCACGCCCGAGGGCCAGCAGTCGCTCAGCCCCTGGACGATCTGCTACGCGAACGGCTGCGCGGACGGCGGCCCCTCGGACACGCCGCCGACGGTCGGCGACCCGGCCGCGCTGGACTTCGCCTTCGACCTCCCCGGCTGGACGTTCGAGGCCACGTTCCGCGAGCACGGCACCCGCGACGGCTGCGGGCGTCAGGTCACGGTGCCGGTCGAGACGACCGGCGAGCGCACCTTCCGGGTCGCTCCCGCAGGACCGGCCGGCGACTGGGACGTCGACCTGTTCGGGCGCGGTCCGACCGGCGGTGACGCGGTGACGACCGTCCGGTGGCGCACGCCGGTGGACGGCACCTTCCCCGACGCCGCGACCGGGCAGGCCGCGGTCCTCGCCGACCACGACGGGACGCTCGACTCCTACGGCGTGGAGCTCTTCGTCTCCGACCTCGACCGGGCCTACGACGACGCGAGCGCCGAGATCACCGTCTCCTCCTCCGACGGGGCGTCCGTGGTGCTCCCCCTCGGCCGCCCGGAGCGGTGCTGGGTCGAGGGCGGGCTGTCGTTCCGCGCCTCCGACCGGCTCGGCCGGCGCGCGACGACGCTCGGCAGCGGGCCGTTCGACTACACCGTCCGGCTCACGCTCGCCGGGACGACGTACGTCGGGCGCGCCACCTGGCCCGACGACACCAGCGAGGACATCGTGCCGGCCGTGCCGCTCACCTGGCATCCGGCGCTGCCGGCCTACCGCGGCTGACCGGGCGCGGCCGGTCAGGACCGGTGGACGACCCGGAACGACTCGACGACCTCGTCGCCCGAGGTGGCCACGTGGGTCACCTCGAGCAGCGCTCGGGGCACGCCTGCGCCGTCGCACAGGATGGACAGCGAGCCGGTCTGCGGCAGGTCCCCGGCGTAGTCCTCGAGCGGTGCGGTGGTGGACCCGCCGTCGTCGGCCAGCACCTGCGCGACGAACGCGTCGGACTCCCCCGCCGTGTCGCCGTACGCCCATCCCGGCGGCGGGACCGACTCCAGCGCGGTCGGCCCGAAGTAGCCCGGCATGGTGTTGAGCCTGGCGTGGAACCGGGCGAGGTCCCAGAAGACCCGCAGCTCCTCGTGGTCGAAGTCGACCTCGCTGCTGCCGGTCGCGGGCGGGTCGACCTCGTGCTCGCTCATGTCCCGAGCCTACGGGTCAGGCCACGGCCGCCACGTGCGCCGCGAACGCGCGGGCCGCCTCCATCGAGCCGGGCCGCGGTGCCGCCTGCGGGTCGAAGCCGCAGTCGCGGTCGGCGAGCACCTGCTGCAGCAGCGGACGCCACTGCGGGTCACCGTGCACCATCGACCAGCGCAGCGCGTCGCGCTTGCTGGCCACCTCGCCGGTGCGCACGGTGTAGAGGCTGCGAGCCGCCTGCACCACGAGGTAGCGCTGGCACCACGCCATCGTCGGCGGGCACCAGCCGAGGACGTCGTCGGCGAGGGTGTCGAGACCGGCCCGCGCGTGGGCGCGCAGCACCTCCGCCGGCACCGGGTCCATCAGCTCGACCGGGCACGGCCCGACGAGCGTGATGCCGTGCTCGCGCAGGATCCAGCGGGTCCACGGCTGGTTGCAGTGCTCCGCCCAGCGCATCTCGTCCCACCCGTGGTCGACGTAGAGCCAGTCGCGGCCGAGGCCCGCGGTCGTGCGCAGGTCGGCGGCGACGGCGTACGACCCCTCGAGGTGGCGGTTCCAGTGGCCGTCGCGGTGCGGGAGCGCGCGGTGGAGCGCGCGGAGCGCCTCCTCCTGGTCCGCGTCGGGGCGCTCCCGGACCACGACGAGGAAGTCGCAGTCGCTGTGCAGGTCACCGGCGCCGAGGGCGAACGAGCCCTGCAGGTAGGCGCCGACGAACGACTCGCCGAGCGCGTCCTGCGCGCCGATGACGAGGTCGTGCAGCACGCCGTTCAGCTCGGCGTAGCGCGTGGGGTGGGGGTTCAGCACGCAGGGAGTGTGCGCCCGGCCGACACCCCGCCGCCACGGGTTATCGACGCGGCAACACGTGCTCGCGACGCCCGAACCGCCCCGAGGCGATCCACGCCAGGGCCACCACGACGCCGCCGATCGCGGCGTACCCGCTGCGGGCGGCGTCCGGGACGGCGACGAAGCCCGCGCCGAAGAGCATCGAGACGGCCAGGGCGAGGAAGGACAGCGTGTTCCGGTTCATGAGGACGACTCTGCCGTCCTCGTGAGGGCGACGCCCGTGCCGCCTCACACGTCCCCGGCATGACATCGGTCATGGCTCGGCGGCGAGGTCCTGCCGGAGGCAGGTCTCGAGCCGCCCGTCACGGCCTCGCGAGCTCGCCCGTGGGGCTCCCTCGACCTCTTCGGGTCACGCCCCCACTCGCTTCGCTCGTGGGTCCTGCCGGAGGCAGGTCTCGAGCCGCCCGTCACGGCCTCGCGAGCTCGCCCGTGGGGCTTCCTCGACCTCTTCGGGTCACGCCCCCACTCGCTTCGCTCGTGGGGACGTGCCTCAGACGTTGAAGCCCAGCGCCCGCAGCTGCTCGCGGCCGTCCTCGGTGATCTTGTCCGGGCCCCACGGCGGCATCCAGACCCAGTTGATGGCGACGTCGCCGACGAGGCCCTCGAGAGCGGACTCGGTCTGGTCGGTGATCACGTCGGTCAGCGGGCACGCGGCCGAGGTGAGGGTCATGTCGAGCACCGCGTTGCTGTGCTCGTCGAGGTGCACGCCGTAGACCAGGCCGAGGTCGACCACGTTGATGCCGAGCTCGGGGTCGACGACGTCCTTCATCGCCTCGGTGACGTCGTCGACGGTGACCGTCGCGGTGCCGCCACCGGTGGCCTCGGGGACCTCGGGCAGGTCGGAGTGGTCGGTCTGCTGGGACTCGCTCATGCGGGGTCTCCTTCGTCTGTGGCCTGTGCCTGGGTGGTCGCGTCCTTCCACGCCATCCAGGAGAGCAGCGCGCACTTCACGCGCGCGGGGAACTTGGCGACACCGGCGAACGCGATGCCGTCCTCGAGGACGTCCTCGTCGGGCTCGACCTGCCCCTTGCCCTGCATGAGCTCGAGGAAGGTCTGGTGGATCGACATCGCCTCGTCGAGCGGCTTGCCGATCACCAGGTCGGTCATCACCGACGCCGAGGCCTGGGAGATCGAGCAGCCGACGCTGTCGTAGGACACGTCGTCGACGACACCGTCGGCGAGGTGGACCCGCAGGGTGATCTCGTCACCGCAGGTCGGGTTGACGTGGTGCACCTCGGACTCGAACGGGTCGCGCAGGCCCTTGTGGTGCGGGTTCTTGTAGTGGTCCAGGATGATCTCCTGGTACAGGCTGTCGAGGTCCGTGCTCATCCGTTCAATCCACCTTGAAGTAGCTGCGGGTCGCGTGGAGCGACTCCACCAGCGCGTCGATCTCGCCCGGCGTCGTGTAGAGGTACGACGACATCCGCGTCGAGCTCTGCACGCCGAACCGCGCGTGGGCCGGCTTGGCGCAGTGGTGACCGGCCCGCACGGCCACGCCGCGCGAGTCGAGCACCTGGGCGATGTCGTGCGGGTGCACCCCGTCGAGCTCGAACGAGATCGCGCCGCCGCGCCGCGTGGCGTCGAGCGGCCCCAGCACGGTGAGCCCGGGGACCGACTGCAGGCCCTCGAGGGCGTACGCCGTGATCGCCTGCTCGTGGCGGTGGATCGCGTCCAGCCCGACGTGGGCGAGGTAGTCGACCGCGGCACCGAGCCCGACCGCCTCCACGATCGGCGGCGTGCCGGCCTCGAAGCGGTGCGGCGAGCGGGCGTAGGTCGAGCGCGCCATCGTGACGGTCTCGATCATCTCGCCGCCGCCGTGGAAGGGCGGGAGCTCGTTGAGCAGCTCCTCGCGGCCCCACAGCACGCCGATGCCGGTCGGGCCGCACACCTTGTGGCCGGTGAAGACCAGGAAGTCGCAGTCGACCTCCTGCACGTCCACCGGCAGCTGCGGCGCCGCCTGGGAGGCGTCGACGACCGACACCGCACCGACCGACCGGGCCCGCGCCGCCAGGTCGGCGACCGGGTTGATGGTGCCGAGCATGTTCGACACCCAGGTGAACGCGACGACCTTGGTGTGCTCGTCGACCAGCCGGTCGGCGTCGGTCAGGTCGAGCTCGCCGCCGTCGGTGAGGCCGAACCAGCGCAGCTCGGCGCCCGAGCGCTCGCACGCCAGCTGCCACGACACGATGTTGGAGTGGTGCTCCATCTCGGTGATCACGACGTTGTCGCCGGGGCCGAGCTCGATCGTGCGGGCGAGCAGGTTGAGCGCCTCGGTGGCGTTCTTGGTGAACACCACCTCCTCGCGCGTGCGGGCGTTGAGGAAGGAGGCCACCTTGTCGCGCGCGCCCTCGTAGGCCTCGGTCGACTCCGCGCCGAGCTGGTGCATGGCGCGGGCGATGTTGGCGTTGTGCCGCTCGAGGTGGTCGACCATCGTGTCGATGACGACCTGCGGCTTCTGCGAGGTGTTCGCGCTGTCGAGGTAGACCAGCGGCTGCCCGCCCGCGAGCGTGCGCTCGAGGATCGGGAAGTCCTTGCGGATCACGTCGAGATCCGGGAGCAGTCCCTCCATGGCGTTACCTCGTTTCGGCGGTGTGGGAAGTGGTGCTGGTCGGGCGGACGAGCCTCAGGCGTTGGCCTTGAGGTACTTGTCGTAGCCCTCGGCCTCGAGCTCGTCGGCGAGCTCCTTGCCGCCGGACGCGGCGACCTTGCCGTCGACGAAGACGTGGACGACGTCGGGCTCGATGTAGCGCAGGATGCGGGTGTAGTGGGTGATCAGCAGGACGCCCTTGCCGTCCTGGCGACGGAACCGGTTGACGCCCTCGGAGACGATCTTGAGCGCGTCGATGTCGAGGCCCGAGTCGGTCTCGTCGAGGATCGCGACCTTGGGGTCGAGCAGCTCGAGCTGGGCGATCTCGTGGCGCTTCTTCTCGCCACCCGAGAAGCCCTCGTTGACCGAGCGCTGGGAGAAGGTCGAGTCGAGGTTGAGCCGCTCGAGGGCGCCGTTGACGTCCTTGACCCAGGTGCGGAGCTTGGGGGCCTCGCCGTCGATGGCGGTCTTGGCGGTGCGCAGGAAGTTCGCGACCGAGACGCCGGGCACCTCGACGGGGTACTGCATGGCGAGGAACATGCCGGCGCGGGCACGCTCGTCGACCGACAGGGACAGCACGTCCTGGCCGTCGAGGGTCACCGAGCCGCCGGTGATGGTGTACTTCGGGTGGCCGGCGATGGAGTACGCCAGGGTCGACTTGCCGGAGCCGTTCGGACCCATGATCGCGTGCGTCTCGCCCTCGTTGATGGTGAGGGTGACGCCCTTGAGGATCTCCTTGGGACCGTCCTCGGTCTCGACGGTGACGTGGAGGTCGGTGATCTCGAGCTTGCTCATGCGGGGGTGACTCCGTTCAGGGTGGTCTCGGTGTCGACGTAGACGACGCCGTCGCGTACGTCGACCGGGAAGGTGGCGACCGGCTCGGTCGCCGGGAGGTTGGTGGGCTTGCCGCTGCGCAGGTCGAACATCGACCCGTGCAGCCAGCACTCGATCTGGCAGTTCGCGACCTCGCCCTCGCTGAGGGCGACCTCGGCGTGGCTGCAGGTGTTCTCGATCGCGAACACCTCGTCGCCGTCGCGGGCGACCGCGACGTCGAACCGGCCGAGGGTGACCGCCAACGCCTGGTCGGCGGGCACCTCGTCGAGGGCGCAGGCGCGCTCGAAGGTCATCCGGCGATCTCCTTGAGCACGTTCTTGGCGAGCTCGGCCTCGACCGTGGTGAGCAGGCGCTCCTCGATCGACGGCACGCCGACCTTGCGGATCAGGTCGTTGAAGAACCCGTGCACGACCAGGCGCTGGGCCTCGGCCTCGGAGACGCCGCGCGACTGCAGGTAGAACAGTTGCTCGTCGTCGAAGCGCGCGGTCGTGGACGCGTGGCCCGCGCCCTCGATCTCGCCCGTCTCGATCTCCAGGTTGGGGACCGAGTCGGCGCGGCAGCCGTCGGTGAGGACGAGGTTGCGGTTCTCCTCGTAGGTCTCGATGCCCTCGGCGACCTTGCGGATCAGGACGTTGCCGATCCACACGGTGTGGGCGCCGTCGCCCTGGAGCGCACCCTTGTAGACCACGTGGCTCTTGGTGTGGGGCGCGTCGTGGTCGGCGAAGAGGCGGTGCTCGAGGTGCTGGCCGGCGTCGGCGAAGTAGAGGCCGAGCAGCTCCGCGGAGCCGCCGGGACCGGCGTAGGTGACGTTGGCGTCCATCCGCACGACGTCGCCGCCGAAGGAGATCGCGGCGTGCTTGTAGGAGGCGTCGCGACCCACGAGCGCCTGGTGGTGGGCCAGGTGCACGGCGTCGTCGGCCCAGTCCTGGATCGACACGACCGTGACGTCGGCCCCGTCGCCCACCACGATCTCCACGACCGCGGCGACCGAGGCGGAGCCGGTGTGGTTGACCACCACGACCGCCTTGCTGTGGGCGCCGAAGCGGAACGCGAGGTGGCCGCCGGTGGTCTCGTCGACGCCGAGGCCGTGCACGTCGAGGACCAGCGGCTCGCTGACCTCGGTGTCGGCGGGCACGTCGACCAGGACGGTCGTGGGCACCTCGTCGAGGACACGGGCCGCGAAGCGGGTGTTGGGCACGAGGCCGCTGATCCCGCGCAGCGCGCGTGCCTCGTCACCGGTGACGGCGGTGACGGACACGCCCGCAGGCTCGTTCCAGGTGAGCTTCGACGTACGGCCGTCGAGGCCGGCGTCGGCGTGCAGCTCGCGCAGCCGCTTGAGCGGGGTGAAGCGCCAGATCTCCTCGCGCCCGGTGGGCACGGGGTGGTCGGCGACGTCGAACGAGCCCACCGGGTTGAGGTGGCTCTCGATCTTGTCCTGTTCCAGGGCAGAACGGACGGAGTCGGTGGTGACGGTCAAGGCTCTACTTTCTTCGTTGCTCGGTCTCGTGACGGCCGCTGCGCGGCGTCCTCGACCAGCGGGTCACTGGGCGGGGCGGCGCGATCAGCCGACCGCGCCCTCCATCTGCAGCTCGATCAGGCGGTTGAGCTCGAGGGCGTACTCCATCGGCAGCTCCTTGGCGATCGGCTCGACGAAGCCGCGCACGATCATCGCCATCGCCTCGTCCTCCTCCATGCCGCGCGACATGAGGTAGAAGAGCTGGTCGTCGGAGACCTTCGAGACGCTGGCCTCGTGGCCCATCGACACGTCGTCCTCGCGGATGTCGACGTAGGGGTAGGTGTCCGAGCGCGAGATCTGGTCGACGAGCAGCGCGTCGCACAGCACGTTGGACTTCGAGCCGTAGGCGCCCTCGTTGACCTGGATCAGGCCGCGGTAGGACGTCCGGCCGCCACCGCGGGCCACCGACTTGCTCAGGATCGAGCTCGACGTGTGGGGGGCGGCGTGCACCATCTTGGCGCCCGCGTCCTGGTGCTGGCCCTCGCCGGCGAACGCGATCGAGAGCGTCTCGCCCTTGGCGTGCTCACCCATCAGGTAGACCGCGGGGTACTTCATGGTGACCTTGGAGCCGATGTTGCCGTCGACCCACTCCATCGTCGCGCCGGCCTCGCAGGTCGCGCGCTTGGTGACGAGGTTGTAGACGTTGTTCGACCAGTTCTGGATGGTCGTGTAGCGCACGCGGGCGCCCTTCTTGACCACGATCTCCACGACGGCCGAGTGCAGCGAGTCGGAGGAGTAGATCGGCGCGGTGCAGCCCTCGACGTAGTGCACGTAGGAGTCCTCGTCCGCGATGATCAGCGTCCGCTCGAACTGGCCCATGTTCTCGGTGTTGATCCGGAAGTACGCCTGCAGCGGGATGTCGACGTGGACGCCCTTGGGGACGTAGATGAACGACCCGCCCGACCACACCGAGGTGTTGAGCGCGGCGAACTTGTTGTCGCCGACCGGGATGACGGTGCCGAAGTACTCCTTGAAGAGGTCCTCGTGCTCCTTCAGCGCGGTGTCGGTGTCGACGAAGATGACGCCCTTCTCCTCGAGGTCCTCGCGGATCGAGTGGTAGACGACCTCGGACTCGTACTGCGCCGCGACACCGGCGACGAGGCGCTGCTTCTCCGCCTCCGGGATGCCGAGCTTGTCGTAGGTGTTCTTGATGTCCTCGGGCAGGTCCTCCCACGAGGTGGCCTGCTTCTCCGAGGAGCGCACGAAGTACTTGATGTTGTCGAAGTCGATCGTCGACAGGTCGGAGCCCCACGTCGGCATCGGCTTGCGGTGGAAGAGCTTGAGGCCCTTCAGCCGCAGGTCGAGCATCCACTGCGGCTCGGACTTCTTGCCCGAGATGTCGCGCACGACCTCCTCGCTGAGGCCGCGCGTGGCGGCAGCGCCCGCGGCGTCGGAGTCGGACCAGCCGAACTCGTAGGTGCCGATGCCCTTGAGCTCCGGGTTGAGTTCTTCGATGGAGGTCATGCCTTCTCCTTCTCGGTGGTCTTCTGGGACCGGGGGGTCTGGGGGATGCAGGTCGTGCAGACGCCGTCGCCGTGGGCGATGGTCGCCAGCCGCTGGACGTGGGTGCCGAGGACCGCGCCGATGGCGGCGGTCTCGGCCTCGCAGAGCTGGGGGAACTCGTGGGCGACGTGGGAGACCGGGCAGTGCTGCTGGCACAGCTGCTCCCCCACGACCGGCAGGTGCCGCACCGACGCGGCGTAGCCCTGCTGGCTGAACACCCGCGCCAGCGCCTCGGCCGGCGAGAGGTCCGGGTCGGCCTCGACCACCGCGGCGTAGTCGCGCTCGATGAACGCGACCCGGCGGCGCGCGAACTCGGCCACCGCGTCCTCGCCCTGGGACTCGGCGAGGAAGCGCAGCGCCTGGGCGGCGAGGTCGTCGTACTGCTGGTCGAAGCTGTCGCGCCCCGACTCGGTCAGCGCGAACACCTTGGCCGGGCGGCCGCGACCGCGGGTGCCGTAGACCTTCTGGTCGCGGGCCTCGACGACGCCGTCGTCGGCGAGCTGGTCGAGGTGGCGGCGCACGGCGGCCGGGGTGAGGTCGAGCCGGGCGGCGAGCTCCGCGGCGGTCGACGGACCGTTCTCCAGGATCGTGCGCGCCACGCGGTCGCGCGTGGGTGCGTCCCCGTCGGGGGTCGCAGCCGTCCTGGTGAATTCCACAACGACAGTGTGACGTTAATGCACCGCCCGCTTCAAGGAAGGGTCGCCTAAGTCACCGGCTGGGGGCCCTCGCCCCCAGTTCTGGGTACGTCCGCCGCACCAGCGCGACGGCATCCGCGGCGGGGGTTGTCTGGGTCGAGGACGGGGTGGACCCATCCCGTGCACCCACGAAGGGAGACGGGGAGATGAGGAGAGCAGGACCGGCGCTCGCGGCGCTGGGAGCAGCGGCGCTGTGCGGCCTCGTGCTGGCGGCACCGACCGCCAACGGACAGGACGCCAGGGCCGTCTCGGCGCGGCTGGCGCCCGTCACCACCCTCGCGCTCGAGCTCGACGAGCCGGCCGGGTCCACGGTCGCGGCGGACTCGTCCGGGCTGGGGCACGACGCGGCGATCGGCAGCCACGTGCGGATGCGGGGCGGCTACGCCACCATCGACCGGCACTCGCCGGACGAGGGCATCTACTACGGCACGGACCACCTGATCACGGTCCCCGACGCCGCCGACGGCTCGCTGGATCCCGGCGCCGGGAGCTTCACGGTCGAGATCCGCTACCGCTCGACGGTGAAGTTCGGCAACGTGATCCAGAAGGGCCAGGCCAAGACCGCTGGCGGCCAGGTGAAGTTCCAGCAGCCGAAGGGCGTCATCAGCTGCATGTTCAAGTCGCCCAGCGGACAGGCCGCGATCGGGTCCAAGACCCCGCTCAACGACGGCCAGTGGCACGTCGTGCGCTGTGAGCGCACGTCCACCCAGGTGACGATGTACGTGGACGGCGAGTTCCGCAACCGGATCCGCAAGAACACCGGCACCATCGACAACAACAAGCCGTGGACCATCGGCGGCAAGCTCGACTGCGACACCAGCGACCCGACCGTGGGCGCCGACAGCTGCGACTACTTCGCGGGTGACGTCGACTACGTCCGGCTCGTCAAGGGCTGACGCCCGAAGCGGGACCGCGCGAGGACCGTGGGTGGCACGCACCTAGACTTCAGGCGTGCCATCCGCGTCCCCCGCCGTCGAGATCGACGGCCTGGTGATGACGTACGGCGACAAGGTCGCCGTCGACGGGCTGGGCCTCACCGTGGACCGCGGCACGATCACCGCCGTCCTGGGCCCCAACGGTGCCGGCAAGACCACGACGCTCGAGACCTGTGAGGGCTACCGCGCCCCGCAGCAGGGCACCGTGCGCGTGCTCGGCCTCGACCCGCAGCGCGACCGCGCCGCCCTGCTGCCCCGCATCGGCGTGATGCTGCAGGCCGGTGGTGCGTGGAGCGGCGTCCGGGCCCGCGAGATGCTCGACCACATGGCGTCGCTCCATGCCCGCCCGCTCGACACCGGGCTGCTCAGCGACCGCCTCGGCCTCGCCGACTGCGGCCGTACGCCCTACCGCCGGCTCTCCGGTGGCCAGCAGCAGCGCCTCGGCCTGGCGATCGCGCTGGTCGGTCGCCCGGAGCTGGTCTTCGTGGACGAGCCCACCGCCGGCATGGACCCGCAGGCCCGACGCACGACGTGGGAGCTCCTCGAGGAGCTGCGCGGCGACGGCGTCACGGTCGTGCTGACCACCCACCACATGGACGAGGCCGAGCGCCTCGCCGACCGGATCCACATCATCGACCACGGCCGGGTGATCGCCACCGGGACGCCCTCCGAGCTGACCCGCGGCGGCCGCTCCGCCACGATCCGCCTCGTCGTCAACCGGCCCTTCCCCGACGGCGCCCCCGAGTCGCTGCGCGCCGAGCTCGGTCCCGACACGGAGGTCCGACAGCTCGACGAGGTGAGCATGCTCATCCACGGTCCCGCCGACTCGATGACGCTCGGCCGCGTGTCACGCTGGTGCGAGGACCACGACGTGCTGCCCGAGTCGCTGCACCTCGGCCAGCGCAACCTCGAGGACGTCTTCCTCGACCTCACCGGACGGGAGCTCGCCCCGTGAGCACCTTCACCCCCGCCCCGGGAGGGGCTCCCCTGGCCCGCATGGTGCGGGCGCAGGCCCGGATGGAGGCGCGGCTGATGCTGCGCAACGGTGAGCAGCTCCTGCTCGCCGTGGTCATCCCGGTGATCGTGCTGGTGGCCGGCGTCGCCGGCGCGGGGCGGATCGGGATCGACCTCGAGGGTCACCGCCCCGTCGACGTGCTGACCCCCGGCGTCCTCGCCCTCGCGGTGATGTCGACCGCCTTCACCTCGGTCGCGATCGCCACCGGCTTCGAGCGCCGCTACGGCGTCATCAAGCTGCTCGGCTCGTCACCGCTCCCCCGCCACGGGCTGCTCCTCGGCAAGGTCCTCGCGCTGCTCAGCGTGGTGGCCCTCCAGCTCGTCGTGCTGGTCGCGGTCGGGCTCCTGCTCGGGTGGGACCCGGACCTGACCCACCCGCTGACCTCACTGGCGGCACTGGTCCTCGCCGTCGCGCTGGGCACCGCCGCCTTCGCCGCCCTCGGCCTGTTCGTCGCCGGGCTGCTGCGCGCCGAGGCCACCCTCGCGCTCGCGAACCTGGTCTACCTCCTCCTCATGGCGGGAGGCGGCGTGGTGCTGCCGACGAGCTCCTACGGCGCGGCCGCCCCGCTGATCGCGTGGCTCCCGTCCTCGGCCCTGGGCGAGGCGATGCGCGAGGCCGGGCTGCACGCCGCGGTGGACGTCCGCTCCCTGCTCGTGCTGGCCGCCTGGGCGCTCGTCGGCACGCTCCTCACGGCCCGTACCTTCAAGTGGGAATGATGACTGACCTGCTCCGCCGGCTCTCCCGGTTCCTCTGGCCGCTCGCGGTGGCCAACCTGATCGCCAACATCGGCATCGTCGTGACCGGCGGCGCCGTCCGCCTCACCGGCTCGGGGCTCGGCTGCCCGACCTGGCCGCGCTGCACCGACTCCTCGTACGTCCCGCACGGCGAGCTGGGCGTCCACGGCGCCATCGAGTTCGGCAACCGGATGCTCACCTTCGCCCTGACCGCGGTCGCGATCGCGTGCTTCCTCGCCGCGCTGGGCGCCCGTCACCGGCGCGCGACCCGGCTGTCGTTCGTGATCGGGCTCGGCATCCCGCTCCAGGCGGTGATCGGCGGCATCACGGTGCTGACCGACCTGAACCCGTGGATCGTGTCGGGGCACTTCCTGCTGTCGATGGCGATGATCATGGTCTGCGTGGCGCTCCTCGACGAGCTCCGCAGCCCGGACCGCCCGGCGGCCCCGCCGCTCCCCCGCGCCCTCGCCTGGTCCACGCTGGCCGCCGGGTGGGTCGTCCTCTACCTCGGCACCGTCGTCACGGGTGCCGGCCCCCACGCCGGCGACACGGACTCCCCGCGCAACGGGCTCGACCCCTCGACCGTGTCTCACCTGCACGCCTACGCCGTCTACGTCCTCGTCGCGCTCACCGTGGCGCTGCTCGTCGTCGCGCTGCGCGGCGGCCACCGGTGGCTGGCGACCGTCACCGCGCTCGTGCTGCTGGTCGAGGTGCTGCAGGGCGTGCTGGGCTGGGTGCAGTACTGGCTGGACCTGCCGGTCCTGCTCGTCGCGCTGCACATGCTCGGCGCGGGGCTGCTCGCGGCCGGGCTCGCCCGCGCGGCCCTCGCGGTGCTGCCGCACCACGCCGCGCGCGAGGCACGCCCCGACGCTGAGCACCAGGCCGACCCGGCAACCCGGCTCCCGTAGCGGGACCGCCCCCTGCCGGGCCTACCAGCGGTGGGCCAGCTGCTCCGCGATCGTGCGGACCCGCGCCACGAGCGGGGTGGCGTCCTCGTGCGCCCACAGCAGGTCGATGGTGAGCCGAGGGACGGGCGGCTCGATCCGCACGAGCGCCAGTCCGCGCGGCAGGCCGACCGCGATCGAGGTGACGACGAGCCCGACGCCTGCGCCGTTGGCGATGGCGCCCCACACGGTCGCCCCGCTGGACGGCTCGCCGACGTGCGGCTCGAACCCCGCCTGCCGGCAGCTGGCCAGGACGGCGTCGTGGTAGCCCGGAGCCGTGTCCCGCCCCCACACGACCAGCCTCTCGTCCGCCAGCTCGGCCAGCGGCACCACCTCCCTGGTGGCCCAGGGGTGGTCGGCGCCGACGGCGAACACCAGCTCCTCGCGCCGGACCTCGACGCGGTCGATCCCCGCACCGACGACCGCGCGGGGGCACAGCGCGACGTCGGCCCGTCCGTCGAGCAGGGCCTGCTCCATCTCGCTGGCGACCATCTCCCGCTCCTCGACCCGCACGTCGGGCGTCGCGTCCCGCAGCGCCTCCAGCAGGCGGGGCAGCGTCTCGTACACGGTGGCGAGCGAGTACGCGACGCGCAGGGTCCCGCTCAGGCCCTCGGCGGCCGCCCGGGTGCGCTGCACCAGTCGGTCGACCCCGGTGAGCACCCGCCGCGCCTCCTCGACGAAGACCTCGCCGGCGGCCGTGGGCTCGACGCCGCGGGCGGTGCGCAGGAAGAGCTGGACCCCGACCTGGTCCTCGACGTTGCGGACCTGTTGCGACAGGGCCTGCTGCGCCACGTGCATCCGCTGCGCCGCCCGGGTGAAGCTGCGCTGCTGGGCCACCTCGACCACCGAGCGCAGCTGCCTCAGGTCCAGGGTGCTCACGAGGGGGAATGTAGCCCTCGGGCGGGCGTGGTCCCACACCCGATTCGTGTAGCGGCACAACGCAGGACCTCTAGGTCCCGACCCGAGGCGTGCCTAGCGTCACGGGCATGACCCACAGCGACCTCAACCCCGTCGATCCCGGGCGTCCCCGACGAGCCGCCCTCGTCATCGCCAACGGTGCGGTGTCCACCTCGATCGGTTGGCCGGTCGGCTTCTGGTGGTCCGAGCTGACCCACCCGCACTACCTGTTCCGCGAGGCAGGCTGGGAGGTCGACCTGTACTCGCCCGACGGCGGGCCGTGCGTCCCGGACGCGATGAGTGATCCGGACGATCCGTCGCAGTGGCAGGCCGAGGACCAGATCTCGCGGGGCTACAAGTTCGACCCCCGGTTCACCGCGCAGGTGGCGTCGACGCGCGCCGTCCGGGACCTCGACGTGGATGCCTACGACACGCTCGTCGTCGCCGGCGGCCAGTCGCCCATGTTCACCTTCGAGGCCGCGACCGACCTGCACGAGGTGTTCAGCGCCTTCCACGCCACCGGCAAGGTCACCGCCGCGCTGTGCCACGGGACGGCGATCCTCGCCTTCGCCAAGGCCCCGGACGGCTCGCCCCTCGTCGCCGGGAGGACCGTGACCGGCTTCCCCAACGTCGAGGAGGACGCAGCGGACCGGATGACGTGGGAGGCGGGCCTGCTGCCGGAGGGACGCACGATCATGCCGTGGCGCATCGAGGACTCGCTCAAGGACCTGGGCGCCAACTACATCCAGGCCGGACCGTTCCGCTCCTTCGCCGTGCGCGACGGCAACCTCGTGACCGGCCAGCAGAACTTCTCCGGCGCCGAGACCGCACGGCTCGTCATCGAGGCTGTCGGTCGATGACCGCCGCGGACCGCCTCCGACCGCCTCCATGAGCGGCACGCGGGACGAGCAGCGGGTCACTCCCCTCGAGCTGTTCTTCGACCTCGTGTTCGTGTTCGCCCTCACGCAGGTCACCGGCTACCTCGGTGCCGGTGAGTCGTGGGGCAACGTCCTGCAGGGCATCGGGATCCTCCTCGCCCTGTGGTGGGCGTGGGTGGCCTACGCGTGGGTGGCCAACGCGGCCGGGTCGGAGGACGGTCCAGCTCGCGTGGCGCTCCTCGCCGCCGTGGCGGCGATGCTGGTGGTCTCGCTGGCGGTGCCGGACGCGTTCGGCGCCAGCGCCGTGTGGTTCGCGGGTGGCCTCCTCGTGGTCCGGTTGCTGCACCTGTCGCTCTACTGGATCCTCGGGCGCCACGACGCGGGGCTGCGCGCCGTCCTGCGTCGCCTGGCGGTGCCGTTGTCGGTCGGCCCGGCGCTGCTGGTCGCGGGCGCCCTGCTCGACGGTCCCCTGCGTGCGACCGCGTGGGTCGCCGCCCTGGCCGTCGACTACACCGGCCCCGTCCGCAGCGCCGGCGAGGGCTCACGGGTCGCGCCCGGCCACTTCGCCGAGCGGTTCGGCCTGATCGTCATCGTCGCGCTCGGCGAGTCGATCGTGTCCATCGGTGTCGGCGCGGACGGCGCGCCCCTGGACCTCGGGCTCGTCACGGCCGCGGTGGTGGCCGCCGTCGCGGCGGCGGCCCTGTGGTGGGCGTACTTCGACGTCACCGCCCTCGCCGTCGAGCGGCGTTTCGCGTCGGCCTCCCCGTCCGAGCAGGTGCGGGTGGCGCGGGACTGCTACATGTACCTCCACACCCTCACGGTGCTGGGCATCATCCTGTTCGCGCTCGGCGTGAAGAAGACCCTCGCCCACGTGGACGAGCCGCTCAGCGTCGTCGCGGCGGCCGCGCTCTGCGGAGGGGTCGCGCTCTACCTGGTCTCGCTCGCTGCGTTCCGGCGCCGCGGCACCGGGACGCTGCCGGCAGCACGCGTGGGTGCGGCCGCGGTGCTGGTGCTCGCGGCCCCCCTCGCCACCCGCGTCGACGCCACGGCGGCGCTGGCGGTCGTGGCGTCCGTCCTCGTCGCGCTGGTCGCCCATGAGACCGTCCGCGAACGGGAGCTGCGCCACGACCTGCGCGCGAGGACCTGACCGCCCTAGGGACCGGCGACCCGTGCCGCCGCGACGTGGCGCGGGCCGAGCTTGCGCGCGAAGACGACCGTGCGGCGCGAGTAGTCGTCGGCCTTGCAGGCCACCAGCACGATCCGCGGCGGGCCGGAGACCGAGTAGAGCGAGCCCATCCGTCGGTCCGCCGACCAGAACTCGCGGCGGGTCACCTCGAAGCGGCAGCCGCCGACGCTGATCCGGTCGCCCTTGCGCAGGCGCCCCCAGCGGTCGGCGACGCCGTTGCCGGCCCGCCAGGCGTGACCGGCGTAGACGGTGCTGCCGGTCGGGTCGCACGGCGGGTCGCCCTGCGACCAGGTGTAGACGGTCCCGCGGAGCTGGTTGCCCACCGCGAGCGTGTTGCCGCGCGAGGGCACCTCCACGACGGTGGCGTTGGTGCCGGTGCGAGCGATCCGGAGCCGGTCGGGGGCGGCGTGCGCCGCCCCCGCACCGGTCACCGGTATCGCGAGCAGTGCGGCCGCCACCGCGAGGGCGGTGCGGCGCACCGGGGTCACTGGCCCGTGGCGGGCGCGACCTCGGGAGCCCGCGAGCAGGACTTCGCCGAGAAGCGGATCTTCCACACCTGGCGTCCGCGCAGCTCGACACCGGTCTCGGAGGAGGCCGCACGGATCGTGACCTTCGGGGTGCGGGCCTTGATCCAGACGCCCTGGCGCACGACCTTGCCGTTGGCGGTGTAGGTGATCCCGGACCGCTTGCCGACCTTGAACAGGTCGCTGCGGCGGCCGCACTTGTCGATGTGGCGGGCAGCGGCGCGCACGATGCGGACCTCGGCCGGCAGCACCTCCGGCGGCGTCACGACGGGCGGCGTCGTCGTCGGCGGGGTCGTGGGCGGGGTGGTGGGCGGGGTGGTGGGCGGCGTCGGGCAGGCCACGTTGGAGTCGGCCGGCACCGGGTAGGTGACGACGGTCTGGCCGTTGGTGAAGACGTAGCCCTGCTGGGCGGTGACCGTGACGCTGCCGTCCGGGTTGGTCACCGAGGTCCAGGGACCGGTCGGGACCGTGCCGTAGTGGGCGTTGCCCGGGCCGCACTCGTCGACGACCGGGATGGTCGGGGCGTCGACCTTGGTCACGTTGCAGGAGTCGGAGAACGCCGCGACGGCGATGCTGCCCGAGTTGGTCGCCGTGGTGCCGTTGCTCCAGCGGGCGGCGAGGGTGAGCGTGAGCGGCGAGCCGGGCTTGGTGGTGACCGTCTCCTCGAAGGACCGCGCCTGGGCGGGGCCGAAGACGGTGCCGGCCGGGACGACGGGGCGGTTGGACGACGTCACCGTCTCGGTGCGCTGCTCGCTGTTGACGACGCGCCAGGTGACGAGCCAGCCTCCACCCTCGCGGCAGGAGACGGCGCCGGTGATCGTGTTGTGGTGCGCGCTCGACGGCGCGGCGAAGCCGATGACCGCGAGGCCGACGGCGACGGCGAGCGCCACGGCCCGCGCGATGGTCCGGGTGACCGAGCCCCCACGGCTCTGGTCGGTGTGCTGTGCAGGCATGGTGAGACAAACCCCCAAGACGAACGGGGACGCTGATCGCCCCCTCACGCACGATTCAACGGGACCGCGGCGCGAAAGACCCGGCAGGGAATCTCAAGCATTCATCTAGTAATTCTCAAGTCCGAGACGTTTCGGACTGATTGGGCTACCGAATCGCTCAGCGCACCAGCAGGGGGTCCAGCGCGACCGCGACGAAGAGCAGCGAGAGGTAGAGGTTGGAGGCGTGGAACAACCGCATCGGGTTGATCTCGGCGAGCACCTCGGAGCTCCGCGCACGGGCCCACATGCGGTGTGCCTCGACGAGGAAGACCGCACCGAGCACAGCGGCCGCGACCGGGTAGACCACGCTGGTCCCCGCGACCGGCCAGAGCAGCAGCGACGTCGCCACCATCACCCAGCTGTAGACGACGACCTGACGGCCCACCTCGGCGGCAGGCTTCACGACCGGGAGCATCGGGACGTCGACGTTGCGGTAGTCCTCGCGATAGCGCAGCGCCAGCGCCCAGGTGTGCGGCGGCGTCCAGAAGAACACCACGAGGAACAGCACGACGGGGGTCCAGGCCAGCTCGCCGGTGACCGCCGTCCAGCCGATCAGGGCCGGGAAGCAGCCGGCCAGCCCGCCCCAGACGATGTTCTGGGTCGTGCGGCGCTTGAGCAGCATCGTGTAGACGAACACGTAGAACGCGTTCGCGAGCACGGACAGGGCCGCCGAGAGGTAGTTGACCCACAGGGCCAGCACCACCGTCGACAGCACGGCGAGCACGGTCGCGAAGACGAGCGCCGAGACCGGCGAGACGATGTGGCGCGGCAGGGCCCGTCGTCGCGTCCGACGCATCTGCTCGTCGATGTCGCGGTCGTAGACGCAGTTGTAGGCCGACGCGGAGCCCGCGGACAGCGCGCCACCGACCACGGTCGCGGCGACGAGCCCGAGCGCCGGGATGCCGCGCTCGGCGAAGAACATCACCGGCACGGTGGTCAGCAGCAGCAGCTCGATGACCCGCGGCTTGGTGAGGCCGACGTAGGCAGCGACGACGTCGCGCCAGGTCTTGGGGCCGTCGGCCAGGCCGTCGTCACCGGTCGGCTGCCGGTCGGACGCAGCAGCGTGCGGGCCGGCGTGGGACACGGTGGGAACCTCGGGGGAACGGGAGTGGGTGGGACGCGGACGTCGGGGAACCGGAGGGGACGAACCGCGGTCGGCACCAGCGTCCGCCACCACCCTCAGGCGGGGTCGAGTCTACTCGGCCACGGCGATAGGCTCGCAGTCGAGGCCACCCCCGGGGCGCTGTGATCCCGACCGCACCCCGGCCGCCGCCAGGCTGCACCCCACGAGAGGAACTGCGTTGACCCGAAAGTCCGCCCTGCCCGCCACCCTCGAGTGGGACGAGATCGATGCCTTGGCCGTCGACACCGCCCGCGTGCTGGCGATGGACTCGGTGCAGAAGGTCGGCAACGGCCACCCCGGCACCGCGATGAGCCTCGCCCCGGTCGCGTACCTGCTGTTCCAGAAGGTGATGCGCCACGACCCCGCCGACCCCGAGTGGGCGGCGCGCGACCGCTTCGTGCTGTCGTGCGGCCACTCCAGCATCACGCTCTACACCCAGCTCTTCCTCGGCGGCTTCGGCCTCGAGCTCGACGACCTCAAGGCGCTGCGCACCTGGGGCTCGAAGACCCCCGGTCACCCCGAGCTCGGCCACACCGCCGGCGTCGAGGTCACCACCGGACCGCTCGGACAGGGCGTCGGCAACGCGGTCGGCATGGCGCTCTCGGCCCGCCGGGTGCACGGCATGCTCGACACCGACGCCGCCCCCGGCGAGGGGCTCTTCGACCACCAGGTCTACGTCCTCGCCTCCGACGGCGACCTCCAGGAGGGCGTCAGCTCCGAGGCCAGCTCGATCGCCGGCACGCAGAAGCTCGGCAACCTGACGGTCGTCTACGACCGCAACCGGATCTCGATCGAGGGCGACACCGACATCGCCTTCACCGAGGACGTCGCGAAGCGCTACGAGGCCTACGGCTGGCACGTCCAGACCGTCGACTGGACCAACGGAGGCACCGACTACGTCGAGGACGTGCCGGCGCTCTACGCCGCGGTCCGCAAGGCCCACGGCGTCACCGACCAGCCCTCACTGATCGTCCTCGACACCGTCATCGCCTGGCCCGCCCCCAACGCCCAGGGCACCGAGGCCGCCCACGGCAGCGCCCTCGGCGCCGACGAGGTCGCCGCGACCAAGAAGGTCCTCGGGTTCGACCCCGACCAGACCTTCGAGGTGCCGCCCTCGGTCCTCGAGCGCACGCGCGGGCTGCGCGAGCGTGGCGCCGCCTGGGGTGCGGAGTGGGACGAGAAGTACGCCACCTGGGCCGAGGCCCACCCGGAGTCGGCCGAGCTGCTCCACCGGCTCAAGCGTCGCGAGATGCCCACCGAGCTGGCCGCGACGATCCCGACGTTCCCCGCCGACGAGAAGGGCGTCGCGACCCGGTCGGCCTCCGGCAAGGTCATCAACGCCCTCGCGCCGCTGCTGCCCGAGCTGTGGGGCGGCTCGGCCGACCTCGCCGGCTCCAACAACACCACCATCACCAGCGCACCGTCCGTCGGCCCCGAGGTCGCCGAGGTCGGCGACTGGAGCACCGATCCGCACGCCGGGCGCGTGCTGCACTTCGGCATCCGCGAGCACGGCATGGGCGCGATCATGAACGGGATCGCCGCCGACCGGCTGACCCGCGTCTTCGGCGGCACCTTCCTCACGTTCTCCGACTACATGCGCGGCTCCGTGCGCGTGGCGGCGCTCAGCAAGCTGCCGGTCACCTACGTGTGGACCCACGACTCGATCGGCCTCGGCGAGGACGGGCCGACCCACCAGCCCATCGAGCACCTCGCCGCGCTGCGCGCCATGCCCGGCCTCGACGTCGTACGCCCCGCAGACGCCAACGAGACCGCGGCCGCCTGGCAGGCGATCCTCAGCCACACCGACCGCCCGGCCGCGCTCGCGCTGACCCGTCAGAACGTCCCGGTCTTCCCGCGCGGCGAGGACGGCTTCGCCCCGGTGGAGGGTGTCGAGCGAGGCGCCTACGTCCTCGTCGAGGCCGACAAGGGCACGCCCGACGTGATCCTCATCGGCACCGGGTCCGAGGTGCAGCTCGCCGTGGAGGCCCGCACGATGCTGGCCGCCGACGGGATCGACGCCCGGGTGGTGTCGATGCCGTGCATGGAGTGGTTCGACGACCAGGACCAGGCCTACCGCGACACCGTCCTGCCGCCCACCGTCAAGGCCCGCGTCTCGGTCGAGGCCGGGGTCAAGCAGGGCTGGCGCGAGGTCGTCGGCGACCAGGGCCGGATCATCTCGATCGACCACTACGGCGCGTCGGCCGACTACGCCCGGATCTACTCCGAGTTCGGCATCACCGCGCAGGCCGTGGCCGACGCGGCGCGCGACACCGTCGCCGTCGTGCGGGCCTGACCTCCGGACCCCGAGCACCCCAACCCAGCCCCATCTCAGGAGGCAGCACATGAACGACCGTCTCAAGGCCCTGGCCGACGCCGGGGTGTCCATCTGGCTCGACGACCTCTCGCGCGAGCGGCTCGAGACCGGCAACCTCGCCGACCTCGTGCAGACCAGCAACGTGGTCGGCGTGACGTCGAACCCGGCGATCTTCCAGAGCGCGCTGGCCAAGGGCGAGCGCTACGACGCCCAGGTGCGTGAGCTCGCCGGCCAGGGCGCCGACGTCGACCGGGCCACGCTCGTCATCACGACCGACGACGTGCGCGAGGCGTGCAAGGTCATGCGTCCGGTCTTCGACGCCACCGACGGCGTCGACGGGCGCGTCTCGATCGAGGTCTCCCCCGGCCTGGCCCACGACACCGAGCAGACCGTGGCCGAGGCCGCGGAGCTCTACAAGACCGTGGGCGAGCCCAACGTGATGATCAAGATCCCCGGCACGAAGGAGGGCTGGCCCGCGATCACCGAGACGATCGCCGCCGGCATCTCGGTCAACGTGACGCTGATCTTCGGCCTCGAGCAGTACCGCAACGTCATGGAGGCCTACGTCGCGGGGCTCGAGCAGGCGGCCGACAACGGCCACGAGCTCGCCGACATCCACTCCGTCGCGTCGTTCTTCGTCTCGCGCGTCGACACCGAGATCGACAAGCGGCTCGACGCCACCACCGAGGGCCCCGGCACCGACGCGGCGCTCAAGGGCAAGGCCGGCGTCGCCAACGCCCGCCTGGCGTTCAAGATGTACGAGGAGTTCTTCTCCGGCCCCCGCTGGGAGGCCCTCGAGGCCAAGGGCGCGCGCAGGCAGCGCCCGCTGTGGGCCTCGACCGGCGTCAAGAACCCCGACTACGACGACACCATGTACGTCGTCGACCTCGTCGTCGAGAACACCGTCAACACCATGCCCGAGGCCACGCTCGAGGCCGTCGCCGACCACGGCGAGGTCCGCGGTGACCGGGTCCGCCCGTTCTACGACGACGCCGAGGCCCACATGGCCGCGCTGGCCGAGGCCGGCATCGACTACGACGACGTCATCGAGGTGCTGCTCCAGGAGGGCGTCGAGAAGTTCGTCGTCGCCTGGGACGAGCTCCAGACAACGCTCGGCGCGTCGCTCGAGGCTGCCCGCTCGTGAGCACCGGCGGGCCGGTGGATCCCACGTCCACGCCGGCCTGGGCGGAGCTGTCCGCGACCGCGGACGGCTTCGCCCCGGACCTGCGCGGCTGGTTCGACGCCGATCCCGAGCGCGCGACGGCGCTGGCCCGCGAGGCCGGCGACCTCCACGTCGACCTGTCCCGCACCTTCCTGCACGGCGACCTGCTCGAGCGCCTGCTCGCGCTGGCCGAGCAGACCCGCGTGCTCGAGCGCCGCGACGCGATGTTCGCCGGCGAGCACGTCAACCCGACCGAGGACCGCGCGGTGCTCCACACCGCGCTCCGCCTCCCGGCCGACGCCACCCTCGAGGTGGACGGCCAGGACGTCGTCGCCGACGTCCACGAGGTGCTCGAGCGGGTCTACGCGTTCGCCTCGAAGGTGCGCTCGGGCGAGTGGACCGGCGTCACCGGGCGCCGGATCGAGACCGTGGTCAACATCGGCATCGGCGGCTCGGACCTCGGGCCGGTCATGGCCTACGAGGCGCTCGCGCCCTACCGCCAGGACGGCCTGTCCTGCCGGTTCATCAGCAACATCGACCCGACCGACGCGGCGCAGTCGCTCGAGGGGATCGACCCCGAGACCACGCTGTTCATCGTCTCGAGCAAGACCTTCGGCACCCTGGAGACCCTGACCAACGCCCGGCTGTGCCGGGCGTGGCTGCTCGACCACCTGCCCGCCGGCACCGACCGGGAGGCCGCGGTCGCGCAGCACTTCGTCGCGGTGTCGACGGCGCTCGACAAGGTCGCCGACTTCGGCATCGACCCCGACAACGCGTTCGGCTTCTGGGACTGGGTCGGCGGTCGCTACTCGATGGACTCGGCGATCGGGCTGTCGCTCGTCGTGGCCATCGGGCCGGAGCGCTTCGCCGAGATGCTCGACGGCTTCCACGCCATGGACGAGCACTTCCGGACGGCGGCGCCGGCCACCAACGTGCCGCTGGTGATGGGCCTGCTCAACGTCTGGTACACCACGTTCCTCGGTGCCCAGACCCACGCGGTCCTCCCCTACGCCCAGCAGCTGCACCGCTTCCCGGCCTACCTCCAGCAGCTGACCATGGAGTCCAACGGCAAGGGCGTGCGCTGGGACGGCTCCCCGGTCACCACCGACACCGGCGAGGTGTTCTGGGGCGAGCCCGGCACCAACGGCCAGCACGCCTTCTACCAGCTGATCCACCAGGGCACCCGGCTGATCCCGGCCGACTTCATCGCCTTCGCGCAGCCGGCCTACGCGTTGAGGGATGGCGACACCGACGTGCACGAGCTGTTCCTGGCGAACTTCCTGGCCCAGACCCGCGCGCTGGCGTTCGGCAAGACCGCCGACGAGGTGCGTGCGGAGGGCGTCGACGAGGCGCTGGTCAGCGCCCGTACCTTCCCGGGCAACCGCCCCACCACGTCGATCATGGCGCCCGCCCTGACGCCGTCGGTCCTCGGCCAGCTGGTCGCCCTCTACGAGCACATCACCTTCGTGCAGGGCGCCGTGTGGGGCATCGACAGCTTCGACCAGTGGGGCGTCGAGCTCGGCAAGCAGCTCGCCCAGCAGGTCACACCCGCCGTCGCCGGCGACCCGTCCGCGCTCGACGAGCAGGACCCCGCCACCCGATCCCTCATCGCCTACTACCGGGAGCACCGCAGCCGATGACGCCCTCCACGAACCCGCTCCGCGACCCCGAGGACCGCCGACTCCCCCGCATCGCGGGCCCCTGCGGCATGGTGCTCTTCGGCGTCACCGGCGACCTGTCGCGCAAGAAGATCATGCCGGCGATCTACGACCTGGCGAACCGCGGCCTGCTGCCGCCCGGCTTCAGCCTGGTCGGCTTCGCCAGGCGCGACTGGGCGGACCAGGACTTCGCCCAGATCGTCCACGACGCGGTCCGCGAGCACGCGCGTACGCCGTTTCGCGAGGAGGTCTGGAACCAGCTGTCCGAGGGCTTCCGGTTCGTCCCGGGCGACTTCGACGACGACGTCGCCTTCGACCACCTCCGCCGCACCGTCGAGGAGCTCGACCAGCTCCGCGGCACCGGCGGCAACATGGCGTTCTACCTCGCGATCCCGCCCGGCTTCTTCGGGACGGTCGTCGGCCAGCTCAAGGAGCACGGCCTCACCGACCACCGCCCGGACCAGTGGCGACGCGTGGTCGTCGAGAAGCCGTTCGGCCACGACCTCGAGTCGGCGCGCGAGCTCAACGACATCCTCGGCGACGTCTTCCCGTCGGGGTCGATCTTCCGGATCGACCACTACCTCGGCAAGGAGACGGTCCAGAACATCCTGGCGATGCGCTTCGCCAACAACATGTTCGAGCCGATCTGGAACGCCAACTACGTCGACCACGTGCAGATCACGATGGCCGAGGACATCGGCATCGGTGGCCGCGCGGGCTACTACGACGGCATCGGCGCCGCCCGCGACGTGATCCAGAACCACCTGCTCCAGCTGATGGCGCTGGTGGCGATGGAGGAACCGATCGCCTTCGACGCCGAGAGCCTGCGCATCGAGAAGCAGAAGGTGCTGGCCTCGGCCCAGCTGCCGGCCCGGCTCGACCTGACGACCGCACGGGGGCAGTACTCCCCCGGCTGGGCAGGCGGCGAGAAGGTCAAGGGCTTCCTCGAGGAGGAGGGCATCAAGGCCACCTCCACCACCGAGACCTTCGCCGCGATCACCGTCAACGTCGAGACCCGGCGCTGGGCGGGCGTGCCGTTCTACCTGCGCACCGGCAAGCGGCTGGGCCGCCGGGTGACGGAGGTCGCGGTGGTGTTCAAGCGCGCCCCGCACCTGCCGTTCACCCAGACCGCGACCGAGGACCTGACCCACAACGCGCTGGTGATCCGCGTCCAGCCCGACGAGGGCATGACGATGCGGTTCGGCTCGAAGGTCCCGGGCACCGCGATGGAGATCCGCGACGTCAACATGGACTTCGCCTACGGCGGGTCCTTCACGGAGGCCAGCGCCGAGGCCTACGAGCGACTCATCCTCGACGTCCTGCTCGGCGACCCGCCGCTCTTCCCCCGCCACGAGGAGGTCGAGCTGTCGTGGAAGATCCTCGACCCGGTGCTCGAGCACTGGGCGAGGAAGGGCAAGCCCGAGGCGTACGACTCGGGCACCTGGGGACCGGCCTCCGCCGACGCGATGCTCGCGCGCGAGGGCCGCACGTGGAGGCGGCCATGACGACCACCCGCGAAGGAGTGCTCCGATGATCGAGCTCACCGACACCACGTCGGCCCGGATCGCCGCGGAGTTCGTCCGCGCCCGCACCCGCGCCGGCAGCCCGGCGATGGGCATGGTGATGACCCTCGTGATCGTCGCCCCCGAGGAGGACGCGGCCGAGGCGATGCAGGCGGCCAAGCGTGCCTCGCGCGAGCACCCGTCGCGGGTGCTCGGCGTGATCCTCGGCGACGTCCGGGGCGCCGGCCACGTCAACGCGCAGGTCGGCAGCGGTGACGGGTGGGGCGGCGAGACCGCGCTCATCCGGCTCAAGGGCGAGGTGGTCAAGCACGCCGAGTCCGTGGTGCTGCCGCTGCTGCTGCCCGACTCCCCGGTCGCGATCTGGTGGCCCACGCAGGCCCCGCACGACCCCGCCGCCGACCCGCTCGGCGCCCTGGCCCAGCGCCGGATCACCGACGCCGCCGCCGTCTCCCGCGGCAAGTCGACGGCGATGCTGAACCAGTGCCGGTCCTACGCGCCCGGCAACACCGACCTGGCCTGGACCCGGCTGACGCCGTGGCGGGCGCTGCTGGCCGCCGCGCTCGACCAGCACCCGCTCAAGGTGACCCACGCCAAGGTCACGGCCGAGAAGATCAGCCCCAGCGCCGACCTGCTCGTCGCCTGGCTGTGCGACCGGCTCAAGGTCGTCGTCGACCGCGCCACCTCCGCGGGACCGGGCATCACCGAGGTCACCCTGGAGACCAAGGAGGGGCCGATCCGGATCGCCCGCAACGACGGCCGGCTGGCGACCTTCACCTCGCCGAACCGCCCCGACCGACCCGTCGCGCTCAAGCGGCGCGAGATCCCCGCACTGCTGTCCGAGGAGCTGCGCCGCCTCGACGAGGACGACACCTACGCCGCGACCGCCGCCAAGCTGGTGCGGCTGCACGACGGGGCGAAGAAGTGAGCGGCCCCGTGGAGATCCGCCGCCACGACGACGCCGACCTGCTCGTCGGCGACGTCGCCTCCGCCCTGCTCGACCGGCTCGAGGCCGCGCAGGCCCGCGGCGAGGTGCCGCAGGTCGGGCTGACCGGCGGCACCATCGCCGACGCGCTGCACCGCGAGCTCGCCCGCCGCGCCCAGGACTCGGCCGTCGACTGGTCGCGGGTGGTCTTCTGGTGGGGCGACGAGCGCTTCGTCGAGGCCGGCTCCCCCGACCGCAACGCACGCCAGGCACGCGAGGCACTGCTCGACCACGTCGACGTCGACCCCGCCCACGTCCACGAGGTTCCCGCCAGCGACGAGGTGGCGACCGCGGAGGACGCCGCCACGGCGTACTCCGAGGCGCTGCGCGACCACGGCGCGGGCTTCTTCGAGGTGCTGATGCTCGGCATCGGCCCCGACGGCCACTGCGCCTCGCTCTTCCCCGGCCACCCCGCCCTGCGAGCGACCGACGCCATCGCGGTCGCGGTCCACGACTCCCCCAAGCCGCCGCCCGACCGGGTCAGCCTGACCTTCGAGGCGATGGAGCGCTGCCGCGCGGTCTGGTTCCTCGCCAGCGGCGAGGGCAAGGCCGACGCCGTCGCCCGCGCGCTCGCCGACGACGGGTCGGTCGAGGAGACCCCCGCCCGCGGCGTGCGCGGCGAGGAGACGATCTGGTGGCTCGACGAGGACGCCGCCTCCGCCCTCTGACCGACCGGGCACTTCCTCGCGCTGGAACACGCCGAGCGGGCACTTCCTCGCGCTGGAACGCGCTGAGCGGGCACTTCCTCGCGCTGGAACGCGCTGAGCGGGCACTTCCTCGCGCTGGAACACGCCGACCGGGCACTTCCTCGCGCTGGAACACGCCGACCGGGCACTTCCTCGCGCTAGCGAGCCAGGTCGATGACTGTCGCCATGCGGGTGGCGTACGTCGCGCGTGCCCGCTCGAAGCCGCGGCCCAGACGGTCGCCGGCGAGGAGTTCCGGTCCGTACACGTCGATCTTCGTGAACACGTCCATGTCCCAGGCACGTCGGCTGCTCAGCCACTCGAGCCGGGTCTCGTCATCCTCCCGCTCGTCATCGCCGTGGAACTCCTCGCCGAAGTACTCGGCGCCGTACTTCACGTCGACACATCCGACGTCGATGCGGAACCTGGGCGTGCCCAGGTCGTCGTGGACCCAGATCTGCGTCTGGGGTGGGACGGGGATGCCCGACTCGTGCCAGTGCAACCTCAGCGCGCTCTCCGGCTGTGACTCGGCACCGGTGTCGCCCAGTGGCGCGAGGTGGCGCAGCTGGACGACTCCTCGAAAACCCTTGAACCTGTCGACCTCGGCGACGAGCCGCTGCTGATCGACCCCGAGTCGCAGGAAGCCGTCGATCGCACCCAGGGCGTCGTACCTCCAGAGCAGCCGCCCGAGATCGCACGCCGTCCGGAGGCGCGTCGTCAGGCGCACGCCATCGATCTCCTCGATGTCACGAGCGAGCAGGCCGCGGACGCCGCTGCTGATGCCCGCACGGCGGATCCGGCTGCCCGACGAACTGAACAGGTCGAGCGACGGCATCTGGTGGATCGCGCTGCGCGGCAACGCGTCGACCCCGTGGATCCAGGCTGCGGTGCGGTCGACGACCACCACGTGCGGCGGAGCGACGAGCCTGACGGCAGACACCCGGAGTCGGAACGAGTCCTGGACCTGCGCGGCCACGAACACCCCTCGGACCAGGGGCCGGACCAGTCCTCGTGCGACCAGCTTCGCGCGCAGGCTGGCTGGTACGCCGAGGAGGTCGGCCTCGGCGGACGAGAACACGCGGTCGATCGGGATCGGTGCGGACCCGTCGAGCAGGGCGACGTCGCGGCACCACGTGGGCAGCTTCGGCATGGTCCCGACCATGCCCGGTCCCGACCGATCGTGCGCAGCGCTGTCCACAGCCACGCAGCGCGAGGAACTGCCCGGTCAGCACGATCCAGCGCGAGGAACTGCCCGGTCAGCACGATCCAGCGCGAGGAACTGCCCGGTCAGCACGATCCAGCGCGAGGAACTGCCCGGTCAGCACGATCCAGCGCGAGGAACTGCCCGGTCAGCAGGTTCCAGCGCGAGGAAGTGCCCGGTCAGAAGATGATCTCGCCGGCCTTGCGGCGGCTGCGCAGGAGGGCGACGGCCTCGTCGAGGATGTCGGCCGCCTCCGTCTCGCTGCGACGCTCCTTCACGTAGGCGAGGTGCGTCTTGTAGGGCTCGATCTTCGGCGCCGGCGGCGGGTTCTCGCTGTCGAGGCTGGCCGGCAGGCCGCACTTGGGGCAGTCCCACGACTCCGGCACGGCGGCCTCGATCGCGAAGGTCACCACCGAGCGGTGGTCATGACTGCAGAAGTAGGTGACCGTCTGCCGGGGCGCGGCCTCGCCACGCTCGGCCTCACCCATCGGCCCCGCTCCGACCCGACTACCGCGGATCGCGTTTCCACCACCACCGGCCACGAGGACTCCTTCGGCTCACTTCACAAGGGGGGAGTTGTTCAGTTGCCCTGGTAGGCCTTGAGCAGGCCCAGGGCGATGATGCAGGCAAACCAGATGATGCCGGTCCCGATCGTGAACCGGTCGAGGTTGCGCTCGGCCACCGACGATCCCCCCAGGCTGCTGGAGACGCCGCCGCCGAACATGTCGGACAGGCCGCCGCCACGCCCCTTGTGGAGGAGCACCAGCAGGATCATGATCGCGCTCGTCGCAACGAGCAGGATGGTGAAGAGCAGAATCACGATGCGAAGCCTACGTCACGACCTGGGGCGACCGGTGAGGGGCCTCACAGCACCGGCATGTCGCGGAAACGGCAGATTCCGCCGAACTCCTCGACCTGCAGGCTGGCGCCACCGACGAGGCACCCGTCGACGTCCGGCTTCTCCATGATGCCGGCCACGTTGGCCGCCTTCACCGAGCCGCCGTAGAGGATCCGCAGGCCATCGGCGGCCCCGTCACCGTGCACCTCGCGCACCCGCTCGCGGATCGCCGCGCAGACCTCCTGCGCGTCGTCCGGGGTGGCGACCTCGCCCGTGCCGATCGCCCAGACCGGCTCGTAGGCCACCACGAGCCCGGCCACCTGCTCGGCGGTGAAGCCGTCCAGGGAGCCGTCGACCTGCGTCAGGGTGAAGGGGACGTGCTCCCCCGCCTGGCGCACGTCGAGGCCCTCGCCGACGCAGACGATCGGCGTCATGCCGGCCTGCAGCGTCTTGTGGGCCTTGGCGTTGACCAGCTCGTCGCTCTCCTGGTGGTACATCCGTCGCTCGGAGTGGCCCACGACGACGTAGGAGCAGCCGAGCTTGGCGAGCATGCCGGCGGAGATCTCACCGGTGTAGGCGCCGCTGTCGTGCACCGAGACGTCCTGCGCGCCGTAGCCCAGCGACAGGCGGTCGCCGTCGACGAGCGTCTGCACCGACCGCAGGTCGGTGAACGGCGGCACCACGACGACCTCGACGGCACTGAAGTCGTGCCGCTTGTCCGACAGCGTCCACGCGAGCTTCTGGACCAGCACCACCGCTTCCTGGTGGTTGAGGTTCATCTTCCAGTTGCCCGCCATCAGCGGGGTGCGGGTGTTCTTCGTGGCAGCCACGGATCAGTCCCTCTCGAGTACGGCGATGCCCGGGAGCTCCTTGCCCTCCAGGAACTCCAGCGACGCGCCACCGCCGGTGGAGATGTGACCGAACGCGGCCTCGTCGAAGCCGAGCGTGCGGACCGCGGCGGCGGAGTCGCCGCCGCCGACCACCGACAGGCCGTCGACCTTGGTCAGCGCCTCGGCGACGGCGCGGGTGCCGTCGGCGAACGCGTCGACCTCGAAGACGCCCATCGGCCCGTTCCAGAAGACCGTGCGGGCGTCGGCCAGGGCGGCCGCGAAGGCCGCCGACGAGTCGGGGCCGATGTCGAGGCCCAGGGCGTCCGCCGGGATCTCGCCGGCGGCCACGACCCGGGGCTCGGGCTCGCGGTCGCCCGACGGGAACGCCGTGTCGACCACGACGTCGGTGGGGAGCAGGATCTCGACGCCGCGGTCCTCCGCCTCGCGGAGGTAACGGGTGCAGGTGTCGAGCTGGTCGGCCTCGAGCAGGCTCTTGCCGACCTCGTGCCCCTGCGCCTTGAGGAAGGTGAACACCATCCCGCCGCCGATGAGCAGCTTGTCGGCCTTGTCGATCAGGTTGTCGATGACGCCGAGCTTGTCGGAGACCTTCGACCCGCCCAGCACGACCACGTAGGGCCGGTCCGGGTGCTCGGTGAGGCGACGCAGCACGTCGACCTCCGCCGCGACCAGCCCGCCCATCGCGGACGGCAGCCGGAGCGCGACGTCGTAGACGCTGGCCTGCTTGCGGTGCACGACGCCGAAGCCGTCGGAGACGAAGGCGTCGGCGAGCTGGGCGAGCTGGTCGGCGAAGGACGCGCGGACGGCGTCGTCCTTGCTGGTCTCGCCGTCGTTGAAGCGAACGTTCTCCAGCAGCGCGACGTCGCCGTCGCCGAGGCCCTCGACCGTCTCGGTGGCGCTCGCCCCGACCGTGTCGGTGGCGAAGGCGACCGGCCGGCCGAGCAGCTCGGAGAGCCGCTCGGCGACCGGACGCAGCGAGTACGCCGGGTCGGGCGCTCCCTTGGGCCGGCCCAGGTGGGCGGTGACGACCACCCGGGCGCCCGCCTCGGCGAGCCGGTCGATGGTCGGGACGCTCGCGCGGATCCGGCCGTCGTCGGTGATGGTGGTGCCGTCGAGGGGCACGTTGAGGTCCGAGCGGACCAGGACGCGCTTGCCCCTCAGGTCACCCAGCGACTCGATGCCTGCAGTGTGGTCGGTCATCGATTCAGAGCGACGAGCCGACGTGCGTGATCAGGTCGGCGAGGCGGTTGGAGTAGCCCCACTCGTTGTCGTACCAGCCGAGCACCTTGACCTGGTTGCCGATGACCTTGGTCAGCGGCGCGTCGAAGATGCACGACGCGGGGTCGGTCACGATGTCGGTGGACACGATCGGGTCGGTGGAGAACTTCAGGAACCGGCCGTCGGCGGCCGCCTTGACGATCTCGTTGACCTCCTCGACCGACGTCTCGCGCGAGGCCTCGAAGGTGAGGTCGGTGGCCGAGCCGGTCGGGACCGGGACGCGCATGGCGTAGCCGTCGAGCTTGCCCTTGAGCTCCGGGAGCACCAGGCCGATCGCCTTCGCGGCACCGGTCGAGGTCGGGACCATGTTGAGCGCGGCCGCACGGGCGCGGCGCGGGTCCTTGTGGATGTTGTCCTGGAGGTTCTGGTCGGCGGTGTAGGCGTGGATGGTCGTCATCAGGCCCTTGGTGATGCCGAGGCCGTCGTTGAGGGCCTTGGCCATCGGCGCCAGGCAGTTGGTCGTGCAGGACGCGTTGGAGATGACCGTGTGCTGGGCCGGGTCGTAGAGCTCGTGGTTGACGCCCATCACGATGGTGATGTCCTCGTTGGAGGCGGGCGCGGAGATGATGACCTTCTTGGCGCCCGCGTCGACGTGGGCCCTGGCCTTGGTCGCGTCGGTGAAGAAGCCGGTGGACTCGACGACGACGTCGACGCCCAGGTCGCCCCACGACAGGTTGGCCGGGTCGCGCTCGGCCGAGACCGCGATCTTCTGGTCGCCGACCATGATCGAGGTGTCGTCGCTCGAGACGTCGGCGTCGAGGCGGCCGAGGATCGAGTCGTACTTCAGCAGGTGGGCGAGCGAGGCGTTGTCGGTCAGGTCGTTGACACCGACGATCTCGATGTCGGCGCCCGAGGCGCGCACGGCGCGGAAGAAGTTGCGGCCGATGCGGCCGAAGCCGTTGATGCCGACGCGAACAGTCATGTCTGTGTGCCTCCTGGGATGGGGGCCTTCGGTGACCCCGTGGACAGCCTGGCCTTCGGTGACCAGCATCACCGACCCTATCGGGTGGCGGCGACGTGCCCGAGCGCGGTCTCCCGCGGTACGGACAGGTAACTTTGGAACGATCCAAAGCCGGGCACAGCCTCGCGCCCGGTGGTCCCGGGCGCAAGGGCCGAACGTCCCGCCGCCCCGGAGGGCGCCGGGGAGCCGGCCTCAACCCTCGTCGACGAGCATCTCCGGCGTCAGCGAGGCCTCGGTGTCGGGGATGCCGAGCTCCTCGGCGCGCTTGTCGGCCATCGCGAGCAGCCGGCGGATCCGGCCGGCGATCGCGTCCTTGGTGAGCACCGGGTCGTGCAGCTGCCCGAGCTCCTCGAGCGACGCCTGCTTGTGCTCGAGGCGCAGGTGGCCGGCCTGGCGCAGGTGGTCGGGGATCTCCTCGCCGAGGATCTCCAGGGCGCGCTCGACCCGAGCCCCCGCGGCCACCGCCGCACGGGCCGAGCGGCGCAGGTTGGCGTCGTCGAAGTTGGCGAGCCGGTTGGCGGTCGCGCGCACCTCGCGCCGCATCCGCCGCTCCTCCCAGGCCATCAGCGACTCGTGGGCCCCGAGACGGGTCAGCAGCGCGCCGATCGCGTCGCCGTCGCGGATGACGACCCGGTCGACGCCGCGCACCTCGCGCGCCTTGGCCGAGATCCCGAGGCGGCGGGCCACGCCGACGATGGCGAGGGCGGCCTCCGGGCCGGGGCAGGTGATCTCCAGGGAGGAGGACCGGCCGGGCTCGGTGAGCGAGCCGTGGGCCAGGAACGCGCCGCGCCACGCGGCGACGGCGTCGCAGCCACCGCCGCTGACGACGGCCGGCGGCAGGCCACGCACCGGGCGCCCGCGCTGGTCGAGCAGGCCGGTCTGGCGCGCCAGCGCCTCGCCGTCCTTGGTCACCCGGACGATGTAGCGGCTGCCCTTGCGGATGCCGTTGCCCTGCACCATGACGACGTCGGAGGTGTGCCCGTAGACCTCGGAGATGTCCTTGCGGAGCCGGCGCGCGGCCGCCCCGGTGTCGAGCTCGGCCTCGACCACGATCCGTCCGCTCACGATGTGGAGACCGCCCGCGAAGCGGAGCATCGAGGCGACCTCGGCCTTGCGGCAGCAGGTCTTGGTGATCTGGGTGGAGGCGAGCTCGGCCTTCACCTGTGCCGTCATTGCCATGGCCCGAATCCTGCCATGGAGGTCAACGACCCTCGGCGGGCTCGTCGAGGACCCCCGCGCGGACGTGACTCAGGCCTCGTCGACGATCCGCCGGAAGGCCTCGGCGAGCCGGTCGGGGTCGTGACGCGGCTCCCCCGGCACGCAGACGTCGGCCACGACCAGGCGCCCGCCGCGGTCGGCGACCACCTTCTCCAGCTGCTCGCGGTCCTCCCCGACCGACGCCGCGTCGGCGAGCACGGTGTGGACGGTGAGGTCGGGCGCGTGCTCCCAGAGCGCGGCCAGGTGGTCCTCGGCGCCGAAGCCGGTGGTCTCCCCCGCCTGGGCCTCCAGGTTGAGGACGACCACCAGCCGGGCGTCGGTCTCGGCGAGCGCGCGGCGCAGGCCGGGGACCATGAGGTGCGGGATCACCGAGGTGAACCACGACCCGGGCCCGAGCACCACCCACTCGGCCGCGAGGATCGCCTCGACCGCCTCCGGGCAGGCCTGCGGGTCCTCGGGGACGAGGGAGACGGACTCGATCTGACCGGGCGCGGTCGCGACCTCGACCTGGCCCTGCACGACCTGCACCCGGGTGGGGTCGTCGGGGTCGCCGCCGCGGACGCGACCGGTGATGTCCATCGGCGTGGTCGCCATCGGCAGCACCCGTCCGTGGGCGCCGAGGAGGCGTCCGACCCAGTCGAGCGCGCGCACGTGGTCGCCCATCAGCTCCCAGAGCGACACGATCAGCAGGTTGCCGACGACGTGGCCGTTCATCTCGCCGTCGCCGGCGAAGCGGTGCTGGACGACGTCGGCCCAGGTCCGGCCCCACTCGTCGTCGCCGCAGAGCGCGGCCAGCGCCATCCGGAGGTCGCCGGGCGGGAGCACGCCGAACTCGCCCCGGAGCCGACCGGAGGACCCGCCGTTGTCGGCGACGGTCACGATCGCGGTGAGGTCGTCGATGGTGAGGTCGTCGTGGAGGCGTCGCAGCGCCGACAGGGTCGCGGCCAGCCCGTGCCCGCCGCCGAGCGCGACCGCGGCCTGCGCGGTCTCGCGGGCCACGTCACTCCCTGCCGAGGTCGCGGTGCGCGGTGCTGACGTCGTGGCCGGACTCGCGGAGCAGGCCCGCGATCGCCTCGGTCATCGCGACGCTGCGGTGCTTGCCGCCGGTGCAGCCGACCGCCACCTGCATGAAGCGCTTGCCCTCGACGAGGTAGCCCTCGGCGACGGTCCGCAGCACGGGGAGGTACTGGTCGAGGAACTGTCCCGCTCCGGGCTGGGAGAGGACGTACGCCGAGACGTCGGGGTCGCGACCGTTCTGCGGGCGCAGCTCGGGGATCCAGTGGGGGTTCGGGAGGAACCGCATGTCGGCCACCCAGTCCGCGTCGACGGGGATGCCGTACTTGAAGCCGAAGCTGATGACGGTCACCTTGAGCCGGGTGGAGGCCTCGGTGCCGAAGAGCCCGGCGATCCGGTCCTGGAGCTGGTGGACGTTGAAGTTGGAGGTGTCGAGGAGCACGTCGGCGTCGCCGCGGAGCTCGGCCATCACCTCGCGCTCGCGGCGCAGCCCGTGGAGCAGCCGCCCGCCCGCCTGCAGCGGGTGGGGACGGCGCGCGGCCTCCTGGCGCCGGACCAGCACGTCGTCGGTGGCCTCGAGGAAGAGCAGCGTCGTGGGGCGACCGGTGACCTGCTGGTGCCGGTTGGCCTGGAGGGAGTCGAAGAACGAGCCGGAGCGCACGTCGACCACGACCGCGATCGGCTGGGTGATGCCGCGGCTGTCGTCGACGAGGCGCACGACGTCGCGCACCAGCGTCGGCGGCAGGTTGTCGACGACGAAGTAGCCGAGGTCCTCGAGCTCCTTGGCCGCGGTGCTGCGCCCGGCGCCGGTCATGCCGGTGACGATCACCAGCTCGCCGGGGGTCGGCTCGCTCACGTGGGACATGACCTAGTCCTCCTCCAGGATCTCGCCGGTGGCGGTGTTGACCACCGGTGCGGTGGCTGCAGTCTTGCGGCTCGCGTCGCCCTTCGCGACCGCGTCCTTGATGGCGGCGGCGGTGCGGGGCCCGATGCCGGGCACCAGCGCGATGTCGTCGACCTCGGCCTCGCGGAGCTTCTTCAGCGAGCCGAAGTGCTTGAGAAGCGTCCGACGCCGCACCTCGCCGAGCCCGGGGACGTCGTCGAGCAGGCTCTCCACCATCGACTTGGAGCGGCGGTTGCGGTGGTGGGTGATCGCGAAGCGGTGGGCCTCGTCGCGGATCCGCTGGAGGAGGTAGAGGCCCTCGCTGGTGCGGGCCATGATCACCGGGTCCTCCTCGTCGGGCAGCCACACCTCCTCGAGCCGCTTGGCGAGCCCGCAGACGGGGATGTCGTCCATGCCGAGCTCGGCGAGCGCCTGCTGGGCCGCCGCGACCTGCGGCGGGCCGCCGTCGACGACCACCAGGGAGGGGGCGTACGCGAACTTGCGCGGGCGGCCCGTCTCCGGATCGACGAGCATCGGACCCGCGTCGGTGCTGACCGTCTCGCTCCTGCCCTGCTCGTCCTGGAGCCGCTTGAAGCGCCGGGTGATCACCTCGTGCATCGAGGCGACGTCGTTCTGCCCGTCGACGCCGCGGATCACGAACCGGCGGTACTCCGACTTGCGGGCCAGGCCGTCCTCGAAGACGACCATCGAGGCGACGACCTCGGTGCCCTGGAGGTTGGACACGTCGTAGCACTCGATGCGCAGCGGCACCTCGTCGAGCGACAGCGCCTGCTGGATCTCCTCGAGCGCGCGGTTGCGGGTGGTGAGGTCGCTGGCCCGCTTGGTCTTGTGGAGCGCGAGCGCCTGGGCGGCGTTCGAGGCGACGGTCTCCTGCAGGTCGCGCTTGTCGCCGCGCTGCGGGACCCGGATCGCGACCCTGCTGCCGCGCCGCTCCCCCAGCAGCTCCTCGAGGACCTGGTGGTCCGGCGGCAGCGCCGGGACCAGCACCTCCCGCGGGATCGCGTCGCGGCCCTCGTCGCTGGTGACCCCGCCGTAGAGCTGGAGCAGGAAGTCCTGGACGAGCTCGGCGGTGCCGCCCTCATCGGTGCGGTCGGCGACCCAGCCGCGCTGGCCGCGGATCCGGCCGCCGCGGACGTAGAAGATCTGCACCGCCACCTCGAGCGGGTCCTCCGCCAGCGCGATCACGTCGGCGTCGGTGCCGTCGCCGAGCACGACCGCCTGCTTCTCCAGCGCCTTGGTCAGCGCCCCGAGGTCGTCGCGCAGCCGGGCCGCCTTCTCGAAGTCGAGCGCCTCGGAGGCGGCGTACATCTCCTTCTCGATGCGACGCGTGAAGGCCGAGGTGTTGCCGGCCATGAAGTCGCAGAAGTCGTCGACGATCTCGCGGTGCTGCTCGGCGCTGACCGTGCCGACGCAGGGCGCCGAGCACTTGTCGATGTAGCCCAGCAGGCAGGGGCGGCCGATCTGGGCCGAGCGCTTGAACACGCCGTTGCTGCACGAGCGCATCGGGAAGACCCGCAGGAGCAGGTCGACCGTCTCGCGGATCGCCCACGCGTGGCTGTAGGGGCCGAAGTAGCGCGTCCCCCGGCGCTTCGCGCCGCGCCCCACCATCACGCGGGGGAACTCCTCGCCGACCGTGACCGCGAGCCAGGGGTACGACTTGTCGTCGCGGTACTTGACGTTGAAGCGCGGGTCGAACTCCTTGATCCAGCTGTACTCCAGCTGGAGGGCCTCGACCTCCGTGTCGACGACCGTCCACTCCACGCTCGCGCCGGTGGTCACCATGGTGGCCGTGCGCGGGTGCAGGTTGCCGATGTCCTGGAAGTACGACGACAACCGCGGACGCAGGCTCTTGGCCTTGCCGACGTAGATCACGCGGCCCTTGGCGTCACGGAACCGGTAGACCCCCGGCTTGGTCGGGATCGACCCCGGCGCAGGTCGGTAGGAGCTCGGCGTGGCCACCGGACAACCCTACGGGCGACCCCCGACAGCGCCCGCCGCGTGGTGGCGGGTGAGGGTCAGGCGCGGGTGATGGAGTCGCCGTCGACCGCGATCTGGACCTCGGCCAGCCCCGACGTCGCCGGGCCCTGGATGACCGAGCCGTCCTCGATCGAGAAGGTGCTGCCGTGGCAGGGGCACGGGATCTCCCCGTCGGTGCTCGACTCGACCGAGCAGCCCTGGTGGGTGCACGTCGCGGAGAACGCCTTGAAGTCGCCCTCGGTCGGCTGGGTGACGACGACCTTGGCGGCCGCGACCACGAAGCAGCCGCCCACCGGCACGTCGGCCGTGGTCGCGAGCGCCTCGGCCGTCGCACCGTCGCTGCTGCTCGAGCCGGAGTCGCTCGGCTCGCTGGAGCCGGACGAGGAGTCGGACGGGGAGGAGTCGCTCGCGGTGTCGTCCGAGCCGCAGGCGGCCAGCAGGGGCACGCCCACGGCGACGGCAGCGGATCCGGCGAGGGCACGACGTCGGTTGATGGCTGTCATGGCGCGAGACTAGCCAGCAGCCCTGTGAAAACCCTGTGAGATGCCGCCGAGCTACTTCTTCGCGGCTGACTTCCTCGCCGGCGCCTTCTTCGCGGCCGCCTTCCTGGCAGGCGCCTTCTTCGCGGCAGT
Organism: Nocardioides okcheonensis; assembly: GCF_020991065.1. Lineage (NCBI taxonomy): Bacteria > Bacillati > Actinomycetota > Actinomycetes > Propionibacteriales > Nocardioidaceae > Nocardioides > Nocardioides okcheonensis. The sequence continues at coordinate 893,266 of NZ_CP087710.1, forward strand.
CTTCTTGGCGGTCGCCTTCGTCGTCGTCCGGCCCGGGCCCTCCGCGGCCGCCGCACGACGCGGCTTGCCGGGCTGCTTCGCGCCGCGGCCCTCGAGGATCGGCTTAAGGAAGGCGCCGGTGTGGCTCGCCTCGACCTCGGCGACCTCCTCCGGGGTGCCCTCGGCGACGACCGTGCCACCGCGCGAGCCGCCCTCGGGACCCATGTCGACGAGCCAGTCGGCGGTCTTGATCACGTCGAGGTTGTGCTCGATCACCAGGACCGTGTTGCCCTTGTCGACCAGGCTGGACAACACCCCGAGGAGCTTGCGGATGTCCTCGAAGTGGAGGCCGGTGGTGGGCTCGTCGAGGACGTAGACGGTGCGGCCCGTGGAGCGCTTCTGCAGCTCGCTGGCGAGCTTGACGCGCTGCGCCTCACCGCCGGAGAGCGTGGTCGCGGGCTGGCCGAGGCGGACGTAGCCGAGGCCGACCTCCTCCAGCGTCGTCATATGCCGCGCGATCGCCGGGACGGCCGCGAAGAACTCCGCGGCCTCCTCGATCGGCATGTCGAGGACCTCGGCGATGGTCTTGCCCTTGTAGTGGACCTCGAGCGTCTCGCGGTTGTAGCGGGCACCGTGGCAGACCTCGCACGGGACGTAGACGTCGGGCAGGAAGTTCATCTCGATCTTGATGGTGCCGTCGCCGGAGCACGCCTCGCAGCGCCCACCCTTGACGTTGAACGAGAACCGGCCCTGGAGGTAGCCGCGCATCTTGGCCTCCGGCGTGGAGGCGAAGAGCTTGCGGATGTGGTCGAAGACGCCGGTGTAGGTGGCCGGGTTGGACCGCGGGGTGCGGCCGATCGGCGACTGGTCGACGTGGATGACCTTGTCGACGTGCTCGAGGCCGGTGATCTTGGTGTGCCGGCCCGGCACGGTGCGGGCGTTGTAGATCTGCTTGGCCAGCGACGTGTAGAGGATGTCGTTGACCAGGGTCGACTTGCCCGAGCCCGAGACGCCGGTGACCGCGCAGAAGACGCCGAGCGGGAAGCTGACGTCGACGTCCTGCAGGTTGTGCTCGCGGGCGCCGTGGACGGTGAGCTCGCGCCCGACCGTGCGGGGCCGACGCACCGCCGGGACCGGGATCTCGCGCCGGCCGGAGAGGTACTGGCCGGTCATCGAGTCGGGGTGGGTCAGCAGGTCCTCGACCGTGCCGGAGTGGACGACCTGGCCGCCGTGCTCGCCGGCGCCGGGACCGATGTCGACGACCCAGTCGGCCACCCGCACGGTGTCCTCGTCGTGCTCGACCACGATGAGGGTGTTGCCGAGGTCCTTGAGCCGGACGAGGGTCTCGATCAGCCGCTGGTTGTCGCGCTGGTGCAGGCCGATGGACGGCTCGTCGAGGACGTAGAGCACGCCGACGAGGCCGGCGCCGATCTGGGTGGCGAGCCGGATCCGCTGCGCCTCGCCGCCCGAGAGCGACCCGCTGGGCCGGTCGAGGGAGAGGTAGTCGAGGCCGACGTCGAGCAGGAACTGCAGGCGCTCCTGGATCTCCTTGAGCACCCGCTCGCCGATCTGGCGCTCGCGCACGGAGAGGTCGACGGTGCGCAGGTAGTGGGCGGTCTCGTTGATCGGCAGCGCGCAGAGCTGGGCGATGTTGAGCCCGCCCTGGTCGCGGGCGCCGAGGGTCACCGAGACGGAGACCGGCTTGAGGCGCGAGCCCTGGCAGGTCGGGCACGGCACCTCCCGCATGAAGCCCTCGAAGCGCTCGCGGCTGGTGTCGGACTCGGCCTCGCGGTGGCGGCGCTCGACGTACGGGCGGACGCCCTCGAACGCGGCGTAGTAGGCCCGCTCGCGGCCGTAGCGGTTGCGGGTGACGACGTGGACCTTGGTCTTGTGCCCCTCGAGGAGCGAGGTGCGCGCCTTGGGCGGCAGCTGCTCCCACGGCGTGTTGAGGTCGAAGCCGAGCTCCTCGCCGAGCGCGTTGACCAGGCGGAGGAAGTAGTCGGCGACGTGCGCGCCGCTCCACGGCGCGATCGCGCCCTCGCCGAGGGTGGCGCCCGGGTCGGGGACGACGAGCTCGGGGTCGACCTCCATCCGGGTGCCGAGGCCGGAGCACGCCGGGCAGGCGCCGAACGGTGAGTTGAAGGAGAACGAGCGGGGCTCGAGGTCGTCGGTGTCGATGGTGTGGTCGTTGGGGCACGCCATCTTCTCGGAGAACTTCATCTCCCGGCCCGGGTCCTTGGCGTCGAGGTCGACGAAGTCGAACACGACGAGGCCGCCGGCGAGGCCGAGCGCGGTCTCGACCGAGTCGGTGAGGCGGCGCTTGGAGGACTCCTTGACCGCGAGCCGGTCGACGACCACCTCGATGGTGTGCTTGAGCTTCTTGTCGAGGACCGGCGGCTCGTCGAGGGTGTGGGTCTGCCCGTCGACGCGGGCGCGGCTGAAGCCCTGCTGCTGGAGCTGGCGGAAGAGCTCGACGTACTCGCCCTTGCGGCCACGGATGACCGGCGCCAGCACCTGGAAGCGGCGGCCCTCCTCGAGCGCGAGGACCCGGTCGACGATCTGCTGCGGCGTCTGCCGCTCGATCGGGGCGCCGCAGGTCGGGCAGTGGGCCCGGCCGGCCCGGGCGTAGAGCAGGCGGAGGTAGTCGTAGACCTCGGTGATGGTGCCGACCGTCGAGCGCGGGTTCTTCGAGGTCGACTTCTGGTCGATGCTGACCGCCGGGCTCAGGCCCTCGATGAAGTCGACGTCGGGCTTGTCCATCTGGCCGAGGAACTGCCGCGCGTAGGCCGAGAGCGACTCGACGTAGCGGCGCTGGCCCTCGGCGAAGATCGTGTCGAAGGCGAGGCTGGACTTCCCGGAGCCGGAGAGCCCGGTGAAGACGATCAGGGAGTCGCGAGGAAGGTCGATCGACACGTCCTTGAGGTTGTGCTCGCGGGCGCCCCGGATGATGAGCTGGTCGGCCACAGTGGTCCTCGTTCTGGCGTGAGTCGGGGTCGAACAGATGTTCGTCCCAGTGTCCCGGTCGGGTCAAGCCGACAGACCGTGACACTTTCTCACGCACCTCCGACAGCGCACCCATCGTCCACCCGGCAGGGTGGGTGGCACGATGGCCGCGTGACCGAGACCACGCCCACCGTCGGCGACCTGCTGCACGCGGCCGACGGCGCCCTCGTCCGCACGGTCGACGGGCTCGACGCGACCGCGCTCGCCGATCCGTCCCTGCTCCCGGGGTGGACCCGCGGGCACGTGGTCGCCCACCTGGCGCTCAACGCCGAGGCGCTGGCCGGCGTCCTGCACGGCGCCCACGTCGGCCGGCCGCAGCCCATGTACCCCTCGCAGGAGCGCCGCGACACCGACATCGACGACCTCGCCGTCGCCGCCCCCGCGGAGCTCCGCCAGCGTCTCCTCGCCGGCACCGGCGCCTTCGCCGAGGCCCTCCGGTCGATGGGCGACGCGGACTGGGACGGCAGCTTCGAGCGCACCCCGGGCGCGCGGGTGATCCGGGTGGCGGCGGTGCCGCTGATGCGGCTGCGCGAGGTGGAGATCCACCACGCCGACCTCGGCAGCGGCTACACCCACGCCGACTGGAGCGCCGACTTCGACCGGGTCCTGCTCGACTCGCTCACGAAGTTCGACACCCCGACGCCGATCACCGTCCGTCCCACCGACCTCGACGGCGAGTGGCGCTACGGTCCGGAGGGCGACGGCCCCGTCGTGTCCGGCCCCGCCGGCGCGGCCGCCTGGTGGCTCACCGGCCGCGGGTCGGGCGAGGGCCTCACGTCCAGCACGCACGAGCTCCCGGAGATGGAGGCATGGTGAACGACCACACCTACACGGGGGACGTGTCCCCCGGCGGCACCCCCGACGTACGCACGCTGGGGTCGCTCACGATCACCAAGGTGGCCGTGGACCCGGAGATGTCCAACAACTGCTACCTCCTGCACTGCGGGGAGACCGACGAGCTGGTCCTCGTCGACGCCGCCGCCGAGCCGGAGCGGCTGCTCGGGCTGATCGGCGACCGCTCGCTCACCTCGGTCGTCACGACCCACCAGCACTGGGACCACCACCGCGGCCTCGCCGCAGTGGTGGCCGCGCACCCCGGCGCGACCGTCGTCGCCGGTGCGCCCGACGCCGACGCGATCGAGGAGCAGACCGGGGTCCGGGTCGGTCGCCGGGTCGGCGACGGCGACAAGGTCGCGGTCGGCACCTGCGACCTGCAGGTCGTGGCGATCGCCGGGCACACGCCGGGCTCGATCTGCCTGCTGCTCGACGACGGGCAGGTCGCACCCACGCCGCACCTGTTCACCGGCGACTCGCTCTTCCCGGGCGGCGTCGGCAACACCTTCGGCGACGCCGACGCCTTCGTGCAGCTGCTCGGGGAGGTCGAGACCAAGCTCTTCGACCGGCTGCCCGACGAGACCTGGTTCTACCCCGGCCACGGCAACGACGGGCGCATCGGCGACGAGCGCCCGCACCTCGCGGAGTGGCGCGAGCGGGGCTGGTGACGCCCGGCCGCACCGGGGTCCACGGCCGGCGTGGCAGGCTGGGTGCATGAGCACGCGTGACCTGACCCTGGCCGACTTCGAGCAGACCGTGAGCGGCGAGGGCATCGTCCTGGTCGACTTCTGGGCCTCCTGGTGCGGTCCGTGCCGCCAGTTCGCCCCGGTCTACGAGAAGGCGTCGCAGGACAACCCGGACATCGTCTTCGGCAAGGTCGACACCGAGGCCGAGCAGCAGCTGAGCCAGATGGCGGCGATCACCTCGATCCCGACGCTGATGCTCTTCCGCGACGGGGTCCTGCTGTTCAACCAGGCCGGCGCGCTGCCGCCGCAGGCGCTGGCCGGGGTCATCGAGCAGGCCCGCGAGCTCGACATGGACGCCGTGCACCAGGAGGTGCAGGCCGCCCAGGAGGCCGCCGCCAACGGGCCGCAGGACGAGGTCGACCTCGACCAGTTCGCCGCCGCGCACAGCCAGGGCGCGTACGTCGTCGACGTCCGCGAGGCCGACGAGGTCGCCGGCGGCCGGGTGCCCGGCGCCGTGCACATCCCGATGAACGAGGTGCCCGGCCGCGTCGCCGAGCTGCCGCAGGACACCCCCTTCTTCGTCATCTGCGCCGCCGGGGGCCGCAGCCGCCAGGTGGTCGACCACCTGCGCGCGCAGGGCCTCCCCGCCATCAACGTGGCCGGCGGCACCGGCGGCTGGGCGCAGCGCGGCTGGCCGCTGGAGTCCTGAGCCCGGCCCGTCCCGACCGTTGGGATAGCCTCGGCGCGTGCTGATCAGCGACTCCAAGCAGGTGCTCTTCGTCCACGTCCCCAAGACGGGTGGCGTGTCGGTCGAGGACACCGTGCGGGAGGCCTGCCCGGACGCCCGCAAGGCCCGTCCCGCGCTGGGCCGGCACGCGACCCTGGGCAAGATCCTCAAGCACGAGCCGCAGGTCGCCGACTACTGGACCTTCGGGTTCGTCCGGAACCCGTGGGCCCGGATGGTGTCGTGGTACTCGATGATCTCGCAGTGGGACCGCCGCCACGGGCCGGCCAGCGGCAAGCCGCAGGACGTCAAGCACGGGTCGATGCGCGACGGCAACGAGATGTGGCGCGCCGCGGCGGCCTACTCCGGCTTCGACGAGTTCGTCCTGCGCGGCACCGAGGAGCTGCCCCGCGTCGGCACCCCGCAGATCCGCTACCTGCGTGCCCCGAAGCACGGCCGCGAGGTCGACTTCATCGGCCGCACCGAGAACTTCGTCGCCGACCTCCAGCGCGTGCAGGTCCAGCTCGGCCTCGAGCCGTCGACGCCGGTGCACAAGAACAAGTCGAAGCACGGCACCTACCACGACTACTACACCGACGAGACGCGCGCGAAGGTCGCCGAGGTCTACGCCGAGGACATCGACCTCTTCGGCTACACGTACTGACCCGGCCCGCGGCCGACCGCGCGCACAACCGGTCGGGCCTACGGCTCGAGGCGGGTCCCGCGTGCGCCCGCCCACTCGCCCGTGTCCTGCAGCCGGCTCCACACGGCGTACTCCGGGGCGAAGTGGACGACGAGCGCGGACCGGGTGGCGTCGGACAGCTCGCCGCGCTCGGCGCCCGAGGCGTTGCGCCGCTCGAACTCCAGCGGTGCGCCGACGCGCGCGCTGAACCACGGCTCCCAGACGTCCGGGCGGTCGACCGCGAAGATCCGGTCGACCGCGATCCCGCCCTGGGCCCGGATGAACTTCGCCGGACGCCCCCGCGGGACGGGCGCGTCGTCGTCGCCGGCCAGGTAGCGCTGCGCGAACTCCTCGAACGTCATGTCGGCCGTCGAGCGCCGGCTGTCGTCGCGGGCGCGGTAGCGCCACCACGACTCGAGCCACGCGAGCGGCTCGCGGAACATCGTGACGAGCTCGTAGGAGTCGCGCGGGTGTCCCTGCGCGGCGAGCTCGTGGGCCCGGGTGTGCACGAAGCCCCGCGCGGGGAGGTGCTTCTGGGCGGGCGGAGCGCCGACCACCTCGGTGGCGTACGGCGCCAGCGACCGCTCGAGGGTGGTGCTGGCGGTCTTCGGGAGGGCCAGGAGCACGAAGTCGCGACCGGGCCCGAGACCGAGGAACGTCATCACCCCCCGATCATCGCGCACCGGGGGGCGGTCGGCCCCACCTGCCACCGGTGCGTGGGCTAGCCTCGCGCCCGTGCTGATCTCCGACGCCCGCCGCGCGCTCTTCGTGCACGTGCCGAAGACCGGCGGCGTCTCGGTCGGGGTCACCTTCACGCGCACCTGCCCGGACGCGCGCAGCAAGGCGCCGGGGGTCACTCCGCCGCTGGGACGGCACGCCCCGTACGCCCGGATCCTGCGCGCCGAGCCGCACGTCTCCGACTACTGGTCGTTCGCCTTCGTCCGCAACCCGTGGGCGCGGATGGTGTCGTGGTGGTCGATGATCGACGACTGGAACCGCGAGTGGGGCCCGGCCAGCGGACGGCCGCAGGAGGGCGCGACCCGGATGCGCGGCAACGACCTGTGGCGCGCGGCCGCGACGTACTCCGGGTTCGAGGAGTTCGTGCTGCGCGGCACCGAGGAGCTCCCCCGGCTCGGGCGGCCGCAGGTGCACTACCTGCGCGCCCCCGGGCGGGAGGTCGACTTCGTCGGCCGGACCGAGACGTTCGCCGAGGACCTCGCGGAGGTGGAGCGCCGCCTCGGCGGCGACCCGACGCGCGTGCCGCACCGCAACCGGTCGCCGCACGGCAGCTACCGCGACTACTACACCCCGGCCACCCGGGACCGGGTGGCCGAGGTGTACGCCGACGACCTCGAGGCCTTCGGCTACACGTTCTGAGCCGTCAGCGGGCCCGGTACTGCTGCCAGGCGTCACTCATCCGCGTGACCTGACCGGGCGTGAACTGGTACATGCAGGAGTCCTGCGTGTAGTCCATGTAGTTGTGGATCGGGTCCAGGCCGGGCGCGGCGCAGGTGTCGGCCCCGACCGGGCAGTCGAACTGGGCGGTGGCCTCCGCCGCGGTGTCGGCGACCTGGTCGCCCTGACCCTTGCAGCCGCCCTGGAACGTGTGGAACAGCGCGAGCCAGTGACCGACCTCGTGGGTGAGGGTGTCGCCGAACGCGTACTTGCCGGCCGTGCCGCCGGGCATCGACTCGTCGAGGATCACGACGCCGTCGTTGCTGCTGAGCCTCTTCGTCGGGAACGTCGCCCAGCCGAGCAGGTCGTCGCCGATGTCGGCGGTCCAGACGTTGAGGGTGTTCTTGCCCCCGACGCGGGTGGCTGCCTTCATCTCCTTCTCGACCGGTCCGGGCGTGACCGTGGACCACGTGTCGTTCTCGAAGAAGTCGACCTTCGCCAGCGAGAAGCGGAACGGCGTCGCCGTGGAGGCCTCGGCGCCGGTGCGCCCGGCGTACGCCTCGTTGAGGACGCCGACCTGCGCCTGCACCAGCTGGCCGAGGCGATCCTTGGCGGCCTGCGTGGTGCCGACGGGGACGACCACGTGGAAGTACGTCGGGACGGTGACCGACCCGGCCGGGAGCAGCCCGGCGGGCTCGAGCGCGGAGTACTGCGACGCCGAGCCCTGGAAGAGGGCGGGCTCGAGCTGCTTGGAACCCTTGCGGACCCGCGCCGCGGCAGCGTGGCCGTGGTCGTCGGCGCAGGCGGCGACCCCGGGCGACGGCGCCTGGGCGGAGGCCGGGACCGCGGCGGTGGCGGTCGTCGCGGTGCCGACGATCGCGAGGCTGGCGGCGAGGGCGAGGGTGCGGAGGGGACGGTGGTGGGACATCCGAGAATCACCTTGTCTGTGGGGGGGTCGGGCAACGGACAGCAACCTAGACCGGCGTTCGGACACTGAACAGGCCTTGACAGGCCTGCGAGCCTGCGCAGGTGGACGCACTCGAGACCTGGACCCGATCCGAGCACACCGCCGACGTCGACGGCTCGCCGACGACGCACCCGGTCTGGCGCAAGGGCTCCGGCCCGGGCGTGGTGGTCGTCCACGAGGTCCCGGGGCTGACGACCGGGGTCATCGCCTTCGGCGAGGAGCTGGTCGAGGCCGGCTACACCGTGCTCCTCCCCCACCTCTTCGGCCCCGTCGGGCGCCCGTTCGGCGGCGGCGACGTGCTGCGCACCCTGCCCCGCCTCTGCGTGAGCCGCGAGTTCACCATGCTCGCGACCGGCGTCACCACGCCGGTCGCCGGCTGGCTCCGGTCGCTCGCGCGCGAGCTCCACGCCGAGCTCGGCGGTCCGGGCGTCGGCGCCCTCGGCATGTGCTTCACCGGCGGCTTCGCGCTGGCCATGATGGTCGACGAGTCGGTGGTCGCACCGGTCGTGTGCCAGCCGAGCGTCCCCTTCCCGGTCGGGGGCAGGCGCGCAGCCGACCTCAACCTGTCGCCCGCCGACACCGAGGCCGTGCGCCGCCGCGCGTCCGGCTGCCAGGTCCTCGGCATCCGCTACGCCGCCGACCCCGCCGTCGGCACCCGCTTCGACACCCTGACGTCGCTGATCGGCGACGACTTCGTCCGCGTCGAGCTGCCCGGCAAGGGCCACTCCACCGTCACCGAGCAGCGCTCGCAGGTCGCCGTCGACGCGGTGCTGGAGTTCTTCGGCGAGCGGCTGCGCGCCTGACCCGCCGCCCGGCCACCGGTGGTCGAGGAGGGACGGAGTCCCGTCACGAGACCCGCCCACCCGGGTCTCGTGACGGTCGCTGCGCGACCTCCTCGACCAGCGGATCGCCCGACCACCGGTGGTCGAGGAGGGTCAGTCCAGCGAGGCGACGAGCTGGCGGACGGTCCGCAGGCCGAGCCCCGACATCCGCGGGGAGGTCTCCCGGTAGTAGGTGAAGCCGCTGATCGCCGGGGCGAGCGCGAACCCGCGGCCTCGCCGGTAGGCGGCCTCGTCGAGGCCGGTCGCCTCGCGGTAGGGCTCGGCGGCGGCCCGGGGCAGGTCACCCCACATCGCGTTGAGCTCGATGGCCGGGTCGCCACGCCCGGCGCAGCCCCAGTCGATGACCGCGGCGAGCCGGCCGTCGCGCACCAGCAGGTTGCCCTCGTGCAGGTCGCCGTGGAACCAGCGGGGCTCGCCGTCGTACGCCGGCGCCGCGAGCGCGTCCTCCCAGACCGCCAGCACCGCGGCGTGCGACACCTCAGCCGGGTCGGCACGCGCGGTCCAGCGGCGTACCCACTCGTCCATCGACGCCAGGGGCGCGCCGCGCCCGTCGGTGGCGACCGGGCCGTCCATCCCGGGCACGTCGCGGCAGGCGCGGACGAACGCCCCCAGCGACGCCGCCCACTCCTCGGGGTCGAACGTGGCCGGCGTCGGCGTGCTCCCCTCGACCCACGGCACGACCGTCCACGCGAAGGGATACTCGTGGCCGGGCTCCCCGAGCGCCAGCGGCGCCGGGACCACCACCGGCAGGTGCGGCGCGATCCGGGGCAGCCAGGCGTGCTCGAAGGCCACGCCCTCCGCCGGTCCGGGGATCCGCGGCATCCGCACCAGGAGCTCGTCGCCGAGCCGGAACAGCTGGTTGTCGGTGCCCACCGGGGGCAGCCGCCGCACCGGCAGACCGGCCCACTCCGGGAGCTGGTCGGCCACGAGCCGGCGGACCGTCTCGTCGGTGATCGTGATCTCGTCGTCGTGCATCCTGGTCATCGCCCGCGACGCTAGTACTGGTCGGTAGATTCGGGCACGTGAGTTTCCTCGGTCGCCAGAGCATCGTCGCCGCCCTGACCGCCAACGGCCTGCGTCCCGCACGCGGGCGACGCAGCGGCTTCGGGTCGTTCCTCGCCGGCTTCGTCTTCAACGAGACCGCGCCGCAGGTGCTGGCGCTCACCGCCGTCGACGCGGCCGTGCACCTCACCCGTGCCCGCCGCGGCGGGGTCCGCGCCAAGGCCGGGCTGGCGCTCGCCGGCGCGAGCGCGCTGGGCCTGGCCCACATGGTCCGCCAGAGCCGCCGGGCCGAGCAGGTCCTCGAGGACGCGCTGGAGGAGGGCCTCGGGGTCGACTACGTCGAGCAGCTCGACCGGGTGCCCGACCCCGCCGACCTCGCCACGTCGGTGCGCCACCTCGCCAGGCCGTTCGACTTCCGCGACGACGGGGTGCGGGTGATCAGCGACGTGCCCTACACCGAGGCGGGCCGCCGGGGCACCCTCGACCTCTACCTCCCGGCCGGCGAGGACCGCATCGAGGGAGCGCCGGTGCTGCTCCAGGTCCACGGCGGGGCGTGGGTCTACGGGACCAAGGAGAAGCAGGGCCGGCCGCTGATGAACCGGATGGCCGCGCAGGGATGGGTCTGCGTCGCGATCAACTACCGGCTCGCGCCCCGCGATCCCTGGCCCGCGCACGTCGTCGACGTGAAGCGCGCCATCGCCTGGGTGCGCGAGCACATCGCGGAGCACGGCGGCGACCCGGACTACGTCGTCATCACCGGCGGGTCCGCGGGCGGCCACCTCGCCGCGCTCGCCGCGCTCACGCCCGGCGACCCCGCGTTCCAGCCCGGCTTCGAGGACGCCGACACCAGCGTGCAGGCGGCCGTGCCGTTCTACGGCGTCTACGACTTCGCCGGCTCGACCGGCCTCGCGAACGCGATCAGCATGCGCGACGCGTTCCTGGGGCCGCGGGTCATGCAGACCACGTGGACCGACGCCCCCGACGTCTACGAGGCGGCGTCCCCGATCCTGCGGGTCACCCCGGACGCACCCGACTTCTTCGTCGTCCACGGCGAGCTCGACAGCCTCGTCGCGGTCGACCAGGCGCGCCTCTTCGTCGCCGAGCTGCGCCGGACGTCGCGGAGGTCGGTCGTCTACGCCGAGCTCCCCGGCGCCCAGCACGCCTTCGAGGTCTTCCACTCGATCCGCAGCGAGCACGCCGTCCGGGCGGTCGACCGCTACCTGTCGTGGCACTGGAACACCTGGCGCCACGGACTGGAGGCCGACAGCGGCGTCGAGCCCGAGGCGCTGGACGACTCGGCCTGAGCCCCCGGCCGCGCCGGCACTAGGGTTCCCCCGTGATGCCTCCGGACCTGCTCGAGCACGCCCGCGCCGCCAAGGGCTTCATGCCCGAGGACGAGGGTGCGCTGCTGCACCGCTGGGCGTGCGAGCGGCTCCCCCACGGGCCTGCGCTCGAGGTCGGCACCTACTGCGGCAAGTCGGCCGTCTGGCTGGGCGCGGCCGCCCGCGAGGTCGGCGGGACCGTGTTCACCGTCGACCACCACCGGGGCTCGGAGGAGAACCAGGCCGGCTGGGAGCACCACGACGACACCCTGGTCGACGCCGGGCGCGGGCTGATGGACACCCTCCCGACCTTCCGGCGCACCATCGCCGACGCGGGCCTGGAGGACCAGGTGGTCGCCGTCGTCGGGCGCTCCGAGACGGTGAGCCGCTGGTGGCGTACGCCGCTCGCCCTGCTGTTCATCGACGGCGGGCACGGCGTGGAGCCGGCACGCGCGGACTTCCGCGGGTGGGTGCGGTGGGTCGCCGCCGACGGCGTCCTGCTGGTCCACGACGTGTTCCCCGACCCCGCCGACGGGGGCCGTCCGCCCTACGAGGACATCTACCTGCCCGCGCTCGCGAGCGGCGCATTCACCGAGGTCGAGGCGGTCGGGTCGATGCGGGTGCTACGCCGGACGTCCGGCGACGCCGGCGACCCGGTCGGCGCCTGACCCCGCCTCCGAGGGGCAGCCGCACTCCAGGCCGATCTCCGCGAGCTCGGGCCCGAGCGTCGTGCCGCGCATGACGTCGGCGCCGGGCGTCGTGTCGGTCAGCGCGTCGACCGCGAGGACGACGGCCGCGGCGGTGTAGGTCGTGTGCTCGTGCGGCCAGTTGACGCCCGCCTCGCCGGGCGCCGTGGAGAACACGTAGCCCGTCCAGTAGGAGCCCTCGGCGGTGCGCAGGTGCTGCACGTCGGCCAGCAGCCGCCGGGCGCGCTCGCGGTCGCCGAGGGCCTCCAGCGCGAGCACCAGCTCGGCGGTCTCCGCGCCGGTCACCCACGGGTTGGTGGAGACGCAGCGGATGCCGAGGCCGGGCTCGACGAAGGTGTCCCACCGCTCGGAGAGCAGGGCGTGCGCGGCCTCGCCGCGGACGGCACCGCCGAGGACGGGGTAGTACCAGTCCATCGAGAACTCGGACTTGTCGAGGAACAGGTCGCGGTGCTCGCGCAGCGCGTGGCCGAGCCGGCCGCCCGCGAGCTCCCACTCGGGCTGCTCCTCCCCCAGCAGCGCGGCGAGGGCGACGCCGGCGCGCAGGGAGTGGTGGATGCTCGACGACCCGGCGAGCAGCGCCTCCTCGTTGACCCGGCCGGGCGCGCCGTCGTACCACTCCTGCGACCACGCGATGCCACCGAACGGGAGCTGGAGCGACACCACGAAGTCCAGCGCACGGCGCACCGTCGGCCACATCAGCCGGACGAAGGCCTCGTCGCGGGTGACCAGCCAGTGGTGCCAGGTGGCCACGGCGACGTAGGCCGACATGTTGGTCTCGCCCGAGTGGTCCTCGACCTCGCCGCCGACGACCTTCATCGGCCACGACCCGTCGGCGCGCTGGGTCTCCCGCACCCAGGCGTACGCGCGGTCCGCCGCCGCGGGCTGGCCGCCCACCAGGAGCGCCATCGCCGACTCGAGGTGGTTCCACACGTCGGTGTGCTCCCCCGGCGTCCACGGCACGGCTCCCGACGGCTCCTGCATCGCCGCGATGCTCGCCGCGGTCTGCTCGACCTGCGCCCAGGTCAGCACGCCGGGGGTCGTCGGGCCGTGGCTCACGAGGCCTCGGGCTTGCGGAAGTAGAGCACCATGCTCTTGCCGATCAACGGATCGAGGACCTTGCCGGCCGCCCGCAGCGCACGGGGGTTCTCCATGATCTCCCAGACCAGCAGCCTGTGGTACGCCCTGGCGAGCGGGTGCTCGTCGTTGGTCACGCCGACCGCGCACTTGATCCACCAGTACGGCGCGTGCAGCCCGTGGGCGTAGCCCTTGCCGACGAGCTCCATCGCGTCGCCGGGGGTGCCGTCGTTGTGGCGACCGGCCTTGGTGACCTTGTCGACGAGCTCCTCGGCCGTGTAGATCCGGACGTGGCCGCCCTCGGCGTTGTGGTAGTCGTCGGACAGCTTCCAGTTGATCACCTCGGGCAGCCACCGCGGCACCGAGACGGCGAGCGTCCCGCCCGGGCGCAGCACCCGGACGAGCTCCTTGATCGCGTCGACGTCGGCGTGGATGTGCTCGAGGACCTCGGCGGCGACGATCCGGTCGAACTCGCCGTCGGCGAAGGGCAGCGCGAGCGCGTCGCCCTCCTTGACGTCGGCCTCCGCGCCCTCGGGCACCTCGCCGGCCTCGCGCATGGCGGTGAACCACTCCCGCACGGTGGCGAGCTCGTCGGCGTCCTGGTCGAACGCGATCACGTCGGCGCCCCGCTTGTACATCTCGAACGCGTGCCGACCGGCACCGCAGCCCATGTCGAGCACGCGGTCGCCCGGGCGCAGCCCGAGGCGGTCGAAGTCAACGGTCAGCACGGCGGTTCTCCTTCTCCTGCCGCTTCTCCGCGTGGAAGTCGGCGATGGTCTCCTCGTAGGCGGCGGCGGTGGCCTCGGCCACCGCGCGCCAGCTGAACAGCTCCTGCACCCGCGCGCGTCCGGCCGCACCCATGGCCGTACGCCGCTCGGGGTCGTCGAGCAGCGCCGCGAGGGCCTGCTCGAGCTCGCCGACGTCGCCGGGGGTCACCAGGTCGGCGCACTCGCCGTCGGGACCGACGACCTCGGGGATGGCGCCGGCGCGGGAGACGACGAGCGGGGTCGCGCACGCCATCAGCTCGGCGGTCGGCAGGGAGAAGCCCTCGTAGAGCGACGGCACGCACGCGACCTCGGCGGACCCCATCACGGCGACGAGCTCCTCGTCGCTCACGCCGCTGACGAAGCTCACCCGGTCGGTGATGCCGAGCTGGTCGACGAGCTGCTCGGTGCGACCGCCCGGCTCCGGCTTCGTGACGAGGACGAGCGAGACGTCGCGCTCGACGCTGAGCTTGGCGAACGCCTCGAGCAGCGTGGCGATGCCCTTCATCGGGGCGTCGGCGCTCGCCATCGCGAGGATCCGGCCGGGGACGCGCGGGACGCTCGGCGGTGCGAACACGTCGTCGACGCCGAGCAGGACCGTACGCATCCGGGCCGGGTCGACGCCGAAGTCGCGGGCGACGTCGCGCCGCGAGGACTCCGACGGCGTGAGGATCCTGCGGTAGCGCTTGGCCGTGCGCGACTGCATCCGCAGGAAGCCGTACCAGCGACGCAGCGTCAGCCGCTTGCGCCACGTCGGCGCGGTCTGCAGGTCGATCCGGCGGTCCATCGTGATCGGGTGGTGGATGGTGGCGACGACGGGCAGGCCGTAGTCCTCGAGGTCGAGGATCCCGGTGCCGAGCACCTGGTTGTCGTGGGCGACGTCGAAGTCGCCGGCGCGGTCCTTCATCAGTCGCGAGATGCGCGAGCTGAAGGTCTTCGGCTCGGGGAACCCGGCCGTGCACATGGTGAGGAACTCCTCGACGTCGATCCGGTCGCGGAACTCGCGCAGGTGCGGCACGCGGAACGGGTCGGGCTCGCGATAGAGGTCGAGGCTCGGGACCTTGGTGAGCCGGACGCCCTCGTCGAGCTCCGGGTAGGGCTGACCGGAGAACACCTCGACCTCGTGGCCGAGGCGGACGAGCTCCCGGCTCAGGTGGCGGACGTAGATGCCCTGCCCGCCGCAGTGCGGCTTGGTCCGGTAGGACAGCATGGCGATGCGCACGTGGTTGCCTCTCGATGGCGCTCGTGGAACGGCCATTATGCCTACCGGTCGGTAGGCACTCGCGGGCTCACCCCTCGCTGGAGTGGCCGGGGAAGACGTGGGCGGTCGGGTCGATCGCCACGGCGGCGTTGTTGACCGCCGTCGCGGCCTCGCCGAAGCCGACCGCGATCAGCCGTACCTTGCCCGGGTAGTCGGTGATGTCGCCGGCGGCGAACACCCGCGGCAGGTTGGTCCGCATGGCCGAGTCGACGACGACGTGGCGCTTGGACGTCTCGAGGCCCCACTGCTGGATCGCCCCGAGGTCGGCGATGAACCCGAGCGCCGCGACGAGGGCCTGCGCCTTCAGCGCGCGGGGCTCCTCGCCGTCGACGGTGACCTCGACCTCCTCGAGCAGCGGGTCGCCGCGCAGCGCGGTGACCTGCGCGTTGGTGACGATCTCGACGCTCGACGCCTGCACGGCGGCGACGGTGCGCTCGTGGGCGCGGAACGCGTCGCGCCGGTGGACCAGCGTCACGGACGCGGCGATCGGCTCGAGGTGCTGGGCCCAGTCGAAGGCGCTGTCGCCGCCGCCGACGACGACCACGTCCTTGCCGGCGTAGGGCGCGAAGCTCGGCACGAAGAACTCCATGCCCCGCCCCACCCAGCCGTCGCCGGCGGGCAGCGGGCGGGGGCTGAACTTGCCGATGCCGGAGGTGATCAGCACCGCGCCGGCGGTGATCCTGGTGCCGTCGTCGAGGGTGACCACGACGTCGTCGTCGCGGTGCTCGAGCGTCGACGCGGTGCGGTCGAGGAGGTAGCGCGGGTCGGCGCTCGCCGCCTGCTCGACGAGCCCCTCGACGAGGTCGCGTCCCTTGACGCTCGGGAAGCCCGCCACGTCGAGGATCGCCTTCTCGGGGTACATCGCGGTGATCTGGCCCCCCAGCTCGGGCAGCGAGTCGACCACCGTCACGTCGAGGCCGCGGAACCCCGCGTAGTAGGTGGAGTACAGGCCCGTGGGGCCGGCCCCGATCACCAGCAGGTCGGTCGTCACGTCGTCCACGCGGCGATCCTGCCCATCGCCGGCCCGCACCACAAGGGCCGCGACCGGGGCGCGGTCACAGCGCGTCGAGCTCGCTGACCCGCCACAGGCCGTCGACCCGGCTCAGCGTGACCAGCACCCGGTCGAGGTCGGTGCGTGGCTGGTCGAGGTCGTCGGCGCTCGTGCGCTGGTTCACGAACACCAGCACCCGGGCGTACGACGTGGCTGCGTGGACCACGCCGCTGCCGACGACCGTGGCGGTGACGACCCGGTGGTCGCGCCGCGCACCCGGCGCGACGCCGGCCATCGTCCGGTCGTAGCGGTCCACCACCGGTGCGACGAGCAGCTGTCGAGCCGCGGCCCGGTCGTCGGACAGGGTGCGCCAGGAGTAGGTGTAGACCCGGGTGGCCGCCTCCTCCGCGGCCGCGAGCACGTCGTCGCGGACGCCGGCCGAGGCGACGAACGCGGCACCCGAGTCGGCTGCGGTCAGGTCCTCGGCCGACCCGTCGGCGGGCGCGCGGGCCACCAGCCAGCCGAGCACCGCCGCGGCGACGAGCACCAGGGCCGCCAGCGCGGCGACGACGCGCCTCACCGGACGAACTCCAGGCTGCTCGTGAGCCAGCGGCCGTCCACGCGCTCGAGGCGCAGGCGCAGGCGGTAGTAGCGGGTCTGCGGCTGCTCCGTCGAGGAGTTGGAGACCGAGCTGTTGGCTGCGACCACCACGGTGGCCGCGTCGTCGGACAGGTCCGCGACCCCGAGCGAGACGACCTCCCCGGTCGAGGTGGCCCGGGTCCGGACCGTCTCGCGCACCAGCCGGTCGCGCTGCGAGCCGTACTGCTCGGCGAAGTCGCCCGTCGCGCCGTCGAGCACCGCCTCGACCAGCGGCTCCATGTCGCGGTGGTCGACCCGCAGGAAGGCCAGCGCCTCCGTCCGCGCGGCCGCCGCGACCTCCTGCTGCTCGGCGGTCAGGTCGTCGTCGACGCTCCCCGAGCCGCGGACCGCGAGGACGATGCCGACGACGAGCACGACGAGGACGACCGCCAGCGCCGCGGCCAGGGCCCTCCATCCCCGTGCTCCCACGACGCGAACCTAGCCCAGCGAGGCGTTCCGGTGCCGGTGGAACGCCTGCCTAGACTCCCGTGTCGTGACCCGGCCGCTCCAGCACCTCACCGCGCACCCGTCCGCGATGCTGCTGGCGGCCCAGCTGCTGCAGGTGCTCGCCTGGCCGTTCCTGGGCGGCTCCACGCCGGGACGCGCGTTCCTCGGCGTCATCGGGATGCTGGCGGTCGGATCGGCGGTCCTCGCGGTCCGGCGGACGCCGAACGTGAGCCGGGTGGTGTTCTTCCTGGGTGCCCCGACCATCGTCTTCACGCTGCTCGACGCGGTCTTCCGCGACACCGACTGGATCACCCTGACCTCCGGCCTGCTGCACGCACCGTTCTACTTCTACGTCTCCTACGCGATGCTGCGCTACCTGTTCCACGACGACGTGATCACCACCGACGAGTACTACGCGACCGGCGCCGCGTTCACCGTCGTGGCCTGGGGCTTCGCGTACGTCTTCTCGGTCGTGCAGGTGGTGTGGCCCGACTCGTTCTCCAACGCCGGCGGGTTCGAGCACTCGTGGTTCGAGCTGCTCTACCTGTCGTTCTCGACGCTCACGAGCGTCGGCCTCTCCGACATCGTCGCGGTCGGCGAGCAGGCGAGGTCGGTGGTGATGGTCGAGATGATGGTGGGCGTGTTCTACGTCGCGATGGTGGTCGCCCGGATGGTCGGGCTCACGATGATGCGGCGACGCTGACCGCGTCCCAACCGTCGGGCCGGTCCCGCTTCGGCAGCCGCGAGACCACCAGCCGGTAGGACTCCTCGACCGCCTCCACGAGCTCGTCGTCGGGGATCGCCCCGGCGAGGGCGAGGTCGTTCCAGCCCGAGCGGCCGATGTAGGCCATCACGGCGGCGTCGTCCGGGTAGCGCTGGAGCCACTCGTCGGCGATCTCGCGGGTCGCGCCGGCCTTCACCCCGACGGTCTCGGCGGCGAGGAACGCGAAGATCTTGCCGCGCTCCCCCGGACCGACCTTGAAGACCGGGTGCTCGTGGTCCCACGGGTTGTCCGGCCAGGCGCCGGGGAAGGTGGCGCAGACCTCGTGCATCGCGGCGACGTCCACCACGCACCCCCTCCCGGCGGCCGAGGCCGCTCAGTCGTCGGAGTCCTCGTCCTCCTCGTCGTCGAGGAGGCCCTCCTTCTCGGCAGCCTGCACGATCCGGCGGACGTTGTCGATCGACCCGCAGTCGGCGTCGAGCTGGGCGTTGCGCTCGGTGGCGAACGCCTCGCCGAGCGTGGCGCGCACCTGCTCGCCGACCTCCTCGCGGGCCGGGTTGAGGATGGTGAGCTCCTCCTCGGTGAGGTGGTGGTTGAGCACCTTCGCGAGCTCCTCGACGGCGTCGTCGAAGGCCTGCGTGTCGGTGCCCTTGAGCTCGAGCACCGCCAGCATCGCCTCGTGGCCCTCGGCGTGCTCCTCCTCGCCGTGCTCCGCCTCGTGGTCGGTGATCGCGTCCTTGCGCTGGAGCTTGGGGTAGACGTGCTTCTCCTCGGCCTCCGCGTGCGCCACGTGCAGCGCGGCGAGCGCCTTGCGGACGGCGTCGCGGTCGGAGCTGCTGTCGCGCAGGTCGCGCAGCAGCGCCTCGAAGCGGCGGTGGTCGTCGAGGATCAGGTCGATGACGTCGCCGGAGACCGGGCGACCGAGGTCGATGGAGGTGTTCATGCGGTGACGCTAGCGACGATGCGCCGAGGCGGTCCTCACCCCTCGAGGTCGTGACGCTCAATTTCTGCAGGTTCTCCTGCGGGAGGGAGGGACCGTCCCTAGGGTCGCGTCCGAGGCGTCCGACACAGGACGCACACGACAACGGGGGAACACCTACATGAAGCTGCACCACACCTACCGCGCCGTCGCGGTCAGCCTGCTGGCCGGCGCGCTCGCCGTGACCGCCCAGCCGGCGCAGGCCGTCAGCGCCAGCGAGGGATTCGAGTCGGGCGCGACACCCGCCGGATGGCAGACCGTCAACCTCAGCTCGCCGATCGGTGACGCGGGCTGGAGCCAGGGCAGCCCCGACGCCTTCCCCGCGCAGGCGGGCAGCCCGGGCTCCTACTTCGCCGCGAACTTCGAGAGCGGCTCCAGCACGGCCACGCTGAGCGACTGGCTCGTCATGCCGAGGCAGACCAGCCTGAGCAGCACCGACACGCTCGAGTTCTGGACCCGCACGCTCCAGTACGACGCGGGGAACACCATCTACCCAGACCGGCTCGAGGTGCGCATGTCGACGAACGGGTCGTGCAGCCCCGGGACGACCGCGGACGGCGTCGGCGACTTCACCACGCTGCTCACCACGGTGAACCCGCAGCTCACGGTCGACGGCTACCCGCAGGCGTGGACGAAGTACGCGGTCTCGCTGACCGGGCTGGCCACGACGAACGTGGCCGGGTGCATCGCCTTCCGCTACCACGTGACCGACGGCGGCCCGTCCGGTGACAACAGCAACTTCATCGGCCTCGACTCGGTCGTCTACACCGACAACGCGTCCGTCGCGTGCACGACGGCGCAGGCCTCGGTGACGGCGGCCCAGACCCAGGTCACCACTGCGACCGCGACGTTGACATCCACCAGCGCTGCCGCCTCCAAGGCCGCGAAGGTGGTCAAGAAGGCGACCAAGAAGCTGAAGAAGGCCACGAAGGCGGGCAACCCGACCAAGGTGGAGAAGGCCAAGAAGAAGGTCAAGAAGGCCAAGAAGTCGCTGCGCCAGGCCAAGAAGCGGGTCGCCAGCGCCAAGACCGTCCTGACCGCCGCCCAGACCGCGTTGACCACCGCGCAGACCAGCTCCACCACCAGCTGCCCCTGACGGGGACGACGTGAACCACTGCGGCGGACGGCCTCGGCCGTCCGCCGCAGTGGCCGCCCCTGCCTATGCTGGGATCATGTCGTCCGGCGTGTGGGGTCGCTTCGAGCAGGACCCCCGATCTCCCCAGGCCGCCCGGCTGCGCGCCTCCGACCGCGACCGTGACGTCGCGCTCGAGGTGCTGGGCCAGGCGTTCGCCGAAGGCCGCCTCGACCACGAGGAGTACGACGCCCGCTCGACCGCCGTCACCTCCGCGAAGGTCCTCGGTGACCTCACGGCCCACCTCGACGACCTGGTGCCCGACGTCCCGGCGGGCGCGCTCGCGCACCGACCGCCCGGCTCGCTCACCCAGGCCGACGTGCACCAGCAGGCCGTGCGGAAGTGGGAGAAGAGCCGCCGCGAGGCCGCCACCGGGTTCCTGACCGTCTCGCTGATCTGCTGGACGATCTGGGCGGTCGTCATGTTCGGCGAGTTCGCGTGGCCGGTCTTCCCCAGCCTTGCCGCGCTCGCCAACCTGGTCCGCACCCAGGTGCAGAAGCAGGACATCATCGAGGAGCACGAGCAGGAGCTCGTCCGCCGCGAGGAGAAGCGGCTGCGCAAGCGCGAGCTGGGCTCCGGCTCGTCGGACTAGGCGCCGGGGCCGGGCGTCTACCTGGTCGCCGGCGTGCGGACGTCCACCCGCACAAGGAGGCGTCCGGTGCGTGCGATGGCAAGGCCGAGGAGCGAAGCTGGCCCGGGTTTGGCCTGCGAGCGACGAGAACGCCGCCAGCGTGCGTACCGGGCGTCTACTTCGTCGCTTCCATCATCTGGCGGAGCTCCTTCTTGAGGTCCGAGATCTCGTCGCGCAGGCGCGCCGCGACCTCGAACTGCAGCTCGGCGGCCGCCGTCCGCATCTGGTCGGTCAGGCCCTGGATCAGCTCGGCCAGGTCGGCGCTCGGGATGCCGGCGGTGTCGGGAGCCTCCGAGTGGATCCTCGACAGGGCGGGGGTCGGCGACTTGCCGGCCTTCACGCCGCCGGCGCGACCCTTCTGCCCGACGTCGGCCCAGGTGCGGAGCAGCTCCTCGGTGTTCTCGTCCTCGCGGGCGAGCATCTCGGTGATGTCGGCGATCTTCTTGCGCAGCGGCGTCGGGTCGATCCCGTGCTCGGTGTTGTAGGCGACCTGGATCGCGCGGCGGCGGTTGGTCTCCTCGATCGCGTTCTCCATCGACGGGGTGATCTTGTCGGCGTACATGTGGACCTGGCCGGACACGTTGCGGGCCGCGCGGCCGATCGTCTGGATGAGCGACTTGTCCGAGCGCAGGAAGCCCTCCTTGTCGGCGTCGAGGATCGAGACCAGCGACACCTCCGGGAGGTCGAGGCCCTCGCGCAGCAGGTTGATGCCGACGAGCACGTCGTACTCGCCCATCCGCAGCTCGCGCAGCAGCTCGATGCGTCGCAGCGTGTCGACCTCGGAGTGGAGGTAACGCGTGCGGATGTTGGCGTCGAGGAGGTAGTCGGTGAGGTCCTCGGACATCTTCTTGGTCAGCGTGGTGACCAGCACGCGCTCGTTCTTCTCCGCACGGGTGCGGATCTCGTGGATCAGGTCGTCAATCTGGCCCTTGGTCGGCTTGACCACGACCTCGGGGTCGATCAGGCCGGTCGGGCGGATGATCTGCTGGACCGTGTTGTCGACGCCGCCGACCCGGTCGAGCTCGTAGTTGCCGGGGGTGGCGGAGAGGTAGATCGTCTGGCCGATCCGGTCGACGAACTCCTCCCACTTCAACGGCCGGTTGTCCATCGCGCTCGGCAGCCGGAAGCCGTGGTCGACGAGGTTGCGCTTGCGGGACATGTCGCCCTCGTACATGCCACCGATCTGCGGGACCGCGACGTGTGACTCGTCGACGACGAGCACGAAGTCCTCGGGGAAGTAGTCGAGCAGCGTGTTGGGCGCGCTGCCGCGGGTGCGGCCGTCCATGTGCATCGAGTAGTTCTCGATGCCGGAGCACGACCCGACCTGCCGCATCATCTCGACGTCGTAGGTGGTGCGCATCCGCAGCCGCTGGGCCTCCAGCAGCTTGCCCTGCTTCTCGAACGTCGCGAGCTGGTCGGCCAGCTCGAGCTCGATGCCCTGGATCGCCCGCTCCATCCGCTCGGGGCCGGCGACGTAGTGGGTGGCGGGGAAGACGTGCAGCTCGGTGTCGTCGGAGATCACCTCGCCGGTGATCGGGTGGAGCGTCATCAGCCGCTCGATCTCGTCGCCGAAGAACTCGACGCGGATCGCGAGCTCCTCGTAGACCGGGAAGATCTCGAGGGTGTCGCCACGGACCCGGAAGGTGCCGCGGGTGAACGACATGTCGTTGCGGGTGTACTGGATCTCGACGAGCCGGCGCAGCACCGAGTCGCGGTCGTGCTCCTCGCCGACCTTGAGCCGCAGCATCCGGTCGACGTACTCCTGCGGGGTGCCGAGGCCGTAGATGCACGACACCGTCGAGACCACGATGGTGTCGCGCCGGGTGAGCAGGCTGTTGGTGGCGCTGTGGCGCAGCCGCTCGACCTCCTCGTTGATCGAGGAGTCCTTCTCGATGTAGGTGTCGGTCTGGGGGACGTACGCCTCGGGCTGGTAGTAGTCGTAGTAGGACACGAAGTACTCGACCGCGTTGTCCGGGAACAGCTGGCGCAGCTCGTTGGCGAACTGGGCCGCGAGCGTCTTGTTGGGCTGGAGCACCAGCACCGGTCGCTGGAGCTGCTCGGCCACCCACGCGACCGTGGCGGTCTTGCCCGTGCCGGTGGCGCCGAGGAGCACGACGTCCTGCTCGCCGCCCTGGATGCGCCCCACGATGTCCTTGATCGCGGTCGGCTGGTCGCCGGACGGCTCGTAGTCGGAGACGACCTTGAAGGGGGCCACCCGGCGCTGGAGATCGGTGACTGGACGCATGCGTCGAGACTACGCGGGGCCACCGACAGCGGGGTCCGCCGTCGTGCACCGGGGACCCGGACGGGCCCCGGCCGTCCTACGCTCGGCGCATGCCCCACCCCGGCCAGCCGCCCGACCACGTGCTCGACCTGTTCGTGGCCGAGGGCGTCCTGGAGCCGCTGCCCGGCGGCCGGGGCACGACGTGGCGCGCCGGCGACCTCGCCCTCTCCCCCGGTCACGACGGGTCCGAGGCGTGGCTCGCCCCGGTCCAGGCCCGCCTGGCCGTGCGCCTCGACGAGGGTTCCCCGCGCTCCCTGCGCCTCGCCCTCCCCGTCCCCGCCCGCGACGGCAGCCTGGTCGTGGACGGCTGGTCGGCCACCCGGTTCGAGCCCGGCACGACACCGTGCCGCGACCTGCCCACGCTGCGGGCCACTGCCCACCTGCTCCACGCGCACCTCGCGACCGCCGTGCCCGAGCGCCCGCCGGGCTGGACGCCCAGCGCGACCGGTGGACGGCGGCCGAGCGGGCGGCGTACGACCCCGGGGTCGCGGTCGCGGCGACTGCCGGGCGCGCCGAGCCCGGGCTCGCCGACCTCGTCGCGCGACTCGTCGGCGGGCTGGACGACACCGACGACGCCGACCTCGGCCGCGAGCAGCTCGTGCACCGCGACCTCGCCGGCAACGTGCTGCTCGACGCGTCCGGCGTGCCGTTCGTGATCGACTTCTCCCCCACCTGGCGCTCACCGCTGTGGGCGGAGGCCGTCCTGGTCCTCGACGCCGTGCTCTGGCACGGTGCCCCGACCGAGGCGCTGGAGGAGTGGCGGAGCGGCGCGCCGCGGCAGGCGATGCTCCGCGCCGCGCTCTTCCGGGTGCTCTCGGACCGGCCCTGCGACGTCGTTCGCTACGCCGCGCTCGACCTCGGCTGACCGTTACGCTCGGCGCATGGAGACCGAGGAGGAACCCAGCGCCCCGAGCCGGCGCACGTGGACCATCCTCCTCGCCGCCGCGTGGATGTGTCTCGGCGCGTGGGCGCTCGACGGCGGACGGACGGCCCTCGGGGTCGGGCAGGTGCTGCTCGGCCTGGTCTTCCTCGTGACGGCCCTCGGCCCGCAGGCCGACGCCGGGCTGTTCCGCCGCCGCGGCAGGTGAGGCTCAGCGCACCCGGTCGAGGGTGACGACCCGGACCCCGCCGGGCAGGTCGACCTGGTCGACGGACGCGAAGCGGGCCGGGGAGAACGGCCCGGCGAAGAGGCGTACGCCGTCGCCGATCACCGACGGGTTGACCTTGAGCACCAGTCGGTCGACCTCCGGCAGCAGCGCGTGCGCCAGCGTGCCGCCGCCGACGAGCCAGATGTCCTTGTCGCCGTCCTCGGCCTTGAGCTCGCGGACCCGCGCGACGGGGTCGCCGTCGACGACCTCGACCGGGAGGTCGGTGCGCCCGGCGAGCGAGCGCGAGACCACGAGGTGGCGCAGGTGCGGGTACGCGTCGAGCAGGCCGGCGGCGAGGCCGAGCTCGTAGGAGCCGCGCCCCTCGACGACCGTGTCGAAGTGGGTGCCGGGGTCGGTCACGCCCATCGCGTCACGCGCGGGCCCGGGGAGCGTCTCGGGCCAGGAGCCCACGAGGTGCTCGACGAGGTCCGGGGTGACCGGGAGGAACTCCGACCCGCTGGGGTCACCGCCGTCCGGTCCGGCGATGAACCCGTCGAGGGTGACGGCGACGAGGTAGACGAGACGACGCATGGCCCGCATGGTGCCAGCCGGGTCGCACGCCGCGGCCATGGGGCCCCGTGGCTAGATTGTGCGCGTGACCCTGACCCGCGCGCTGACCGCCGTCCGCCGCGGCCTGCTGGGGCTGCTCGGGCTGCAGGTCGGGCTGGCGATCGCACTGTCCCTCGTCGACTCCTACCGCCGGCGCGGCAAGAAGCCGAAGCCGTTCCCGGTGACCGCCCCCGAGCGCGTGGCGGTCGGCGACGGCGAGATCACGACGTACACCTTCGGGCGCGACCTCTACGACGACATGCTGGCCGCGATCGACGGCGCCAAGAAGCAGGTCCTCTTCGAGACCTACATCTGGAAGGGCGACGAGATCGGCTGGAAGTTCAAGGCCGCCCTCACCGCCGCCGCCGACCGCGGCGTCGACGTGCACTGCATCTACGACGGCTTCGCCAACCTCGTCGTCTCGCCCGCCTTCAAGCGGTTCTCCCCGTCGCTGAAGGTGCTGCGCTACCCGGTGTGGACCGCGGGCCTGAAGTTCTGGGACCTGCGCCACTACGGCCGCGACCACCGCAAGATGCTCGTGGTCGACGAGGAGGTCGCCTTCCTCGGCGGCTACAACATCGGCTCGCCCTACGCGACCGAGTGGCGCGACACCCACGTGCGGATCACCGGTCCCGGCGTGTGGGACCTCAAGCGGGCCTTCGCCGACTTCTGGAACCTCAACCGCCGCCACCGGATCAAGCGCGACGAGCGGCCGCTGCTGCTGGAGACCGCGTCCGACTGGGACCCGCAGATCCGGATCCACCGCAACATCCCGCGGCAGTGGAACTTCCCGATCCGCAGCATGTACCTCGAGGCGATCAACCGCGCGAGCCGCAACATCTGGATCACGACCGCCTACTTCCTGCCCGACCAGGACTTCGTCGACGCGCTGGTCGACGCGGCGCGGCGCGGGGTCGACGTCCGGATCCTGCTGCCGCTGAAGTCGAACCACATCGTCGCCGACTGGATCTCGCGCGGCTACTACGGCGAGCTGCTCGCCTCGGGCGCCCGGATCCTGCGCTTCCGCGACGCGATGGTGCACGCCAAGACCGCCACCATCGACGGGAGGTGGGCGACCGTCGGGACGGCCAACATCGACCGGCTCAGCCTGCAGGGCAACTACGAGATCAACCTCGAGGTGATCGACCCGGCGTTCGCGGCCGTGATGGAGCGGGTCTTCCGGACCGACGAGACCAACTGCCTCGAGCTCACCCTCGACGAGTGGGAGGCGCGCGACCTCAACCGCAAGTTCACCGAGAGCTTCCTCGCGCCCCTGCGCCCGCTGCTCTGAGCCCCGCTGCCCGTCAGCGCGTCGGGAGGTGCGTCGGCACGCTCATCCGCGGGCCCCGGCGGGGGCGGCTGCGTCCGCCGGCGATCGCGAGCATCGCCGCCCGTCCGCGCTGCGGACGGTAGGGCTCGAGGAGCGCGGCCATCTCGTCGTCGGTGATGTCGTGGCCCAGCAGCGCCCAGCCGACCCAGTTGGCGAGGTGGTAGTCGCCGAAGCTGACCGCGTCGGCGTCGCCGAGCACCCGCTGGCGCACCTCGGCGCTGGTCCAGACGCCGATGCCGCGCACCGTGCGCAGCCGCCGGTCGGCCTCCTCGGGCGACACCTCGGTGATCCGCTCGAGCGACGACGCGAGCCGGCAGGCGGTGACGACCGTGCGGGACTGGGCGGGCTGGACGCCCAGGCGCAGCCACTCCCACGACGGGATCGTGGCGATCGTCGCCGGGGTGGGCTGGAGCATCAGCCGCAGCGGTGCGACCGGGCCGGGCGCGGTCTCGCCGTGGCGGCGCACGAGCTCGCGGAAGGACCCGAACGCCTGCTTGCCGGTGACCTTCTGCTCGAGGATCGACGGCACCAGCGACTCCATCACCAGCCCGGTGGCACCGATCCGCCAGTGCGGGTGTCGGCGCCAGCCCTCGGCGACCTCGGGGTGGTGGTGCGGCTCGAACCCGGCGGGGTCGTCGTCGGCGCCCAGCAGCCGCGGGAGGTGCTCCAGCGCCCACTCGGCGCCCGGGCCCCAGGCCCGCCCGAGCACGTCGCCGGCGGACGGACGCGCCTGGACGCAGAGCGTCGCGGGGCCGACCGGCGTACGCATGGCGCGCCAGGTGCGGCCGGCGTCGTCCTCCCGGTGGGTCGGGTCTCCGGCGCCGCGCCGCTGCGGGCGCAGCACCTGCGCGGGCGCACACGGCCACCCGGGCACCCAGGTGCGGGTGCGCTCGGCGTGGGGGGCGGCCATGCCCACGACGGTAGTCGAGCCGTCCGACGCACGGGACGGATAGGTTGCGGCCATGGGCGACGACACCAACCAGCGTGACCTCGAGGCCGGCATCCAGCGCGACTTCTCGCGGTCCATGTCCTACGGCGACTACCTCCGCCTCGACGTCCTGCTCTCCGCGCAGCAGCCGCTGTCCGACCCGCCGCAGCACGACGAGCTGCTCTTCATCGTCCAGCACCAGACCAGCGAGCTGTGGCTCAAGCTGATGGTGCACGAGCTGCGCTCTGCCCGCGCGCTGCTGCGCACCGACGACCTCTCCCCCGCCCTCAAGCGCCTGGCCCGGGTCAAGCACATCCAGCACACCCTCACCGACCAGTGGTCGGTGCTGGCCACCCTGACGCCGAGCGAGTACGCCGAGATCCGCCCGTTCCTCGCGACCAGCTCGGGCTTCCAGTCGGCCCAGTACCGCGAGGTCGAGTTCCTCCTCGGCAACAAGAGCGCCGACATGGTGAAGGTCCACGCCCACGACGGGACCGCCCGCGCGACGCTCGAGGAGCTGCTGCACGAGCCGTCGCTCTACGACGAGTTCCTCGCCCACCTCGCCCGCCAGGGGCACGCCGTCCCGCAGCGGCTGCTCGCGCGCGACTGGTCGAAGCCGCACACGACCGACCCGGAGCTGGTCGAGGTGTTCGCGCGGGTCTACGCCGCGCCCGCCGAGCACTGGGGCGTCTACGAGACCTGCGAGGAGCTCGTCGACGTCGAGGACTCCTTCCAGCAGTGGCGCTTCCGGCACCTGCAGGTCGTGCAGCGCACGATCGGCCACAAGGTCGGCACCGGCGGCTCGTCGGGCGTCGACTTCCTGCGCCGCGCCCTCGACCTGACGTTCTTCCCCGAGCTCTACGAGGTCCGCACCCGCATCGGGCAGTGACCGACGTCACTCCTGTCCGCGGGTCGGCCTAGGCTGCTGGAGGCCGCCCGTCCCGGGCGGCGGCCCCGACCCGAGTGAGGACCACACCCGTGCCCGTCCGCAGCCTGCGACAGGAGGAGGCCGTCGAGCGTGCGGCCCTCCTGTCGGTCTCGTCCTACGACATCGCCGTCGACCTCACCGCCCTGCCCGACGGGCCGGCGTTCCGCGCGGTCAGCACCGTGCGCTTCACGGCCACCGCGGGCGCCGCGACGTTCGTCGACTGCTGCGCCGAGGTCGAGTCGGCCACCCTCAACGGCGAGCCGCTCCCGCCGGCCGAGGAGGGTCGGATCGTGCTGGACGGCCTCGCCGACGACAACGTCCTCGTCGTGGCGAGCGTCCAGGCCGACACCACCCACGGGCGCGGCGTGCACCGCGCGGTCGACCCGGCCGACGACAACGTCTACCTCTGGACCACCTTCGAGCCGGACGAGGCGCGCTACGCCTGGGCCTGCTTCGACCAGCCCGACCTCAAGGCGCCGCACGCGTTCACGGTCACCGCGCCGTCGGGCTGGACCGTGGTCAGCAACTCGGGCGACCCGCTCGTCGAGGACGTCGACGGCGCCCGCCGCTGGACGTTCGCGCCCACCCCGGCGCTGTCGACGTACAACCCCGTCGTGGTGGCGGGGCCGTTCGTCGAGGTCCGGCGCGAGGTCGACGGCTTCGACCTCGGCCTCTACGCCCGCCAGACCCTCGCGGACGCGCTGCGGCGCGACGCCGACCAGCTCTTCACCCTCACCGCCCAGGGCCTGGAGTTCTTCGGCGAGCGGTTCGGGATGCCGTTCCCGCAGCGCAGCTACGACCAGGTGTTCCTGCCGGAGTTCGGCGGGGCGATGGAGAACTACGGCTGCGTCACCTGGAGCGACGACATCATCCGGCGCCACGAGCCGACCACGGCGGAGTGGCAGGTCTTCACCAACGTGCTGCTGCACGAGATGGCGCACATGTGGTTCGGCAACATCGTGACGATGCGCTGGTGGGACGACCTCTGGCTCAACGAGGCCTTCGCCGAGTTCGCCTGCATGTGGGCGGCCGAGCGCGCCACGGCCTACGGCGACACGGCCGCCAACAACCTGGTCGGCGACAAGCTCCACGCCTACCTCGCCGACCAGGGGCCTGCGTCGCACCCGATCCGCCAGAGCGTGCCGAGCGTGGCCGACGCCGAGTCGATCTTCGACTCGATCACCTACCCCAAGGGCGCCGCGGTCCTCAAGCAGCTCATGCACTTCGTCGGCGAGGACACCTTCGGCGTCGGCATGTCGGCCTACTTCGCCGAGCACGCGTGGGGCAACACCACGCTCGACGACCTCGTCCGCGCCCTCGAGCAGGCCAGCGGCCGCGACCTCCAGCCGTGGCGCCGGGCTTGGCTGGAGACCGCCGGGGTCGACCGGCTCGGCATCGAGCGCACCGGCGACGACCTGGTGCTCACCGCCGCCGGCGCCCACGGAACCCCGCACCCGCAGGTCGTCGGCGTCGCCGCGTACCGCTGGGCCGGCGATGTCCTCGAGGAGGTCGGCGCGGTCCGCGTCGAGGTCGACGGCGAGCGCACCCCGGTCGAGGGGCTCCCCGATGCCGACCTCTACCTCGTCAACCACGACGACGCCACCTTCGCCACCACCCGTCCCGACCCCTCCGGGCGCGAGGTGCTCCTCGGCCGTCCGTCCGCGCTGCCCACGACGCTGGCGCGAGCGGTCGCGATGGCCACCGTGTGGGACATGCTCTCGGAGGGCGACGCGACCGCCGCCGAGGCGGTCGGTGCGCTCACCGACGTGGTGCGGGTCGAGACCGTCGAGACGGTCGCCGAGCCCTGCCTCCAGCTGGCGCTGACCGCCGCCCAGCAGTGGGCACCCGACGCCGAGCGTGCGGGGCTCGAGGCGCGCGTCGCGGATGCGGCGCGCGGCCTGCTGGGGTCGGGGATCGCCCGGCAGACGGCCCTGCGCACACTGGCACGGACGGCCACGGGCGACGACGACCTCGCCGCGGTGCTCGCCGCTGCCGACGGTGACGTCGACCTCGAGTGGTACGTCCTGCAGCGCCGGGCCGAGCTCGGCGAGGTCGACGCAGCCGCCGTCGCGGCTCTGGAGGAGCGCGACCCCGATCCCGACTCGTGGGTCCGTGCGCTCTGCGTCCGCGCGAGCTCGCCGTCGCCGGAGGCGAAGGACGAGGCGTGGACCGCCCTGGTGGAGCGGCGGGTGCCGATCCAGGCTGCGCGCACCGTCGGGCCGGCCCTGTGGCGGCCCGGGCAGGACGACGTGCTGGCTCCCTACGCGGAGCGCTTCCTAGCCGCGCTCCCCACCCTCCACGAGGGCGGCATGATCCCCGGTCTGGCGCTCACGTCCAGCCTCTTCCCGGTCCACGCGATCGACGAGGCGTGGATCCGCCGCGCCCGCGAGGTCGCGGCCGCCCAGGCGGCACCGGTCGTCGTCGGCGCGCTGACCGAGCGGTCGGAGGAGGTGCTGCGGATGGTGCGGGCGCGGGGTCTGTGACCGTCCCTGTCGATCCGCGCCGCCGCCGCCGCCCGTCACCTGAGTGACGACCCTGACGAGAGGACGAGCGATGACCGACTACGTGCGTCGCGGCCGCGTGCGTGCTCACGCGGTCGCACCCCGTGGTCGAGATCAGGCCCGTCGAGGACTGAGCGGCGTCACGGCGCGGGGACCATGTCGCGGATCAGGAAGCTGACCTGCTTGACAGTCTGCGTGACGTGCGGTCCACCGACGCGGTGGCCGTCGAAGCGGCCCCACGCCTTCGCGGTCGGGAAGTACTCCCCATACTCGAGCCTGGTGCGACCGGCCGAGTAGGTGCGGTGCTTCTCCGGGGTACCGGTCCCGACCAGGGTGACGTCGATCGCGACGGTGCCGACCGCCGCGCCCGTCGCGTCGACCTCCCGGAAGTCCCCGGAGAGGCGCAGCCGGTTGGTCGCGTGGTCGAAGACGGCGATGTCCCACGGGTCGAGCTGCTCGACGTAGGTCCCGCCGACGATCATGCACGGCGTGGGCGGGACCGGCGAGAGGAGCGGGTCGGGCGGCCTGGCGCCGTCGGGGCAGCTCCAGTCGACGAGGCTCCCGGTGAGGACGTCGTCGTCCTCCTCGATGGTGAGGTCGCCGAGGTGCCAGTTGCCGGGGGCGCCCGCGTAGGACCCCTCGTGGACCCACCAGACCCGCCCGAAGTCGGCCTCCACCCCGCCCGTCCAGGCGCGGGGCGGGTCGGCGTCGGCGGCAGCGCCGCCGGTCATCACGGCGGCGCCCGCCAGGCCGACTGCCACGAGGAGCTGTCCGAGTCGCCGCGCCGCTGAGGTCATCCCTCGACGCTAGGGACGACCCCTTCCCCCGCGAATCACCGATCGAGGGGAACTCGGTGCCCGGAGCGTGCTCCTCAGGGGCGCGGACCGCTCAGAGGAGCCGGCCGCAGTTCGGCCACGGCGAGCGGCCGCGCTGCTGGTAGAGCAGCTTCGCGCGGTAGGTCTGCTCGGCCGCCGACGCGCTGGTCGGGAGGCCGGAGCCGCCCACGCTGCGCCAGGTGCCGGTGTCGAACTGGTAGAGCCCGTAGTAGCCGGCCGGGTTGACCGCGTTCGGGTTCCCGCCCGACTCGCAGCTCGCGAGGGCACCCCAGTTGAGGCCGTCGGCGCCGGGGACGGACCACGCCTCGCGGCCCACGAGCACGCGCCGCGGCCGCGACTCCTTCACGACCTTCTTCTGCACCACGCGGTAGTTCACCGGCTCGCCGTCGTGCAGCGTCTTGATCGCGACGACCTTGCGCTGGCCGGCGCGGCCGGTGCTGACGACCTTGCGCGTGCCGGGCTCCAGCTTGGTGGTGAAGACCTCGACGGTGCCCTTGCGGATCTTCTGGGTCTTGACCTTGCGCTGCTCGACCACGTCGGTCAGCCGCACGACGTCGCCCTGGCGCACCTTCTTGCGCTGGCCGTGGACCTTGTCGCCGCCGCGGAGCACCGCGACGACGTCGTTGCCGTCGACGCTGACCCCGTGGGCCTCGAGGACCTGGCCGGGCCAGGCCTGGGGCGTGGTGGCGACCTCGACCGGCGCCTGGCCGGCGAGCTTCAGGCTGACCTCGACGGGCTCGGCGTCGGCCTGCTGGGCGGACGCGCTGCCGGGCACGAGGCTGAGCGCGACGGCGGCCGCGGCGAGGCCGGCGGCGGCACCGCGCGCCCGGCTCGAGGGGGTGCGGGTGGACGGGGTGGGTGTGGTGGTGGCACGCACGTGCTTCTGACCTCACGGGGGTTGGGGGTACGCCTCCGGGGCGCTCGGACGCGGCGCCTCGCGGGCACCGGCCGCGCTGCGCTGCTCGCCTCACGAGGGGAGGCGCGTCGGTCACGACGGGAGCACTGCTGCGGTCCCACCACCAGAACACGGCCGCCGCCGGCATGTCGAATCGGGGTCGGGCCCGGCCGGGGCGTCCCCACCCACCCCTGTGAGGGAGGTCACGGCTCGGAGGCGCCGACTAGGCTCGGTCCGTGGAGGACGTACGCGTGCTCGCCCACTTCGCGGGCGACCCGACCCGGGCCTACCAGCTGGTCCAGTGGCTGGAGGTCCTCGAGGTGCTGGACGCCGCCCACCCGGTGGGGCTCGTGCTGCGCGACCCCGACTCGGCCGCGCTGGTCCGCGAGCGGACGCGGCTGCCGGTCCTCCTCGCCGAGTCGTTCGCCGAGCTCACCGACCTCTACGCCGCGCTCGGCGCCAAGGTCGTGCTCTACGTCAACAACTCCCCGACCAACTTCGAGTCCCTCGTCGACGCCCGGATGCTGCACGTCCACGTCAACCACGGCGAGAGCGACAAGCAGTCGATGGCGAGCAACAACGCCAAGGCCTACGACCGGGTGTTCGTGGCGGGCGAGGCCGCGGTCCAGCGCTACGTCACGGGCCTGCTCGACTTCGACGCGACCCGCCTGGTCCGGATCGGGCGGCCCCAGCTCGACCTGCCCCGCGCTCCCCTGCTGGCGCCCAGCCCGCGGCGCACGGTCCTCTACGCCCCGACGTGGGAGGGCGACGCGAGCTACAACGACTACACGTCGGTCGTCACGCTGGGCGAGGAGATCGTCCGGCAGGTGCTGCGGGTGCCGGACGTGCGCCTCGTCTACAAGCCGCACCCCAAGGTCACGACCAGCCTCGTGCCCGAGGTCGCGGAGGCCCACGGCGCGATCCTGCGCACCGTCGCGGAGGCCGCGCGCCGCGACCCCGACGCCGGGCACACCGAGGTACTGGCCGGCGACATCCTCGCGATGATGGCGCAGTGCGACGCGATGGTCACCGACGTGTCGTCGGTCGGGCTCGACTGGCTCTACCTGCGGACCGAGCGGCCGATCGTGATGACCGACCCGCACGACGACCTCGCGTCGCTGCACGAGCAGGCTCCGCTGAGCCGCTGCGCGGACGTCGTCGACGCCCGCTCGGTCGGCACGCTCGCCGACCTGCTGGCCGACCGCCTCGACCACGACGAGCACCACCTCGCCCGGCTGGCGATGCGCCACCACTACTTCGACGGCCTCCAGGTCGGCGAGAGCACCGGCCGGTTCCTCACCGCGGTGTCCGAGCTGGTGGCGCTCCGCGACCGGCTGCTCGACGACGGCGGCGGCGCGATCACCGCCTGAGCGAGCCGGCCCTGGTCGGCCGCGCTTGGTCAGCCGGCGTCGGTGAGCGACGCGACCGGCAGCCAGTCGGCCCCCAGCAGCTCGGCGAGGTCCGTGAGCCCGGTGGTGTCGCTGCCGACCGTGTCGGACGCCGCGGCGATCCGCTCGACCATCACCTTGCCGACCTGCTCCTCGACGGTGCCCTCCGCGTAGGCGACGTGCCACGGCGAGACCTGGTGGTCGCGGTGCGTGCGGCCGGTGACCTGCCGCCCGGCGATGCCGGAGAACCGGGCCTGGTGGAACACACCGACCCGTGGCTCGCTGCTCGCCGTACGCCCCTCGGCGAGGGTCTCGCCGGCGTGCAGGCTGATGGAGGCCACCGTGGTGAAGACGCAGACCTTCGCCTCGCCGGTCTGGAATTTGAGCCGCTCCGCCTCGGGGTCGAACCGGTCGCGGCCGTAGATCGTGGCGACCGAGATGCCGGAGTCGCGCAGCCGGTCGGCGATCGGGTCGGCGGCGGTCGCGACGAACTCGACCGAGCACGCCACCTGCCGGTCGCTCTCGACCTGCTGGGCGATCCAGGCCACCGTCGAGTCGACGCGCAGCAGGCCCGCCTTCTGGCGGAAGCGCAGCAGCGCGGCCCGACCCTTCGCCACGTTCCGGCCGCGCCGGGCGAGGTCCATCTCGCGGCAGAACTCGCCCCACTCGGCCTCGTACGCCTCCCGCTCGGCAGGCGTCAGGGTGACCGGCATCCCGGAGATCGGCACCGGCCCCCACGGGGCGGCGCGGTGCAGCATCGCCGGCGGCCGCTCCTCGTCGAGCCAGCCGCGGACCAGCTTGAGGTCCGCGGCGCGCCGGGCGGGGTCGGCGGTCCAGCTCGCCCCGTAGCGTCCCGGCTCGACGCCGACACCGTGGCGCTCGAGCGCCTCGGCGAACGCCTCGGCCGGCTTCGTCGCCGAGGTCCACTGCCGCATCGGCTCGCCGAGCACCTGGGCGTAGGCCGGCGCGAGGTAGGGCAGCTCGAGCGGCGTGTGCCCGGGCGTCGCGGTCGTCGCGATGACGAAGGGGGCGGTGTCGTGCGGCTTCGCATGACCCGAGATCCGCGCCCAGCGCTTCCACCGCTTGGTCGTCGTCCGGCGCAGGGCGTGCGCCTCGTCCGCGATGATCACGTCCCAGTCGTGGTCCATGACCTTGTCCAGCCGGTCCCACGTGATCACCACCCACTCCAGCCCGCCGTCGCCGAGCGCGGCGATGGTGCGGCACCAGTGGCCGATCGTGATGGCCGCAGGCCGGTCGGCCACGACCAGCACGCGTCGCGCGTCACGCAGGTCGGCCACCGCCTGCGCCCCGAGCACCGCCGAGATCGTCTTGCCGACGCCGGGCTCGTCGGCGAGGAGGAACAGCCGACCCCCGGCCTCGGCGCACGCCGCGATCGCGTCGGCCGCCTCGAACTGCAGCCTGCGCGGCTCCAGGGCGTCGGTCGGCTCGGGGTCGGGCGCCCGGGCGCCTGGGTTGAGCGTGTTCTCGAGGAACCGTCCGAGGGTGTGGGGGCCCGGCGCGTAGGGCTCGAGGTGCGCGGGCAGCCGGTGTCCGACGTGGAGGTGCATCTTCACCGCCGGGTGCCACGACGCGCCCTCGACCTGGGTGCCGTACGGCACGTCCAGCACCCACAGCCGCTCTCCCGGCCCCGCGACCGGGAGGGGGCGTGGCTGGCGCGCGCCGCCGCGGCGCGAGGTGCTGGCGCGTCGACGCGAGCTGGATCGACGGGTGCTGGCCACCCCCGGACGCTACCGGCGCAACGGGCGCTGCTCGTGGCGGCTCGCCCACGGCCGGGCACGCCGGACGGTCGCCCTGACCGGCGCCACGCGGTCCGGGTTTTCCTCAGATGATGGGATGTGCCGGACGCGGGGGTGCTGGTTGCGTGGGCAGGCATGAAGCGTCTCGGTCGTCTCGTCCCCGTGGGAGCACTCGCGCTCGGGCTCCTGGTCGTCGGGGCACCGGCCGACGCCGGATGCCCGGAGCCCGGCCAGGGTGCGCCGGGCTGTCACTCCGGCCCGGTGCCCGCGGAGTGGGGCGAGCCGACCTGGGAGCACGTCACCTTCGTCGTCGTCGCACGCCAGAAGGGCTACCTGCCCGAGCGGCTCGGCAACCAGCACCTCACCGAGGTGAACACCTGGGACGAGGAGGGCGTCGTCGCCGGCACGGTGCGCGACTGGTTCTGCCCGGCGGGCGCCGTCGCCCCTCTCGACCCCCAGGAAGCCTCGCCGTGCCGGTTGAGGGCGACGTCCTCGATCGACTACGACCACTCCTACGTGTGGCCGGGCGAGACCGTCCAGCGGTGGGCCCCGACACTGAGGTACGTCAACGTCCGGCTCCCGGTCGTCGTGACCGCGGCGGATGCCGATGCCGGCGGGGCGGGCCCCCAGCGCGGGTGGCTCTCGCTGCGCCTGAAGGCCGACGGCGCGGTGACGCAGTCCTGGTACGACGGCGACCACGCGGACGCCGTGGAGCGGGCGGGGGCGTACGTCTCCGGCGGGCGCCTCCTGGGCAAGCCGTGGCTGGCGACGGAGAGCGTCACCGTCGACACCTACGTCCTCCACCGCGAGTACGACCCCGCGGGCTGAGGCCCGGCGCCGGCACGGCGAGAGGCGGCCGGCCCCCGTCCCGACACGGCACCGCCGCCGCGCGCGGCTACGCGACCTCGGCACGACGGAGCGAGAGCAGCCCGGCGACGAGCGGCACGACGATCCAGATCAGCGTGGTCGAGCCGAGCATCGCCCACTCCTCGCCGGTGTCCGTGGCGCCGTCGAAGAGCACCACCTGGGTGGCGTTCCAGTCGACCCACGGCTGCAGGTCCTCGAACCACGAGCGCACCTGGGCCAGTAGCACGAGGATGCCCGGCATGACCAGCGAGACGACGAAGTAGCCGACGATCGCGGCCGCCGAGCCGCGCAGCACGACGCCCAGCGTGAACCCGATGGCCATGCCCACCAGGTTGCCGAGCACGATCTGGGGTGCGGCGCTCCACGACACGTCCCAGACGGTCTCGACACCGGCGATCGCGGCGCCGGCGAGGTTGCCGACGGCGCCCACCGCGAAGGCCAGGACCATCGAGCCGAGGCCGACCAGGAGCGCCGCGCTCGCCTTGGCGCCGATCACCCGGCCGCGGCTCGGCACCAGCGTGAACGTCGTGAGCCCGCTGCGCTGGCTCCACTCGCTCGTGACCGAGAGGATGGCGATCATCGGCAGGATGACCGACATGGGCAACCCGATCGCCGTCGCGAAGCTCTCGTAGGTGACGGCGTTGTCCGGGGCGAACGCGATGACGGACCCGGTCGCGACGACCGACAGGACGCCGATGCTGACGAGCATCCAGAACCCCGAGCGGGTGTCGAACATCTTGCGCAGCTCGACCTGGACGAGCCGCCCGGTCGGGATCGGGGGGACGGCCCGGCGCACCGCTTCGGCGTCCGTCGAGGCGGTCGACGGGACGGTCGCGGCGCTCATGCTGCCGCCCCTTCGCGCTGGGTGTCGGCCGTGAGGGACAGGAACATGTCCTCGAGCCCTGCGCCCTCGGCCGACCGGAGCTCGGTGAGGGCGATGCCGGCGGCGAGGGCCACGGCCCCCACCCGGGCGGGCTCGGCCTCCGTGCGGACCGAGCCGTCGCCGGCGAGCGTGCTCGCGATCCCGGCCCGCTCGAGCGCGTGCGCGAGGTCGCGCGGCGACGACGCACGGGCCAGCGTGCCGGCGGCCGCCAGGAGCTCCTCCTTCGTGCCGGACGCAACGATCCTGCCATGACCGATCACGACCAGGTCGTCGGCGACGACCTCGATCTCGTGGAGCAGGTGCGACGACAGCAGCACCGTGCCGCCCCGGCTCGCGAAGCCGGTCAGCAGGTCGCGCATCCAGCGGATCCCGGCCGGGTCGAGCCCGTTGGCCGGCTCGTCGAGGATCAGCACGTGCGGGTCGCCGAGCAGGGCGGTGGCGATGCCGAGTCGCTGGCGCATCCCGAGCGAGTAGGCGCGCACCCGGCGCCCGGCCTCGGCGGGCGTCAGGCTGACCCGCTCGAGCATCTCGTCGACCCGCCCGCGGGGCAGGCCCATGGTGTGCGAGGCGACGGTGAGGACCTCGCGCCCGGTCCGACCGGCGTGCTGAGCCGAGGCGTCCAGCAGGACGCCCACCTCGCGTCCGGGGTTGGGCAGGTCGACGAACCGTGCGCCGTCGATGGTGGCGGAGCCGGACGAGGGCGCGGTCAGGCCCACCATCATGCGCATCGTGGTGGACTTCCCGGCGCCGTTCGGGCCGAGGAAGCCGGTCACGCGGCCGGGTCGGGCGGTGAAGGAGACGTCGTCGACCGCGGTGGAGCCGGCGTACGTCCGGGTCAGGGACTGGACTGTGATCATGGCTCCACCCTCGACGCGTCGCGTCGCGAGCGGATCGGCTCGATGGCCGGTCCTGCTGGCCGAAAGTACGAGGCCGGTCGACCGCCTACTCGCCGGAGCCGTCGGACCGCTCGCTCGGGGCCGGGACGGCGTCGAGCCGGCCGAGCATGTCGGTGAGGTGGCGGCGCAGCTGCTCGGAGTGCTCGGAGGCGACCCGCCGCAGGCGCGTGGCCTCCGACTCCTGCTGCGCGCGGTGCTGGTCGGCGTCCGCGCGGACGCTGTCGGCCTCGGCTCGCGCCTCGCCGATCGTCTTCTCGGCGGCCCGACGCGCGTCCTCGAGCATCGCGTCGGCGTCGCGCTGGGCGGCGCGCGTGACCTCGGCCGCCTCCTCCTTCGCGGCGGCGACGATCCCGTCGGCCTCGGCGCGGGCGTCGGCGCGCCACTGGTCGGTCTCGCGCGCGGTCATCTCGAGCAGCCGCGCCGCCGACGGCGAGCGCGGCGCGGGCACGTCGAGCTGCGCTCCGGGCTGGTCCTGCTCGCCCGCGTCGCCGCCGACGGTCCGGTCGAAGTCCTGGTCCAACACGTGCGCCTCCTCTGTTGCCCCCGCAGTGATGTCTGCAGCAGCGTACGAGGTCAGCACCCCACCTGCCGAGGGCGGGCGGCAGATCAGTCTTCGTCCTCACCCACGGACGTGGTCCCCGCAGCGGTCGTGGAGCCCGTCCGGACCGCCCGGCCGACGCCTAGGATCATCGTCATCCACACGTTGGATCCCTGACCTCCGGCCCCTGGGAGAGCGACCATGACGCACAGCGTTGCCTGGACGGACGGACGCTGGACGAACGAGCCCGCCGAGGTCGTGGCCGAGGGCGACGGCCTGCGCGTCACGGCCCGTGAGGGCAGCGACGCCTGGCGCCTCACGTCCTACGGGTTCATCCACTCCAGCGAGCACGCGCTGCTGGCCACGATGGACCCCGAGTCCGCGGTCGAGGTCCAGTTCCGTCTCGACCTCGCCGAGCAGTTCGACCAGGCCGGCATCTTCGTGAAGGTCGACGACCACTCGTGGGTCAAGGCCGGCGTCGAGCTCAGCGACGGGGAGGAGAGCCTCGGCGCCGTCGTCACCCGGGGCGCGTCGGACTGGTCGCTGTCCCCCGTGCCGGCCTGGGCCGGGCGCCTGGTGACCGTCCGCGGCAGCTGGTCGGGCAACGCGCTGACGATCCGCGCGCGGGTGGACGACGAGCCCTGGCGGCTGGTCCGCGTGGCGCCCCTGGAGACGTCGGGACCCGTCACGGCCGGGCCGTTCTGCTGTGCGCCGACCCGGTCCGGGCTCACGGTGCACTTCACGTCGTGGCGGACCACCCCGCCCGACACCGGGCTGCACCCGAGCACGTGAGCCCGGTCGGCGAGTGTCTCCCCGCCGCCGGGCATCCCCACGGGTGATCCGTGGCGACGGTCCGTCGGCTTGTGTGGAGGAACCACTGACACGAAGGAGCACACATGTCTGATGACGCCAAGGCCGCCAAGGAGCTCGTCGAAACGCTGAAGGACGGCGAGAAGGGGTTCGCGGACGCCGCCGACAAGCTCCGCGACGGGGAGCACCCGGAGTGGGCGACGACCCTCCACCGCCTGTCGGAGCAGCGCGCCGGGTTCTGGCGCGAGATCGTCGAGCTCGGCCACGAGTACGGCGACGACGTCGACAAGAGCGGCTCGGTCGCCGCAGCCCTGCACCGCGGCTGGATCTCCCTGAAGGACGCGCTCACCGGCGACGACGCCGAGGCCGTCCTCAAGGCCGCCGCCACCGGCGAGGACCACGCAGTCTCGGAGTACGAGGACGCCCTCAAGCTCGACCTCAGCGCCGGCTTCCGCGAGGTCGTCGTCCGCCAGCAGGCCGCGGTCGTCGCGGCCCGCGACGAGGTCAAGGCGCTGCAGACCGCCGCCTGATCGGCTCGTGTCCGGCGCCGCGGTCACCGCGGCGCCGGGCCCTGCCGTTCGGGGCCCAGCGACGACGTCAGGTGGGATCGGGCAGCAGGAAGTGCCCCGTGACGAGCCACCAGGCGGCGTCCGCCGCCATGACGAGCCCCGCCAGCACCAGTGTCGCGGTCCCGACGCGAGCGAGAACCGGCCGAGCCCGCGGCATCAGGTCACGCAGCCACGCGACCGCGCGGCCATGGCGGCGCAGCATGATGGCGAAGGCGAGCGCGATGAGCGGGAGCTGGCTCGTCACGATCCACGTCACGTGGGCCAACGCGATCTCGGGCACCGACTCGCTCCGCCCGGCAAGCACCACCAGGCCCACGAAGGTGGGATCGAGCGGCGCTGACGCGGCGAACACGAGGCCACCGGCCACCAGGGCCGAGCCGGTGCGGCCCGGACGGGCAGGCCTGGGCGGCCGCACGTCGCGGCGCCGCAGCCGCGCCACCGCCCACGCGAGGAGCGCCCCCGCGAGCACGGCCTCGATCGCCGCGCCGAGCCAGTCCGGCGGGAGGACGGACGTCCAGTCGAAGTCCTGCAGCTGCTGACCGAGGGTCATCGTGAGGATCGTGCCCAGCAACGCGGTGCCCGCCACCACGATCGCGGTGAAGACCAGCACCGTTCGTTCGCGAGCGCCCGCAGCGAGCGACCCCAGGGCCAACAGCACGCCAGCCGGGTCGATCCCTGCTGTCCCGAGCGCCAGCGC
Organism: Nocardioides okcheonensis; assembly: GCF_020991065.1. Lineage (NCBI taxonomy): Bacteria > Bacillati > Actinomycetota > Actinomycetes > Propionibacteriales > Nocardioidaceae > Nocardioides > Nocardioides okcheonensis. Next base: position 933,852 of record NZ_CP087710.1, read on the forward strand.
GGTGACGAACAGTCCGGACATGGTGGAAGCCTAGGAAGCGGACGAAAACACGGGGGCCACACCGTCTCGGCGCGTGCCCGTCGGCACGCTCAGCGAACAGCGTGGTTGCCGTACAGCGCGAACGCGACAGCGAACACGCTCAGCACGGCCACGAACGTCAGCCAGCGCCCCACCACGGTCCACCCGTCGGCCGCGTCGTGCGGCCCGGCCTGTGCGGCGGAGCCGTGCGCCTGCACGTGACCGAGCAGGCCGGTGTCGTGGTCGGCATAACGAGCGGCCGCTTCGCGGGCTCGTGCCCCTGCACGCGCACCCAGCACCTGCTGGCGGACATCGACGTCGATGACCTGGCGTGGACGGACCGCAGCGGGCGGGGTGGCCGACGTCGCAGGACGCACCACCAGCGTCCGCGAGACCTCACTAACGTCCACCGGCATCGGCATGCACGCGACCGTAGGCACGAACCGTGCTCGCAAGCGGCCGGTGAGCACGACGTACCCGCAATCAGGGACGCGAGGCGAGCCCGCGGCAGCGACGGTCTGCCTCGCGTCCAGCGGTGCCTCACCCACCTTCTGGAGTGTGGGAGCGTGGCTCAGCCGTCACTGGCACGGCGAACTGTGCGACGTGCTGTCCAGTCGACCATGGGCCCTGCGCACATCGACCCGCGCGCGTCACGGGGCGGGCGGGAACTCCGCCCCGGCAAGCGCGAGCAGTGCAGTGGTCGAGCCGTCGAGGTAGGCGATGACTGCTTCGCCGCTGCGTCGGCTCATTCGAGCAGCGAGAGCATCGAGGTCTCGAAGCATCGGAAGCACGTGAGCGACGACGGTGTCACGGCCGGCGTCGGTGAGCTCGATCGCCACCCGGCGGCGGTCCTCGGGGTCACTCGTACGGCGCGCGTGGTCACGCTTCTCGAGGCGCCTCAACAGGTGGGTCACGGCGCCTTGACTGATGCCGAGGCGCCCAGCGAGCTCCACCGCACTCAGGGGTCCGACCATCAGGTGCTCGAGGGCATCCACGTCCGTACGTGAAACCCCGAGCGTGCGAGCAAGATGACCTTGAGCACGTGTGTGTGCCAGCAACACTCGTTGCAGCGCCGTTGACAGTGGGTCGTGCGGAACGTCTTCAGGTGTCATACTGCTTGCATATCTAAAGTATCGGCGAGGACGGTGGCACGCATGAGAATCGGTCTCCTCGGAGCGACTGGCGGAAGTGGAGAGGCGCTTCTGAGTCTGGCATGCGAAGCAGGCCACGACGTCCGCGTCGTCGCTCGACGCCCCGACGCGGTCCAGGTCCCGAAGGGAGCGTCGGTCCACGTCGCGTTGGGTGACGCCACCGACCCGGCAGCGCTCGGCTCTGGACTCGACGGCTGCGAGGTCGTCGTCAACCTCGTCGGCGTGAGCGGCCTGCTCGCCGCGCGGCGTGGCACCACGGTCTACTCACGGAGCGTCGCGGCCCTCGTCGCCGCAGCTCCTACAGCCGGATTCTCCCGCGTGGTGCTCGTCACCAGCGGCGGAGTCGTGGACCAACCGGATGACGGCTGGTTCTACACGCACGTCCTCAAGCGCCACTTCCTCGAGCCGACGTACCGCGACATGCGCCTCGCGGAGCGATCACTCCAGCACAGCGACCTGGGCTGGACCATCGTCCGCCCCGGCTACCTCACGGGCGACAAGCAACGCACCGACTACCGCGTCAGCATCGATGCCCCCCTGGCCAAGGACGGCTCGTTGAGCAGGTGGAGCCTCGCGCACGCCATCCTCCAGCGGGCACTCAGCGACGAGGCGCTCGGCCACACGCTTGCCGTGGCCACGTGAGACACGCAGGTCCTGAAGACGCGCTCGGTGACGAAAGGGGGCGACCTGCCCGGCATCAGCGACCGGCTCGGACGGAAGCACGTACCCGTGCCCCTCACGTCCGCATGGTGAAGCTGACCTGGTTGTCGGCGTGGATGGTCTTGGCGTAGCGCGGGTCGTGGGCCAGGCGGTGGTGGCGCGGGCACAGCAACCGCCCGTTCACCAGATCGGTCGCACCACCGTTGGACCACGGGTCGTCGTGGTGGGCATGACACCCCGACGCGGTCGTCTCACACCCCTTCGCGGTGCACCCGCCGTCCCGCAACCCCAGCGCGATCCGCTGCGCCTTGCTGAAGAGCCGCCGCGACCGTCCCAGGTCCAGCACCTGCCCGTCGCCGCCGAGCACCACCGGGACGATCCCGGCCTCGCACGCCAGCCGGCGGGCCTGGGCCGCCGACATCCGCGTGCCGTCGTCCAGCAGCGCCACCGCGTGCTCACCCAGCAGGTCCTGCAACGTCACCGCCACCACCACCGACACGCTCACGCCCGCGGTCTGCGGGGTCGCGTCCAGCGGGTACCGCTCGACGTACTCCACGAACGCCTCACCCATCCGCCGCCGCGACGGCTTCCACACACCGTTCTCGTCGCGCAGGTCCCCCTCGGTGTGCCGGGCCGGGTTCGCCAACGCCTGCAGGATCCGCCGCAGGATCGCACCCACGTGCGAGGGGACCGTGAACCGGCCGTGGCAGCGGCCCTCACCGTCGTCCGACATCAAGAACGACACCGACTCCGCCGCCCGGCGCTCCTCCTCGGCCAGCGCGTCGGCCTCGGCCGACTCCCCCACCTCGGGTGCCACCACGTCCAGGATCCGCTTCCCGATCTGCCGCAACGCCCTCGCATCATGCAGCCGCGCGTAGGCCAGCAGCCTCGCCTCGGCCTCCTCCCGCACGGCGACGTCGACACGGTCCGGCAGCGCATCAACCGCCTCGACGATCGCCCGCGCCTGCTCCGCCCGCAGCGTGCCGTCGGCAAGCAGACGCCCGACCTCCGGGTGGTTCTCCATCGCGCGCCCCAGCGCCAGGTCGCGGCGTACCTCACGCCGCGTGGACCGCGTCTCGGCCGCGACCCACGGAACCGCGTCCCGAGAACCCTCCACCGTCCCGACGTCGTCCGAGGCCGCCAGCACCCGCGAGAGCAGCCCGTCCAGCTGCGACCGCGCCGCCACCAGCTCCACCAGCGCCGCCCGCTTCTCCCCCACCGACATGAACACCGGCTCCACCGGCGCCACACCCTTCAACGACGCACGCAGGTCCACGGCGCACTCCACGATCGGATGCAGCTGCTCCACCGGATCCACCAGGGTCATCCAGAGCCACCTCCTCGCACGCACGTCACTGACAACCGCCCGGGTCCGGGGCGGAGCGGTGAGGCATGGGGTGGCGTCGAAGGCCTGGCGTCACCTGTGAGCCCTACGGCATCCCGTGAGCACCACCACGGGTTCTATGGGTGACTGACCCGGTCCCGGGCCCTCCGTCACCTCAGACGAGAGAACCGTTCCGGACCGGCGTGCTACGCACGATCGTACACCTGTTCGAATGCGTGAGCAAGGAGTGCCGACACCTGTGGAGGAACTGCTGTCCTTGGTCGAGGGGTCTCGAGACGGGACTCCGTCCCTCCTCGACCACCGAGTGCCGTTCGTCCCTCCTCGACCAGCGAGTGCCGAGGGGTCTCGAGACGGGACTCCGTCCCTCCTCGACCAGCGAGCGCCGCGGGGCTAGCGCTCAGCCGATCCCGACCAGCGCGGCCGACCGCTCCCAGAGCCCGTCGATGAGCGCCTGGTCGCTGGCCTGCCTGTTCTCCCGGCCGTCGACGTGGAAGCGGCTGAAGTACCGCCCGTTGACCTCGGGGTCAGGGCCGCGCTCGGCGAGGGCGACCAGCGGCGCGGCACCGTCGGGGACGCTGATCGTGGCGAAGCGGGCGAGCGGCGTGCGGTAGAGCAGGCCGACGATCCGGGAGTCGCGGCCGAAGGAGCTGCCCACCGGCCCGGGGTGCACGGCGGCCGAGGTGATCCCGTCGTCCGCCCACCGGTCGGCGATGCCGCGGGTGAAGAGGATGTTCATCAGCTTGCCGGTGCCGTAGGCGGGGAACTCGCGCGCCTTGCGGTGCTCGTAGTCGAGGTCGTCGAGCACGACCTTGCCCATCAGGTTGCCGATGCTGGAGGTGTTCACCACGAGCGAGCGTCCCGCCGCGGCCAGCGTCGGGCGCAGCAGGTTGGTCAGCAGGAACGGCGCGAGGTGGTTGACCTGGAAGTTGGGCTCGTGGCCGTCGTGGGTCGTCCTCGACGGCGAGAAGGTGCCGCCGGCGTTGTTCATCAGCACGTCGAGCGTGCCGGCGCGGTCCGCGACCTGCCCGGCGAGGCGGCGTACGTCGTCGAGGCGGGCGAAGTCGGCGACCAGCGGCTCCGTGCCGACGGCCTCCGCGACCGGGCGCAGCTTGTCGCGCGAGCGCCCCGTGACGAGGACCGTCGCGCCCCGCTGGGCCAGGACCCTGGCGGTCTCCGCGCCGATCCCGTCGCTCGCCCCGGTCACCAGCACCGTGCGGCCGGCCATCGTCTGATCAGTCATGCGCCGAGCCTAGGTCGCACGTGCTGAGCGGCAGCCCCACGCACGACGCCCCGCGCACCCGGTCGTGGGTGCGCGAGGCGTCGGAGGGTGCGGCGGGTCAGCCCGCGGGGGTGTAGATGAGCTTCTTGTTGACGAACTCGTCGATGCCGTAGGGGCCGAGCTCGCGACCGACGCCCGAACGCTTGGTCCCGCCGAAGGGGAGGTCGGCCGCCGACCCCTGGGCGCTGTTGATCCAGACCATGCCGGTGTCGAGCTGGTCGGCGACCCGCTGGGCCTTCTCGGTGTCCGAGCTCCAGACGACGCCTCCGAGGCCGAACGACGAGTCGTTGGCCAGCGCGACCGCCTCGGCGGCGTCCTCGACGCGGTAGACGACCGCGGCGGGGCCGAAGAGCTCCTCGCCGTAGGCGCGCATGTCGGGCGTGACGTCGGTGAGCACGGTGGCCTCGACGAAGGCGCCCGGGCGGTCGAGCCGCTTGCCGCCGGTGCGGAGCGTGGCGCCCTTGGAGACGGCGTCCTCGACCTGCTCGAGCAGGGTCGTCGCGGCGGCCTCGGAGGACAGCGGGCCGAAGCCGGAGGACGACTCGAACGGGTCGCCCGGCGTGAGCGCGCCCATCGCCGCGGTGAACTGCTCGACGAACTCGTCGTAGAGGTCGTCGACGACGATCATCCGCTTCGCGCCGTTGCAGGCCTGTCCGGCGTTGCCCATCCGGCCGCGGACGGCCGACTTCACGGCGGCGCCGAGGTCGTCGGCGTCGAGGAGGATGAACGGGTCGGAGCCGCCGAGCTCGAGGACGACCTTCTTGAGGTGGCGGCCCGCCACCTCCGCGACGGCCGAGCCGGCCCGCTCGGAGCCGGTCACGGAGACGCCGACGACGCGCGGGTCGGCGATGATGTCGGCCGACTGGTCGTTGGTGGCGAAGAGGTTGATGTAGGCGTCGGCCGGCAGCCCGGCGTCGGCGAAGATCTGGTCGATCGCGAGCGCCGACTCGGGGCACTGCGGGGCGTGCTTGAGCAGGATCGTGTTGCCGACCATGAGGTTGGGCGCGGCGAAGCGGGCCACCTGGTAGTAGGGGAAGTTCCACGGCATGATCCCGAGCAGCGGGCCGACCGACTCCTTGCGCACCAGCGCGCTGCCACCCATCGCGGGGTCGAGCGGGGCGTCGGCGAGCAGCGTCGGGCCCTGGTCGGCGTAGTAGCGGAAGATCGAGGAGACGAGCTTGATCTCGCCCTTGCCCTCGCGGACCGGCTTGCCCATCTCGCGGGCGATGATCGCGGCGAGCTCGTCGGCGCGCTCGTCGTAGAGGTCGGCGACCCGGCGGAGCACCTGCGCGCGCTCGTCCTTCGACGTCGTGCGCCACTCGCCGTACGCCGCGTGGCTGCGCGCGAGCGCGTCCTGCACCTCGGCGTCGGTGGCGGTGGGGAACTCCTTCTCGACCTCGCCGGTGGACGGGTTGGTGACCTGGTAGTCGCTCATGCGTGATCCTCTCGAACGGGGGTGGGGACGCGCGTGCATCCCCCACCTCCGAACGTACGCACGGCTGCGGCCCTCACAAGGGTCCGGAGGGGTGAGGAGTCACACCGTGCGGATCGGGAATCAGCCGCCGGCGAGGTCGCGGCTGCGCTGCTCGAGGCCTAGCTCGCCGTAGGGGTAGTCCGTGGCGGCGAGGTCGCTGGCCTCGTCGAGGACCGCCTGCTCCCCCGCCGACAGCACCAGCCCGGCCGCCTTCAGGTTGGCGGCGAGCTGCTCGGTGGTGCGGGCGCCGAGGATCGTGGAGGTGACGGCGGGGCGGTTGGTGACCCAGGCGAGGGCGACCTCGGCCATGGACACCCCGCGGTCCTGCGCGACGCGCTCGACGGCGTCGATGATCCGCCAGGTGCGCTCGCTCCCCCGCCGGTCCCAGGCCTCCATGCCGCGGCCGGGGTCCTCCCCGAGCCGGGTGTCGCCGGTGGGCCGCTGGTCGCGGGTGTACTTCCCGGACAGCCAGCCGCCGCCCAGCGGGCTCCACGGCAGCAGGCCCATGCCGGCGTCGAGCGCGGCCGGCACGACCTCCCACTCGATCTCGCGGACGATCAGGCTGTACTGCGGCTGCAGGGTCACGGGCTCGCGCAGGCCCAGCGCCCGGGCGGTGTGGACGGCCTTGGTCAGCTGCCACCCGGTGAAGTTGGAGAGCCCGTAGTAGTGGATCTTCCCGGCCTGCACGAAGCCGTCGAGCGTGCGCAGCGTCTCCTCCAGCGGCGTGTGCGGGTCGAAGGCGTGGACCTGGTAGAGGTCGACCGCGTCGACGCCGAGACGTCCGAGCGAGGCGTCGAGCGCACGGGTGAGGTGGCGCGTGGAGAGCCCGCTGTCGTTGGGCCCGGCGCCCATGGGGAACCGGCCCTTGGTGGCGAGGACGACCCGGTCGGTGACGTCGCGGGGCCGGTCGGCCAGCCAGCGGCCGATGATCTCCTCGGAGGTCCCGGCGGAGTAGACGTCCGCGGTGTCGACGAGCGTGCCGCCGGCCTCGACGAACAGGTCGAGCTGCTCGTGCGAGCCCGCCTCGTCGGTCTCGGCGCCGAACGTCATCGTGCCGAGGCACAGCTCGGAGACCGCGCAGCCGCTGTTGCCCATCCGTCGGTGTCGCATGCCGTCGAGCCTAGCCACCGGTCCCGACGGCCGCCCCCGGCCGGAGCCGGGCTGCTACTCCGGCGAGACGACGAACTCCTTGCTCTTGGCGATCGCGAACCCCCACCCCTGCGCCAGGGTGGGCTTCGGCGGGAGCGCGATCTCGTCCGGGTTGGTCAGGACGTCGAGGAGGACGGGACCGGGGTGGGCCAGCGCGTCCGCGACGGCGGCGTCGACCTCGCGCGGGTCGGTCACCCGGATCCCGCGCATCCCGAGGGCTTCCGCGACCTTCGCGAAGTCGGGGTTGTGCAGGAATGTGCCGAACTCCGGCAGCCCCACCTGCTCCATCTCGAGCTTGACCATCCCGAGCCGGCCGTTGTCGAAGACGACCAGCTTGACCGGAAGCTCCTCGGTGACGGCCGTGATCAGGTCGCCCAGGAGCATCGTGAGCCCACCGTCGCCGCAGAGCGCGATGACCTGGCGGTCGCGGTCGAGCGCCTGGGCACCCAGGGCCATCGGCATCGCGTTCGCCATCGAGCCGAGGTTGTACGACCCCAGCATCCGTCGTCGCCCGCTCATCCGGATGAAGCGGCTCAGCCAGACCGTCGACATGCCGGTGTCGGTCGTGAAGACGGCGTCGGGGTCCGCGTGCCGCTCGAGGGCGGCCGCGAGCAGCTCCGGGCGGACCAGCCCGTCGGGGTTGTCCACCCTGCGTCGCAGCAACCCGACCTTCTTGTGGTCGTAGTCGGCGTGGGTGAAGTGCTCCTGCCCACCGGCCCACTTCTCGTAGACCGTGCGCGCCTCCTCGAGGTGGCCCCGGTCGGTCTTCTCCTGCAGCAGCGGCAGCAGCGCGGCCAGCGCCAGGCGCGAGTCGCCCACGACCGCGTGGTCGACCGGGGTACGCCGTCCGACGTGGGCGCCGCGGACGTCGATCTGCACCACGGTCTTGCCGGTCGGGAGGAACTCCGGGTAGGGGAAGTCGGTGCCGATGAGCACCAGCACGTCGCACGACTCGAGGGCCCGCGCGGTGGCCGGGTTGCCGATCAGGCCGGACTGGCCGATCTCGAAGGGGTTGTCGTCGTCGAAGCCCTCCTTCGCCTTGAGCGAGAGCACCATCGGCGCCGCGAGGAGCTCGGCCGCCCGCAGCACCTCGTCGCGGGCGTGGCGGGCCCCCATGCCGACGAGGAACGTCACCGACCCGGCCGCGTTGATCGCACCGGCCGCGGCACGGACGGCGTCGGAGGTGGGGGCGAGCTCCGGTTGCTCGGTCACGAACCTGGGGAGCGGGGTGTCCTTCGGGAGGTCGAGGCCGCCCACGTCGCCCGGCAGGCTCAGCACGGCGACCCCGCGCTCGGAGAGGGCCGCGTTGACCGCCTGCTCGATGATCCGGGGCACCTGGTCGACGCTGGTCACCGTCTCGCAGAAGACGGACACGTCGGCGAAGAGCACGTCGTTGTCGACCTCCTGGAAGAAGTCCGAGCCGATCTCCTCCCGCGGGACCTGGCCGCAGATCGCCAGGACGGGCGTCCTCGACTTCTTCGCGTCGTAGAGACCGTTGAGCAGGTGGATGGCGCCCGGGCCGACGGTGCCCATGCACACGGCGAGGTCGTCGGTCAGCTGCGACTGGGCGGACGCGGCGAACGCCGCAGCCTCCTCGTGCCGCACGGCCATCCACTCGACGCGGTCCTCGCGGCGGATGGCGTCGGTGACCGGGTTGAGCGCGTCGCCCACGACGCCCCAGACCTGCCGGACTCCGTGCTGGGCGAGGGACTCGATGAGCAGCTCCGCGACAGTCGTCATCACCCCACCGTGCCACCGAGTCCGGCACCCGGTACCACCCGCAAGGTGGTGCTCCGGAGCGTGTGCCGGTCAGCCGGCAGCAAGGCGGGTCAGGCGAAGACCCCGGCCGGGAAGGCGCCGTTGGTCAGGGCGGTGGTGACGAGCGGACGGCAGAGCTCGGTGAGCCGCTGCGTGCCGGCCTTCCCGAGGTGCTCCCACGGTGCGTACGCGCTCTCCTCCGTCCGTCGCTCGACCGCCTTCCGGAGCGCGACGCCCTCCTCGGTGAGCTGCCCGTCGGCCGTCATCAGGCCGCGCGTCTCCAGCGCGGCGACCGTCGCTCCCCACTGCTCGTCCGACCAGCCCCGCGTCGCCTGGGCCGCGGGCCGGGTGAAGCCCTTGCCGGTCGCGGTGTGGCTGACGAGCGCCTCGATGCCGTCGAGGTCGGAGCCGATCAGGGCGGCGACGTGCCCGTCCCCGCGGTGCTCGCGGAGCAGGGTGAGGGCGTGGAAGAGGACCATGTGCGGCTCCTCCGGCCAGGGCAGGTCGGCGTGGGCCGCGTGCAGCGGGCGACCGGCGACGGTGCACCCGTCGGAGGCCGTGCGTGCCAGGTCGGCGGCCTCCCGGACCTCGTCGGAGCCGAGCGTCTCCCCACCGAGGAGACGGGTCCACGCGGCCGAGACGCCGCGGTAGCGGGCGGCCACCACGTCCTCCGGGCTCGCCGCCTCCCAGACCGCCGGGACGAAGTGCGCGACCAGCGAGGGGTTGAACACGTAGAACGTCGCGGCCACGGGCCCGGGGCCGACGCGACCCATGGCCGCCGCGCGCGACGCGAAGTAGGTGGCGCGCCCCTTGCGGACGCCGAGCCCGACCACCTCCGCCTCGACCTCGGGGGCGAAGTAGCCCAGGGCGTGCAGGGGCTCCAGCAGGCGGGCGGTGCGTCCGGCGAGGCGAGGGTCCATGCCCCCTTCCTACCGTGCCACCCCGTCCGGAGGAGGTGGTGGGACCTCCGTCCGGCACCACCTAGGGTGGCCACGCCCGCGGCCGCCGGTCGCCACACCCACCCGTGGAGGAACCCCCATGTGCCGCGTGCTCGCCTACATCGGACCCGAGGTCCCCCTCGAGGACCTCCTGCTCACCCCGTCGAACAGCCTGGTGAACCAGTCCCTCGACCCGGAGCGCTACCCGGACCTCCACCTGGCAGGCTGGGGGTTCGGGGCGTGGAGCGAGCACCTGCTCAAGCCGGACGACCCCTTCCTCTACCGCCGCCCCGTGGCAGCCTTCTACGACGACAACGCCGCGCGGATGATCCCGAGCCTCCAGGCGAGCACGGTGCTCGGCCACGTCCGCGCGGCGGCGTACGACTCGAAGGTCGTGCTGGCCGACGAGAACTGCCATCCCTACTCGTTCGAGGGCACGCCGTGGATCCTGGCCCAGAACGGCGACCTGCCGCACTGGATGCTCCTCCAGCGTGAGCTGCTCCAGCACTGCGACGACACGTTCCTCACGCAGATGCGAGGCACGACGGACACGGAGTTCCTCTACGTGCTCCTGCTCTCGCTGCTCGAGGGCGACAGCGACGAGGACGTGCAGCGGGCGGTCGAGCAGATGGTCCGTCTCATCGCACAGGCCATGGCGGACCTCGACCTCCGGGCCCTTGCCAAGCTCAAGATGGCCCTGGTCTCGCCGAACCGGATCATCGGGATCAACACCGGGCTCGGGCACGACGGCGACACCGACCCGACGGGCGACTGGCAGGAGCTGCGGGAGTCCGGTCCCGGCACGGACGACTACGCCCTGTCGATGCTCCTCGAGCCGATGCACCTGCTGCTGGGACGCGCGGTCGAGACGGACGCGACGACGTTCGGCTTCGAGGCGTGCACCGAGCAGGAGGCGACCACCGCGCTCTTCGCGTCCGAGGAGCTCACCGAGGACACCGACGGCTGGTCCGACCTGGCGTTCGGTGAGATCGTGTTCTTCGAGCGGACGGGCGAGCGCGTCACCCGCACCGTCAGGCGCCTGGAGGTCTGACGGCGCCCGAGGGGTACGTCCTCGTGTCGGACGATGACGCCCGCTGACCTCTGCTCCTACTTCGCCGGCCCGGCTCCTCGGGGAGCGCCGGGCTCGTCGAGGGTGAGCGCGGCACCGTTGATGCACCACCGTCGACCCGTGGGGACCGGACCGTCGGCGAACACGTGGCCGAGGTGTCCCCCGCAGCGGGCGCACGAGGCCTCCCGCCGGGGCAGGAGCAGCGTGAAGTCGGTGTGCGTGCCGACCGCGTCCGCGGCTGCCGGGGCGGTGAAGCTGGGCCACCCCGTCCCGGAGTCGAACTGGTCGGCGGCCCGGAACAGCTCGGCCCCGCAGCCGGCGCACCGGTACGTCCCGGCGCGGTCCGCCGGCGGGTGCTCGTACGGACTGGAGCGGGGCGCCTCGGTGCCTGCCCGGCGCAGCACCCGGTAGGCCTCGGGATCGAGGCTCGCGCGCCACTCGGCGTCCGAGCGGACCACCTCGGGCTGCGGTCGGGAGCGGCGCCTGAACACGTCACGATCCTAGTGAGGACCTGGTGGTGGCGTGAGGCGCGTCAACGCCGGTCGATGCCGTCGAGCCGCAGCTCGGTGGACGGGTCGGAGTGGGTGCCGCCGCTGCCGACGTGCTTGTCGCTGATCGTCGCGCCGTTCTTCAGCACGCCCCACAACGCCATGGCGTGCCCACGACCCACGTCGTAGTCGTCCTCGAGCCACAGGACGAAGTCGCCGGCCTTGCTCGCCGGGGTGAACCCGCGGGCGGCGGCCTCGCCCAGCAGCTCGTCCGGCGTCCTGCCGGTCTTCTTCTCGATCGCATCGAGGTAGGCCTGGTAGCTCATCGTGATCCCCTTCGGTGGTGTGCGAGCGACGCTAGTGGCACCGACCGCCTCACCGCTTCTCCGAAACCGCTGTCCCCTGGCCGGTGGACCACCCGGGCGGTCATGACCATCCGAGGGCCACAGCGGCGACGCGGCGACCGACCGTGGCAGGGTCGTCGGGCGCTCCCCGCAGGAGGCTCGCGAGGACACCGTTGTAGACCAGCGTCACCGTGTCGACGATCTCGTCGACCCGCGCGGGGTCCGCGGCCTCGGCGTACGCACGGAGTCGCTCCCGCAGCAGCGCGTCGTCGCGGGCGACCAGTGCGGCAGGCGCGTCGTCGGCGGCGGGTCGCTCGGAGGCGGTGGCGAGGAAGGTGCACCACTGGGTCGCCCCGGCCGTCGCCCGGAAGGTCGTCACGGCGTCGAAGACGGCCAGCACCCGGTCGCGCGGGTCCTCCGCCGCCTCGACGTGGGAGCGCCAGACCTCGTCCCACGCGTGGAGCCGCCTCGCGAGGACGGCCTCGACCAGACCGTCCTTGCTCCCGAAGTGGGAGTAGAGCGTCACGACCGACACGCCCGCCTCGCGCGCCACGGCGTCGACGGGGGTGACGGCGATGCCGTCGCCGAAGAACAGCCGCTCGGCCGCGTCGAGTGCTGTGGTTCGGGTGTCCGGACGCCCCATGCCCGTAGTGTAACGTGCGTTTCATGGTGGTGAAACGTACGTTTCAATCCGGCACGACCCACGGCCTCCCGCTCGTCGCGGCCGGCACCCTGCTGGTCGCTGCGACGTACGGGATGGCCCGGTTCGGGGTCGGGCTGCTGCACCCGGCGATGGCGGTCGAGCGTCCGGGGATCGCGACGGCGCTGCCGTCGGCCGGCGCAGCGCAGTTCGCCTCGTACTGCGTGGCCGCCGCGCTGGCGGGCCTCGTCGTCCCCCGCAGGTCACGCGCGGTCGCCGGGGCCGCGGGCGTGCTGGCCGGGGCCGGGTGCGTGGGGCTGGCCACCAGCACGTCGAGCGGGTGGTTCGTCGTCAGCGCGTTCGTCGGCGGCGCCGGCGCGGGCCTCGCGTCTCCCGCACTGGTCGGCTTGCTCGACGCGCTGGTCCCGGAGCGGGTGGCCGGCAGCGCGCAGGCCGTGGTGAACTCCGGCACCACGCTGGGGGTCGTCCTCACCGGGCTGCTCGCCACCGCGATCACGGCGCCCGGAGCTGCGTGGGTGCTGATGGCGGTGGTGTGCGTGGTCGCCGGCGCCGCGGTCGTGCTCCTGAGCTCGGGCGCAGCGGTCGCCGGTCCTCCGGCAGGGCGCGGAGGACGAGCCGCGCGTTCCCTGGTGCTCCCGCTCGTGCTGGCCCTCGGCGCCGGGGTCGCCTCGGCCGCCGTGTGGACCTTCGGCCCCACCGTGGTCGTCGACCGCGGAGCACTCCGACCCGGCCAGGTCGGCCTGCTGTGGGCGGCGCTCGGGCTCGGCGGACTCGCGGGTGCGTTCGTCGCACGGCCGGTGTCGCGCCACGGACCCACCACGGCGTTCGTCGTGTGCACGGCGGCACTGCTGGTCGGCTCGGCCGCGGTGCTGGTCCCGGGCGCCGACCCGGCACAACCGCTACTCGGGGCGGCCTGCTTCGGGGCGGCGTACATGTCCCTGAGCGGCGTGCTGATCCTCTGGGGACCGCCTGGTCGACCCGCGCGGCGGGGGTTCCGCCACCGCATGGCTGTTCATCGCGCTCGCGATCGGGCAGGCCGCCGGCTCCCAGCTCCTGGGGCGCGTGCTCGCCTGAGCGCGGGCGCGTCGGCCGCGCGGCTCAGGCCGGCGCGGCGCGCTCGACCGTGGTCACCACACTCGTCACCGACGGACGCGCCGGGGTCGAGGAGAACCCGAAGCGGCACGGCGGGTCGACGGGCGCCAGCGCGCCGAGGTCGGCGCCGCGCCAGTCCCCTGCGACCGACGTGACGGCGTGCACCGAGGTCGCGCCGTACCACTCGCGCCGGTCGTTGCCGGCGGTCCCGCGGGTCCGCACCCCGCGCACCACCACGCGCGCCACCGGGTCGATCGCGGTGCACCAGGCGGGCGCGGTCGCGACCCGCGCCGGGACCAGGCCGAGCAGCACGCCCAGCGGCGTACGCCCACCGAGCGCCAGCCGCAGCGACAGCGACGGGGTCGTCACCTCCCAGCCGTCGCCCCCGTCGGTGACCGACACGGGCTCGAGGACGTGCTCGTCGAAGGTGTAGGTCGCGCTGACGAAGTCGCGCACCCGCTCGTCCGGGGCGAGCAGCACGCGGTGGCCGGCGGCGTCCTCGACCATCACGTCGGCGAAGGAGCCCCACGGCGAGCCGTCCCACCGGCCGACGACGACGCGGACCCCGCTGGTGCTGCCCACGCCGGCGATCCGGCCGGTGAACCGCTCGCGGACACGCCTCACGGCGCCACCAGCCCGGACGGGTCGCGCCCGTCGGCGGAGAGTCCGGCCGCGACGCCCGCGCGGTCCTCGTCGGAGCGGTTCTGCGAGAGCTTCGCCTTCGCCTCGACCGAGTCGACGACGACCTCGACGCCGACGATCGGGCGGAGGTTCTTCTCGACGTAGTCCGCGGGGGCGTCTGCGACCGCCCACGGCTGCGCGCGCGGGGCCTCGTGGCGCTCGGTGAGGCGGGTGACCAGGTCCAGCACCCAGGCGGCGTCGTCGTGCACGCGGACCGTGCCGCGCAGGTGGACCACGGAGTAGTTCCAGGTCGGGACGACCCGGCCGTGCTCGGCCTTGGAGGCGTACCAGGACGGCGAGACGTACGCGTCCGGCCCGGTCACGACCGCCAGGGCGGGCGAGCCGTCGACCACGCGCCGCCAGTGGGCGTTGGCCCGGGCGAGGTGGCCGACGAGGCGGTCCCCCTCCCAGAGCACGGGCAGGAGGGTGGCGTCGGGCAGCCCGTCCTCGCCCACCGTGACCAGCTGGGCGACCCCGACGCCTGCGACGAAGGGACGTACGGCGTCGGCGTCCATCGCGTTGAAGCGGGGCACGTAGAGCGAGGCGTCGGGCATGGCTCCATCCTGCCCGTTCGGGCGCGGCGGCTGTCGGTGGCGGGCGGCAGGATGGGCGCATGCTGCTCGCCGAGCTCGTCGCCACGTCCACCGCGGTCGCCGCCACGCGCTCGCGCAAGGCCAAGGTCGCCGCGCTCGCCGAGACCCTCGCCCGGGTCACGCCCGAGGAGCTCGAGGTCGTCGTGTCCTACCTCGGCGGCGCGCTGCTCCAGCGCCGCACCGGCCTCGGCTGGCGCGGCGTGAGCGAGGTCCCCGACCCCGCCGACGAGCCGTCCCTCGGCGTGCTCGAGGTCCACGAGGCGTTCGACGCGATGTCCCGCCTGGCCGGCGCGGGCTCCCAGCTCGCGCGGAAGGAGGCGGTCGCCGCGCTGTTCTCCCGCGCCACGGCGCCCGAGCAGCGGTGGCTGCAGGCGGTCGTCACCGGCAACGTGCGCCAGGGCGCGCTCGACGCCGTCACCCAGGAGGCCGTCGCGCAGGTCGCGGGCGTCCGCTGGCGGCCGTGCGCCGGGCCGCGATGCTGGCGGGGTCGACCGTGGCCGCGGCCGGCGCCGCGTGGGCCGGCGAGGACGCGCTGGCCGCCATCGGCCTCGAGGTCGGCCGCCCGGTCATGCCGATGCTCGCCTCCAGCGCGCCCGACGTGGCCACCGCGATGGCCGGCCTGTCCCCCGACGCCGGCACCGAGGTCGCCATCGACGCCAAGCTCGACGGCATCCGGATCCAGGTCCACCGCGACGGCGACGAGGTGCTGGTCGTGACCCGGAGCCTCGACGACATCACCGGGCGGCTGCCGGAGGTCGTGGAGGTGGCCCGGTCGCTGCCCGCGGAGCGGTTCGTGCTCGATGGCGAGGCACTCGCGCTCACCGACGACGGGCGCCCGATGGCGTTCCAGGACACCGCCAGCCGCACCGCCCAGGACGCGGGCGTCCCGGTCACGCCGCACTTCTTCGACCTGCTCCACCTCGACGGCCGCGACCTGCTCGACTCCCCTGGCCGCGAGCGGATCGCCGCCCTGGACGCGCTCGTGCCCGAGCAGCACCGCGTGCGCCGCCTCGTCACCACCGACCCCGCGGAGGCCGACGCCTTCGCGGCCGAGACCGTCGCCGCCGGCCACGAGGGCGTCGTCCTGAAGGACCTGTCGGCGCCCTACGCCGCGGGCCGCCGCGGCTCGGCCTGGGTCAAGGTCAAGCCGGTCCACACCCTCGACCTCGTCGTCCTCGCCGTCGAGTGGGGCTCGGGGCGCCGCGAGGGCTGGCTCTCCAACATCCACCTCGGCGCCCGCGACGACACCTCGCCCACCGGCTTCGTGATGCTCGGCAAGACGTTCAAGGGCATGACCGACGAGGTGCTCGTCTGGCAGACCGAGCGGTTCCTGGCGCTCGAGACCCACCGCGAGGGCCACGTCGTCCACGTCCGGCCCGAGCAGGTCGTCGAGATCGGCTTCGACGGCCTCCAGCGCTCCACCCGCTACCCCGGTGGCCTCGCGCTCCGGTTCGCCCGCGTCCTGCGCTACCGCGACGACAAGGCCGCCGACCAGGCCGACACCATCGAGGACGTGCGCGCCCACGCCCGCGGGTGACACCGGGTCGGACACGAAGATACGCCGCACCGGGGAGGCGGGAGGCCCCCGTCGTCTCCCTAGACTGACCGGCATGAGCACCGAGCCGTCGACCCCGACCGGCGCCACCCGCGGCACGACCGCGGCGGCCCGGCGACGGCTCCGCGAGGCGGAGATCATCGCCGCCACCCGGGCCCTCTTCGACGAGCGCGGGGTCCGCGACGCCCAGATCGAGGACATCGCCCGCGCCGTCGGCATCAACCGGGCGATCATCTACCGCCACTTCACCGGCAAGGAGGAGCTGTTCGCCCTCACCCTGGTGCAGTACCTCGACGAGCTGCGCGACGCGCTCCGCTCCGGCGCCGCCACCGCCGACGAGCCGCGCGCGCAGCTGCAGCGGCTCACGGAGGCGTTCGTCGACTACGGCCTCGCCCACCCTGCCTTCGTCGACTGCGCGCAGTCGATCATGCGTCGCCCGGGCGGCGACCTGCTCGAGGAGGTGAGCGAGAGCGCGATGTTCCGGCTGGGGCAGGCGATCAGCGGCTGCCTGGCGGTGCTGACCCAGACCATCGAGGCCGGCGTCGCGTCGGGCGACTTCCAGGTCGACGACCCCGGCCTGCTCGCCAACATGCTCTACGCCAGCGGGCTGGGCACCCTCCAGCTCGGCCGGGTCGCGATGCTCGTGTCCGAGGAGGCGCCGGGCGTGCCGCGGATCAGCCGGATCTCCGCCGAGCAGGTGCGCGACCACATGGTCACCACCGCGCTCGCCGTCGCCTCCGGCGGCACCCGGCCGCCGGGACGCTAGCGCGAGAGGTGCTTGGCGCGGGCGAAGCAGAACGCGCCATAGCCGGCGATCCCGAGCGCGATCGCGATCAGCAGCACCTGCCCGAACGGCTGCTCCAGCACCGTCTGCAGCGCCTGGTCGAGCCCGCCGGACTTCTTCGCGTCGTGGGTGGCCGAGGCCCAGGCGAACAAACCGCCCACGATCGCGATCGCGACGCCCTTGGCGATGTAGCCCACCTTGCCGAAGAGGACGTACGCCGAGCCGTCCTGCCCGGCCTGGCCCTGCGCGTCGAGGTGCTCGCGGAACTTCTCGGTCCAGCCGCGCACGACCAGCGAGATCCCGTAACCGATGATCGCGAGGCCGATCACGCCGACGATGAGCTGGCCGCCCGGCATCTGCATGATCTTCGCCGTGGTGCTGTCGGTCCCGCCCTTGCCGCCGCCGTCACCGGTGGCGGTCTTGAAGGCGCTCCACGCGAGGGCGCCGTAGATCACCGCCTTGCCGATCGAGGACGCGCGCTTGAGCAGCCGCTTCTTCTCGTCGGACTCGTCGGCGTAGCCGTAGAGCGCCTCGAGCACGCGCCACACGACGAGCAGCAGCATGCCGATCGCGATCAGCCAGACCAGCGCCTTGCCCATCGGCTGCTGGGCGAGGTAGTGCATGGCGCCGCTGTTGGAGGCCTGATCCTCCTTGTCGCCGATGGCGAGCTGGATCGCCAGCCACGCCACCAGCAGGTGGACGACGCCGTACGCCACCAGCCCGGCGCGGATCGCGTGGTCGAACCACGCGCTGTCATGGACCTTCTCGGCGGCGTCCGACGCGTTGCTCATGGGCCCAACGTAGGCCCTCGCAGAGGCTCCGGGCGAGGCCCGGAACCCCTGCGGGTGAGGCGGGTCAGACGAGGGTGGCGCGGTCGCGCATGACCGAGCCGAGCAGGCCGTTGACGAAGGTCGGCGACTCGTCGGTGGAGAGGTCCTGCACGAGGTGCATCGCCTCGCTCACCGCGACGCTCTGCGGCACGTCGTCGTCGCCCCACAGCAGCTCGAAGACGCCGATGCGCAGCACGTTGCGGTCGACCGCGGGCATCCGCCCGAGCGTCCAGCTCTTGCTGTAGGTGCTCAGCACCTCGTCGATGCGCTCGCGGTGCTCGACGACACCGCGCACCAGGGTGGCCGTGTAGGGGTTGGTCGGGCCCTCGCCGGCGGCGATGGCGCGCTCGAGCGCCTCCACCGGGTCCTCGGAGCGGAGCTCGGAGGCGAAGAGGATGTCCAGCGCGCGCTTGCGGGCCTTGGAACGGGCAGCCACGTGCGGAGCTCAGCCCTTGACGCGGCCGAGGTAGGACGAGTCGCGGGTGTCGACCTTGACCTTCTCGCCGGTGGTGATGAACAGCGGGACCGCGATGGTGTGGCCGGTCTCCAGCGTGGCGGGCTTGGTGCCGCCGGTGGAGCGGTCGCCCTGCAGGCCCGGCTCGGTCTCGGCGATGAGGAGCTCCACCGAGGCGGGCAGCTCGATGAAGAGCACGCGACCCTCGTTGGTGGCGACGATCGCCTCCTGGTTCTCCAGCATGAAGTTCTTCGCGTCGCCGACGACCTCGGGGGTGACCTCGAGCTGCTCGTAGGTGCTGGTGTCCATGAAGACGTAGGACGAGCCGTCGTTGTAGAGGTACTGCATGGTGCGCTTGTCGACGTTGGCCGTCTCGACCTTGGTGCCGGCGTTGAAGGTCTTGTCGACGTTCTTGCCCGACTCGACGTTGCGCAGCTTGGTGCGGACGAAGGCCGGGCCCTTGCCGGGCTTGACGTGCTGGAACTCGACGACGGACCAGAGCTGGCCCTCGATCTTGAGGACCATGCCGTTCTTCAGGTCGTTGGTGGTTGCCATGTGATTCTGTCCGCCTTCGTCGCTGTCTGGTCTCGAGGAGTGTCAAAGAACGTGTGGGCGACGAGACGACGGGTCCCGCGCCGACGGGCCAGTCTAGTGGTGGCCCACGAGAGCCATGAAATGCGCGGCGTGCGCCTCGGTCGTCCCCGCCGGGTTCCTGTGCCACGCGCGGTTGCCGGGCAGCAGCATCGCGAGCCAGAACGCCCCCCACAGCGGCCGGTAGGCCGCCGCCCGCTCCCGGTCGGCCCGGGTCAGCCCGACGGCGTCGGCGAGCGCGCGGGCGTCGTACACGCCCGGGAGCCGGCTGCCGAGGTGCTCGACGTGGTCGGCGAGCTCATAGGCCGGGTCGCTGAGGCCGGCGTCCTCGAAGTCGACGAGCCGCACCGCCCGCCCGTCCCACAGCACGTTGGCGGGGTTGAGGTCGGCGATCCCCAGGCAGGTCAGGTGCGGCTCCGGGAGCCGCGGGTCGGCGACGTACGCCCGCGCCGCCGCGAGCGCCTCGGCCACCAGGCCGGGGTCGCGGCACGGCGCGAGGTCGACCTCGCGGCCCAGCCACTCCACCATCAGGTCGGCGTGCTCGCGCGGGCCGTGGCTGCGTCCGCCGATCCCGGCGTCGGCCAGCGCGGTCGGCGCGACGTCGTACATCCGTCGCAGCGCTGCGCCCAGGGCCGCGGTCTGCGCCGCCGACAGCGGGCGCGGCGCGAGCGGCTCACCGGGGACCCGCTCCATCACGACCACCGGTGTCGCGCCGTCCTCGCGCCGCAGCGGGCGCGGGGCGAGCCCGGGTGCGTGCTCGGCCAGCAGCGCCAGGCAGGCCCACTCACGCTCGGCCTCGGCCTCGTGGTCGGCGACGAACTCCTTGCGGACCTCGGTGTCGCCGAGCGTCACCGCGTGCGTGGAGGTCTGGACCGTGGTCTGCACCGCGCCACCGTAGCCGCGCTAGCGTCTCTGACATGCACACCACGATCTTCGGCGGCCACGGCAAGGTGGCCCTCCTGCTCGCTCCCCTCCTCGTCGAGGCCGGTCACGAGGTCCACTCGGTGATCCGCAACCCCGACCACGTCGCCGAGGTCGAGGCGACCGGCGCCACCGCGGTGGTCTCCTCGGTCGAGGACGCCGACCTGGCCGCCCTCACCGACCTGCTCCGCGGCTCCGACGCGGTCGTCTGGTCGGCCGGCGCGGGCGGCGGGTCCCCCGAGCGCACCGACGCCGTCGACCGGGACGCCGCGATCCGCTCCATGGACGCCGCCGTCGCCGCGGGCGTCGGTCGCTACGTCATGGTGTCGTTCTCCGGCGCCTCCCCCGACCACCTGGTGCCCGAGGACGACCCGTTCCGGCGCTACCAGGACGCCAAGATCGCCGCCGACGACCACCTGCGCGGCACCGACCTCGGCTGGACCGTGCTGGGCCCCGGCGCGCTCACCTCCGAGGCGTCCGACGGGCGGGTCAACCCCGACGCCTCCTCGCGCGACGGCGACGAGTCGCCCCGCGAGCTGGTGGCGCAGGTCGCCGCCGCGGTGCTCGCCGACGAGCGCGCGGTCGGCAGGACGCTGGTCTTCGGCAAGGGCGAGGTCCCGATCGACGAGTGGCTCTCCTCGCTGGGCTGAGCCCACCGGCGGTCTGGGCCCACCGGCGGTCCGGACACCCGTCGTCCACACCCCTCCCGATAGTCCGCTGCGATCGGCCGGTGCCGGGCGCCCCGGGACCGGCCGTTCGCAGCGGACTACTGGTGGAGGGTGTGGACGGACGGGTCCCCCTCCCGTCGCGTCCCGGCCCGCTGGACGCCTCAGGCCCCGCCGGCCGCCTCGCGCAGCCGGTCGGCAGCGACCCGGAGGTCGCGCCAGTCGTTCACCGCGAGCCGCGCAGCCGTCGCCAGGCGCCCCACGTCGCCGTCGGCGACCAGCCAGAGGTCGTCCATCACGTCGGCCGGTGGCGCCAGGTCGCCGTAGCACCGGTGCCACCCCAGCTCGAACAGCTCGACGAGATCGAGCGCCGACCCGGAGGCCGGCCCGAAGTCGGCCTCGGCGCGACGGCGCGCCGCCTCGCGGCGCACCGCCATGCCGAGCCCCATGGTCGACAACGGCACCCGTCCCCCACCCCGGGCCCCCGCACCGCCCCCTGCGGCTCCGTCGCGCACCATCATCGGCGCACCCTCCTCGGCCGGACGGTCGTGATCCGGAGCAGCAGCGCGTCCCTGCGGGCCGCGCGCACCTCTCCCAGCTTGACCTGGCAGGTCCAGCAGCGGTCGGTCGCGACGCAGCACGTCGCGTCGCGCACCTCTGCCTCCAGCTGGTCCGCGTGCGCGCTCCTGCTCACCACGCTCCGCATCACGCCCTCCCCGACGCCGTTGACGGCACGACGTCTGGGCCCAGCCTCGCCGCAGCCGGGCAGCGGTCGCATCGGCAGAACTACCGATGTTCGCCGCGGGGCGTAGCCGCGATCAGGCGGGGCCGAGGTCGACCCGGCCCGCCACCCGCGTGACGGCGTCGCCGGACACCCAGACCGTCGCGTCGACGGCCTCGAGCCAGACGCGGCCCTCGCGGCCGATCACGCTGCCCTGCCGGGAGGTGTACGCGGCCGGCAGCGCCCCGCTGCCGATCAGCCACTGGGCCAGCCCGGCGTTCGCGCTGCCGGTGACGGGGTCCTCGGTGAAGTCGCGCCCGTCCGCGAAGAACGCCCGCACCTCGACGTCGGCGCCCAGCTCGTCCGCCCGCGCGTCGTCCCAGCGCCCCAGTACCGTGACCTTCAGGTCGGTGAACGCAGCGAGGTCGGGCACCAGCGCCACCACGGCCTCGGCGTCGCCGAGGTCGACCCCGACCCAGCCCGGTCCGTTGTCGATCCACGCCATGTCCTGCACGAGGGACGCCTGCACCGCGAGCCCGGCGAGGATCCGGTCCCGCAGCGCGTCGTCCACCGGCCCGGAGCGGACCAGCGGCGGCGCGGCGAACCCGAGCCGTGGCGAGCGGCGCACGTCGACCAGCCCGGCCCCGCACTCCTGCACCACGACGTCGCCGCGCGGCACTCCCCCGGCCTCCAGCCACGCGTGGGCGCTGCCGATCGTCGGGTGCCCGGCGAACGGGAGCTCACCCGCGGGCGTCCAGATCCGCACGCGGTAGTCCGCGGCCGGGTCGGTCGGTGCGCTCAGGAAGGTGGTCTCCGAGAGGTTGGTCCAGCGCGCGAAGGCCGCCATCTGCGCGTCGCTCACGCCGTCGGCGTCGTGGACGACGGCGAGCGGGTTGCCGAGCCACGGCTCGGAGCTGAACACGTCGACCTGGCGGAAGGGCAGCATCCGCCGATCCAATCAGAGGTGGGCGCTCCAGCGCCGTCCGGCCTCGTCCGCGGCGGCGGACAAGAGCGCAGCGAGCTCGGGCCGGTCCGGCACGGGGAACGAGACGTACGCGCCCCGACCGCCCGCGACCGGCCGCCCGTAGGCCTTCGCGGCCAGGGACCCGTCCGGCAGCATCCTGATCGTCAGGCTCTGGAGCTCGAACTCCTCGTCGCGGCGCGTGTCGCGCCAGCGCAGCTCCTCGGGGATGACCACGTTGATCGCCATCGCGCTGACCTCGACGCCCTCGTCCATGGGGGTCAGGCTCGCACGTCGGTGGGTCGGCCGGAAGCTCCTGCCGGCTCGGCGGCGCTCAGGTCCCGGAGAGGAACACGAGCGCCTGGCGGTAGCCGTCGATCCCCTGCCCGGCGATCGTCGCGGCGGCGTGCGGCTCGACGACGGACGTGTGCCGGAACTCCTCGGCGCGCTGCTTGGGGTCGGAGATGTGCACCTCGACCAGCGGCGCGGTGAGCTGGGCGCAGGCGTCCCAGAGGGCCAGCGAGTAGTGGGTCCAGGCGCCCGCGTTGAGCACCACCGGCACCCCGTCGTCGGCGGCGGCGTTGAGCCAGTCGAGCAGGTCGCCCTCGTGGTTGGTCTGGCGCACCTCGACCTCCAGCCCGAGTCCGCTCCCCCACTCCACGCACTGGTGCGCGAGCTCGGCGTGGGTCGTCGATCCGTAGATCTCCGGCTGGCGCCGGCCGAGCCGGCCGAGGTTGGGGCCGTTCAGGACGAGGACACGGGTCATGCCGAGAGCGTACGGCTCCGCGCGGCCCGGACGTCGTCGCCGTCCGGCAGCGACGGCGGCGTCCACGCGGCCGGCGGCCGCCAGGTGGTCCACTCCTCGTCGAGCACCCACGAGCGGCCCTCGACGACCTCGGCGCGCGCCCACTCGGCGACGGCGCGGACCTCGTCGGCCGCGGCCGCCGACAGGTGGCCTCCCGCGACCGCCGCCCCGATCTCGTCGGCGTCCTTGAGCCAGAGCGCGCCGTCCGCGTCGAGCCAGAGGTCGAGGACGAGGTCGCGCGAGGCCGTCGTCGCGCCGTCGCGGTGGTGGACCAGCTCGAGGTTGACGTAGTGGCCGGCGAGGCTGCCGTCGTCCTCGAGGAAGACCCAGACCGACCAGGGGCGTCCGGTCGGCGCCAGGCGCAGCACCCCCGAGCCCTGCCAGCGGCGGACCACCGGGGCGCGGGGCACCCCGAAGCGCTCCTCCAGCGGCACCTCGCGCATCGCGCGCCCGTCCGCGGGCCACCACATCAGCTGCTCGGTGTCCTCTGCGAGCCAGGCGACCAGCCCGCGCTCGTCGTCGCGGACCACCCGCATCGGGTCGATGCTCGCGCCGTGGCACCACTGGACCACCTCGCCCGGGGCGAGGAAGGGCCCGCTGCCGGCGACCGGCCATCCCGCGCCGACCGAGCGGTGCTCCTCCAGCAGCGCCAGGTCGACCTGCCGCGGGGCGGCCGCCCCGGACAGCCGCTGCATCGTCCCGCCGGACTCGCTGACGGCCGTCTCGTCCCCCGTGGTGTCGCTCACTTGGCAGACGCTAGCGCCGCGTAGGCCGCGCGCAGGTCGTCCTCGCCGGGGCCGGCGAGGATCCGCGGCGCGGCCAGGGCGTCGAGCACGACGAACCGGAGCTGTGAGCCCCGCGCCTTCTTGTCCACCTTCATCGCGGCGTGCAGGTCGTCGAAGGAGGCCGCGTCGTAGGTCGTCGGCAGCCCGACCCGCGCCAGCACCGCACGGTGCCGCTCGACGAGCGCAGGGTCGAGCGAGCCGGCCCGCGCGGCGAGCTCGGCGACGTAGACGCAGCCGATGGCGACGGCCTCGCCGTGGCGCACGGCGTAGTCGCTGGTGCGCTCGATCGCGTGCGCCAGGGTGTGGCCGTAGTTGAGCACCTCGCGGCCCGGGTGGCCCCCGGTGCCGCCGGTCTCCTTGAGGTCGTCGACCACGACGTCCACCTTCACCCGGACGGCCCGCTCGACGAGCTCGCGCAGCTCGGGTGAGTCCCACGTGATCGCGGCGGGGTCGGTGCGCTCGACGAGGTCGAGGATCGCGGGGTCGGCGACGAAGCCGCACTTGACCACCTCGCCGAGCCCGGCGACGAGCTCCGCGCGCGGCAGCGACTCCAGCAGCGCGAGGTCGCACAGCACGCCGGCCGGCTCGTGGAAGGCGCCGACGAGGTTCTTCCCGGCGCCGGTGTTGATGCCGGTCTTGCCACCCACGGCCGCGTCGACCATCGCGAGCAGCGTCGTCGGCACGTGGACGACGCGCACGCCGCGCAGCCAGCTCGCCGCCACGAACCCGCCCAGGTCGGTGGTCGCTCCCCCGCCGATCGTGACGACGGCGTCGGAGCGGGTGAAGCCGGCCTCGCCGAGCGCCTCCCAGCAGTCCGCGGCGACGGGTGCGGTCTTCGCCCGCTCCCCGTCGGGCAGGCCGAGCGCCAGCACGTCGTAGTGCTCGACCAGCGCGTCGACGACGGGGTCGGCGAGCGCGCCCAGCGTGCCGGCGTAGAGCACGGCGACGCGCTGCACCGACTCGCCCAGCATCCCGGGCAGCCGGTCGGCCAGGCCGTGGCCGACCACCACGTCGTAGGGCGAGGCGCCTCCGACGTGGATGACCGTGTCAGTCATGCTCCGGGGTCCCCTCGGCGTCGTGCGACGGAGACGGACGTCGCCGAGTCGCGCCCAGCAGGTCCCGGATCTCCGCGGCCACCTCGTCGGGGGTGCGGCCGTCGGTCTCCACGACGTGGTCGGCCACCGACTCGTAGATCGGGGCGCGCTCGTCGAGGAGGGCCTTGATCCGCCCCCGCACGTTGCCGAGGAGCAGCGGGCGCCCGACCCCGAGGCCGACCCGCCGGACCGCGTCGGAGAGCCCGACGCGCAGGAACACCACCGTCACGCCGTCGAGCGCCGCACGTGTCTCGGGGCGCAGCACGGCGCCGCCACCGAGGGCCAGGACGCCGTCGTGGTCGGCCAGCGCGGACGCCACTGCCGCCGCCTCGAGGTCACGGAAGGTCTCCTCGCCGGACTCCACGAAGATGTCGGCGATCTCGCGGCCGCTGGTGGCCACGATGTCGGCGTCGGTGTCGCGCACCGGCACTCCCCACGCGTCGCCGAGCAGGCCGGCGACCGTCGTCTTGCCGGCGCCCATCGGTCCGACGAGCACCACACGGGGAGCCATCGCGCTCACCTGAACCGGAGGGTGTCGAGGTACGACTCGGCGTTGCGCCGGGTCTCGGCGACCGAGTCGCCGCCGAACTTCTCGACCACCGCGTCGGCCAGCACCAGCGCCACCATCGCCTCGGCGACGATGCCCGCGGCGGGCACCGCGCACACGTCGGAGCGCTGGTGGTGGGCGACGGTGGCCTCGCCGGTGGCGACGTCGACGGTGCGCAGCGCCCGCGGGACCGTGGCGATGGGCTTCATCGCCGCGCGCACCCGCAGCACCTCGCCGGTCGACATGCCACCCTCCGTGCCACCGGAGCGGCCCGAGGCGCGGCGCAGGCCTTCGTCGGTCGCCACGATCTCGTCGTGGGCCAGCGAGCCCGGGGTGTCGGCGAGCTCGAAGCCGTCACCGACCTCGACGCCCTTGATCGCCTGGATGCCCATCAGCGCGCCGGCCAGCCGGGCGTCGAGGCGGCGGTCCCAGTGCACGTGGGAGCCGAGGCCCGGCGGGAGGCCGTGGACGACGACCTCGACGACGCCGCCGAGGGTGTCGCCGTCCTTGTGGGCCTCGTCGATGCGCGCCACCATCGCGGCGCTCGCCCCGGGGTCGAGGCAGCGCACCTCGTCGGCGTCGAGGCGCTCGACGTCGTCGGGCCCGGGGATCGAGCCCGCGGGAGCCTTCACCCCGCCGAGCGACACGACGTGGGAGACGATCCGGGCGCCGACGGCCTGCTCGAGGAAGTTGGAGGCGACGCGACCGAGCGCGACGCGGGCCGCGGTCTCGCGGGCGGACGCGCGCTCGAGGATCGGGCGGGCCTCGTCGAAGTCGTACTTCTGCATGCCGACGAGGTCGGCGTGGCCGGGGCGCGGGCGGGTCAGCGCGGCGTTGCGGGCGAGGGCGTCGAGCTCGACCGGGTCGACGGGATCGGCCGACATGACCTTCTCCCACTTCGGCCACTCGGTGTTGCCGACCTCGATGGCGACCGGGCCGCCCTGGGTCTCACCGTGGCGCACGCCGCCGAGGACCCGCACCTGGTCCTGCTCGAACTTCATCCGTGCCCCGCGGCCGTAGCCGAGGCGGCGCCGGGCGAGCGAGTCGGCGAGGTCGTCGGTCGTGACGCGGACGTGGGCGGGCAGCCCCTCGAGGATCGCCACCAGCGAGGGACCGTGGGACTCGCCTGCTGTGAGCCATCGGAGCATGGCGCCAGTCTCTCAGCCCCAGAGCCGCGCACCGAGCGCGGTCCCCCAGACGAGACCCACCAGTGCTCCCGCGAGCATCGCCGGACCGAAGGGGTACGCCTTGCGCACCAGCGCCAGGTCGCGGCGCACCAGCGCCAGCAGCACGCCCGGGACGCCGAGCGCGACGAAACCGGACCACAGGCCGAGCGCGACCGCACCCCAGCCCTCCCAGCCGAGCACCAGGCCGACCAGCGCGGCGAGCCGCACGTCGCCGAAGCCGAGCCCCGACGCGTGGACGAACCACAGCACCCAGAAGAACGAGCGCACGACGACCATGGCGACCACCGCGCGCACCAGGGCGTCGCGCTGGTCGGTGGCGAGGCCGACCACGACGACCGCGGCCAGCACGGCGAGGGTGGCCGGCACGACGACCCGGCGCGGCAGCAGCCGCGTGTGCCAGTCGACGTGGGCCAGGCCCACCGCCACCGGCACCAGCGGGGCGAGCCAGACGAGCGGCCAGTCGAGACCCTGGGTGGCGCCCACCAGGGCGCCGAGCACCGCCGACACCAGCGCGCAGCGCCAGCCCAGCCCGGGGCGCGCCGCCAGCACGGCGTACGCCACCGGCGGCTCCTCGCCCTCGGGCAGCGGCGTCGTCGGCGGCTCGGGTGCCGGCAGCTGCGCGAGGACGACCGGCACCAGCAGGCCCCCGAGCGCCGCGACGAGCGCCGCGAGCAGCGAGGCCAGCACGGTGTCGGTCACGTCGGGCTCCGTCCGGCGAGCGCGCGGTGGCCCGCCTCCCTCATCGCCTCCAGGGGAGCCTGCAGGCCGGTGAAGAGATGGAACTGCAGGACCGCCTGGTGCACCAGCAGGTCCAGCCCACCCACGAGCACCCGGTCGCCCGCCGACGCGGCGAGCGGCGTGGGCCAGGGGTCGTAGAGCACCTCGAACAGCACCGGCGCGAGCCCGCACCGCGCGACCAGGTCGGGGGTCTGCGCCGCCGCCGGGACGGTCGAGGTCACCACGTCGACGTCGAGCGGGTCGCGGCCCGCCAGGTCGCCGGTGGTCACCTCGATCCCGGCCGGGTGGGACCGCAGCGCCCGCACCGTCTCCTCCGCGCGGGACGCGTCGCGGACCAGCACCCGGACCGAGCGCACCCCGAGGTCGGCCAGGGCCAGCCCGGTCGAGGTGGCCGTCGCGCCGCCGCCGAGCACCGCGGCCGACACCAGCGGCAACGAGGTGCGCTCGCGCACCGCCGCCACCGCTCCCGGGAGGTCGGTGTTGTCACCGGTGCGGGCGCCGTCGTCGTCCAGCACCAGGGTGTTGACCGCCCCCGCGAGCCGCGCGCGGTCGGTCAGCCGGTCGGCCAGCGCCATCGCCTCGCGCTTGAGGGGCATGGTCAGCGACAGCCCGCGCCACTGCGGGTCGAGGCCGTCGAGGAAGCCCGCCAGCCCGCCGGCCGACACCCGGTGCGCGTCGTAGCGCCAGTCGAGCCCGAGCGCGGCGTAGCCGGCGCGGTGCAGGACCGGGGACAGCGAGTGGGCGACCGGGTCGCCCAGCACGCCGCAGCGGCGCCCGCTCACCCCCGGCCGCTCCCGCCGTACGTCGCGCCGACCCCCGGGATCAGCACCGGTCCGACGTCTCGCAGTAGGTCTTGTACTCCTCGCGTCCCTCGAGGAACCCGTCGTAGGTCTCGTAGAACTTCGTCTCGCCCGTGGAGAGGTCGACGGTGACGTAGTAGTACCAGCCGCCCTCCTCCGGGTTGGCGGCCGCGGCGATCGCGTCGTCGCCCGGCGCCTCGATGGGCGTCGGCGGGAGCCCGGCGTTGAGGCGGGTGTTGTAGGGCGTGTCCTCGGCGAGCTGCTCGGGCGTCAGCTCGGTGGAGCCGGGCGAGAGCCCGAGGCCGTAGGCGATGGCCGCGTCGATGCCGAGGGTGCCGTTGGTGCCGCCCTTGTCGCCGGGGCCGTCGAGGCGGTTGTAGATGACCCGCGAGATCTTCGGCATGTCGGAGCCGCGGCCCTCGGCCTGGATCAGCGAGGCGATGATCATCAGCTCGCCCGGCGTGTGGCCGAGCTCGGCGGCCTTCTCCTCCAGGCCCGCCTCGTCGGCCGCCTGCTGCCAGCGCGCCACCATCATCTTGAGGATCGCGACCGGCTTCATGCCGGGCTTGATCTCGTAGGTCGCCGGGAAGAGGTAGCCCTCGGCGTTGCCGTCGGCGTAGTCGGGCAGCCCGATCCGGTCGGGCTGCTGCAGCGCCCGGTTGTAGGCCGCCTCGGAGAAGTCGGTGCCCTCGGCGAGGGTGGACACGATCTCGGTGAGGCGGAGGCCCTCGGGGATCGTGACGGTCGGGAAGCCGATCAGGTTGGCGGGGTCGATGAGGACCTCGAGCGCGTCGGAGGCCTTCATCTCCTTCTGGAGCTCGTAGGCACCCACCTGGATGCCGCTGGAGTCGGGCTCGCCGGCCGCGGCGTCGATGAAGGCCTGGACCGACTTGGTGACGCCCTCGGCCTTCAGGTTGCGGCCGATCTGGGCGACGGAGTCGCCCTCGTTGACGTCGAACTGCACCGAGCCGGTGCCGGGTCCGGGGTAGTCGTCCGGTCCCTGGAACTGGTCGGAGACCCACTCCACGCCCTTGGTGAGGCCGACGTAGAAGCCGCCGACGAGCACCGCCAGCGCGACCACGACGGCGAGGCAGCCCTTGCCGCCGCGGCGCTTGCGCCGCTTGCCGCCGGGGACGTACTCGTAGGGCTGGTCGTCGCGGTCGTCCTCGACGGGGGCCTCGTGCTCACTCATCGTTCACCTCGACGATCTCTCCGGGTGGCCTTCCGCTCGACCGCTCCGTGTCGAGGGCAGTCTGCAGGATCAGCACGGCCGCTGCCTGGTCGACCACGGCACGCCGTTTCGCCCCACGTCGGCCCTGCTCGCGCAGGATCGACTCGGCCGAGACCGTGGTCAGTCGCTCATCACACAGCCTGACGGGGACGGGTGCAACTCGGCGCGCCACCTTGGCCGCGAACTCGCGGACCTTGGTCGCGGCCGGTCCCTCGTCCCCGCTGAGCGAGCGCGGGAGGCCCACCACGACCTCCACCGCCTCGACCTCGACGGCGAGCGCGGCGATGCGGCGTACGTCCCCGGACCCGCGCCGGACCGTCTCGACCGGGGTGGCGAGGAAGCCGGAGGGGTCGCTGCGGGCGACACCGATCCGGGAGTCCCCCGGGTCGATGCCCAGCCGCACGCCGAACCGCACGCTCAGCCCTGCGCCGCTCGTGCGCCGACCTCGGCGGTGACCAGCGCCAGGGCCTCGTCGATGCGCGACGCGTCGGTGCCGCCGCCCTGGGCGACGTCGTCCTTGCCGCCGCCCTTGCCGCCGAGCAGCGGGCCGACCGCGCGGACCAGCTCGCCGGCCGACAGCCCGCGGGCGCGCGCCTCGTCGTTGGTGGCGGCCACGACCGACACCTTGCCGTCGGCCTGACCGATGACCACCACGACGCCGGGCTCGCCCTGCGGCAGCCGGCCGCGCACGTCCATCGCGAGGTTGCGGACGTCGCCTCCCGACGCGCCGTCGGCGCGGTGGGCGACCAGCCGCACCGGACCGACCTGCGTCGCACCGGCGGCGAGCTCCGCGCTGGCGCCGAGCAGCTGGGCCAGGCGGGCCTTCTCCAGCTCCTTCTCCACCGACTTCAGCCGCTCGGTGAGGCCCTGGACGCGCGACACGAGGTCGTCGGGCTGGGTCTTCAGCAGGCCGGTGAGCTGGGCGACGACGTCGCGCTCGCGGGCGAGGTAGCCGAAGCCCTCGACGCCGGTGAGCGCCTCGATCCGGCGGTTGCCGGAGCCGACGCTGGTCTCGCCGGTGACGACGACGGTGCCGATCTGCGAGGAGTGGTCGACGTGGGTGCCGCCGCACAGCTCGCGCGACCAGGGTCCGCCGATCTCGACGACGCGGACCTTCGTGTTGTCGTAGGTCTCGCCGAACAGCGCGATCGCGCCCCACTCCTTGGCCTGCTCGAGCGTCATGTAGTCCCACGCGACCGGGAGGTCGGCGCGCAGCGCCTGCTGGGAGACCAGCTCGACGTCGCGGACCTGCTCGGGGGTGAGCGCCTGGGTCCAGCCGAAGTCGAGGCGGAGGTAGCCCGGGCGGTTGTAGGAGCCCGACTGCAGGGCGGTGGGGCCGAGCACCTCGCGCAGCGCGGCGTGCACCACGTGGGTGCCGGAGTGCGCCTGGCGGGCGCCGGTGCGCCACTCCGGGTCGACCCGCGCGTGCACCTCGCGGCCGGCGTCGAGCTCGCCCTCGACCACACGGACCTGGTGCACCACCAGGCCCTTGATCGGGCGCTGCACGTCGACGACCTCGAGCACGCCGCCGTCGAAGACGATCCGACCCGCGTCGGCGACCTGGCCGCCCGACTCGGCGTAGAACGGGGTCCGGTCGAGGACCAGCTCGCCGACCTCGCCCTCGGCGAGGCGCTGGACCGCGGTGCCGCCGCTGAGCAGCGCCAACGGACGGGACTCGGTCTCGAGGGTCTCGTAGGCCAGCCACTCGGTGGGTCCGTGCTCGTCGAAGATCCCGCGGTAGACCGCGGTGTCGCCGTGCGCGCCCTTCTTGGCCCGCGCGTCGGCCTTGGCGCGCTCGCGCTGCTCGGCCATCAGCCCGCGGAAGCCCTGCTCGTCGACCGCGAGGCCCGCCTCGGCGGCCATCTCCAGGGTGAGGTCGATCGGGAAGCCGTAGGTGTCGTGCAGCGCGAAGGCGCGCTCGCCGGACAGCGTCGAGCCGCCCGACTGCTTCACCTCGGCGGCCGCGGTGTCGAAGATCTGCGTGCCGGACTGCAGCGTCTTGCGGAACGCGTCCTCCTCGGCGAACGCGACCTGCGAGATGCGCGGCCAGTCGGTCAGGAGGTTGTCGTAGGTCTCCCCCATCCTGTCGCGCGAGACCGGCATCAGCTCGGGCAGCACGCGGGCCTCGCAGCCGAGCAGACGCATCGAGCGCACCGCCCGGCGCAGCAGCCGGCGCAGGACGTAGCCGCGACCGTCGTTGCCAGGCGTCACGCCGTCGCCGATGAGCATCATCGAGGAGCGCACGTGGTCGGCGACGACGCGGAAGCGCACGTCGTCGGCCGGGTCCGCGCCGTACTTCTTCCCGGTGAGCTCCTCCGCCTTCTCGATGACGGGGTACATCACGTCGATCTCGTACATGTTGTTCTTGCCCTGGAGCAGGAAAGCGACCCGGTCGAGGCCCATGCCGGTGTCGATGTTCTTCTTCGGCAGCGAGCCCGCGACGTCGAAGTCGACCTTGGAGCGCACCGCGCTCAGCTCGTCCTGCATGAAGACGAGGTTCCAGATCTCGAGCAGCCGGTCCTCGAGCTCGTAGGGCATGTCCGGGCCGAGGGTGGCCGGGTCGAAGTCCGGGCCCCACTCGGGACCGCGGTCGTAGAGGATCTCCGAGCACGGGCCGCCCGGGCCGGGCACGCCCATCGACCAGTAGTTCTCCTTGTTGCCGAGCTGGACGATGCGCTCGCGCGGGAAGCCGGTGGTCTTCATCCAGAACTCGATCGCCTCGTCGTCGCCGACGAGCACCGACGGGTAGAGGCGCTCCGGGTCGAGGCCGTAGCCGCCGTCCTCGACCGCCCCGGTGAGCAGCGTCCAGGCCAGCTCGATCGCGCGCTCCTTGAAGTAGTCGCCGAAGGAGAAGTTGCCGCACATCTCGAAGAACGTGCCGTGGCGGGTGGTCTTGCCGACGTCCTCGATGTCGGGCGTCCGCACGCACTTCTGGATGCTGGTCGCCCGGTCGTAGGGCGGGGTCTCCTGGCCGAGGAAGTACGGCTTGAAGGGGACCATGCCGGCCGGCACGAACAGCAGGTTCGGGTCGTCGGCGAGGAGCGACGCGGACGGCACCACCGCGTGCCCGGCGGCCTCGAAGTGCGCGAGGAAGCGGCGGCGGATCTCGGCGGTGTCCATCAGTGGGGGTCCTTCGTCTCGGTGGTGCTCGTCAGCTCGGGAAGTCCGTCTGGACCTGAAGTGGGCCTCAGGCCCAGCTGCTCCCGCAACTCGGTTTCACGCTCGTCCCGGCCCTGGCGGACCTCCTCGGCGAACAGGCGGGCGCCGACCTGCCAGCCGCGGACGCGGTCGCGCAGGCCGTCGGCGGTGAGCGACTCGGCGACGCGGCGGGCGCGGGCAGCGGCGTAGACCCCGACCCCCGCCCCGGCGACGAACCAGAGAGGGCGTCCCATCAGGCGACGTCCTCCCCGACCTCGGCCGGACGGCCCGCCGACCGCTCGCGGGCACGGAACTCGCGCAGCGCCTGCTTCATCTCCGCACGACGCTCGCGTCCGGCGCGCCTGGTCTCGCGGCGCACCTCGAAGCGGATCCGGTTGCGGGTCTCGGCCGACAGCGCGCGACGCACGCCGTGGGTCCACGACGCGGCCGCGACGACCGCCTCACGGGCCACGATGTCGGTGAAGAGCCGCCCGTCGATCTCCCGCGCCACCGGCTGCGGCGCGACGTCGGGACGCAGCGCGGTGATCACGAACGTCGCCGCGTCCTCCCCGGACGGAGCCGGAGGTGCCGTGGTGACGGGTGACTCCAGCAGCGCGACACGCTCGGACAGCTCACGGGCCAGGACGTCGGCCCGGGCCTCGGCGCGGAGCGCACGGGCGCGGGCGCGCAGGCCGACGAGCAGCGCCACGAGCGCCAGCACCGAGGCCGTCGCCGTGGTGGCCACCAGCCACGCCTGCTCCGTCGTCACCCGGACAGCCTATAAGCCGCGCCGTTCACCGCTCGAGGTAGAGGTCCTTGTAGTTGGGCGTTCCCATCGAGCTGTCTCCGCTGGGGTTGCCGACGTCGGTGCCGAAGACGAACAGCCGGTTGATGTAGGCGATCGGGATCACGGGGAACCACGTCGACATGATCTTCTCGTCGAGCGCACCCCACGCGGCGGCCTGCTCGTCGACGGGGAGCATCGCGATCCGGTCCATCTCGTCGTCGACCGACTGCTCGGAGAAGCCCGCCGTGTTGAGGAGCGCCCCGGTCCTCAGGAGGGTCGGCAGGATCGCCGAGCCGCCGGGCCACAGTGGGCAGAGGCTGGCGCCCCGCACGTCGAGCTTCTGGTTGAGCGGGTCGTCGGGGTCGAGCCATACGTTGTAGGGCGACTCCTGGACCGGGATCGCCCGTACGGAGAAGCCACCGGCCTCGAAGCCCTTCGTGATCTGCTCCTGGGCCGCACGCGCCTGGTCGTCGACCTCGTAGTAGATCATCGTGATCGGGTACGGCTCGTCCGCGTGGCCGGCCTCGGCCAGCAGCTCGCGCGAGCGCGCCGGGTCGTAGCCGGTCTGCGCGCCCCCGACCCGGACGTCGTGACGCCCGGCCATCCCGGGCGGCATCACCGAGCTCGCCGGCACGCGGGTCACGTCCGGGACCTCACCGCCGGCGATCCACACGTCGCGGTAGGGGAACGCGTGCGCCAGCGCCCGGCGCACCCGGACGTCCGCGACCTTGTCGTAGTCCGGCGCGAGCGTCGACACGCAGTCGGTCGGGGTCTGCACCAGTCGCTCGCCCAACGACGAGCTGGCCTCCTCGTAGCGCCCCGACCCCACCGCCGTGGCGATGGCCGCGCGACCGCGGGGGCTGTCGGACAGCATGATCTCGTCGACCTTGGCCTGGTCCTGGCTGAACTTGAAGACCCACCGCTCGGGGTACTGGTGACGCGCCGGGTCGGACCCGGCGTCCCACTCCTCGTTGCGCACCAGCACGAGCTGCTCGGCCGGGTCCCAGCGCTCGACCCGGTAGGGTCCGTTGGCGAGCGGACGCAGCTTGTAGTCCCCCGGCGCCGAGGCGTCGCCGACGGGGACCGGGCCCATCGCCATGGAGGCGCCGTAGTAGTCCATGTCCGGGAAGGGCCGCGACATCTCCAGGGTGATGTCCTGGCCGTCGACCGAGATGCCCGGCCAGTCCCGGCAGGTCGGGTCCTCGCCGGAGTACGGGCCCAAGTAGCCCTCGGCGCCGGCGAAGTAGGTGCGCGAGTACTGGGCGCCGGGCCCCGCGGGGAACTCTCCGGCGTCGAGCGAGCGGCAGATCCCGAAGGCCACCTGCTCGGCGGTCACGCTGCTGCCGTCCTCCCACGTCGCGTCGTCACGGATCGTGAAGGTCCACTCGGTGTAGTCCTCGTTGTGCCGGCCCAGGTCGGTGGCCAGGTCGGGCACGAGCACCGTCTCGCCGTCCTCGCCGCGCGCGTACTGGGTCAGCGACCGGCTCACCAGGGCCTGCTGGATCGGGTTGCCGATCGCGGAGAACGCCTCGGAGGGGTCCAACGTGTCCGGGCCGGGAGCACCAGGGAGGTAGACCGTCAGGGTGCCGCCCTCGACCGCGCCCTCGACCTCGGGGGCCGGACCGCGACGGTCGGCGTCGCGGCGAGCCGCGCCCATCTCCACGTACGCCCGCGTGCCACCCGTGCGGTCACCGTTACCGCCGTCGTCCCGGGCGGGCCCGCCTGCACAGGCGGCGAGGCCGGCCACCAGGACCGCCCCGGCTCCGAGGACCAGCGGCTTCGACCGGCTCATGCTCGACGTTCTCCCCTTCGACGCGTGCGAGGCATCAGTGGACCATGCTCTCACGCCTCACCGGGCACGAACGCGATGTGCTACCGGCCACGCACGATCCGGCGCACCCGCTCCCACCGCTCGCGCACGCCCGCCTCGGCACCCAGGCTGGTCGGGGTGTAGTAGCTCGCGTCGGCGAGGGCGTCGGGGAGGTACTGCTGCTCCACGACGCCGTACGGCTCGTCGTGCGGGTACGCGTAGCCCTTGCCGTGGCCCAGGTCCTTCGCGCCGCCGTAGTGGGCGTCGCGCAGGTGGGACGGCACCTGGCCGATCTTCCCGGCGCGCACGTCGGAGATGGCGGCGTCGATGGCGCTGATCACCGCGTTGGACTTCGGCGCGACGGCGAGGTGGATCGTGGCCTGGGCGAGGTTGATCCGGGCCTCGGGCATCCCGATCAGCTGGACCGCCTGTGCGGCCGCGACGGCGGCCTGGAGGGCGGTCGGGTCGGCCAGGCCGATGTCCTCGCTGGCGTGCACGACGAGCCGGCGCGCGATGAACCGCGGGTCCTCCCCCGCCTCGATCATCCGCGCGAGGTAGTGCAGCGCGGCGTCCGGGTCGGAGCCACGGATCGACTTGATGAACGCGCTGATCACGTCGTAGTGCTGGTCGCCCTGGCGGTCGTAGCGCACCGCGGCCTGGTCGACGGCCGTCTCGGCGGTCGCCAGGTCGATGACGTCCTGCCCGTTGCTGGTCGCGGCGCCGGCAGCCGCCTCGAGGTAGGTCAGCGCTCGGCGGGCGTCCCCGCCGGCCAGGCGCACGAGGTGGTCGCGCGCGTCGTCCTCGAGCGAGGTCTCGCCCGACAGCCCGCGCTCGTCGGCGAGCGCCTGGTCGATCACCTCGGCGACGTCGTCGTCGGTGAGCGACTGGAGCCGCAGCAGCAGGCTGCGCGAGAGCAGCGGGCTGATGACCGAGAAGAACGGGTTCTCGGTGGTGGCGGCGATCAGGGTGACCCACCGGTTCTCCACCCCCGGGAGCAGCGCGTCCTGCTGGGCCTTGGTGAAGCGGTGCACCTCGTCGACGAACAGCACCGTCTCCTGTCCGCTGCGCACCAGCTCGGCACGGGCGCCGTCGATCGCCGCCCGCACCTCCTTGACCCCGGCAGCCACCGCGGAGACCTCGACGAAGCGGCGCCGGGTCTGCTGGCTGACGATCGCCGCGATGGTCGTCTTGCCGGTCCCGGGCGGTCCCCAGAGCAGCAGCGACATCGACTGGTCGCCCTCGACCAGCCGGCGCAGCGGCGAGCCCGCCGCGCGCAGCTGCTGCTGGCCGACGAGCTCGTCGATGGTGCGTGGTCGCATCCGCACGGCCAGGGGCGCGGAGGCGTGCGTGTTGGCGCCGAGCGACCCGGCGCCCGGGTCGTTCCCGGACACGGAACCGGGCGCGGGTTGCCCCGCGCCCGGAATCTCGAACAGGCCGTCCACGCGACCGAGTATCCCAGTCCCGGCGCGGTGGCCGGGACCGGGACCGGGTCAGGCCCCGGTGGTCTGCTTCGTCTTCAGGTCGTACCAGGTCTTCTCGTAGCCCGGGATGGTGAGCTGCGTGTTGGACGGGACGGCACCGGAGACCGCGCTGCCCTGGTCGTCGACGCCGAGCAGCTCCGTCGTCACGGGCGCCGCCGGGTGGGCGCCGAGCTCGCCGGCGAAGTGGCAGGCGACCTTGTGGCGAGGACCGATCTGCAGCAGCGGCGGCTCGACCTTCGCGCAGATCTCCTGCGCGAACTGGCAGCGGGTGCGGAACCGGCAGCCGGACGGCGGGTTGATCGGGCTCGGGACGTCGCCCTCGAGCCGGATCCGCTCGCGCCGACCGCCGATCGCCGCCTGCTTCACGTCGGGCACCGCCGAGAGCAGCGCCTGGGTGTAGGGGTGGTGCGGGCGGCCGTAGATGGTCTCGCGGTCGCCGATCTCGACGATCTTGCCGAGGTACATGACGGCGATCTCGGGGCAGAAGTGCCGCACGATCGCGAGGTCGTGGGCGATGAACAGGAACGCCACGTCGAACTCGCGCTGGATGTCCTGGAGCAGGTTGACGACCTGCGCCTGGATCGACACGTCGAGCGCGGAGACCGGCTCGTCCGCGACCAGCACCTTCGGGTTGAGGGTCAGCGCGCGGGCGATGCCGATGCGCTGGCGCTGGCCGCCGGAGAACTCGTTCGGGTAGCGGTTGTAGTGCTCGGGGTTGAGCCCGACCACCTCGAGCAGCTCCTGGACCCGCTTGAGGACCTGGTTCTTCGGGACGATCTTGTGCACCTCGAGGGGCGCGCCGACGATCGTGCCGACCGTGTGGCGCGGGTTCAGCGAGGTGTACGGGTCCTGGAAGATCATCTGCACGTCGCGGCGCAGCGGCTTCATCTCGCGGTTGTTGAGCTTGGCCAGGTCGTGGCCGTCGAACATCATCGACCCGCCGGTGGGCTTGTAGAGGCGGGTGATGAGCCGGCCGGTGGTGGACTTGCCGCAGCCGGACTCGCCGACCATGCCGAGCGACCCGCCCTTGGGCACCTCGAACGAGATGCCGTCGACCGCCTGGACGTGGCCGATCGTGCGGCGCACCAGGCCGGAGGACTTCACCGGGAAGTACATCTTCAGGTTGTCGACGGTCAGCACCGCCGGGGCGTCGGGGTCGAGCTCGGTGGCGGCACGCCCCAGGTCGGCGAGGTCCAGGCTCTCGTGGGCGAGCTCGTGGTCGGCCGTCACGTCGTGACGGTCGTCGAGCACGCGGTCACCGGTCTCGGCCGCGTTGGCGCCCACCTCGGTCGGCTCGATCGAGGCACGGGCGTTGGGGTCCTGGGTCATCGGGTCTCCTCGACGAGGTCGGGGGCGATCTCGGGCAGCACCTCGGTCTGGTAGACCGCGACGGGGTCGGCGAGGTGGCAGCGCTTGAGGTGCGCCGTGCCCGAGCTGGCCGGCAGCAGCTCGGGAAGCTGGGTGCTGCACAGGTCGCCGGCGACCTTGTCGGAGTGCACGCACCGCGGGTGGAAGGAACAACCCGACGGCGGCCGCAGCAGGCTCGGCGGGTTGCCCGGGATCGGGATGAGGCGCGCGTCGGTGGAGGCGCTGACGTCCGGGATGCTCGAGAGCAGGCCCCAGGTGTAGGGCATCTCGGGCGACGTCAGGATCTGCTTCGCGGTGCCGTACTCCACGCAGCGACCGGCGTACATCACGAGGACGTCGTCGGCCATCTCGGCGATCACGCCGAGGTCGTGGGTGATGATGATGACGGCGGAGTTGAACTCGCGCTGCAGGTCCTGGAGCAGGTCGAGGATCTGCGCCTGCACCGTCACGTCGAGCGCGGTGGTCGGCTCGTCGGCGATGAGCAGGGACGGGTCGTTGATCAGGCCCATCGCGATCATGGCGCGCTGGCGCATGCCGCCGGAGAACTGGTGCGGGAAGTCGTCCACGCGACGGTCCGGCTGCGGGATGCCGACGCGGTCGAGCATCTCGATCGCCTTGCGGCGCGCGTCGCGCTTGGAGGCGCCCGAGTGGTGCACCAGGTAGGCCTCCTCGAGCTGCTTGCCGATCTTGTAGAACGGGTGCAGCGCGGCGAGCGCGTCCTGGAAGATCATCGCCATCGAGTTGCCGCGCAGGCCACGCATGCGCGACTCGCTCAGGCCGACGACCTCGGTGCCGCCGACGCGGATCGAGCCGGAGATCTGGGCCGACTTCGCGTCGTGCAGGCCCATCACGGCCATGCTGGAGACGGACTTGCCCGAGCCGGACTCGCCCACGATGCCGAGGGTCTTGCCCTTCTCGACCGAGTAGCTCAGGCCGCTGACCGCGGTCACCGGGCCGTCCTCGGTCGGGAAGGTCACCTTCAGGTCCTCGACGACGAGGAACGGGCCGTCGGACTCGGCCGCCGCGGCGGCGCTGGTCTGGGTCATGGGAACGCTGGTCACGAGAGCCTCACCCTCGGGTCGAGGACGGAGTAGACGATGTCCACGAGCAGGTTGGAGATGATCAGGACGACGGCGCTGAACAGGGCGGTGGCCTGCACGACCGGCAGGTCCTTGCCCTGGACGGCCTGGAGGCTCCAGTAGCCGATGCCCTGGATCTCGAAGATTCGTTCGGTGAAGATCGTGCCGGCCAGCAGGGTGCCGAAGTCGATGCCGAAGATGGTGACGACGGGCACCAGGGCGGCGCGCAGGCCGTGCTTGTAGACGATGGTCCGGGTCGGCAGGCCCTTGGCCTTCGCCGTGCGGATGTAGTCCTCGCTGAGCGCCTCGACCATCGCGCCGCGGGTGAATCGCGTGTACTGCGTGCAGCCGAAGATGCCGAGCGCGACCCACGCCAGGAACATGCCGCTGAACCACTTCCACGGCCCGTCGGCGATCGGAGAGAAGTAGCCGGTGTCGCTGAAGAGCGGCACCTGGAAGGTGATCGTGAGGTAGAGCCAGGTCAGCAGCGCGAAGAGGTAGTACGGGATCGAGCTGATGAACAGGAAGCTCGAGACGAGCGCCTTGTCCGAGACCGAGCCGCGGCGCCTCGCCGCCGCCACCCCGATCGGGATGCCGAAGAGCAGGTAGAGGAACGCGCCGCCGATGGCCACGGAGAACGTCGCCGGCATGCGGTCGACCAGCTCCTCCTTGACCGGCTGCTTGGTGCGGTAGCTCAGGCCCAGACAGGGGGCGTCGCAGCGGTACTCGTTGGAGGCGATCGTGAGGGTGCGTCCGACGAAGACGCCGGAGACGTACTTGCCGTACTCCTCGTAGACCGGGTTGTTGTAGCCCAGGGTCCTCTCGTACCGCTCCAGCTTCTCCGCCGAGCAGCGGTTGCTGGTCTCTCGGTCGCAGATCGGCTGGGCCGGACTCGAGGGTCCGTACCAGAACAGCAGGAAGATCGCCATCGAGACCAGCGTCACGACGAGGACTCCCGAGATCAGCCTCTTCACGATATACGCGAACATCGCAGGTCACTCTCCGGGGATGGTGGATGAGTCGGACCCCCCGAGGCAGGAAGCCTACTGGGTCCGCGCTGCCGTGTGGGGGCCCCCGGATCGGGAACCCCCACACGTCAGTGTTGCTTGGGTGTTGCTCGAGTGCTCAGGTGGAGCGGGTGCCCCCGGGACCGGGCGGTGCCACGGCCCCGGGGAGCGCCAGGATCACTGCATCACGTACAGGTCCTTGTAGTTCGGCGCACCGAGGGCACCGTCGCCCGTCGGGTTGCCGACCTTGGTGCCGAACACGAACAGGTCGTTGCGGAACGCGGTCGGGATGATCGGGAAGTACTCCGTCATGATCTTCTCGTCCAGCGCGCCCCAGGCGTCAGCCTGCTCCTCCTGCGGCAGGGTGGCGATGTTGTCCATCTCCTCGTCCACCGACGGCTCCGAGAAGAGCGCGGTGTTGTAGACGGCGTCCGTCTTCAGCAGCGGCGGCAGCATGGTCGAGCCGGCCGGCCAGTCGGAGCACCAGTTGACGCCACGCAGGTTCAGGGTCTTGTTGACCTTGTTGTCGGGGTCGAGCCACACGTTGTAGGGCGACTCCTGGACCGGGATGGCCTTGACCGAGAAGCCCGAGGCCTCGAAGCCCTTGGTGATCTGGTCCTGGGTGGCCTTGGCCAGCGGGTCGACCTCGTAGTAGACCATGGTGATCGGGTACGGCATCTCGACGCCGGCCTCCTCGAGGAGGGCCTTCGCCTTCTCCGGGTCGTAGGTGATCTGCTCACCGTCGACCTGGAAGTCCTTCTTGCCCGCCATGCCGGGAGGCATGACCGAGTTCGCGGGGATGCGGGTCACGTCCGGAACCTCACCGCCGGCGATCCACACGTCGCGGTACGGGTACGCGTAGGCGAGGGCCTTGCGGACGTTGATGTCGGTGATCTTGGTGTAGTCAGGCGTCAGCGTGGAGACACACTGCGACGTCTGCTGCACCAAGCGGTCACCGAGCTGGCCGTTGGCGTCGTTGTACTTGTCCGAGCCGAGGCCGGTGGACACGGCGGTCTGGCTGTCGGAGTTGTCCGAGAGCATGATCTCGTCGACCTTGGCCTGGTCCTGGTTGAACTTGAACACGAACTCGTCGGCGTACTGGTGACGGGCCGGGTCGGAGTCAGCGGACCACTGGTCGTTCTTGACGAGGACGAGCTCCTCGTTGGGCTTGTAGCTGTCGACCTTGTAGGGGCCGTTGGAGAGCGGCTTGGTGCCGTAGTTCGGCGGCTTGGACGCGTTGCCCAGCGGGGCCGGGCCCATCGCCATGAAGGCGCCCCAGTAGTCCATGTCCGGGAACGGCTTGGCCATCTTGATGGTGATGTCCTGGCCCTCGACCGAGATGCCCGACCACTTCTCGCAGTTCGGGTCCTTGCCGGTGTAGGGGCCCTCGTAGTCGGCCGCACCGTCGAAGTAGGCCTTCGAGTACTCGGTGCCGGGGCCGGACGGGAACGCCTCGGAGTCCAGCGAACGGCAGATGCCGAAGGCGACCTCCTCGGCGGTGACGGGCTTGCCGTCCTCCCACGTGGCGTCGTCACGGATGGTGAACGTCCACTCGGTGAAGTCCTCGTTGGGGGTGCCGAGGTCGGTCGCCAGGTCCGGGACCAGGATGGGCTGGCCGTCCTCGCCGCGCTTGTACTGGGTCAGC
The DNA here is from genome assembly GCF_020991065.1 of Nocardioides okcheonensis. Taxonomy (NCBI): domain Bacteria; kingdom Bacillati; phylum Actinomycetota; class Actinomycetes; order Propionibacteriales; family Nocardioidaceae; genus Nocardioides; species Nocardioides okcheonensis. Next base: position 975,536 of record NZ_CP087710.1, read on the forward strand.
GAGCGGCTGGTGAGGGCCTGCTGGATGGAGTTGCCGGTGACCGACCAGCCAGCGGTCGGGTCGAGCGTGTCCGGACCGGGGTCGCCGGGGAGGTAGACCGTGATGGTCCCGCCCGCGGTGGCGCCCTCGATGTCGGCAGCAGGACCCTGGGCATCCTTGTCCTTGGTGCCTCCGGTCTGCTCGCCGAACTCTCGCTTCTCCCCGCCGGTGGTGCCACCGTCGTCCGACCCGCCGCCACAGGCAGCGAGGGTCAGGAGAGCGGCGCCAGCGACGAGTGCGAGCGGCTTGTTCCGCTTCATACTGTCCAGCCTTTCCTTTTTGTTCTCACCGAGGACGGCGTCTCCGGCGACGTGCGTGGTTCCCGAAGGAGCTGCGAGCAGCTCAGCGGCGGGTCTTGGGGTCCAGGGCGTCGCGGATCGCGTCGCCGAGGAGGTTGAGGGCCAGCACCAGCGCGACGATGCCGAGGAGCGGCTGCCACAGGAACTGGGGGTAGTCACGGAAGTACGTCGGCGTCGCGGCCCGCAGGATCGTCTGGCCCCACGAGATGCCGTCGGAGACGCCGATGCCGAGGTAGGCCAGGCCGGCCTCGGCGGCGACGAACGCGGGCAGCATCAGCGACACGCTGATGATGATCGGCGCGGCCAGGTTGGGCAGCAGCTCCTTGAACAGGATGCGGGAGGTCGGCATGCCCATCACGCGGGCGGCCTGCACGAACTCGCGCTCGCGCAGCGCGAGCACCTCGCCGCGGATCAGGCGCGCGGTGCCCATCCACCCGAAGAGCGCCAGCACGCCGACCAGGCTGAGCTTCTGGATGGTCTGGTAGTTGTCCGAGAGGTTGAACCGCTCGTTGAGGATCGGGGCCAGCGTGAGCGCGGCCAGCAGGAACGGGATGGTCAGGAACATGTCGATGAAGAACGACAGCACCTTGTCGACCGCACCGCCGAGGAAGCCGGCCAGCAGGCCGACGATCACGCCGACGAGGCTCGCGACGAGCGTGGCGACCGTGGCGATCAGCAGCGAGGTGCGGCAGCCGTAGAGCCAGTAGGCCAGGTTGTCGTTGCCGGTCTGCGGCGCCACGCCCATCGGGTGGTCCCAGGTGAACGGGCCGTTGGGCGGGCCCATCTCGGGCAGCGGCAGCGAGTTGTTGAGGCCGTCGACGCGCTCGCTGGCGAGCGGGGTCGCCAGGCTCACGCCGAAGAGGTCGGCGATCGGGCCGGCGAAGGCGGCGCAGATCACGAAGAACAGCACGACGACGGCGCAGACGACGGCGATCTTGTCCTTGGCGAGTCGCCCCAGCGCGATCCGGAGCGGGGACTTGCCCGCGAACTCCTTCTCCTGCTTGCTGTTGGGGTCCTGGTGGTCCGGCTCCTGGCTCAACGAGCCCAGCGTCTCCGGTCCTGCGGTCTCTGCCGACATGCTCTCCCCATCTGGTTCGGGACTTTCGCGGCGCGGTCCGAGGGTCCCCCGGGCCCCTGCGCCGAACGGGACTCTATGTGACCCGCGCCGCACGGACGATCACCGACGGGTAACGATCCCGTTACGACGCGTTCGTCCGCGGGCCCCGGCAAACCTCAGGCCGTTCGGTCATCGGACGGGACGTCCTCCGTCGAGGAGGCGCGTGCGAGGCAGGTCCTTCCACGCAGACGTGCCCCCGCAGCCCCGGGGTCCCGGGGTTGCGGGGGCACGGTCTCGAACGCCGTCGAGGACGCCGCAGAGGGCGGCAGGAGGCGCCTGTCAGGCGGGTGCGCCGGTCCCCTCGACCGGCTCCGCCGCGGCCGGCTTCGCGTCAACACCGGCCTCCTTGCGCTGCTCGGGCGTGATCGGCGCGGGGGCCGCGGTGAGCGGGTCGTAGCCGCCGCCCGACTTGGGGAACGCGATCACGTCGCGGATCGAGTCGCTGCCGGCGAGCATCGCGACGATGCGGTCCATGCCGACCGCGATGCCGCCGTGCGGGGGCGCGCCGAACTTGAAGGCGTCGAGCAGGAAGCCGAACTTCTCCTGCGCCTCCTCCTCGCCGAGACCCATCACCTTGAAGACCCGCTTCTGCACGTCGCCGCGGTGGATACGGATCGACCCGCCGCCCAGCTCGTTGCCGTTGCAGACGATGTCGTAGGCGTAGGCCAGCGCGCTGCCGGGATCGGTGTCGAAGGTGTCGACGTACTCGGGCTTGGGGCTGGTGAACGCGTGGTGGACGGCCGTCCACGCACCCGCACCGACCGCGACGTCGCCGCTCGCGACCGCGTCGGAGCTCGGCTCGAACAGCGGCGCGTCGACCACCCAGGTGAAGGCGAAGGTCGACTCGTCGAGCATCCCGCCGCGGCGACCGATCTCGAGCCGGGCGGCGCCGAGCAGCGCGCGGCTGCTCTTGACCGGACCGGCGGCGAAGAAGATGCAGTCACCGGGCGACGCGCCGACGTGGGCAGCGAGGCCCTCGCGCTCGGCGTCGGTGAGGTTCTTGGCGACCGGGCCGCCGAGCTCGCCGTCCTCCGCGATCGTGACGTAGGCCAGGCCCTTGGCGCCGCGCTGCTTGGCCCAGTCCTGCCACGCGTCGAACTGGCGGCGCGGCTGGCTGCCACCGCCCGGCATCACGACGGCACCGACGTAGTCGGCCTGGAAGACGCGGAACGTCGTGTCCTTGAAGTAGTCCGTGCACTCGACGAGCTCGAGGCCCATCCGGAGGTCGGGCTTGTCCGAGCCGTACTTCTCCATCGCCTCGGCGTAGGTCATCCGCGGCAGCGGTCGCTCGATGGTGTGGCCGGCCTGCGCCCACATCGCCTCGAGGACGTCCTCCATCAGCTCGATGACGTCCTCCTGGTCCACGAAGCTCATCTCGATGTCGAGCTGGGTGAACTCGGGCTGGCGGTCGGCGCGGAAGTCCTCGTCGCGGTAGCAGCGCGCGATCTGGTAGTAGCGCTCCATGCCGCCGACCATGAGCAGCTGCTTGAACAGCTGCGGGCTCTGCGGCAGGGCGTACCAGCTGCCGGGCGCCAGGCGGGCCGGGACGAGGAAGTCGCGCGCGCCCTCGGGGGTCGAGCGGGTCAGGGTGGGCGTCTCCACCTCGACGAAGTCGCGGGCGTCCAGCACGTCGCGGGCCGCCTTGTTGATCTTGCTGCGCAGGCGCAGGGCCGCGTTGGGGCCGGAGCGGCGCAGGTCGAGGTAGCGGTGCTTGAGGCGGGCCTCCTCCCCCACGTCGCCGCCCTTGTGGCCCTGGGCGTCGTCGATCGGGAACGGCAGCGGCGCCGACTCCGAGAGCACCTCGACGTCGGTGGCGACGACCTCGACGTCCCCGGTCGCGAGGTTCGGGTTCTCGTTGCCGGCCTTGCGGGCCACGACCTCGCCGGTGACCGTCAGGCAGTACTCGCTGCGCAGGCTGTGGGCCACGTCCTCGTCGCGCACGACGACCTGCACGACCCCGCTGGCCTCGCGGAGGTCCAGGAACGCCACGCCGCCGTGGTCGCGCCGACGCGCCACCCACCCGGCGAGCGTGACGGTCTGGCCGACGTGGTCGGCGCGCAGGGCGCCGGCGTCATGGGTGCGGATCACTGGTTCTCCTCGGTTTCACTGACGGTGCTGATGACGGTGGGCCGGAGGTCGCGCTCCGGCGGTGTCCAGGTGGCGGGGTCGGCGGCGACCTGCTCCCCGGTGCGGATGTCCTTGACCTGGTGCTGGACCTGGCCGGTCCCGGCGTCCGCCTGGACGAACCAGACGAACGGGATGCCGCGGCGCTCGGCGAAGCGGATCTGCTTGCCGAACTTCGCCGGGGACGGCGCGACCTCGCACGCGACGTCGCGGGCGCGGAGGGCGGCGGCGACACCTGCGCTGGCGGCGCGGTCGTCCTCGGTGTTGAGGGCGACCAGCACGGCGCTCGGCACGGGCCGGCTGCCGGAGAGCACGCCGTCGGCGATCAGCGGGACGAGCGTGCGGGACACGCCGAACGACACGCCGACGCCGGGATAGGTCGTACGACCGTCGCTCGCGAGCGCGTCGTAGCGCCCGCCCCCGCCGACCGACTTCAGCCGCTCGTAGCCCTCCATGAAGATCTCGACGACGGTGCCGGTGTAGTAGTCGAGGCCGCGCGCGATGCGGAGGTTGGCCTCGACGTCGACCCGGTCGCCGGCGACCGCCCGGCAGCCCTCGACGACCGCGGCGAGCTCCTCGAGCCCCTGCTCGAGCAGGTCGTCGGTGACGCCGAGGGCACGCACCCGCTCGACGAACGAGGTGTCCGCCACCCGGATGGTCGCGAGGTCGAGGCAGCGCTGCGCCTGCTCGGGCGTGGTGCCGACCCGCTCCACCAGCATCCGCGCGACCTCCTCGCCCGGCAGCTTGTCGAGCTTGTCGATCACCCGGATCGCGTCGGTGACGTCGTCGATCCCGAGGCCGCGGTAGAAGCCCTGGATCAGCTTGCGGTTGTTGAACTGGAAGGACACGCGCGGGATCGGGAGGCCGGCCAGCGCGTCGACCATCACCGCCATCACCTCCACGTCGTGGTGGAAGGGCAGGTCGTCGCGCCCGACGATGTCGACGTCGGCCTGGGTGAACTGGCGGTAGCGGCCCTCCTGCGGGCGCTCGCCGCGCCAGGCGGGCTGGACCTGGAAGCGCCGGAACGGGAACTCGAGGTGCCCGGCGTGCTCGAGGACGTAGCGGGCGAACGGCACGGTGAGGTCGAAGTGGAGGCCGACCTCGGCCTTCGCGTCGGCGTCGGCGTTGATCCGCTGGAGGACGTAGATCTCCTTGTCGACCTCGCCGCCCTTCGCGAGCCGCTCGACCGGCTCCACGACGCGCGTCTCGATGTTGGCGAAGCCGTGCAGCTCGAAGGTCCGGCTCAGCGAGGCGATCACCTCGCGCTCGACGGCGCGCTGCGAGGGCAGCAGCTCGGGGAACCCGCTCAGCGGGGCGATCTTGCTCATCGGAGGTCCTGTCTGGGGTCCTGGACGAGGTCCTGGAGGTACGGGTTGGTGGCGCGCTCGCGCCCGATCGAGGTCTGCTCGCCGTGGCCCGGCAGGACCACGACGTCGTCGGCGAGCGGCAGCACCTTGTCGGTGAGGCTGCGCAGCATCGTGGCGTGGTCACCGCCCGGCAGGTCGGTGCGACCGATCGAGCCCGCGAAGAGGAGGTCGCCGGAGAACATCACCTCGGACACGTCCTGCTGGGCGTGCGGCGTGCGGAAGGTGACCGATCCCTGCGTGTGCCCCGGGGTGTGGTCGACGACGAACCGCAGCCCGGCGAGCTCGAGCTCGGCCAGGTCCGCCAGCTCGCGGACGTCGTCCGGCTCGGCCCACGAGTAGTCGCCACCCAGCAGCATCTGGGTGGTCTCCCGGCTCATCCCGGCCATCGGGTCCGAGAGCAGGTGCCGGTCGGCCGGATGGATCCACGCGGTCGCGTCGTAGGTCCCGGCGACCGGCGCCACGCACCACATGTGGTCGACGTGGCCGTGGGTCACCAGCACGCTGACCGGCTTGAGCCGGTGCTCGCGCACCACCTGGTCGACGCCGGCGGCGGAGTCCTTGCCGGGGTCGATGACGACGCACTCCGCGCCGGGTCCCGTCGCCACGACGTAGCAGTTGGTCCCCCAGGGGCCGGCGGGGAAACCAGCGATGAACACAGGCGTCAGTCCTTGCAGGGGCTCGGGGGCGGCACGATCGGGCGGACGGGTGGCGCCCGCCGGACGGAAGCCTACCGAGGCCCGTCCGGGGCATGACTACGATGGGCGACCATGAGCGCCGACCAGCAGTCCCAGGCCGACCCGACCCCCGGCGCGAACGCCTGGGGTCGCGTGGCCGAGGACGGCACCGTCTATGTCCGCACCGCCGATGGCGAACGATCCGTCGGGTCCTACGAGGCCGGCACGCCGGCCGAGGCCCTGGCGTTCTTCACCAAGCGCTTCGACGAGCTGGAGGGCAAGGTCCGCCTGCTCGAGCAGCGCGTCGCGTCCGGACGTCTGGCGCCGGAGGAGGCCGGCTCCTCGATCAAGTCGCTGCGCGAGCAGGTCGTCGACGCCCACGCCGTCGGCGACCTCGTGTCGCTCGCCGCCCGCCTCGACGCGCTCGCACCGGTGGTGGCCGCCCAGCGCTCCGCCCGCAAGGAGGAGCGTGCCCAGAAGAGCGCGGAGGCCAAGGCGCAGAAGGAGCAGCTGGTCGCCGAGGCGGAGAAGCTCGCCGCCGGCACGGACTGGCGCAACGGCGCCAACCGGCTGCGCGACCTGCTCGCCACGTGGAAGGAGCTGCCCCGGCTCGACCGGGCCACCGACGACGCGCTCTGGCGGCGGTTCTCGACCGCCCGCACCACCTACACCCGCCACCGCAAGGCGCACTTCGCCGAGGAGCACGAGCGCCGCGACGGTGCCCGCGTGGTCAAGGAGCGCCTGGCCACCGAGGCGGAGGCTCTCGCCACCTCCACCGACTGGGGCCCGACCGCCGGCCGCTACCGCGACCTGATGCGCGAGTGGAAGGCCGCCGGCCCCGCACCGCGCGAGGTCGACGACCAGCTCTGGCAGCGCTTCCGCGGGGCCCAGGACACGTTCTTCGGCGCCCGTGACGCCGCCAACGCGGCCCTCGACGAGGAGTTCGCCGCCAACGCCGAGGTCAAGGACGCGATCCTCGTCGAGGCCGAGGCGCTCGTCCCGCTGGCCCAGGCGGGCGGGGCCGACCTCGAGGCGGCCAAGAAGTCCTTCCGCGACCTCGCCGACCGCTGGGACGCCGCCGGCAAGGTCCCGCGCGACCGGATGAAGGAGCTCGAGGGCCGGATGCGCAAGGTCGAGCAGGCCATCCGCGCCGTCGAGGACGAGCAGTGGAGCCGCAGCGACCCGGAGAAGTCCGCGCGCGCCGACGACATGATCGCCAAGCTCGAGGCGGGCATCGCCGAGACGCAGGCCAAGCTCGACAAGGCCACCGCCGCCGGCGACGACCGCAAGGTCAAGGACCTCGAGTCCGAGCTCGCCAACAAGCAGGCCTTCCTCGACATGGCCCGCAAGGCCGCCGCCGACTTCGGCTGACCGGGCACTTCCTCGCGCTGGCGAGGCCCGACCGGGCACTTCCTCGCGCTGGCGAGGCCCCACCGGGCACTTCCTCGCGCTGGCGAGGCCCCACCGGGCACTTCCTCGCGCTGGCAGCGGCGCCACAGCGCGAGGAACTGCCCGCTCGGCACGATCCAGCGCGACGAAGCGCCCGCTCGGCGTGATCCAGCGCGACGAAGTGCCCGCTCGGCGTGATCCAGCGCGACGAAGTGCCCGCTCGGCACGATCCAGCGCGAGGAAGTGCCCGCTTGGCGGGGGCTACGCGGTGACGCGGTAGGCGTCGAAGACGCCCGGCACGGCGCGTACGGCCCGGAGCACGCCGTCGAGGTGGGCGGCGTCGGCCATCTCGAAGGAGAACCGGCTCTTGGCGACCCGGTCGCGGGTGGTGGAGAGGGTCGCGCTGAGGATGTTCACGTGGGCGTCGGAGAGCGCCATCGTGATGTCGGAGAGCAGGCGCGCCCGGTCGAGCGCCTCGACCTGGATGTTGACCAGGAACGTGGTCTGCGACGTGGGCGCCCACTCGACCTCCAGCACCCGCTCGGGCTGGTTGAGCAGGCTGGCGGCGTTGGTGCAGTCCTTGCGGTGCACCGACACCCCGCCGCCCTTGGTGACGAAGCCGAGGATCGGGTCGGGCGGGACCGGGGTGCAGCACTTGGCGAGCTTGACCCACAGGTCGTCGACGCCGCGGACGATCACGCCGGCGTCGGTCGGGCCGGGCTTGGCGGCGCGCGAGCGACCGGTGATGGTGACGCCCTCGGCGAGGTCCTCGGCCGCGCCGTCGTCGCCACCGTGCAGGTCGATGACCCGGCGGACCACGGCCTGGGCGCTGAGGTTGCCCTCGCCGACCGCGGCGTAGAGCGCGGACACGTCGGCGTGGTGGAAGTGCTCGGCCACCAGGGCCAGCACGTCGTGGGTCATCAGCCGGTTGAGGGGCAGGCCCTCCTTGCGCATGAGCTTGGCGATCTGGTCCTTGCCGCGCTCGATCGCCTCCTCGCGGCGCTCCTTGGTGAACCACTGGCGGATCTTGGAGCGGGCGCGCGGCGACTGCACGAAGTTGAGCCAGTCGCGCGAGGGGCCGGCGGTGGGCGCCTTGGAGGTGAACACCTCGACGACGTCGCCGTTGTCGAGGGTGGACTCCAGCGGGACCAGGCGGCCGTTGACCCGTGAGCCGATCGTGTGGTGCCCGACCTCGGTGTGCACGGCGTAGGCGAAGTCCACGGGGGTCGAGCCGGCCGGGAGCGGGATCACGTCGCCGCGGGGCGTGAAGACGTAGACCTGCGCCTGGTTCATCTCGAAGCGCAGCGACTCCAGGAACTCCCCCGGGTCCTCGACCTCGCTCTGCCAGTCGAGCAGCTGGCGCACCCAGGTCATGTCGTCCCGGTCGCCGAGCTTGTCGGTGTCGACGCCCGCCTTGTTGTTCTCCTTGTACTTCCAGTGCGCGGCGACGCCGTACTCGGCGCGACGGTGCTGGGAGAAGGTCCGGATCTGCACCTCGACCGGCTTGCCCTGCGGGCCGATCACGGTCGTGTGCAGCGACTGGTACATGTTGAACTTCGGCATCGCGACGTAGTCCTTGAACCGCCCCAGCACCGGGTTCCACCGCGAGTGGATGACGCCGAGCGCGCTGTAGCAGTCGCGGTCCTCGTCGACGAGGATCCGGATGCCGACCAGGTCGTAGATGTCGGAGAAGTCGCGGCCGCCGACGATCATCTTCTGGTAGATCGAGTAGTAGTGCTTCGGGCGCCCGGTCACCTTGGCGTTGATCTTCGACGACTTGAGGTCGGCCTCGATGTCGGAGACCACCTCGGCGAGGAACTGGTCGCGCGAGGGCGCCCGCTCGGCCACCATCCGGACGATCTCGTCGTAGATCTTCGGGTGGAGGGTCGCGAACGCGAGGTCCTCGAGCTCCCACTTGAGGGTGTTCATGCCGAGCCGGTGGGCCAGCGGGGCGTAGATGTCGAGCGTCTCGCGCGAGGACCGCTCCTGCGAGGCCGCCGGGACGTAGCGCAGGGTGCGCATGTTGTGCAGCCGGTCGGCCAGCTTGATGACGAGCACCCGGATGTCGCGGGCCATCGCCACGATCATCTTGCGGATCGTCTCGGCCTGCGCCGAGTCGCCGTACTGGACCTTGTCGAGCTTGGTGACACCGTCGACCAGCAGCGCGACCTCGTCACCGAAGTCGGCGCGGAGCTCCTCGAGCGTGTAGGGCGTGTCCTCGACCGTGTCGTGCAGCAGCGCCGCGACCAGGGTCGGCTCGGTCATGCCGATGTCGGCCAGGATCGTCGTCACCGCGAGCGGGTGGGTGATGTAGGGGTCGCCGCTCTTGCGCATCTGGCCGGTGTGCCACTTGTCGGCCACGTGGTACGCGCGCTCGAGCAGCGCCAGGTCGGCCTTGGGGTGGTTGGCCCGCACCGCGCGGAACAACGGCTCCAGCACGGGGTTCGACGACGGCGGCCGGGTGCCGACCCGGGCGAGCCGGGCGCGCATGCCGCGAGCGGTCAGCGGGGCCGACCTCGTCTCCTGCGCGGGCCCCTGCTCCTCTGCCATTGCCCCAGTCTAGTGAGGGGTCGCGAGCCGCGGACGCGGGTCCGCCCGGCCGGCGCCTCAGATGGTCAGCAGCGTCTCGACCGGGAGGTCGCCCGTGGTGGCCCGGGGGTCGAGGAAGCTCAGCTCCATCAGCACCGACACGGCCGTCGCCACTCCCCCGCAGGACTCGACGAGGCGGCGGGTCGCGGCCACCGTGCCGCCGGTGGCGAGCACGTCGTCGACGAGCAGGACCCGCTCGCCGGGGGCGATCGCGTCACGGTGCAGCTCGAGGGTCGCCTCGCCGTACTCCAGGGTGTAGGAGACGGCGTGGGTGTCGCGGGGCAGCTTGCCGGCCTTGCGCACCGGCACGAAGCCGACGCCGAGCGCCAGGGCCACCGGTGCGGCGAGGATGAACCCGCGGGCCTCCATGCCGACCACCTTGTCGACCGCGACGGCGCCGTGCTCGTCGCGGCCGGCCGCGGCGAGCGCGGTGATGACGGCCGAGAAGGCGTCGTGGTCGGCGAGGACCGGGGTGATGTCCTTGAACGTCACACCGGGCTCGGGCCAGTCCTCGACGTCGACCGTGAGCCGGCTCAGCGCCTCCGCGGCCGCCTGCCGCTCAGGCATCGCCGGGCTCGTCGGCCTGGCCGAGCACCGGCTCGTCGACCTTCGCGATCGCCGCGCGGGCGATCTCGATCTGGGTGCCGGGCGCGATCTCGAGCCGGGCGCGGTCGTCGGTGAGCGAGACGACGGTGCCGAAGACGCCGGACGACATCATGACGCGCTGGCCGACCTGGATGCTCTGCTGCAGCGAGACCACCTCGCGCTGGCGTCGCTGCTGCGGCCGGATCACCATGAACCAGAAGAGGGCCACGATGGCCACCAGGGGCAGGAGGGCGGCGAGGTCGTTCACGGGTGGGATCTCCTGGAGAGGTCGGGGGTGCGTGAGCGCCGCGAGTCTACGCGGGGCTCCCCGGCCGCCTCACACCTCGTCGAACAGCGTGGAGTCGACCGTGGCGACGGCGGGCGGCGTGAGGCCGAGGTGGTGCCAGGCGGCCGGCGTGGCGATCCGGCCGCGCGGCGTGCGGGCGAGCATGCCCATCCGGACCAGGAACGGCTCGGCGACCTCCTCCACCGTCTCGCGCTCCTCACCGACCGCGACGGCGAGGGTCGAGACGCCGACCGGACCGCCGCCGAAGCGGCGGCAGAGCACGTCGAGGACCGCCCGGTCGAGCCGGTCGAGCCCGGACTCGTCGACCTCGAACAGGTCCAGCGCGGCCCGCGCGACCGGGAGCGAGAGCACGCCGTCGGCCCGCACCTGGGCGTAGTCGCGCACGCGCCGCAGCAGGCGGTTGGCGATGCGCGGGGTGCCGCGGGAGCGGGACGCGATCTCGCCGGAGCCCTCGGAGGTGAGGTGCACGCCGAGCAGGCCCGCCGAGCGGTGCACGATCCGGTCGAGCTCGTCGGGCTCGTAGAACTCGAGGTGGGCGGTGAAGCCGAACCGGTCGCGCAGGGGCCCGGGCAGCAGGCCGGCCCGGGTGGTGGCACCGACCAGGGTGAACGGCGGGATCTCGAGCGGGATCGCGGTCGCGCCGGGGCCCTTGCCGATGACGACGTCGACCCGGAAGTCCTCCATCGCCATGTAGAGCATCTCCTCGGCCGGCCGCGACATCCGGTGGATCTCGTCCACGAAGAGGACGTCGCCCTCGTTGAGCCCGGAGAGGATCGCGGCCAGGTCACCGGCGTGGGTGATCGCGGGACCGCTGGTGAGGCGCAGCGGGGTGCTCATCTCGGCCGCGATGATCATCGCGAGCGTGGTCTTGCCGAGCCCGGGTGGGCCGGAGAGCAGGACGTGGTCGGGCGCGCGCCCGCGGCGTCGGGCGGCCTCGAGCACCAGCCCGAGCTGGTCGCGCACCCGCGCCTGGCCGACGACCTCGTCGAGGGTCTTGGGCCGCAGCGCCGCCTCGACGGCACGGTCGTCGCCGTCGGCCTCGGCGTCGGTCAGGCGCTGCAGGTGGGCGAGCTCGGCCCCGCTCAGCTCGTCGTCGACGTCGGTGTCGTCCCAGTTCATCTCACGCCCTGCTCAGGGTGCGCAGCGCGGCGCGCAGCAGCGCACCGACGTCGGGGGCGTCGCCGGCCTGGTCGGCCACCGCGTCGACCGCCTTCTCCGACTCCTTCGCCGACCAGCCGAGCCCGACGAGGCCCTGCTGGACCTGGGCGCGCCACGGCTCCCCCGCGTGCGGCGCTGCCACGGCGTGGGCGCCGCCGGTCGGCGGGCCGATCCGGTCCTTGAGCTCGAGGATGATCCGCTGGGCGCCCTTCTGACCGATCCCGGGCACGCGGGTCAGGGCCTTGACGTCCTCGGCGGCGATCGCGCGGCGCACGTCGTCGGGGCTCATCACCGCGACGATCGCCTGCGCGACCTTGGGCCCGACACCCGAGGCGGTCTGGGCGATCTCGAAGACCTGCTTCTCGTCCTCGTCGAGGAACCCGAAGACCGTGAGGCTGTCCTCGCGCACCACCATGCTGGTGGGCAGCCTGGCCTCACGTCCCACGCGCAGGGTGGCGAGGGTGCCGGGGGTGCACATCAGCTCGAGACCCACGCCGCCGACCTCGAGGACGGCGCTGGTGAGCGTGACGGCGGCGACCTCGCCGCGGACGAAGGCGATCATCGGGACCTCACGGGATAGCTGGTACGTCGGGGGCCGGCCTGGGCGACGGCGGCCTCGAGCCGGCTGGCGGCCGAGCCGCGCCAGACGTGGGTGATCGCGAGCGCGAGCGCGTCGGCGGCGTCGGCCGGCTTCGGCGGCTCGGCGAGCCGGAGGATGCGGACGACCATCGCGCCGACCTGGGCCTTGTCGGCGCGGCCGTTGCCGGAGACGGCGGCCTTGACCTCGCTGGGGGTGTGCATCGCGATCGGCAGCCCGCGGCGGGCGGCGACCACCAGCGCGATGCCGCTGGCCTGGGCGGTGCCCATGATGGTGCTGGAGTCGGAGCGGGCGAACACCCGCTCCACGGCCACCGCGTCGGGGCGGTGCTCCTCGATCCAGGCGTCGAGGCCCTTCTCGATGCTCACCAGGCGCTCGGCGATCGGGAGCGTGGAGCTGGTCCGGATCACGCCGACGTCGACCATCGAGAGCGGTCGCCCGACGCTGCCGTCGACCACGCCGACGCCGCACCGGGTCAGCCCGGGGTCGATGCCGAGCACGCGCACGCTGTCCCCTTCCGTCGGCGTCCGAACAGGTGTTCGTGCGCCACGCTATCCCGCCGCGGGCGTCGTCGGCCGTCCGACACGCGCGGCGGGCCGGGGGTCAGGCGTCGGCGGACTCGAGCTCGGCCATCACGTCGGCGGGGATGTCGACGTTGGTGAACACGTCCTGCACGTCGTCGAGGTCCTCGAGGGCGTCGACGAGGCGCATCACCTTGCCGGCGCCGTCGGCGTCGACCGGGATCTCGAGGCTGGCGACGAACTCCACGTCGGCGGAGTCGTAGTCGATGCCGGCCTCCTGCAGGGCGGTGCGGACGGCGACCACGTCGGTGGCCTCGCTCTGCACCTGGAACGCCTCGTCGAGGTCGTTGACCTCCTCGGCGCCCGCGTCGAGGGTGGCCTCGAGGACGTCGTCCTCGGTCACCTCACGACCCTCCTGGGACTTCGGCACCACGACGACGCCCTTGCGGTTGAACAGCCGCGACACCGAGCCGGGGTCGGCCATCGTGCCGCCGTTGCGGGTGACGGCGGTGCGGACCTCCATCGCGGCGCGGTTCTTGTTGTCGGTGAGGCACTCGACGAGGAACGCGACGCCCTGCGGGCCGTAGACCTCGTAGGAGATGCCCTGGTAGTCGACGCCGCCGGACTCGGCACCCGACCCGCGCTTGACCGCCGAGTCGATGTTCTTGTTGGGGACCGAGCTCTTCTTGGCCTTCTGGATGGCGTCGTAGAGCGTCGGGTTGCCCGCGGGGTCTCCCCCGCCCTGCTTCGCCGCGACCTCGATGTTCTTGATCAGCTTGGCGAAGAGCTTGCCGCGCTTGGCGTCGATCGCGGCCTTCTTGTGCTTGGTCGTTGCCCACTTGGAGTGGCCGGACATGAGTACCTCTGTCTGTCGTGGTTCGGCGTACGGCGTCAGGCCGAGCGCACCAGGTCCACGAACATGCCGTGGACCCGGTCGTCGCTGCCGACCTCCGGGTGGAACGAGGTCGCCATCAGGGGGCCTTGACGGACCGCCACGATCCTACCCGCGGCGGGCCCGTCCTCGACCCGAGCCAGCACCTCGACGTCGTCGTCGACCGCCTCGACCCACGGCGCGCGGATGAAGACGGCGCGCACGGGGTCGGCGAGCCCGGTCAGGTGCAGGTCCTCCTCGAAGGAGTCGACCTGCCGGCCGAACGCGTTGCGGCGGACGGTGATGTGCAGGCCGCCGACGGTCTCCTGCCCGGGCGCCCCGTCCTCGATCCGGTCGGCGAGCATGATCATCCCCGCACACGTGCCGAACGCCGGCAGACCGCCCCGCACGGCCTCGCGCAGCGGCTCGAGCAGGTCGAAGATCCGCGCCAGCTTGACCATCGTCGTGGACTCCCCGCCCGGGACGACGAGCCCGTCGCAGGCGGCGAGCTCGTCGGGCCGGCGCACCGTGATCGGGTCGGCGCCCAGCGAGCGCAGGGCAGCCAGGTGCTCGCGGACGTCGCCCTGGAGGGCGAGGACGCCGATGGTCGGCTGGGTCACCAACCGCGCTCGGAGAGGCGGTGCGGCTGCGGGATCTCGTCGACGTTGAGGCCGACCATCGCCTCGCCGAGACCGCGGGAGACCTTGGCGACCACGTCGGGGTCGTCGAAGAAGGTGGTCGCCTTGACGATCGCCTCGGCACGCTGGGCCGGGTTGCCGGACTTGAAGATGCCGGAGCCCACGAAGACGCCCTCGGCGCCGAGCTGCATCATCATCGCGGCGTCGGCCGGGGTGGCGATGCCGCCGGCGGTGAAGAGGACGACCGGCAGCTTGCCCGCGGCCGCGACCTCCTTGACCAGCTCGTAGGGTGCCTGCAGCTCCTTGGCCGCGACGTAGAGCTCGTCCTCGGACAGGCTCGAGAGCCGGCGGAGCTCGCCGCCGATGGTGCGCATGTGCATGACCGCGTTGGAGACGTCGCCGGTGCCGGCCTCGCCCTTCGAGCGGATCATCGCCGCGCCCTCGGTGACGCGTCGCAGCGCCTCGCCCAGGTTGGTCGCACCGCACACGAACGGCACGGTGAAGTTCCACTTGTCGATGTGGTTGGTGTAGTCGGCCGGGGTCAGCACCTCGGACTCGTCGATGTAGTCGACGCCCAGCGACTGGAGCACCTGCGCCTCGGCGAAGTGGCCGATGCGGGCCTTCGCCATGACCGGGATCGAGACGGCCTCGATGATCGAGTCGATCATGTCGGGGTCGCTCATCCGGGACACGCCACCCTGGGCGCGGATGTCGGCGGGCACGCGCTCGAGGGCCATCACGGCGACCGCGCCGGCGTCCTCGGCGATCTTCGCCTGCTCGGCGGTGACGACGTCCATGATGACGCCGCCCTTGAGCATCTCGGCCATGCCGCGCTTGACGCGGCTGGTGCCGTGCTCGATGGGGGTCTCGGGGGTCTGCTCAGCCATGGCTGGATGGTAGACCGCGCGCGCCCGCGGGGGCGCATCGGGCTCAGGGCTGCGCGGACGCCCTCGCGAGGGCCTGGCGGCGTACGGTCCAGATCCGCTGGACCACCGTGACGGTGGCGGCGACCGCGAGTGCCCACAGGGCGACGTGGAGCAGCCACGGGAGGTCGAGGACGTCGGCGAAGAAGGCGGGCACCAGCATGCCGACCAGCCGGTCGGGGCGCTCGGCGATGCCGACCTTGGCGTCGTAGCCGAGGTGGTCGGCCTTGGCCCGGGCGTACGACGTGACCGCGCCCATCACCAGGATCACCAGGCACAGGACCACGGAGAGTCGGCTGTCGGTGTTCCACGCGAAGTAGAGCGCCAGGCCGCCGAAGAGCGCGCCGTCGGCGACCCGGTCGAGCGTGGAGTCGAGGAAGGCCCCGAAGTCGTCCTTGCGGCCGACCTTGCGGGCCATCGCGCCGTCGACGAGGTCGCTGAAGACGAAGGCGGTGATGAACAGGACGCCCTGCCACACCCAGCCGTGGGAGAAGAAGAACAGCGCGCCGAAGCTGACGCCGAGGGTGCCGACCAGCGTCACCACGTCGGGGCTCACCCCGAGCCTGATGAACAGGTTGATGAAGGGCGCGAGCATGACGCCCTGCCAGAACTGCTTGAACCGATCGAGCACGGCCGCAGGCTACCCGCCGAGCAGCGCTCTCCTGACGTCCGCCACCGCCGCGGACGCGCCGGTGACCGTCCAGTCGACCCCGGCGGCGTGCACCACGACGGACGCGCCGCCCGCCCCGCGCACGATCGCGGCGCCGGGCAGCCGGTCCCAGTCGGCGACCGAGTGCTGGAACAGCACGTCCCACTGCCCGGCCGCGACGGCGGTGCAGTCCATCGTCCCCGAGCCGAGCATCCGCAGCGTCCCGACCTCGCCGAGGGCCCGGGTGAAGGCCTCGCCCACCTCGCCGGCGTAGAACGGCGGGTGGAGGTAGGTCACCGCGCAGCGGGCCTCGCGGGCGGTCTCCGGGAGCGGACCGAGGGCGACGCCGTCGCAGGTGCTGGGCAGGTCCGGACCGCCGACCCAGGTCCGCAACGACGCGGCGTGGTGGACCGCCCCGAGCAGCACGTCGTCCTCGTCGTGGAGCGCGATCGCGCTGCACCACCAGTCGCTGCCGCGGGCGAAGTTGTAGGTGCCGTCGACGGGGTCGATGACCCAGGTGCGGCCCGACGTCCCCGGCCGCGACGTGCCCTCCTCCCCCACGACCGCGTCGTCCGGGCGCTCGGCGGCGAGCTGCTGGACGATCAGCCGCTCCGCGGCGGTGTCGGCCTGGGTGACGATGTCCGAGCCGCTCGTCTTGCGCTCCACGTCGAGGCCCTCCGCGCGGATCCGCGCCGCGAGCAGGGCGGCCTCCCGGACCAGGTCGGCGGCGAGGGCGGCGTCGGCGGCGAGGCGCGGGTCGGGCATGGCGCCACGCTAGCCCGGACGGCCGCGCTGGCGGGCAGGCGTACTGTGACAGCACGGAGCCATCCAGGCTTCCGACCGAGGAGCCCCGATGAGCGACAAGTCGCCACGGCAAGGCATGTCCAAGAAGTCCGGCAAGTCCATCAAGGAGAAGCGTGCCGACAAGCACGCGAAGGCGGCCGGGAAGAGCGGCGCCGACGAGACCTTCCTGCCTCCGAAGAAGAAGTGAGCCTGCTCGGCCTCGGTGTGATCGGCACGTCCGCCAAGGAGAACGAGCACCGGCTCCCGCTCCACCCGGAGCACCTGTCCCGCCTCGACCCGGACGTCGCGTCGCGCACGACGCTCGAGCACGGCTACGCCACCCGGTTCGGCTTCGCCGACGCCGACCTCGCGCCGTTCGTGGCGGGCTTCGCGTCGCGTGAGGAGATCCTGCGCGAGTCCGACGTGGTCGTGCTGCCCAAGCCGCAGCACGAGGACGTCGCCTCGATGCACGCCGGGCAGGTGCTCTGGGGCTGGCCGCACTGCGTCCAGGACCCGGAGATGACCCAGATCGCCATCGACCGGGGTCTCACGCTGATCGCCTTCGAGGCGATGAACCACTGGACCTCCGACGATCGCGTGGGGCTCCACGTCTTCCACAAGAACAACGAGCTCGCCGGCTACTGCTCGGTGCTGCAGGCGATGGAGCTCAGGGGCGTGACCGGCGACTACGGCCGTCGGCTGAGCGCCGTGGTGATCGGCTTCGGCGCGACCGCGCGCGGCGCCGTGACCGCGCTGAAGGCGCACGGCGTCAACGACGTCGCGGTCCTCACCACCCGCGGGGTGGCTGCCGTCGGGTCGCCGATCCACTCGGTGCGGATCCGCCAGTTCGACCACGACCCGGACACGCCGGGCGTGAGCCACGTGATCACCGACCGCGGCCGGGAGCCGCTCGCGGCCTACCTCGCCGAGAACGACATCGTCGTCAACTGCACGCTCCAGGACACCGCGGCGCCGCTGACCTACCTGAGGACCGAGGACGTCGCGGCCTTCCGGCAGGGCAGCCTCGTCGTCGACGTGTCGTGCGACGAGGGCATGGGCTTCTCCTGGGCGGTGCCCACGACCTTCGACGAGCCCATGTTCACCGTCGGCGGTCGGGTCCACTACTACGCGGTCGACCACAGCCCGTCGTACCTGTGGAGCTCGGCCACCTGGGAGAACAGCGAGGCCCTCCTGCCCTTCGTCCGCACCGTCCTCGGCGGCCCGACGGAGTGGGACGCGCACGAGACGGTGCGCCGCGCCATCGAGATCCGCGAGGGACGGATCTGCAACCCGGCGATCCTGGCGTTCCAGGGGCGGGCTGCCGAGCACCCCTACGAGGTCGCCTGAGCGTCCCACGCGTCGGCGAGCAGCCGACGGGTGTCCTCGAGCAGCTGCGGGACGGTCTTGGTGCCGCCGACGACGGTGATGAAGTTGGCGTCGCCGGTCCAGCGCGGGACGACGTGCTGGTGCAGGTGGTCGGCCAGGGACCCGCCCGCCGACCGGCCGAGGTTGAGCCCCACGTTGAACGAGTGCGGCTGGCTCACCGACCGGATCGTGCGCACCGCCTGCTGCGTCATCGTCATCAGCTCGCCCGCCTCGGCGTCGGTCAGGTCGGTGAGGTCGGCGACGTGGCGGTAGGGCAGCACCATCAGGTGCCCGGGGTTGTAGGGGTGCAGGTTGAGCACCGCGTAGACCTCCTGCCCGCGCGCGACGACGAGCGACTCCTCGTCGGGGTGCGACGGGATCGCGCAGAACGGGCAGCCGTCGTCGTCGACGGCCGTGCGGACGTACGCCATCCGGTGCGGCGTCCAGATCCGCTCCAGGCCGTCGGGACCCGCGGTGCTCGTGCCCTCGCTCATGCCCGCGATCCTAGGGTGGGTCCATGACCACGATCCGACCGGCCGAGCCCGCCGACATGGCGCCGGTCGCGGACCTGTGGCACGAGGGGTGGCACGACGGGCATGCCGGGCACGTGCCCGACGGCCTCACCGCGGCCCGCACCCTCGCTGCCTTCCACGAGCGCACGCCGGCGCGGGTCGACGACACCACGGTCGCCGTCGCCGACGACGGGACGCTCCTGGGCTTCGCGATGGTCGCGGGCGACGAGGTCGAGCAGGTCTTCGTCTCGCGCGCGGCCCGGGGCACCGGCGTCGCGGCGACGCTGCTCGCCGACGCCGTGGCGCGCATCGCCGCGGCCGGTCACCGCTCGGCGTGGCTGGCCGTCGTCGCCGGCAACGCACGGGCCCGCCGCTTCTACGAGAAGCACGGCTGGAGCGACGAGGGCGACCTGCCCTACGAGGTCACGGCCGGCGGGGAGAGGTTCGTGTCGCCGTGCCGGAGGTACGCAACGGACGTGTGACGCCGACGACGTAGGCCAGCAGCGCCGCGATCACCAGCGGCGAGGCCCACCAGGCGAACCGGCGCGGGTCGGACGTGCCGGTCCGCGGCTCGGGGGTCCGCAGCGGCTCCTGCCACAGCCCGGTCGCGATCCGCGGAGCGTTGAAGGTCTGCCCCTCGCCGGCCAGGTCGACTCGCTCCGACTCCCCGGTCTCGACGTCGACGACGTGCACCCACGTCCGGTAGTGGCCCACGACGACGTGCGTCGCGTCCTTCCACCCGAGCAGCGGGCCCAGCGGGGCGTCGGCGGGCAGCTGGACCTCGCGGGCCGCCGCCTCCTCCACCGTCGCACCGACGTGGAGACCCCACACGCCGCCACCGCTCTCGGTGTAGGCGATGGCCGTGTCGTCGGGTCCCCACGACACCGAGGCCACGTCCTGCGGAAGCCGGACCGAGGTGCGGGCGCCGGTGGCCGAGTCCGCGCGGAACACCTCGGTGTCCCGGGACCACACGACGCCCGAGGATGCCGACCCGAGGTTCGGCAACCAGTACTCCCCGGGCTCCTCGAGCACCGTCGGCTCTGCGGACTCCACGTCCCAGGCGACGAACTGGTGACCGCGGGAGGAGCGGCCGCCCGGCCCCGGCAGCGAGTAGCTGGTGAGCAGGTGGCGGGAGTCCCCGGAGAACGCAATCTCCGCGGACTCGTGCGGGCGGAGCAGGCCGGACGGCGACCTCCGGTCGACGAGGGTGCGGACCTCGCCGGTGGTCGTGTCCATCAGGGCGTAGCCGCCGACCCACCTGCGGCCGGAGCGGAACGGGTCGTCGTTGCGGACCCAGCCGATCCACCGACCGTCGGGAGACACCGCGATCGTGTCGCCGTAGGTGCGGCTGAGGACGTGGTCGGGGAGGTCGAGCCAGGACGCCCGGCCGTCCAGCGCGGAGACCGTGAAGGTCTCCATCGACTCCACCTCGCCCAGCGGGCCCTGGCGCAGCATCCGGGTCGCGTGGCCGAGCGCCGCGACTGGTCCGGACACGCCCTCGTCCGAGGACCACTCGCCCGGGGCGTTGATCTCGGTCGGCAGGGCCGGTCGTACGTCGTCGCGCCCGTCGTCGCGCCCGTCGTCCGTCGCCGAGCAGGCGACCGTGAGCAGGCACCCCGCCAGGACCGACCAGATCCGGGCAGCACGCGCCCACCCCGTCGTCTTCCCCACGGCGCGGATCCTGCCACGCGCCGGACGGCCGCGCAGGCGTACGAGCGACGTGTCGCTACAGCGACGCCAGTCGCGGCACCACCCGCTCGGCGACGGCAGTGGTCCACGCCACCGGGTCGTCGCCGGCGGGCGTGGTCGTCACCATGTCGACGCCGAGCGCGGCGTACGCCTCGGCCGCGGCCAGGAAGTCGTCGCTGCCGCCCACCGGGTCGGCGCCGACGATGACGGTCTTCTCGATCGCGTCGTAGTCGGTGCCGACGTCGTCGCAGTGGCGACGCAGCACCTCGAGCTTGTGCTGCACCACCTCTGCCGGCCCGCCGAACAGGTTGCACGCGTCGGCGTACTGGGCGACCAGGCGGAGGGTCTTCTTCTCGCCGCTCCCGCCGACGAGGATCGGGATCCGGCCGTGCACCGGCGGGGGCACGTTGACGGGTTCCTCGAGCCGCACGTGGGTCCCGGCGTAGGGCGTGCGGTCCCCGGCGAACATCTGCCGGGCGACCTGGAGGGTGTCCTCGAGCCACTCGTAGCGTGCCTTCAGCGGCGGGAACGGCACCCCGAGACCGGCGTGCTCACGGTCGTACCAGGCCGCGCCGAGCCCGAGCATCGCCCGCCCGCCGGAGAGCACGTCGAGGGTCGTGACGGTCTTGGCCAGCAGCCCAGGGTGGCGGTAGGTCACGCCGGTGACGAGCAGCCCGAGCCGCAGCTGCTCCGTCACGGCGGCGAGGTAGCCCAGGGTCGTGTAGCCCTCGAGCATGGGCTCGTCGGGACCGCCGAGCTGCTCCATCTGGAACCAGTGGTCCATGACCGTCAGCTGGGCGACCCCGCCCTGGTCGGCCACCCGCGCGGTCTCGGTGAGCCGCTCGGTGAGCCGGTGCTGCCAGTCGGGGTGGGTGAAGTTCGCGTAGTGGACGCCGAGCTGCATGCCTCCGACGCTAGCGCTCAGCCCCAGGCGCGGGCGAGGCGCTCGACAATCTCGGTCAGCCTCTCGGGTGAGGTGGCGATGTTGAGGCGGACGTGGCCGGTGGAGCCGGGGGCGTAGGAGGCGCCGTCGCTGACCATCACCCGTCCGCGCTCGAGCGCGACCGCGGCGGCGGCGTCGTGGCCGTAGGCGGAGGCGTCGAGCCAGGCGAGGTAGGTCGCCTCGAGCGGGCGCATCCGGACCTCGGGCAGGTGCGCGGCGAGGAGCTGGGCGAGGAGTGCGCGCTGCTGGTCGAGCCGCTCCACGAGCGAGGCGAGCCACGGGTCGCCGTGGGTGTAGGCCGTGCGGGCGGCAACGACGCCGAGCGGGGACCACGAGTCGTTGCGCGACATCGGCTCGGCGTCGAGGAGCGTGCGAGCAGCTGGGTCGGGCACGACGAGCTGGGCGCACTTCAGTCCCGCGGTGTTGAACGCCTTCGAGGCGGCGACGACCGCGACGGCGTGCTCGTGGGTGCCGTCGATCGCGAGGTAGGAGACGTGCTCGGCGCCGGGCAGCACCAGCGGTGCGTGGATCTCGTCGCTCACCACCCGGGCGCCGTGGCGCAGCACCACGTCGCGGATCCCCTCGAGGTCGGCGCGGGTGAAGGCGCGGCCCCACGGGTTGTGCGGCTGGGTGAGGATCAGGGTCTGCGCGCCCTCGGCGAACAGCCGGTCGAGCCGGTCGAGGTCGATCTCGGCCCGCTCGGCGGAGGCCGGGACCTCGAGCAGGTGCTCGGTGCGGCCGGTGACGTGGGCGAGCCGGTGCTGGGCGTTGTAGCCGGGCGTCGGGAACACCACTCCCCCGGCCCCGCTGAGCACGTCGATCGCGAGCCGGACCCCGGCGGTGACGTCGACGACCGGGCGTACGGCCTCGGGCTCGGGCGCCCAGCCGAAGTGGCGCGCCGCCCAGCCGGCGTAGGCCTCACCGAGCGCGGGATCGCGCTCGAGCGGGTAGCCGGTGACGCCGGCGGCCAGCGCCTGCTGCACCGCACTCATGACCACCGGGTCGACGGCGTAGTCCATCTCCGCGACCCACGCGGGGATCACGTCGTCGGGAACCGTGCCCCACTTCAGCGGCAGGGCGCGGCGGGCCTGCTCGTCGGTGAGGTCGACGATCGGTCGGCGGTCGGCCACCTCAGACCTGCTCGCGCGCCGCCACCGCGTCCGCGACCCGCTGGATCGCCTCGTCGATCGGCACGCCGTTGTCCTGGCGACCGTCGCGGTAGCGGAACGAGACCGCCCCGGCCTCGATGTCGTCGTTGCCGGCGATGACCATGAACGGCACCTTCTGCAGCTGCGCGTTGCGGATCTTCTTCTGCATCCGGTCGTCGGAGTCGTCGACCTCGACGCGCAGCCCCTGCGCCTTCATCCGGCGCGCGACGTCGTGGAGGTAGTCGGCGGCGAAGTCGGCGACCGGGATCGCCTGCACCTGGACGGGCGCGAGCCAGGGCGGGAAGGCACCGGCGTAGTGCTCGACGAGCACGCCGAGGAAGCGCTCGATCGAGCCGAACTTGGCCGAGTGGATCATCACCGGCTGCTTGCGGGTGCCGTCGGCGGCCTGGTAGGTCAGGTCGAAGCCCTGCGGCTGGTTGAAGTCGTACTGGATGGTCGACATCTGCCAGGTGCGGCCGATCGCGTCCCTGGCCTGCACCGACACCTTCGGGCCGTAGAACGCGGCGCCGCCCGGGTCGGGCACCAGCTCGAGGCCGGACGCCTCGCAGGCGGTGCGCAGCACGTCGGTCGCGTTGGCCCACTGCTCCTCGGAGCCGACGAACTTGTCGGGCTTGGAGTCGTCGCGGGTCGAGAGCTCGAGGTAGAAGTCGTCGAGGCCGAAGTCGCGCAGCAGGCCGAGCACGAAGTCGAGCAGGTGCGTGATCTCGGCGGGCGCCTGCTCCTCGGTGACGTAGGAGTGCGAGTCGTCCTGGGCGAAGCCGCGCACGCGGGTCAGGCCGTGGATCACGCCGGACTTCTCGTAGCGGTAGACGTGGCCGAACTCGAAGAGCCGCAGCGGCAGCTCGCGGTAGGACCGACCGCGCGAGCGGTAGATCAGGTTGTGCATCGGGCAGTTCATGGCCTTCAGGTAGTAGTCCGCGCCCTCGAACTCCATCGGCGGGAACATCGTGTCCTTGTAGTAGGGCAGGTGTCCCGAGAGGTGGAAGGTCCCCTCCTTGGAGATGTGGGGGGTGCCGACGTAGTCGAAGCCCTCCTCGATGTGCCGGCGGCGGACGTAGTCCTCCATCTCGCGCTTGATCACGCCACCCCTGGGGTGGAAGACCGGCAGGCCGGAGCCGATCTCGTCGGGGAAGGAGAACAGGTCGAGGTCGCGGCCGAGCTTGCGATGGTCGCGCTTCTCGGCCTCGGCGATCCGCTCGAGGTGGGCCTCGAGGGCCTCCTTGGACTCCCACGCGGTGCCGTAGATCCGCTGGAGCTGCTTGTTCTTCTCGTCGCCGCGCCAGTAGGCCGCGGCACTGCGCATCAGCTTGAAGGCGGGGATCCGCTTGGTGGTGGGCAGGTGCGGGCCGCGGCACAGGTCGGACCACTTGGCCTCGCCGCTGCGGCCGATGTTGTCGTAGATGGTGAGCTCGCCGGCGCCGACCTCGACGCTCGCGCCCTCGGTGTCGGCCGCACCGGCGCCGCCCTTGAGCCCGATCAGCTCGATCTTGTAGGGCTCGTCCTTCAGCTCGTCGAGGGCGTCGGCGTCGGTGGTGACCCGACGCTCGAAGCGCTGGTTCTCCTTGATGATCTTGCGCATCGCCGACTCGATCTTGACGAGGTCCTCGGGCACGAAGGGGGTCTCGACGTCGAAGTCGTAGTAGAAGCCGTTCTCGATCGGCGGTCCGATGCCCAGCTTGGCCTCGGGCCAGATCTGCTGCACGGCCTGGGCCATCACGTGGGCGGTGGAGTGGCGCAGGATGTCGCGGCCGTCGGGGCTGTCGATGGCCACGGCCTCGACCTCGTCGCCGTCGACGAGCTCGTAGGCGAGGTCCTTGAGCTGCCCGGCGACGCGGGCGGCGACGACGTCGGCGTCGTCGCGGAAGAGCTCCCACGCCCTGGTGCCCGTCGTGACCGTGGTCTCCGCACGCTGATCGGCGTGGATGCGGACGACCTGGATGTCGGACACGGGAGCTCCTGAAGGGCTGGTGGGGTGGGACGGATGTCCCGGCGATGCTATCGGCCGGGACCGACGGGGCTCACCCCGGTTTCCCCGTCCTCCCGCCTCAGCCCTGCTCGCGGATGAGCCGCTCCATCTCGCGGACGGAGGTCGGGGTGTCGACGTGCAGCACCGCGTGCCAGCCGTGCGCCGCGGCACCCGCCACGTTGGCGGCGAGGTCGTCGAGGAACAGCACCTCCCCCGGCTCCACGCCGAGCCGCTCGGTGGTGAGCTCGTACGCCGCCGGGTCGGGCTTGGCCAGCCCGACCTCGTGGCTGTAGACGATGAGGTCCGTGACGTCCTCGAAGCCGTACGGCCGCTCGCGCTCGCGGGCACCCGGCCCCGAGTTGGAGAGGATGGCGGTCGCCCGGTGCGCGCGCTGGGCGGCGAACCACGCGAACAGCTCCTCGTCGAGGGTCCCGACGTACCAGCGCCAGTAGTCCTCGACGAGCTCGTCGACCTGGGCGCCGGTCAGCCCGAGGCTGCGCTGCCACTCCGCGCGGATCGCGGCCTCGGTGACCTGCCCCAGCACCGCGTCGCCCGGCAGGCCGGCCAGCCCGCCGACGATGCTGCCGGGTGCGAGGCCGAGGCGTTGCTCCGCGGGTGCCGGGAACGTGGCGTCGTCGACGACCTCCAGCACTCCCCCGATGTCGAGCACGACGGCCTTGATCGTCATGACGACACCCTGCCCCCGCGCGGAGGAGGACAAACGGCCCCGTCGCAGGGAGCGGCACGCCCTCGGCTCCGGGAACCCTCACTCGTCGTCGACGCGGTCGTGGGTCATCGCCCACCACTCGCGGTCGCGCTCCTCGAGCACCTCCTGCAGCAGCCGCGCCCACTCCTCGGCGTCGAGGTCGACCTCCGGCTGCGGCTGGCTCACTCCAGCATCGTGCGCCTGGGCGCCTCCGCCCGCAACACCAGCGCGAGGTGGTCCAGACGGACAGCGGCCCGACCGCGACCCGGCAGGGCGGGTCCACCCAGCACGCCCGTCCGCCGGCCCTGCGTCGAGGGCACGACGCGTGCGTACGTCCGAGCGAGCCTTGGCCGGTATCTGTAGTATTTCACTCCACTTAGATGCCTATGAAAGCAGGTCGATACATGTCCACTGTCCCCTTCATCGTCGAGGGTCGCGGCTCGGGTGTCGCCCAGGACATCGCTGTGCAGGGTGAGCACAGCCACCGGTTCAGCTCCGACACCTACCCCGCGTTCGGCGGCCAGGACTCCTCGCCCAGCCCCCTGGCCTACACCCTGGGCGCACTCACCTCCTGCAACCAGATCAGCGCCCAGCTCGTCGCGAAGGACCTCGGCGTCAGGCTCGGTGCCTTCACCTTCACCGCGCAGGGCGACCTCGACCCGTCGGTGTTCGTCACCGGAGCCGAGGGCGACGCGAACTTCCGGTCCGTCAGCGTGCAGGCGACGGTGGAGACCGACGCGGAGGGGGAGGCGTTCGAGCACTTCGTCGCCGAGCTCGAGCGCCGCTGCCCGGTCACGCAGCTCTTCCGCCGCAGCGGGCTGTCGTACTCCTCGACCTGGACGCCCATCCCGCTCGCCGGCTGACCGCGCGTCCTGCTCACCCGTCATCAATCCCGGACCGACGTCCGCACGGGTCCGGGAACAGCACCGCCCCTGATCTGCTGTTTTCGCAGGTCAGGGGCGGTCTAACTCTCGGTGGGCGATACTGGGTTCGAACCAGTGACCTCTTCGGTGTGAACGAAGCGCGCTACCACTGCGCCAATCGCCCGAGCTCGGCGTTACGTTATCCCACGCGTCCCACGAAGTCAGAATCGGGTCGGGGGTCGGGATCAACGCGAGGCGCTGGTCGTCTTCTTCCCGGTGGACTGCTGGCCGGACTTCCGGTTCCGCTTCTCCTCGTCGAGGGCCTTGCGGTCGCGGCGCAGCTGCTCGACCGCCTCGGGCCTGCCGTGGAAGCGGCGGTAGCTGTAGACGATGAGGCCGACGGCGATGAACGCCGACCCGACCTGGGTCACGCCGGTCCAGAGGCCGCCCGGCAGCCACCAGGTCTCGGACAGCGGCCACCAGCCGGGAGCGGCCGGGTCCATGATCCAGAGCACGCCGCAGGCGGCGAGCAGGACGGCGCCCGTGACCGACGCGATGATGCGCGGCCAGGTCTCGACGCCCTCGGCCGCGCCCTGCAGGGCGCGGATGCGGGCCGGCTCGACCCGGCGCTCGGCCCACTCGTACTGCTGGGACAGCAGCGCGAGGCCGGCGAAGATCCCGAGGAGGCCCGGTCCGGGGAGGAAGATCGCCGCGACGCCGAGCAGCAGGAGTACCCATCCCAGCGTCTCCAGCGCGATGCGCTTGGCGGTGCCCGTCATGCGAGGAACCCTAGCCGGGGCTGCCCAACCACGTCATCGCGCGGTGCGCCGACGCCCGGTCTGGACCGCAGCGGGTCATTTTTTGCCGTTTCGCATCATCAAGACCTCGTCATGCCGTCTCATGATCACACCAGCAGGGAATCTCCAGGGAGACTTGATGAACATGTCCGGCGGGCGCCCCACGATGACCGACGTCGCGATCGACCTCACGGTCGAGTGCGTGGACGAGCGCGGCATCCGGCACGAGATCGACAGCGTGCTGGGCTACAGCGTCGCCGACCCGTTCGCGGTCACGATGACCTTCGTCACCAGCGACGGCGACCTGGTGTGGACCTACGGCCGCGACCTGCTGATGCGCGGCGTGCACTCCCCGACCGGCGACGGCGACGTCCACGTCTCCCCCGCCGTGAGCTACACCGGCCAGGCGATGGTCGGCATCGAGCTCAGCTCGCCCGACGGCCACCTCGTCCTGCTCGCGCGGGCCGTCGACGTCGAGGCCTTCCTGGCCCGGACGACCGCCCTCGTGGCCCCCGGCCGCGAGTCGGCCCACTGCGACGTCGACCAGCTGCTCTCGCAGCTGCTCGCCTCCTGATCCGCACCGGATCCTGACGCGGTCTTGACCCGGCCCTCGACCCGGCCCTCGACGCGGCCCTGACCGGGGCCTGCGGAGGCAGGTCCGCTCAGGACGCCGGGCGCGAGTGCTGGGCGACCCAGCTGGCGTGCAGTCCGGCGTAGACGCCGCCCTCCTCGGCGACCAGCGCCGCGTGCGGCCCGCGCTGGACCACCCGACCCTGGGCGACCACGACCACCTCGTCGGCCGCCTCCGCGGTCGAGAGCCGGTGGGCGATCGTCACCGAGGTGCGCGACTGCATCAGCCTCTCGAGGGCCCGCCCGATCTGCATCTCCAGCGCCGGGTCGACCGCGCTCGTCGCCTCGTCGAGGACCAGCAGGTCCGGGTCGGCGAGGTGGGCGCGCAGCAGCGCCACGAGCTGGCGCTCCCCGGCCGACAGCGACTCGCCGCGCTGGCCGACGGCGGTGGCGAGGCCGTGCGGGAGGCCGGCGAGCCAGTCGTCGATGCCGAGCTCGCGGGCCGAGGCGCGGATCTCGTCCTCGGTGGCGCCGAGGCGGCCGTAGCGGACGTTGGCGGCGATGGTGTCGTCGAAGAGGAAGCCCTCCTGCGGCACCAGCACCACGCTGCGCCGCAGCGACCGGGAGTCGATGCGGCGTACGTCGACCCCGTCGAGCAGCACGGTGCCCTCGCTGGGGTCCATCAGGCGGGTGAGGAGCTTGGCGAAGGTGGACTTGCCCGACCCGGTCTCGCCCACGATCGCGACGCGGGTGCCGGCGGCGAGAGTGAGGTCGACGTCGCGCAGGACCGGCGGGCCGCCGGGGTAGGCGAAGGTGACGTCCGCGAAGCGCACGTCGATCGGGCCGCGCGGGAGCTGCTCGCCCTCGGGGCCGGGGTCGACGAGGTCGGCGGGCGTCTCCAGGATGCCGAGCACCCGGCGCCAGCTCGCGATCGCGTTCTGCGCGTCGGTGAGGATCTGGGTGCCCATCTGGACCGGTCCGACGAACAGCGAGACGAGGAACGCGAACGCGAGCACCTTGCCGGGCGTCATGTCGCCGGCGAAGCCGAGCAGGATGCCGATCACGATCACGCCGGCGTTGGCGAGGCCCGCCGAGATGCCGCCGAGCGAGAACGAGGTGACCGTGAACTTCTGGGCGTGGATGTAGGCGTCCTGCCAGTCCTGGATCGCGGTGTCGATGCGCTCCTGGGTGCGGTTCTCGACGCCGTACGAGCGGACCACCGCGGCGCCCACGACGGGCTCGGAGATGGCGCCGAGCAGCACGCCGACCTGGTGGCGGACCACCGTGTAGGCCGCCGACAGCTTCCTCTGGAACCACCGGATCGACAGGAACAGCGGCGCGAAGCACAGCCACACCACCAGGGCGAGCTGCCAGCTGTAGACGACCATGAGCACCGTGGCGACGAGCATCTGGCCGATGCTCACCACGAAGATCAGGCCGCCGAACACGAGGAACTGGCTGACCTGGTCGACGTCGGAGGTGACGCGGGAGACCAGCGCGCCGCGACGCTCGGTGTTCTGGGTGAGCAGCGGCAGGTCGTGGACGTGGCGGAACGCCTTGGTGCGCAGCGTGGCCAGACCGTTCTCCGAGGTGGTGAAGAGCCGGCTGGTCATGGCGTAGGACGCGACGCTCGTGACGAGGATGGCGAGCGCGGCCGCCACGCCCATCCAGGCGACGTAGTCGAGCCGCGGCCCGCCGGGGGCGTTGAGGCCCTTGTCGAGCGTCTGCTGCACCGCGATCGGCACCACGATCTGGCCGCAGGAGGCGAGCACGGCCAGGACGAGGGTCACGCCGAGGCCCTCGCGGAGCTCGGGTGAGTACTTCATGCCGAGCCGGATGGTGGCGATCGCGCCGATGTCCTCGCCGGTGTCCATCCGGGTCCCGGAGACGGTCGTGGTGCTCATGCGCGGGTCCCCTCGGCGGCGTCGGTCTCGTAGGCGTTGACCAGCTGGGCGTAGGCCGGGCTGGAGGCGAGCAGGTCGGCGTGGGTGCCACGACCGACGATCCGGCCGCCGTCGAGGTGGACCACCTCGTCGGCCAGCGAGATGGTGGCCTTGCGGTAGGCGACCACGACCAGCGACGCCGGGTCGCCCGCCCGCTCCTCGCGCAGCGAGGCCAGGATGCGCGCCTCGACCTCGGGGTCGACCGCGGAGGTCGCGTCGTCGAGGATCAGCAGCCGGGGGCGGCGCACCAGCGCACGGGCCAGCGACAGCCGCTGGCGCTGGCCGCCCGACAGCGACGTGCCGCGCTCCCCGAGGCGGGTGTCGAGCCCGTCGGGCAGCGCCGCGACGAAGCCGTCGGCCTGCGCGGTGCGCAGCGCCGCCCACACCTCGTGGTCGGGCACGTCGGCCCCGAGGGTGACGTTGCCGCGCACGGTGTCGTCGAACATGAACGCCGTCTGCGGCACCAGCGCCACGTCGCGCGGCAGCTCGCCCTTGCGGAGCCCCTTGAGGTCGATGCCGTCGAGGCGGACCGCGCCCTCGTCGGGGTCGACCAGACGGGTCATCAGGCTGGTCAGGGTGCTCTTGCCGGACGCGGTGGCACCGACGAGGGCGACCGTGCGCCCGGGGCGGACCTCGAAGTCGACGCCGCGCAGCAGCGGGGCCGCCTCGTCGTAGGAGTAGTGCAGGCCCGAGACCTCCAGCAGCGCGCCACCGCTGGCCGGCGGCAGCTCGAGGTCGCCGTAGGACATCGAGCCGCGGGCGTCGAGGACCGACCTGGCCCGGCGGTAGCCGACGACCGACCGGGGGAACTCCCCGAGCAGCCAGCCGATCGCACGGATCGGGAACGAGACGATGGTGAGGAGGTAGGCCACGGTGACGACATCGCCGGCCTCGGTGGCGCCGGTGGTCACCCGCGAGACCCCGACCGCGAGCACGACCAGCACGCCCAGGCTCGGCAGGCTGGCCAGCGCCGGGTCGAAGACGGCGCGGATCCGGCCGGCGCGGACGTTGACGTCGCGCAGCTCGCGGACCTTGACCCCGAACCGGTCGGTCTCCTCGACCTCGCGGCCCAGCGTCTTGACGACCATCGCACCGTCGAACGACTCGTGGGCGATCTCGCTGACCTCGGCGCGCAGGCCCTGGGCGCGGGTCATCAGCGGGGAGGAGTAGCGCTGGTAGAGCAGGTTGGCGGCCACCACGGCCGGGAAGACCAGCAGCCCGACGACGGCCATCACCACGTCGGCGAGGAACATCTGGACGACGGCGATGACCATCATCACCACGGTGCCGAGCGCCATCGGCAGCGGCATGATCGGCGACCAGGCCGCCTCGACGTCGGAGTAGGCGTTGGACAGCAGCTGGCCCGTGGGGTGGCGCTGGTGCCACTCCATCGGGAGCGCGAGGTACTGCCTGGTGACGCCGCGCCGGGTGTGCGACTGCATCCGGTAGTACATGATCCCGCCGCCGAGACGCCGCGCGACGATGCCGATGGCGCGCAGGATCGCGACCGCGAGGAACAGCGCGACCACCCACACCAGGAGTCCGGTGCCGATCTCGCCGTCGTCGAAGGCGGGGATGAGCACGTGCTGGGTGGACCAGCCGAGGACCCACGCGTCGGCGACGGTGAGCACGCCGAACAGGACCGCGCCGAGCGTGGCCACGGTGAAGACCCACGGCTCGCGACGGATGCCGACCCGCAGCACGCGGAAGCCGTCGAGTGTGGTGGTGCCCCTCAGCTCCGCGTCCTTGCCCACCGGTGTCGCCCGCCCCCTCGTCGTCCTGCGTCGGTTGCCGTGCGCAACCACTTCAGGGCGTCAGGCTATTCCCTCCCACCGACGGCCCGCGAATTGTTGGGGGGTGGGCGGGCGTCAGGCGCGGATGCGGGACAGGAAGGCGCGGGTGCGCTCCTCGCGCGGGTCGCCGAGCACCTGCTCGGGCGTGCCGCGCTCGTGGACGACACCGTCGTGCAGGAAGCAGACCTGGTCCGCGACGTCGCGGGCGAACCCCATCTCGTGGGTGTTCAGCACCATGGTGACGCCCTCGCCCTTGAGCTCGGTGAGCAGGTCGAGCACCTCCCCGACGAGCTCGGGGTCGAGCGCCGAGGTCACCTCGTCGAGCAGCATCAGGCGGGGGTTCGCGACCAGCGCGCGCGCGATCGCGACCCGCTGCTGCTGGCCGCCGGACAGGTCGTCCGGCCGGGCCCGGGCCTTCTCGGCCAGGCCGACCCGGTCGAGCATCGCGAGCCCCCGCGTACGCGCCTCGTCGGCGCCCACGCCGTGCACGAGCCGCAGTGCGAGGGTGACGTTGCCGATGACGTCGAGGTGCGGGAAGAGGTTGTAGGCCTGGAAGACCAGGCCCATCCGGGAGCGGACCTCGTCGCCGTCGACCCGTGGGTCGGTGATGTCGCGGCCCTCGAAGGTGATGGTGCCGTCGTCGACGACCTCGAGGAGGTTGATGCACCGCAGGAGGGTCGACTTGCCGGAGCCGGACGCCCCGATGAGCACGACGCACTGGCCGGGCTCGACGCTGAGGTCGACGTCGCGGAGCACGACGTGGTCGCCGAAGGACTTGCGCACCCCCGTCAATGTCAGAAGCTCGGGAGGAGCGGGGTCCCCGCGGCGTTGTTCGGAGGAGCGCAGCGGAGGAGAAGAACGTCGTGGGGTGCTCACAAATGTCCTCCGGCTCCGTGGTAGCCCTTCTTGCGGGCGTAGCGGTCGGTGAGCCGCGCCATCGGGATGGTGAGGCAGCAGAACAGCGCGCCGGCGACGACGTAGGGCGTGTAGTTGAAGTCGATGGCCGTCTCGATCTGGGCGGCGCGGATCGCGTCGATGACGCCCAGCACCGCGATCAGGCCGGAGTCCTTCTGCAGCGAGACCAGGTCGTTCATCAGCGGGGGCAGCACCCGGCGCCAGGCCTGCGGGAGCACGACGTGGCGCAGCGTCTGGCCGTACGACAGGCCGAGCGAGCGGCCGGCCAGCCGCTGGCTCGGGTGGACCGACTCGATGCCGGCGCGGAACACCTCGGCGACGTAGGCCGAGTAGGACAGGACGAGCGCCGTGCAGCCCCAGAAGAGTGCCGAGGTGGGCAGGCCCTCGAGGCTCAGCGCGGGGCCGCCGAAGCCGAGCAGGAAGATCACCAGCAGCAGCGGGAGGCCGCGGAAGACGTCGACGTACGCCGTGCCGACCAGCCGCAGCGGGAAGGCGACCGGACCGCGGATCGTCCGCATCACGGCGATGGCCAGGCTGAGCGCGACGATGAGCACGGCGCAGATCGCCATCACGCGGATGTTGAGCCAGAGGCCCTCCAGGACCGCGGGGAAGGAGTCGACGGCCTTGTCCCAGTCGAAGTAGGTCTCCTGGACCCGCTGCCAGCCGGGCGAGCTGACCACCACGACCGCGACCGCGCCGAGGACCAGCACGGTGCTGACCGCGGCGAGGACCGCGCTGCGCACCGTGCGCCGACGGCGCCACGCGTCGCGCTCGCGCTGGACCGGCGAGGGTTGCCAGGCGGTGTCCACCTGGTGGGTCATCAGGACAGCTCGGGAGCGCCCTGCTGGGCCAGCCACTCCTGGCCGATCTGGTCGAGCACGCCGTCCTCGCGCAGCGCGTCGACGGCCTGGGAGACGCACCCGGTGAGCGCGCTGCCCTTGCCGAGGACCGCGCCGAACTGCTCCGGCTCACCCTCGGGCAGCGGGAGCTGGCCGACGATCACGCCGTCGTCGAGCTGGGCCGCAGCCATGTAGTAGGCGGTCGGCAGGTCGACGACGATGCCGTCGATCTGGCCGTTCTTCAGCGCCTGCACCGCCTGGTCGTTGGTGTCGAAGACCGCGGGGTCCTCCGAGGGCTGGATCTGCTCGGTGATCGCGGTGTAGCTCGTGGTGCCGACCTGCGCGCCCAGCTTGGCGTCGGCGAGGTCGGCGATGCTGGTCACGCCGTCGATGGCACTGCCCTTGTTGGTGACGACCGTCTGGACGACGTCGTAGTAGCCCGAGGAGAAGTCGACGGCCTTGCGCCGCGCCTCGGTGATGGAGACCTGGTTGACGTCGAAGTCGAAGTCCTTCGGGCCGGGCTGGACGACCTTGTTGAACGGCACGGTGACCCAGGTGACCTGGTCCTGGGTGTAGCCGAGCTGCTCGGCGATCGCGTACGCCACCGCGGACTCGTAGCCCTGGCCGTTGGTGGGGTCGTTGTCGACGAACCAGGGCTCGTAGGCCGGGTCGTCGGTCGCGATCGTGAGGGTGCCGGCGGTGACGGTGTCCATCGCGTCGGGGGTGCACTCGTCGGCCGCGGGGCTCTCGGAGCCGGTGGCGTCCGAGGTCGTGTCGGACGCGGTGTCGCCACCCTCGTCGGTGGGCGCGCAGGCGGTGAGCGCGAGCGTGGCGGTCGCGAGCGCGGCGACGGCGAGGCGGGGCGTCTTCAGCATGGCGGAATCCTACGACTCCGCGGGGCCTCAGCGGACGGGATGACCGGCCGTGGACAGGCCGGTCTTGACCTCTCCGATGCTGAGCGTGCCGAAGTGGAAGACGGTCGCCGCGAGCACCGCGTCGGCGCCGGCCTCGACGGCGGGCGGGAAGTG
Organism: Nocardioides okcheonensis; assembly: GCF_020991065.1. NCBI lineage: Bacteria > Bacillati > Actinomycetota > Actinomycetes > Propionibacteriales > Nocardioidaceae > Nocardioides > Nocardioides okcheonensis. Next base: position 1,009,265 of record NZ_CP087710.1, read on the forward strand.
CTCGACCGCGCCCGCTCCCCCGCTGGCGATGACCGGGATGCTCACCTCGCGGCGTACGGCTCTGATCAGGTCGAGGTCGAAGCCGTCGGTGGTGCCGTCGGCGTCCATCGCGTTGAGCAGGATCTCACCGGCACCGAGCTCCGCGGCCCGGACGGCCCACCCGATCGCGTCGAGCCCGGCGCTCTCGCGACCGCCGTGGGTGGTGACCTCGAAGCCGCTGTCGGTGCGCTGCTCGCCGGACGTGCGTCGGGCGTCGACGCTCAGGACCAGGACCTGGTTGCCGAACCGGTCGGCGATCTCGGCGACCAGCTCGGGGCGGTGGATGGCGGCGGTGTTGACCGCGACCTTGTCGGCGCCGGCGCGCAGCAGCCGGTCGACGTCCTCGACGCTGCTCACGCCGCCGCCGACGGTGAGCGGGATGAAGACCTCCTCCGCGCACCGGCTGACCACCTCCATGGTGGTCGCGCGGCCCTCGTGGGAGGCCGAGATGTCGAGGAAGGTCAGCTCGTCGGCGCCCTCGGCGTCGTAGAGCCGGGCCAGCTCGACGGGGTCGCCGGCGTCGCGCAGCTCGGTGAAGTTGACGCCCTTGACCACCCGGCCGCCGTCGACGTCGAGGCACGGGATGACGCGGATCGCGAGGCTCATGCGTCCCGCCGCCCTGCGCGGTGCGCGGCGAGCGCGACGTCCACGATCTCGGCCCGCGCCGGCTGGGCGGGGACCTCGGCGAGCGGCACCCACTCGGCGTAGTCGGTCGACCCGCCGACCTCGAGGGTGCCGAGCTCGCCGCCGACGATGCGGGCGTGGAACACGAAGCGCTGCGCCCGGAACGGCTTCTGCCCCTCACGGCGCCGCGTGAAGAAGTGGTCGGTGATGAAGTCGCCGACCTCGATGTCGTAGCCGGTCTCCTCGTGCACCTCGCGGACCAGGCCGTCGCGGATCGCCTCGTCGAAGTCGATGCCGCCGCCGGGCAGCGACCAGGCGGGGTCGAACCGGCCCTCGCCGTTCCACCACGTGAGCAGCACGCGGTCGCGGTCGTCGACGATCCAGGCGTACGCCGCGTTGCGCAGGTCGTACTCGGTGAAGTGCATGTCAGCGTCCCCGGGTGAGGGCCAGCGCGTCCTCGAGGGTGAACCGGCCCTCGTAGAGCGCGGTGCCGGCGATCGCGCCCTCGACGCCGTCGCCGACGAGGGTCGTCAGCGCCCGGATGTCGTCGAGCGTGGTGACGCCGCCGCTCGCGACGACCGGCTTGTCCGTCGCGGCGCACACGTCGCGCAGGAGCTGGAGGTTCGGGCCCTGGAGCATGCCGTCCTTGTTGACGTCGGTGACGACGTAGCGCGCGCAGCCCTCGGAGTCGAGGCGGGCGAGCGTCTCGTAGAGGTCTCCCCCGTCGCGGGTCCAGCCGCGGGCGGCGAGGGTCGTGCCGCGGACGTCGAGCCCGACGGCCACCCGGTCGCCGTAGGTCGCGATCGCCTTCGCGCACCACTCGGGCTGCTCGAGGGCGGCCGTGCCGATGTTGACGCGCCGGCAGCCGGTGGCCATCGCGGCCTCGAGCGACTCGTCGTCGCGGATGCCGCCGCTCATCTCGACCTGGATGTCGAGGGTGCCGACGATCCGCGCCTGGAGCTCACGGTTGTGGCCGTGGCCGAACGCCGCGTCGAGGTCGACGAGGTGGATCCACTCCGCGCCGGCCTCCTGCCAGCGCAGCGCGGCCTCGACCGGGTCGCCGAAGCGCTTCTCCGACCCGTCCACGCCCTGCACCAGCTGGACGGCCTGGCCGCCCTTGATGTCGACGGCGGGCAGGAGCTCGAGGTAGGGCTGCTCGGGGGTGCTGGGCATGGGTCGATCCTAGGATCCGCCGGTCCCGGCCCCCTCCGCGGCCCGCCCCCGCGAGACGGGACTCAGCGCCGGCGCCTGGTCGGCAGCTCGTAGGCGGTGCCGTCCATGGCGCTGGTCGGCGAGATGCCCATCGCACGCAGGATCGTCGGCATGATGTCGACGGACCGGACCGGGGCCCGCAGGTCCCTGGCGGACGTGTTGGCGCCGGCGAACACGATCGGGACCTGCTGGGCGGCACGCTGGATGCCGCCGTGGTCGCCGAGCACGGAGTACGTCGTGTCGTCGGGCAGCGTCGCGATGAGGTCGGGGCCGTAGTCGGCGGCCTGGGTGTCGACGAGCTCCTGCGCCCTGGTGGCGAACCAGCGCCTCTCCGCCCCGCGCATTCGGTCCCAGCGCACCGGCGTCACCCGGTCGTAGTGGTCCCCGTCGCGCCGCCAGACCGCCGTCACGTCGGGCAGGTCCTCCATGAGGGCTGCGGCCTCGGCGACCTTGGCCGCCGACTGGTCCTTGAGCCACACGTTGAGCGAGGAGTCGCTGTAGGACAGGCCGACGTTGGTGGCGCCGGTGCCGTCGTCGGTGCCCTCGATGAGCGGGAGCAGCGCCTGCTGCGGACGGAGGTAGGGCACGTCGTTGGCCGGCGAACCGTAGTACCAGTTGAAGAAGCCGTAGTCGTTCTCCGGCTGGAAGTCGCCGTGGAAGTGGCCCGGGCCGGCCGCGACCGACCCGTGGTCGGCGGTGAGCACCACGAGGGTGTCGTCGAGCTGTCCGCTGTCCTCGAGCGCCTGCATGATCCGGCCGACCTGGGCGTCGGCGGTCCGGGTGGCGTACCGCATGTGCGTCATCGGGTCGTAGCCGGGCGTGGCACCCTCCGGGTCGTTGACGCCGCCCCACATGTGCGCGGCCTTGTCGACGCCGGGGAGGCTGACGAAGATCCCGCTCCAGCCGTCGCCCTCCTGCTCCATCACCTCGAGCACCGCGTCCGTGGCCCAGACGTCGCCGCCCTGCTGGGCGGGGTCGGCGCCGACGACATAGCGGTTGTCGGTCGCGGGGTAGAGTTGTGCCGGGAACTGGCCGGTGTCGTAAATCGTGTCGCGGCGGGCGAGCCAGCGCGAGCCGCACGCGGCGGAGAAGTACGCCGGCACGTTCCAGCCGGTCGGCTGGCGGTAGCGCGTCGTCGTGCCGTCGGGGTTGGGGCAGGTCGGGCCGCTGCCGAAGGTGATGGTGGAGGTGTTGGCCGAGCCGGGACCGCTGAGCCCCCAGGCGGCGTATCCCTTGGGACTGACGGTGAAGACCTTGCCGGTGTCGTCGAGGTAGTCGGACAGGTGCGGGTAGCCGGCCGCCTGCTGGAGCGGTGCCATCTGGGCGAGGCCGAAGTTGCTGGTGATGTAGAGCCCGCCCGGGGCGCCGAGGAGTCCGTCGACGTCGCGGTAGCCCTCGGTCGTCCAGCCCATGTGCTTCGGCGTCGCACCGGTGGCGATCACGTTGTGGGTGACGACGGTGACCGAGCCGGTGTGCCCGAGGTAGCCACGGGGCGTGTCCACGCCGTCCTTCATCAACGCCTCGACGTTGCGCATGTCGTAGCGGTCGACGATCTCCTTGCTCAACGCGTCGACGACGATGACGACGACCTTCGTCGGCCGCACGGCGGGCTGGGGGCGACGCTCCCCGCGGTCCCCGGCCTCGGCGCCCGCCTGGGTGCCGGCGACGGTGAGCGCGACCGCGGCGGCGGTGGCGACGGCGAGCAGACGGGTGCGGCGCTGAGCCATGACGACTCCCTCCCGGCGCGGCGACGCTGCCGCGGTCCGTGAGCCGAACGTAGACCCGGCGTTCACCACCGGCAACCCCACGTCTAGGGGGGTGGCGGCACACGACATCCGCCGTCCCCACCGTGGCGGCACACGTCACCCGCCGGACCCACCGTGGCGGCACACGACATCCGCCGGGCCACCGTGGCGGCACACGACATCGAGTTCGGCAGATCATCTGTCGTGTGCCGCCACCCACGACGTACGTCTGTCGTGTGCCGCCACCCACGACGTACGTCTGTCGTGTGCCGCCACCCCGGGCCGAGTAGCGTCGGGGACGTGATCGGCGACCGGTGGGGCGTGAGCGAGGCGGAGGTCGCGCGGGCCTACGGCTGCGACGCGTTCGAGCCGGCGCCGACACTGCAGGCGTGGCGCGGGGTCAGCGTGGCCGTGGAGCCCGCGGCCGTGTGGGCCCGGGTGAAGCAGGTGCGGTTGGCGCCCTACTCCTACGACCTCGTCGACAACCTCGGGCGGCGCTCGCCCCGGGACCTGCGCGAGCTCCCCGAGCCCGCGGTCGGGGATCCGTTCACGCGCGCCTTCGGCCTCGACCAGGGGCGGGTCGTCGCGGTCGAGCCCGGCCGGGAGCTGACCGCGCGGATCATGGGGGCGCACATGTCGTACGCCGTCGTGCCGGACGGGGACGGGTGCCGGCTGCTGCTCAAGGTCGTGGCGCGCACGAGCCGCCCGGTCGCGCCGGTGCTGTCGCTCGGAGACCTGGTGATGGCGCGCAAGCAGCTGCTCACGCTGAAGGAGCTGGCCGAGGGCGACGCCCGGGCGGTCCGCGACGCCTAGCGCCAGACCGGGGCGACCTCGCGCCGGTAGCGGCGCGCCAGCAGCGTGGTGAGGACGGCGATCACGGGGGCGGGGATGGTGGCCCGCAGCGAGGCGCGTTCGCGCTCCCCCGCGCCGTCCTGCATCCAGGCGAGAGCGTTGGCCGCGTCGACGACCGACGCAGGACGCATCCGGGAGGCGGCCTTCTTCCACTCGGGGTCGTCCTCGAGGTCGCCCATGATCCCCTCGACGTCGGCCTCCTCGTGGTCGAGGTGGCCGTTGATCACCTCGCGCGCGGCCGCGACCTCGTCGGCGGCCGCCGTCGCGGTGGCGGTCGTGGGCGTCGCGACCACGGCGTCGATCGCGGCGGACGAGGCGGCCAGCGCCTGCTTCATGGCGACGTGCTCGTCCTCCATCTGCGCGAGCAGCCGGCTGTCGAAGCCGCGCGAGGCGAGGAAGGGCCACGCGATGGCGTCCTCGGCCTCGTGGTGGTGGGTCAGCTCGCGCACCAGGTTCTGCCAGGCCGTACGGACCTGGCGGGCGCGGTCGCCGTCGCCGTCTCGCAGCGACCGCAACGCCTGCTCCGTGCGGCTCACGTCGCGGCGCACGGCCGCGTGGATCACCTGGTTCATGCTCAGCTTCTCCCCCATGCGGGGACGGTAGCCCGGCCCGGGGGCAGGTCGCGATCCCCAAAATGCGGCAGGAACTGGTGACGCCGGGTCCCCACGGATGGCACGATCCCGCCCGACCGATCGAGCACCCTGGGGGACCCCGATGACACCGCTCCTGCGCCGCCTGGCCGCCACGACCGTCGCGGGCGGCCTGCTCGCCTGCTCCGGGACGGCCGCGCACGCGGAGCAGTGGTGGGGTCGCGACGCCGCGCACGACGCCACCGAGTGGTCCTACTCCCCCGAACCGGAGCCGTGCGGCACGCTCACCGAGCACGACCGGCCGCGAGAGGCCGCCACCGACATCCTCGGGCTGGGCGTGCGTCACGACGGTGCGACGATCGAGCTGAGCACCCGGCTGCGGGACGCCTCGCCCTGGCGAGGCACCCTGCTGTCGTTCGTGCTGGACACGCCGCGCGCGTCCGACTCGGTCCACGAGGTGAACGTCCAGCGCGCCCGGCCGGGCGGTTCGCTCGAGGCGATCCTCTACTCCTCCCACATCGGCGAGCCCGACGCCTGCGGTGCGGCCGGTGGCGGCGGGAGGGGCCTGCCGTGCGACCTCGCCGTCACCGGTCCGAGCACTCGCGGCGCGGTCACCGTGCGCGTGCCGCGCTCCTGCCTCGGACGGCCGAGGTGGGTGCGCGTCGGCGCGTCGACGCTGCGCGACGAGGGTCGTGCGCTGCGCGGCGACACGTGGGGCCGGGGCACCGCCGACGCGCCGTACGGTCCGTTCGGCCCGCGGGTCGCGCACGGCTCCTAGAGCGAGCGCACCCAGTTGCGCAGCAGCGCGGCGCCGGCGTCGCCGGACTTCTCCGGGTGGAACTGGGTGGCCGAGAGCGGGCCGTTCTCGACCGCGGCGACGAACCGGTCGCCCCCGTGCTCGGCCCACGTGACCAGCGGCGCGGCCGTGCGGTCGTTGGTGACGAGGTCCCAGGAGCGCGCCGCGTAGGAGTGGACGAAGTAGAACCGCTCGTCCTGCACGCCGTCGAAGAGGCGGGTGCCCTCGGGGACGTCGACGGTGTTCCAGCCCATGTGCGGGACGACGTCGGCCTCCAGCCGGGTGACCCGGCCCGGCCACTCGTCGCAGCCGTCGGTCTCGACGCCGTGCTCGACGCCGCCGGCGAAGAGGATCTGCATCCCCACGCAGATGCCGAGCACCGGACGGCCGCCGGCGAGGCGCCGGCCGATGATCCGCTCGCCCTTGATCGCGCGCAGGCCCGCCATGCAGGCGGCGTAGGCGCCGACACCCGGCACCAGCAGGCCGTCGGCGGCGAGCGCGGTGTCGAAGTCGCCGGTCAGGGTCACCTCGGCGCCGGCGCGCTCGACGGCGCGGACGGCGGAGCGCAGGTTGCCCGAGCCGTAGTCGAGGACGACGACGGAGGGTCCGGTCACAGGGTGCCCTTGGTCGAGGGCACGCCCTGCTCGCGCGGGTCGAGCGCGACGGCGTCGCGGAACGCCCGGGCGAACGCCTTGAACTGCGTCTCGACGATGTGGTGCGGGTCGCGCCCGGCGAGGACGCGCACGTGCAGGCCGAAGTGGCCGTGCTGGGCGATGGACTCGAAGACGTGCTGGGTCAGCGACCCCGCGTAGGGCACGCCGGAGCCACCGATGAGGGCGTAGACCTGGCCGTCCGGCTCGCCGGTGTGCACGCAGTAGGGGCGCCCGGAGACGTCGACGACGGCCTGCACGAGCGCCTCGTCGAGCGGCACGGTGGCGTCACCGAAGCGGCGGATGCCGACCTTGTCGCCGAGGGCCTGGCGCAGCGCCTGCCCGAGCACGATCGCGGTGTCCTCGACCGAGTGGTGGGCGTCGATGTGGACGTCGCCGGTGGTGCGGACGGTGAGGTCGACGAGCGAGTGGCGCGCGAAGGCGGTGAGCATGTGGTCGTAGAACCCGACGCCGGTGGACACCTCGGAGCGGCCGGTGCCGTCGAGGTCGACCTCGACCAGGACGCTCGACTCCTGGGTGGTGCGCTCGATGCTCGCCGTGCGGGTCATGCGTTCTCCTTGGTCACGTCCGTCAGTGCCTGCCTGAATGCTGCCATCTCGTCCGCGGTGCCGATCGAGACCCGCAGCCAGCCGTCCGGGCCGGTCTCGCGGATCAGCACGCCGCGGTCCACCAGCCCCTGCCACACCGCGTGGCGGTCGGCGAAGCGGCCGAAAAGGGCGAAGTTGGCGTCCGAGTCGGCCACCTCGTGGCCCTGCTCGCGCAGCCACGCGACCGTCCGGTCGCGCTCGGCGCGCAGCTCCTCGACCCGGCCAAGCAGCTCGGGCGCGTGGCGCAGCGCCGCGAGCGCGGTCGCCTGGGTGACGGCCGACAGGTGGTAGGGCAGCCGCACGACGCGGATCGCGTCGCAGATCGCCGGGTGCGCGGCGAGGTAGCCGACGCGGGCACCGGCGAGCGCGAACGCCTTGCTCATCGTGCGGCTGACCACCAGGTTGCGGTGCGCCGGGAGCAGCTCGAGCGCGCTCGGGGTGCCCGTGCGGCGGAACTCGCCGTAGGCCTCGTCGACCACCACGATCCCGCCCGGCTCGTAGGAGGCGGCCGCCTCGCAGAGCATCGACACCGCCTCCGGCGGGAGCGCCGTGCCGGTGGGGTTGTTGGGGCTCGGCAGCAGCACGACCGACGGCCGGCGCTCGAGGACCAGGTCGCGGGCGGCGTCGAGGTCGAGCGAGAAGTCCTCGGCGCGGTGGCCGGTGACCCACTCGGTGACGGCGTCGCGGGCGTACTCGGGGTACATCGAGTACGTCGGGGCGAACGACAGCGCGCAGCGGCCCGGGCCCCCGAAGGCCTGCAGCAGCTGGAGCATCACCTCGTTGGAGCCGTTGGCGGCCCACACCATGTCGGCGCCGATCCCGGACCCGCCGGAGGTGTTGAGGTAGGCGGCGAGGCCCTCGCGCAGCGCGGTGAACTCCCGGTCCGGATAGCGGTTGAGCGACGCCGCGGCCTCGCCGACGGCGCGCGCGATGTCGGCCGCGGCCTCGGGCGAGGGACCGTAGGGGTTCTCGTTGACGTTGAGCTGGACCGGGACGTCGAGCTGCGGCGCGCCGTAGGGCTCGATCCCCTGCAGCGCCTCGCGCAGGGGTGGGAACACCGCGCTCACCGCTGCTGCTCGAAACGCACCGACACCGCCTGGCCGTGGCCCGGCAGGTCCTCCGCGCCAGCGAGGGTCACCACGTGGTCGGCGACGTCGGCGAGGGCGGCGCGCGAGTAGTCGACGACGTGCATCGACCGGGTGAAGGCGCGCACCGACAGGCCGCTCGAGTGGCAGGCGCAGCCGGCGGTCGGCAGCACGTGGTTGGAGCCCGCGGCGTAGTCGCCGAGCGACACCGGTGCCCACGGCCCGACGAAGATCGCACCCGCGTTGCGGACGCGCGCAGCGACGGCCGCCGCGTCCCGGGTCTGGATCTCGAGGTGCTCGGCGGCGTAGGCGTCGACCACCTGCACCCCCTGGTCGACGTCGTCGACCAGCACGATCGCGGACTGCGGGCCGCCGAGCGCGGTGCTGACCCGCTCGGTGTGGCGCGTGGCGAAGACCTGCTTGTCGAGCTCGACCTCGACCGCGTCGGCCAGGGCCGGCGAGTCGGTGACCAGCACCGAGGCGGCCATCGGGTCGTGCTCGGCCTGGCTGATCAGGTCGGCGGCGACGAAGGCGGGCTCGGCCGAGTCGTCGGCGAGGATCGCGATCTCGGTGGTCCCCGCCTCCGAGTCGATGCCGACCACGCCGCGCACCAGCCGCTTGGCTGCAGCGACGTAGATGTTGCCGGGGCCGGTGACCAGGTCGACGGGGCGGCACGGGCCCGCGCCGTGGGCGAACATCGCGATCGCCTGGGCGCCTCCGACGGCGTAGACCTCGTCGACGCCGAGGAGCGCGCACGCAGCGAGGATCGTCGGCTCGGGCAGACCCTCGCGGTTCTTCTGCGGCGGGCTGGCCAGCGCGATCGACCGGACCCCGGCCACCTGGGCGGGGACGACGTTCATCACCACGCTGCTCACCAGCGGGGCGAGCCCGCCGGGGACGTAGAGGCCGACGCGCTCGATGGGCACCTTGCGGTGGGTCACGACGGCACCGGGGGCCACCTCGGTGGTCACGTCGCGCTCGAGCTCGGCCTCGCAGGTGGCACGCAGGCGGCGTACGGACTCCTCCAGCGCCGCGCGCACGTCGGGGTCGAGCTCGGCGAGGGCCGTCTCGAGCGCCTCCCGCGGCACGGTGATGTCGTCACGGTCGACGCCGTCGAAGCGGGCCGACAGCTCGACGATCGCCTCGACGCCGCGGGTCCGGACGGCGTCGATGATCGGCTGCACCTGATGCGTCGCGGCCTCGACGTCGAACTCGGCGCGGGGCAGGCTCGCGCGGTAGTCGACGGACGCGCGGTCGGCGCCCCTCAGGTCGATGCGGCGGATCAGGGACATGCCCCGATTCTAGGTTCCGCGGCGGGTCGGCCCGAACTCGGCGGTGCAGGGTGGACCGGGGCGGCTACGTTGGTGGGGTGAGCGACACGCTGCCGATGTTCCCGCTGAGCACCGTCGTGTTCCCGGGCATGAGCGTGCCCCTGCACGTCTTCGAGGACCGCTACCGGATGCTCGTGCGCCACCTGATGAGCGTCGAGGACCCGGCCGACCGGGTGTTCGGGACCGTCGCGATCCGCGAGGGCTACGAAGTGGGCGACCACGGCGCGCAGTCGGTCTACCGGGTCGGGTGCGTGCTGCAGCTCACCGAGGTGGACCGCAACGACGACGGCACGTTCGACATCGTCGCCGTGGCGCGCGACCGGCTGCAGCTCGAGGAGATGCAGCGCGGCGACGAGTTCCCGCAGGGCGTCGCGGCCGTGCTGGTCGAGCCCCACGTCGAGGTCCCCGACGACGTGCTCGAGCGCGCCCGCGCGACCTTCACCGCCTTCCGCGCTGCGATGACCGAGCTCCAGGGCGACCCCTACAGCGGCACCCTCCCCCGCGACCCCGACTACCTCGCCTGGACGCTCTCGGCGCTCGCGCCGCTGCCGATGGCCGAGCGGCAGTCGCTGCTCGAGGCGCACGACGCGACCGAGCGGCTGCGCCTGGTCACCCGGCTGCTCACCGACGAGCTGCGCGCGATCAACGTCATCCCGTCGCTGCCCGCGACGCAGGTCGCCCGCACGGCCTGGTCGCCGAACTGAGGCGCGCAGCGGCGCGCGAGGCACGAGCGCGGCGCGTGGGCGCGGCCAGATCGAGCAAGCGACGCGGCTGAGGAACGAAGCCGCACGAGCGCGTCGAGATTGAGACGCGCAGCGGCGCGCGTCGGGATCCACCCGGCCGGCTGATAGGAACGAGCCGTGACGAAACGACGGACGGTCGGCGGCACCCCCGCCGCCGTGGCGCTGACCGCCGCGGGCATCGCGTACGAGGTGCACACCTACGTCCACGACCCGCGGGCGACGTCCTTCGGTGCCGAGGCGGCGGAGGCGCTCGGGCTGGACCCGGCGCGGGTCCTCAAGACGCTGCTCGCCTCGCTCGACGGCGCCCTCGTGGTCGGCATCGTCCCCGTCTCGGGCCAGCTCGACCTCAAGGCGCTGGCCAGGGCGCTGGGCGGGTCGAGGGCGGTGATGGCCGACGTCGCCGCGGCCGAGCGCAGCACCGGCTACGTCGCGGGCGGCATCTCGCCGTTCGGCCAGAAGCGGCGGCTGCGGACCGTGGTGGACGCCTCGGCGCTCGACCACCCGACGGTCTTCGTGTCGGGCGGGCGCCGCGGTCTGGACCTCGAGGTCGCCCCGGACGACCTGGTGGCGGCCACCGGAGCGGTGACCGCCACCATCGGGCGTTGAGCTGGTCCGACGTCAGTCGGTGGTGAGCTCGAGCTTGCCGTGCATCACGTCGTCGTCGATCCAGCTGCTGATGCCGAAGGACGACAGCGGCTCGAGGTTCTCGCTGACCTCGGGCATGTCCTCGGTCACCCGGGCCAGCCAGTTGTCGTCGGCGTCGAAGTTCACGAACAGCAGGCTCTGGGCGTCGCCGTCGACGACCTTCGCGTAGTCGTCGTTGCCGCCGAGGTCGCCACCGGCCTCGAGCTTGCCGCGGTAGTCGTCCTGGAGCGCGAGCACGGCGTAGCCGTCGCCCTCGGTGACCTCCATGAACTCCGCCATCTCCGGCGGGACCTGGGCCTTGACCTTGTCGAGCACGGCCTGGATGTCACCGGCGTCGCCCTTGATCGTGATGCCGACCGGGACCTCGCCGGGACCGCCGTTGGCGATCGCGTCGGGGTCGATGCCGCTGCCGACCGAGAGCGTCACGCCCTCGCCGAGGAGCGTCTCGATGTCCTCGGGGAACGACAGGCCGGTCTCGCTCTCCATCTGCGCGATGCCGTCGTCGATCGAGGCGGAGTCGTCGGGCAGCGTGGTCTTCAGGTAGTCGACGAACGCCTGCGCCCAGCCCTGCTCCAGCGCGAAGCCCATCGCCGCGACGGTGTCGTCGGGGAGGCCGTCGACGAGCGCGACGCCCTCGTCGGAGTCGAGGTACTTCGACATGTCCGGCTGGTAGTTCGACACGGCGTACTCGACCTCGACCGAGCCGTCGTCGAAGCGCACGGTGGCGGCCATGCCGTCGAAGCCGTCGATCACCTGCTGGAGCTCCGGCGGGACCTCCTCGGACCCGGTGTCGGACGAGGTGTCGTCGGTCGGCTCCTCGAAGCAGGCGTTCATCTCCTCGGGCGTGGTGGCCGCGTCGAGGCACTCCTGGTCGAAGCCACCGGCCGACGAGCCGCTCAGGTCGCCCAGCAGCGGTCCGCCGAGCGAGGAGCCCATGCCGGCGGCCTCGCCGAGGTACTTGGCCGCCCCCTTGGCGACGTAGAACGACATGAACCCGTCGTCGCCGGCCTCGCCGGTCCACGTCCCGAACGCCTCGTCGTCGGCCAGGGAGCCGGAGCCGGCGTCGTCGACCACCTTCTGGGCGGTCTCCTTCGTCTCGGCGAGCACCAGCCAGTCGCCGTCGACCACCCAGCCGCCGACGTCGCCGGAGCCCTCCTCGCCGCCGCCGCAGGTGTCGATGAGCTTCTGCACGCCCTCCTCGGCCTTGCCGGAGTCGGTGACCTGCACGACCGCGACCGGCGCGGGCTGGTCCTCCCCGACCTCGACGGCCGCCATCGCGGCGCGCGCGCCCAGCCACGGCTTGACGTCGTCGGCGTAGCTCAGGCCCTCGCACCCGCCCGAGGAGGTGATCTCCTCGAACAGCCGCTCGCGCAGGTCCTCGTCGCTCTTGATGTCGACCTGGTCGGTGAAGCCGGGGAACTTGCGCAGCGTCTTGATCGCCTCGATCTTCTGACCGCCGCTCGGGTCGAGGTCGACGCTGGCGTAGGCGATGGTCGAGTCCGGCAGCGCCTCCGCCGGCTGGGCCCCCGTGGCGAAGAAGCTGGTCGCGGCCCAGGCGCCGCCGGCCACGACGGCCGCTCCGGCACCGAGCGCGCCCAGGACGACCAGGCGCTTGCGGTTGTCGTTGTCCGGAGCGGCCTCAGCCGGTCCGGAGGTGTCGAGGTACTCCGGGCCACCCGGTGTCATGCTCATCTGCTGCTGCCCCCACTCACGGGGTCCCGACCAGTCGGGACCGCCCCAATACGTCGGGCTGAGCCTACCCGCGGATGCGCCTGCCGAACCCTCTACCGGCCAAGAGGTAGGTGCCGACCAGACCGGCCATCGCGCCGGCCGGCAGGGCGAGGAGCGCGGTGGAGCGCCAGGCGACCGCACCGTCGTCGGGGGCGGTCAGGCCGAGGTCGCCCGGGAGCGTGGTGTAGTCGGGGCTGCCGGCCGCCAGCACCTGCGGGTCGGCGGGACCGAGCCCGCTGCCGACGGCGTACATCACGGCGGCGGCCAGGCAGGACGCGACCAGCACCGTGACGACGGTCGCGGTCTCGTGGTCGCGCCACAGCCCCGCGACGGCCGCGAGGACGAGTCCCAGGGGGAACGCGATCGCGACGAAGAGCCAGATCCCCTGGAAGGCGACGTCCGGACCGGCGGGCTCGAGGTACCAGGCACCCTGGTAGGTCAGCCCGTCGGGCGCGTCCCACAGCCGCTCCCAGACCACTCCGGCCACCGCGCCGGCGAGGAGGAAGGCGACGACCACCGCGACGAGGCGCCGCACCAACGCCCGTCGGGGCGTCGGGTCGGTGGTGGGGTCGGTGGCGGCCCCGGTCATCCGGCCAGGCACCCCGGGCCGAGCAGCTGCTTGAGGTCGGCGAACAGCGCGGGGCTCGGGGTGACCCGCAGGTTGTCGTCGAGCCTGAGCACCTTGGTGGAGGCGCGGGTCAGCAGGCGCAGCTGCACCTCGGTCATGCCCGGGTGGGTGCCGAGCACGTCGCGGAGCTGGGCGACCACCGGCGGCGTGCAGCGGGTCGAGGGCAGGCTGATCACCACCGGGCCGGCCGGACCCTGGGTCAGGTCGGGGGCGGTGACCTCCTGGCCGCGCAGCTCCGGCTGGTCCTTGTCGCGCGAGAGGCTGCCCTTGATCCGGACGATCTGGTCCTCGACGAGCAGCGTCGAGGCCAGGGTGTACGCGCTGGGGAACAGCAGCACCTCGATCGCACCGTCGAGGTCCTCGAGGGTGATCGTGGCCCACGGGTCGCCGCGCTTGGTGATCTTGCGGCTCACCGAGGTGATCAGGCCGCTGACGGTCAGCATCGAGCCGTGGGCCCGGTCCTCGTCGAGCATCAGCTGGCCGATGGTGCAGTCGGTGCCCTGGGACAGGACGTGCTCGAGGCCGAGCAGCGGGTGGTCGGAGACGTAGAGCCCCAGCATCTCCCGCTCGTGGCCGAGCAGGGTCATCTTGTCCCAGTCGTCGATGTCGGGGATGGTGACGCTCACCCCGAAGCCGCCCTCGTCGTCGCTGAGGCCGCCGAAGAGCGAGTCCTGGCCGATCGCCTCGTTCTTCTTGAGGTCGACGAACTGGTCGACCGCGGTCTCGTGGACCGCGACCAGCGCCCGCCGCCGGTGCTTCATGTCGTCGAACGCGCCGGCCTTGATGAGGGACTCGACGACGCGCTTGTTGCACACGAGCGCCGGGACCTTCTCCATGAAGTCGTTGAAGTCGGTGTAGCGGCCCTTCTCCTCGCGCGCCGCGACGATGCCGGCGACCACGTTGTGGCCGACGTTGCGCACGGCGGTGAGGCCGAAGCGGATGTCGTGGCCGACCGGGGTGAAGTTCGCCTGCGACTCGTTGACGTCGGGCGGCAGCACCTGGATCTTCATCCGGCGGCACTCGTTGAGGTAGATCGCCATCTTGTCCTTGTCGTCCTTGACGGACGTCAGGAGGGCGGCCATGTATTCAGTCGGGTAGTTGGCCTTGAGGTAGGCGGTCCAGTAGGTGATGACGCCGTAGGCGGCCGAGTGCGACTTGTTGAAGGCGTAGTCGGAGAACGGGAGCAGGATCTCCCACAGCTTGTCGATCGCCTGCTGCGGGAACCCGCGCTCGAGCATGCCGGCCTGGAAGCCGGCGTACTGCTTGTCGAGCTCCTCCTTCTTCTTCTTGCCCATCGCGCGGCGGAGGTTGTCGGCGGCGCCCAGGGTGAAGCCGGCCAGGACCTGGGCGATGGCCATCACCTGCTCCTGGTAGACGATCAGGCCGTAGGTCTCGCCCAGCACCGGCTCGAGGGCCTCGGCCAGCGCCGGGTGGATCGGCTCGATCGCCTCGCGCCCGTTCTTGCGCCGGGCGTACTTGTTGTGGGAGTCGGCGCCCATCGGGCCGGGACGGTAGAGCGCGGAGACGGCCGTGATGTCGGCGAACACGTCGGGCTGCATCGAGCGCAGCAGCGCGCGCATGCCCGAGCCGTCGAGCTGGAAGACGCCCAGCGTGTCGCCGCGGCCCATCAGCTCGTAGGTGGGCCGGTCGTCGAACGGCAGCTCCTCGAGCACCACGTCGAGGTCGCGGTTGATCTTGATGTTGGCGAGCGCGTCCTCGAGGATGCGCAGGTTCGACAGGCCGAGGAAGTCCATCTTGACCAGGCCGAGCGACTCGCACATCGGGTAGTCGAACTGCGTGATGATCGCGCCGTCCTGCGGCCGCGCCATGATCGGCACGACGTCGATGATCGGCTCGCTCGACATGATCACGCCGGCGGCGTGGACGCCCCAGTTGCGGATCTGGCCCTCGAGGCCGAGGGCGGTGTGGAAGATCGTGCGGACGTCGGGGTCGGAGTCGTGCAGCGCGCGGAACTCGCCGCCCTCGCCGTAGCGCTTGTGCTCGGTGTTGAAGATGTCCTTGAGCGCGACGCCCTTGCCCATCACGTCGGCGGGGAGCGCCTTGGTGATCCGGTCGGAGATCGCGAAGCCGTGGTCGAGCACGCGCGCGGCGTCCTTGATGGCGGCCTTCGCCTTCAGCCGGCCGAAGGTGGCGATCTGCGCGACGCGCTCGGTGCCGTACTTCTCGGTGACGTACTTGATCACCTCGCCGCGGCGGGCGTCGTCGAAGTCGATGTCGAAGTCGGGCATCGAGGGGCGCTCGGGGTTGAGGAACCGCTCGAAGAACAGGCCGTGCTCGAGCGGGCACAGGTCGGTGATGCTCAGCGCGTAGGCGGCGATCGACCCCGCACCGGACCCGCGACCGGGACCGACGCGGATGCCGTTGCGCTTGGACCACTGGATGAAGTCGGCGACCACGAGGTAGTAGCCGCAGTAGCCCTTCTGGGAGATGACCCCGAGCTCCATCTCGACGCGGTCCTTGACCTCCTGGGTCAGCCGGTCGCCGGGGTAGCGGGCCTCGATGCCGCGCCAGACCTCCTTGCGGAACCAGGACTCCTCGGTCTCCCCGGCGGGGACGTCGGCGCGCGCCATGTAGCCGCCGGTCGACTCGGTGAACTCGACGTTGCACCGCTCGGCGATCTCGAGGGTGTTGTCGCAGCCGTCGGGGAACTCCGACCAGAGCTCGCGCATCTCCGCCGCGGACTTGATGTAGTAGCCGCCGCCGTCGAACTTGAGCCGGTTGGTGTCGGCGAGGCGCTTGCCGGAGGCGACGCAGATGAGGGCGTCCTGGCCGTCGGCGTCCTCGGGGTTGGTGTAGTGGGTGTCGTTGGTGACGATCGTCGGCAGGCCGAGCGTCTTCGCGATCCGGACCAGGTCCTCGCGCGTGGCCCGCTCGGCGGCGATGCCGTGGTCCATCAGCTCGAGGTAGAAGTTGTCCTTGCCGAAGATGTCCTGGAACTCGCCGGCGGCGCGCAGCGCCTCGTCGTACTGGCCAAGCGTGAGCCGGGTCTGGATCTCGCCGGAGAGGCAGCCGGTGCTGGCGATGATGCCCTTGGAGTAGCGCTGGAGCAGCTCGCGGTCCATGCGCGGCTTGTAGTAGTAGCCCTCGATGCTCGCCAGGCTCGCGAGGCGGAAGAGGTTGTGCATGCCCTCGGTCGTCTCGGCCCACATCGTCATGTGGGTGTAGGCGCCACCGCCCGCGACGTCCTTGCCGCCCTCCTCGGCCGAGTCGCCCTTGCCCCAGCGGATCCGCTTGCGCTCGCCGCGCGGCGTGCCGGGGGTGAGGTAGGCCTCGATGCCGATGATCGGCTTGACGCCGTGCTTCTTGGCCTTGCTGTAGAAGTCGTAGGCACCGTGCAGGTTGCCGTGGTCGGTCATCGCGATCGCCGGCATGCCGAGCTCGCTGGTGCGGGTGAAGAGCCCGTCGAGGAGCGAGGCCCCGTCGAGCATGGAGTACTCGGTGTGCACGTGCAGGTGCACGAAGTTGCCCGCTGGGTTGACTGTGGAGCCGGCCGACATGGAGGAGACTTCCGCACCTTTCGGGGGTCGCTGACGGTGTCACGAGGACAGGAGCTGACGAGTCAGCAGCGCCGCACCGGGAGCCCGGCGAGGCGCTCAGAGGGGAAGGACGCCAGCCTACGTCAGTGTGCCGGGCCCCACCGACAGGGCACGCCGGGGCGTCAGGCGAGCCACTCCAGGGAGTGCCCGTGGCCGTGGCTCCACGCGACCGGGACCCCGTCGAGCGCGGTCACGAAGCGCCCCGGCGGGACCTCGCGGTCCCCGGTGACCTCCGGCAGGACGCGCCGGCCCTCGTTGCTGATCCACCGGCACCGGCCCCCGGCGACCAGGCCGGTCATCAGGTCGTGGAAGCGCCGGCGGCCGGGCTCGTCGAGGTAGGCGATCACGGCGGAGTGCAGCACCACCGGTGTGCCGTGCGGCGCGGCGTCCTCCAGCAGGCCCGGGAGGTAGTCGAACAGGTCTCCGCGACGCAGCGACGGAGGCTCGCGACGGGCCACCTCGAGGGCGGAGCGCAGCCGCTCGCGGCGCTCGTCCTGCTCGGGCCACACCAGGTTCTCCAGCCAGGCCGAGGCGTCGGGGTCGGTGACGTCGAGGGGGTTGAGGTCGACGCCGCCGCGCCACGCGACCTCGGGGTGCCGGTGCGGAACCGGGAGCGGCCCGGTGGCCGTCGCGGTGAGCAGCGACCCGCCGCTCCCCCGCAGCGAGCCGGCGGGCGGCCAGGCGTAGTCGTAGCGGTCGGGGAACAGGCACAGCCCGGCGCTCGCGCCGACCTCGACCAGCGCGAGCGGTCCCTCGACCAGCGCCAGCACCGGGGTCAGGGTGGCGAGCCGGCCGACCTCGTTGGTCTGGGTCGCCCGCGCGAGCACCGTCGCCCGCACCTCCGGCTCCTGCTCGAGCAGCACCCGCCGCAGGCCGGCGTACGGCCCCGGGGCCGGCGCGCCGTGCCACCGGGCGGCGGCGAAGACGAGGTTCGGCTGGCGCTTGAGCGGCGGCAGCGTGGCCAGCCAGCCGAGCACCTCCTCGTCACCGACCACCCCGAGCGCCCACTCCTCGAAGCACGGCGAGTCGCCCGCGGCGTAGGTGGCGAAGTCGCGGTACTCCTCGATCACGTCGTCATGGAGCAGCACGGGCACCATCCTGCTCCTCCTCAGCGATCCCCGGCTGACCGGGGATCGCTGAACTTGTCAGGCCGTGCATGGCCTGACAAGTTCAGCGAGAGCCTGACAAGTCCGCGCTGCGCACCGGTCAGCGGCGGGTGGGGAACGGCCCCGCCGGTCCAATGCCCGCGTTGCCCATCCGGATCCCGGAGAACTCGCGGCCGGCCGCGCGGACCTCGGCGAAGTGCTCCTCGAGGTCGGGCAGCACCCGCAGCTCGATCCCGTGCCGGGAGTGCAGCCCGACCAGGTCGCCCACCTCGACCGGCGGCCCGAGCGGCTCGACCGGGACAGTGGCGACCCACGCGTGCGGCCGGTCACCGAACGGCCGGAACGGCCCGGCGTCGAAACGGTAGGCGTGGAGCCGGGTCGTTCCGACCGCGCCGAGCCACGCCTCCTCGATCGTGTGGACCCGGTCCTCGGCACGGCCGTCGACCTGCACCCACGAGCACGCGCGCGGGCACTGGCGGGGGAACCAGTAGCACGGGCTGTTGAGCGCATCGACGGCCCAGACGTACGCCTCCGGCTGCCGGGCGGTCGCGGCGACGTGCGGCACGAACCGCTCGATCGACGGGTCCTCGCTGAAGTGGAGGACCTCCCCGGGGCTCGGCAGCACCGCACCATGGTGCCCCACCTGGGACGGTGGATGGTGGAGCGCCGGGCCCGACCTAGCGTCCCGCGGCTCCACCGTCGCCGTGGGCGACCTCCAGCGACGCCGCGATGACCACGTCGACGATCCGGGCCACCCGCTCCTCGCCCAGCTCGGGCACCACAGCGGCGACCCGGCGGGCGATCTCGGCCTCGCGGGCGGGGTCGCGCTCGGTGGAAGGCTTGACCGACTGGACGGCTCGGGTCAGCGCCGTACGCCGCGCGAGCACGTCACCGAGCACAAGGTCGGTCTCGTCGATCAGCCCGCGCAGGAACGCCACCGGGTCGGCGCCCGGCCACGCGACCCGGACGTCGGGCGCACGCTCCTCGTTGGCGCTGCCGTCGGTGCGCTCGAGCTCGAGGCAGCCGCGGCGCAGGTAGAAGTCGCGGGCGGGCCGGTTGGACTCGAAGACCCACAGGCAGAAGCCGTCCGGACGCCGGCTGGTGACGAGGTCGAAGAGCGCCGAGCCGACACCGCTGCCCTGCCACGCCGGGGCGACGTAGAGGTCGTCGAGCCAGGTCGGGGTGAACCGGGCGTAGCCGACCACCGCGCCGCCCGCCACCGCGACCCAGACGTCCTCGGCCGCGAGGTCCCACCCGGCGACCCAGGCCCGGACCTCCTCGTCGGTGTGCACGCCGGGCGGCATCGCGGGGACCGCGGCGGCGCGGGCTGCCAGGTGCACCGAGGCCACCTGCTCGAGGTCGCCGGCGCCCGCGGGACGCAGGGTCGGCTCAGGCGCCGTCACGGATGACCTCGAGGGCGTGGGCGAGGTCGTCGGGGTAGGTGGACTCGTAGGTGACGTACTCCCCCGACTCGGGGTGCTCGAACCCCAGCCGCATCGCGTGCAGCCACTGGCGCTCGAGCCCGAGGCGCGTGGCGAGGACGGGGTCCGCGCCGTAGGTCAGGTCGCCCACGCACGGGTGCTTGAGCGCGCTCATGTGGACCCGGATCTGGTGGGTCCGGCCGGTCTCGAGGTGGATCTCCAGCAGGCTGGCGAACCGGTGCGCCTCGAGCGTCTCGTAGTGGGTCACGCTGTGCCGGCCGTCGGCCATGACGGCGAACTTGTAGTCGTGGTGCGGGTGTCGGCCGATCGGGGCGTCGACGGTGCCGGACAGCGGGTCCGGGTGGCCCTGCACGAGCGCGTGGTAGGTCTTGTCGACCGTGCGGTGGCGGAACGCGTTCTTCAGCACCGAGTACGCGTGCTCGGACTTGCAGATCACCATCACGCCGCTGGTGCCGACGTCGAGGCGCTGCACGATGCCCTGGCGCTCGCTGGCGCCGCTGGTGGAGATCCGGAAGCCGGCGCCGGCGAGGTGGCCGACCACCGTCGGGCCGGTCCAGCCGGGCGACGGGTGGACCGCGACGCCGACGGGCTTGTCGATCACCACGATGGCGTCGTCGTCGTGGATGATCCGGATGCCCTCGACGATCTCGGGCACGACCTCGAGCGGGTCGGCCTCGACGGGGATGGTGACGTCCAGCATCGCCCCGGCGTCGACGCGGTCGCTCTTGCCGACGGCGGCGCCGTCGACCTGCACCAGGCCCGCCGTGATCAGGTCGGCCGCGCGGGTGCGGGAGAAGCCGAACATCCGCGCCATGGCGGCGTCGACCCGCTCACCGGCGAGGCCGTCGGGAACGAACACCGTGCGCTGGTCGGCGTGGCCGCTCATCGCCGCCCTCACCCGTCCTGCTCGTCGGCGTCCGACCGCTCGGACTCGCGAGTGCCGTCCAGCGCGATCCCGCGGAAGGTCTGCAGGATGATCAGGCCGGCGGCGACGTTGATGCACACGTCGGCGAGGTTGAAGACCGGCCAGTTCGGCAGCATCAGGAAGTCGACGACGTGCCCGTGGAGCGGCTCGGGGTCGCGGACCAGGCGATCGGTCAGGTTGCCGCCCACCCCGCCCAGCAGCAGGCCGAGGGCCAGCGCCCAGCCGGTGCTGGCGATCCGGCGGCTGAGCCAGAGCACCACGGCCACGGCCACCATCGCCAGGCAGGTGAAGACGATCGTGAAGTCCGTGCCGGTGCTGAAGGCCGCACCGGGGTTGAAGGTCAGGTGCAGGGTGAACCAGTCACCGAAGACCGGCACGTCGCCGTCGGCGAGCGCCGACAGCGCCCACTGCTTCGTGCCGAGGTCGAGCGCGTAGGCCACGACCGCGACTGCGACGAAGACGAGCCGGGCGCCGGAGCGGCGACCGGGAGGCCTCTGGACGGTCTGGTCGCTGGAGTTCAGCGACGCTCCTCGCGCTGCTTGCATGACATGCACAGTGTGGCATGCGGCACCGCCATCAACCGATTCTTGCCGATGGGGTTGCCGCACGACTCGCACACGCCGTAGGTGCCGTCGTCGATGCGTGCCAGCGCGCGCTCGAGCTGGACCAGCATCTCGCGCTCCTTGGCGAGCACGGTGAGCTCGTGGTCGCGCTCGAAGCTCGACGCACCGACGTCGGCCTGGTCGTGGCCGGCGCCGTCACCGGCGTCGCGCATCAGGCCGGCGAGCTCGGCCTCGGCCTCGCCCACCGACGTGGTGAGCCGCTCGTGGTGCTCGCGCAGCTCCGTCACCACCTCGTCGAGCTCGGCACGGGTCCACGCCGACTCCTGCTCGAGCACGACGAGCGACGACGGGGTGGCCTTGCGGGGCGCGGTCTTCTTCACCGGGGCCTTCTTCACAGGAGTAGGGGCCGTCTTCGTCGCGGCCGTCGTGGGAGCAGTCTTCTGCGCCGAGGTCTTCTTCGCAGGGGTTTTTCGCGCAGCGGTCGTCTTCGCGGGGGCCGCGCTCGCCGCCGTCTTCTTTGCCGCCGTCTTCTTCGCCGCGGGCTTCGTGGCCGGGGCCTTCTTCGCCGCGGCTGCCTTCTTCTCCGGCGTCTTCTTCGCCGGCGCCTTCGTGGCGGCGGTCTTCTTCGCCGGCGCCTTGGTGGCGGCGGTCTTCTTCGCCGGCGCCTTGGTCGCGGGGGCCTTCTTCGCCGGCGCCTTCGTGGCGGGGGCCTTCTTCGCCGGCGCCTTCGTGGCGGGAGCCTTCTTCGCCGGCGCCGCAGGGGAAGCCGAGGACCCGCGGCGCCCGATCACGCGCTTCGCGGCGGCCGCGGCGCTCCCGGCCAGGGACTTGCGCGTAGTGCCAGCCATCTCCGAGGGCCTCCAGCCATGCATCGGGTGTGGTGGGCACCACACGTGGCACGGAGGTTAGCCGCTCCCCCGGGACCACCCAAGACCGGCTCGCCGGAAATGCCGCTCGGCCCACCCCCGAGGGGGTGGGCCGAGCGTGGGTCGTGCGGGAGCCGGGATCAGTTCTCGTCGTCGCCCAGCACCGAGCGGAGCCGCTTGGGCGCGCTGCCGGTGTCGACGGGAGCCTGGCTCTCGGAGCCGTTGGAGAGGGACTCCAGCTGCTGGGTGAAGTAGGTCTTCAGGCGCGAGCGGTACTCGCGCTCGAAGGCCCGCAGCGTCTCGACGTCGCTGTTGAGCTTGTCGCGCTCCTTCTCCAGGTCGCCGAACATCTGCTGGCGGCGCTCGGCGGTCTCGGAGTCGAGCATCTGCGAACGCTGACGGGCGTCGGCCTCCATGCGGTCGGCCTTGGTCTTCGACTCGGCCTCGAGGCGCTCGGCCTTGGTGCGGGCGGCGCCGACGATGCGGTCCGCCTCGTTCTTCGCGTCCTCGACGAGCTCGTCGGCGTTGCGCGTGGCGATCTCGAGCAGGCGGGCCGCGGCGTTGGAGGCGTCGGCGACGGTCTCGACCCGCATCGTCTGCACCGGGGCGGCGACGGGGGCGGGAGCCGCGACCGGCTCGGGCTCGGGCTCCGGCTCGGGCTCGGGGACCGCGGCGGGCGCGAACGAGGCCGGAGCGGGCGCCGGGGCACCGGACTGGGCCGCCGAGAGCTTGGACCGGAGGTCGTCGTTCTCCTTGGTGAGCCGGGCGAGCTCGGCCTCGACCTCGTCGAGGAACTGGTCCACCTCGCCCATGTCGTAGCCCTCGCGGAGACGGACAGGCGTAAAGCGCTTGTTGCTCACGTCCTCAGGCGTCAGCGGCATGACCTCACCCAAACTTTCACTCTTCGAATTCATGGTGGCTCTGCTGTCAGGAGACAATAGCGCCCGGACTCGTGCGGGGCACAGTGACCCTTGTGACTGGTGGTTCTGGCGCGGGACGTCAGACCTGGAAGACCGTGCGGACCACGGAGAGCAGCAGCCAGGCGGCGACCATCACCAGCAGGAAGCTGAGGTCGAGCGCGACCTGCCCGATCCGCAACGGCGGGACCACCTTGCGCAGCGCGACGATCGGCGGATCGGTCGCGGAGTAGACGCCCTCGAGCGCCACCAGCAGCGGGCCGCGGGGCTCCCAGCGACGCGCGAACACCTGCACCCAGTCGACGATGAACCTGATCCAGAGCAGGCCGATGAAGACGAGCAGGATGGTCGCGAGGAGCTGGCCGATGATCTGCACGGGTTAAGGATGCCTCAGCTCTGGTTGAAGAACCCGTCCTCGGCCATCCGCTGCTTGTCCTCGGCCGAGATCGCCACGTTGGGCGGCGAGAGCAGGAAGACCTTGTTGGTCACCCGCTCGATCGAGCCACGGGTGGCGAAGATCAGGCCGGCCGCGAAGTCGACGAGGCGCTTGGCGTCGTTGTCGTCCATCTCGCTGAGGTTCATGATCACCGGGGTGCCGTCGCGGTAGTTCTCCCCGACCAGGCGAGCCTCGTTGTAGTTGCGGGGGTGCAGGGTGGTGATGCGGCTCAACTCGGCCACGACTCCTGTCTGGACCGGGGCCGGACGACGGCGCTCGGCGAGGTCGGACACGGGGGCAGGGCGACGGTCACGGGCGACCGGGCGCTCGTCGACGGGCTCGTGGGTCGACGTCTCGGACTCGTCGTAGTCGTCGTAGTGGCCGGTGTCCTCGAGCAGGCCGAGGTACTCGCCGATCTTGCGCATCGCGCCGCTCATGAGACTGATCCTCCGCTAGACGAGGTGCCCGGTCCCGGGCACCTGGTGACAATTGTTGACATTACTGGACCGTGGGCCTCGGACCGAGGACCGCGGACCCGACACGCACGTGTGTCGCACCGCACGCGATCGCCTGCTCGAGGTCACCGCTCATCCCGGCGGAGAGCACGGTGGCCCGGGGGTGGTCGCGCACGAACCCGGCGCGCACCTCCGCGAGGCGCGCGAAGGCCGTCGCGGGGTCCTCGCCGAGCGGCGCGACGGCCATCAGGCCCCGCAGCCGGAGCGGCTCGGACTCCTCCACGCGCGCGGCCAGGTCCGGCAGCGCGGCCGGGTCGACACCGGAGCGGTGGTCGGCACCGGGCGGGTCGAGGCTGACCTGGAGCAGGACCTCGACGTCGCGCCCGCGCGCCTCGGCGCCGCGCGCGAGCGGGCCGACCAGCTTGGCCCGGTCGACGGACTCCACGACGTCGGCGTAGGCGGCGACCGCGGCCGCCTTGTTGGACTGCAGTCCGCCGATGAAGTGCCAGCGCAGCCCGAGGTCGGCACACTCCTCCGCCTTGGCCTCGGCCTCCTGGTGGCGGTTCTCCCCCACGTCGGTGACCCCGAGGTCGGCGAGCAGCCGCACGTCGGAGGCGGGGAAGAACTTGGTGACCACGACGAGCGACACCTCGCCGGCATCGCGGCCCGCCCCGGTGCAGGCGACGTCGATGCGACGTCGTACGGCCGCGAGGTTGGCGGCGAGCTCGTCGGCGCGGGGGCTCACGTGTGGCTCCAGATCGCGCCGGCGAAGCGGGTGGCGGCGGCCCCGTCGCGGCGGTAGGACGGCCAGGCGTGGTCCTCGCGGGTGCACACCCCGACGGCCCGGACGTCGGTGATCCCGGCCGCGTCGAGCTGGGCGCGCACGCCGCCCCCGAGGTCGAGCGCCGGGGTGCCCCACGACGTCGTCGAGCGGGCCTCGGGGACGAGCGCCGCCACCTCGTCCTGCAGGTCGGCCGGGACCTCGTAGCAGGACCCGCACACGTGCGGGCCGATCCACGCGACGCGGGGGTCCGCGCCCTCATCGCGCAGCGCCGCCACGGTCGCGGGCACGACGCCGGCCGCGAGGCCGGGACGACCCGCGTGGGCCGCGCCGACCCAGCCGGACGCCGGGTCCGCGAGCAGCACGGGGACGCAGTCGGCCGCACGGGCCAGCAGCGCCACCGCCGGGCGCGACGTCACGAGCGCGTCGCACGCGGGCGGCGTCGTGGACGGCGCGGCCACCACGACGACGTCGGCGCCGTGGACCTGGCGCATGAGGACGGGCGTCGCCCCCGTGGCCTCGGCGACCCGGCGCAACGACTCCGCGCGCACCGCGTCGGGCGCGGCGTCACCGAGGTCGAGGCCGACGTCGGTGAAGGCGACCTCGATCACGAGGTCGCCTTCGATCCGGTCCTGGTGGTGCAGCGTGGTCACGAGCTCACTTCAGGAAGTCGGGCACGTCGAGGTCGTCGTCGTCGAACTGGACCTGACGGGCCGGGCGCGGGGGCGCGGACTGCTGGGCCGGCTGCTCGGTCGTGCGGGCCGGCGCCTGCGCCGGGCGGGACTCGCCGGTCGACGGCGCGAAGGTCGGCGCCGGACGCTCGGTGGACTCGGCGCGGGAGGCGGGCTTGGACGCGAGCTGCTGGGCGGCCGCCCGGGTCTCCTCCTGGGTCTGGGCGGGCGCGTGCTGACGCAGCACGTTGCCGTCCTGGCGCCGCTTGGGCATGCCGCCGTCGAAGCCGGCGGCGATCACGGTGACCCGCACCTCGTCGCCGAGCGCGTCGTCGATGGTGGCGCCGAAGATGATGTTGGCCTCGGCGTGCGCGGCCTGCGACACGAGGGCGGCCGCCTCGTTGATCTCGAACAGGCCGAGGTCGGAACCGCCGGCGATCGAGAGCAGCACGCCGTGGGCGCCCTCGATGCTGGCCTCGAGCAGCGGGCTGGAGACCGCCATCTCGGCGGCCGCGACCGCGCGGTCCTCGCCGCGCGCCGAGCCGATGCCCATGAGCGCGGAGCCGGCGTTGGCCATGACCGACTTCACGTCCGCGAAGTCGAGGTTGATCAGGCCGGGGGTGGTGATCAGGTCGGTGATGCCCGAGACACCCTGGAGCAGGACCTGGTCGGCCTGCTTGAAGGCGTCGAGGATCGACACGCTGCGGTCGGTGATCGAGAGCAGCCGGTCGTTCGGGATCACGATGAGGGTGTCGACCTCCTCGCGGAGCTGGCTGATCCCCTCCTCGGCCGAGTTGGCGCGGCGCCGGCCCTCGAAGGCGAACGGCCGGGTCACGACGCCGATGGTCAGGGCGCCGAGCGAGCGGGCGATCCGGGCCACGACGGGCGCGCCGCCGGTGCCGGTGCCGCCGCCCTCGCCGGCGGTGACGAAGACCATGTCGGCCCCCTTGAGGACCTCCTCGATCTCGTCGGCGTGGTCCTCGGCCGCCTTGGCGCCCACCTCGGGGTTGGCGCCGGCGCCGAGGCCGCGGGTGAGCTCACGACCGATGTCGAGCTTGACGTCGGCGTCGCTCATGAGGAGTGCCTGGGCGTCGGTGTTGATCGCGATGAACTCGACGCCCTTGAGGCCGACCTCGATCATCCGGTTGACGGCGTTGACGCCTCCGCCACCGATGCCCACGACCTTGATGATCGCCAGGTAGTTCTGCGCTGCTGCCACGGCTCCGGGGCCTTCCTTGAGAGGTGCTGGGGTACGAGTTCTGAGGACGGGGTCGACCCTCCGGCGTGCCACGGAACCCTAACCGTGAGCCTGAGGGTTATAGTTATGTCAACCTCGTCATGCGGAAGACAGTA
Organism: Nocardioides okcheonensis; assembly: GCF_020991065.1. Taxonomy (NCBI): domain Bacteria; kingdom Bacillati; phylum Actinomycetota; class Actinomycetes; order Propionibacteriales; family Nocardioidaceae; genus Nocardioides; species Nocardioides okcheonensis. The sequence continues at coordinate 1,035,616 of NZ_CP087710.1, forward strand.
GGCAGCGCGCGCCGCGATTCGTCGGCAGACACGCCCGGGGACGACGACCCGACGAACTTTTCTGCGGCGCTCAGCGCACCGTGGGGTTGCCCGGCACGCTCACGTCGTAGGTGCCGGCCTTCGGCGCGGCGCCGAGCAGCCGGTCGACGACCTCGGCCTTGAGGTCGGACTGCTCCGCGCTCCCCCACATCACCTCACGCTGGTCGCGCAGGACGAGGGTGATCTGGTCCACGGTCGCCACCTCGACGTGGTCGACCCGCGCGGACAGGTCGTCGGGCAGGGCCGCGACGACCGTCGCGGCCTCCTTGAGGGCGTCCGTGCCCGCCTCGGCGCCGGGCCGGATGCGGGGCAGGTCCGCGGGCGGGGTGTCGTACTCGCGGAAGACGATGCCGTCGGGATCGAGGCCGCGCAGGCGACCGGCGAGCTCGACGACGGCGACGGCGGTGCGCTCCTCGACCTCGATCCGGACCGTGTGGGGCCAGGAGCGGGTGACGTCGACGGAGCGGACGTCGGCGAGCGCGCCGACCCGCGCGTCGGCGCGGGACAGGTCGACCAGGGCGAGCTGCTCACCGAGCGGGACGTCGGCGCGCTCGCGCACCTGGGCGTCGCTGAGCAGCTCGTTGCCGACGACCTCGACGCGCGTGACCTGCAGGCGGGCGGAGAAGAACACCAGCCACACCGCGGTCGAGACGAGCGCCACCAGCGCCACCGCCACCAGGACGTAGCGCAGGCTCAGCCAGCGACGGGCCCACTGGCGGCGCGCGAAGCGGCGCCGGGTGCGCCGGGCGGCGCGCTCCTCCGCCTCCACTCACGCACCTCCACGGGCGGCCAGCAGGTCGAGGACCTGCGGACCGACGGTGGTGACGTCGCCCGCACCGAGGGTGACCACCAGGTCGCCCGGTCGGGCGCGGTCGGCCAGGGCTCGGGCGGCGGCGGCGAGGTCGTCGACGTAGGCGACGTGCTCGTGCGCGAGCGGGACCGCGTCGGCGACGAGCCGACCCGTCACGGCGGGGTCGGGGTCCTCGCGGGCGACGTAGACGTCGAGCACGACGACCTCGTCGGCGGCGCCGAGCTCGACGCCCATCGCCACGCCGAAGATCCGGGTGCGGGAGACGAGGTGCGGCTGGAAGGCCGCGACGACGCGCCCCTCCCCCGCGATCGCCCGCGCGGCCTCGAGGTCGCCGCGGATCTCCACGGGGTGGTGGGCGTAGGAGTCGTAGACCCGGACGCCGCCCGCCTCCCCCTTGAGCTCCATGCGACGACCGGTGCCGGTGAAGGACGCGAGGCCGGCGGTGAGCGCGTCGACGTCGCAGCCCAGGCGCAGGCCGACGGCGAGCGCGGCGACCGCGTCGAGGACGTAGTGACGTCCGGGGATGGCGAGCCGCACCGTGCCGAGGTCGGTGCCGCCGCGGGTGATGCGGCAGGTCGACGCCGTCCCGTCGAGCACGAGGTCGTGGATGCGGAGGTCGGCGTCGGGCGACTCGCCGACCGTGACCACCTCCAGGCCGCTGTCGCGCGCGTGGCGGGCGAGGTCGGCGGCTCCCGGGTCGTCGACGACGCAGACGAGGAAGCCGTCGCGGTCGATGCTGTCCGCGAACTCCTCGAAGGCGCGGTGGTAGGCCTCCTCGGTGCCCCAGTTGTCGAGGTGGTCGGCCTCGACGTTGGTGACGACGGCCGCGTGCGGTCGGTAGACGAGGAAGGCGCCGTCGCTCTCGTCGGCCTCCGCGACGAACAGGTCGTCGCTGCCGGCGTCGGCGTTGCGGCCGGTGGCGGTCAGCACGCCGCCCACGGCGTAGGACGGGTCGAGACCGGCCGCGAGCAGGGCCGAGGTGAGCAGACCGGTCGTGGTGGTCTTGCCGTGGGTGCCGGCGACCGCGAGCACGCGGGACCCGGCCATCACCGAGGCGAGGCCGGCGGACCGGGGCAGGATCCGCAGGCCGCGCCTGCGCGCCTCGAGGACCTCGGGGTTGTCGTCGCGGGCCGCGGTCGTCACGACCAGGGTGTCGGCGTCGGCGACGTGGGCGGCGTCGTAGCCGAGGTGGCAGGTGACGCCGAGCTCGCGCAGGGCCGGGAGGAAGGGCGTGTCGTGGTCGTCGCTGCCGCTGACCGGCACCCCTCGGGAGGCCATGATGCGGGCGATGGCGGAGATCCCGGCGCCGCCGATGCCGACGCAGTGGACGCGGCCGAGGTCGGCGGCCGGGAGGATCTCGTCGGGGACCGGGATCCTCACGAGGCGCCTCCCGCGCGGGCGGCGTCGAGCACGAGCCGGGCGAGCTTGTCGTCCGCGTCGAGCGGGATCACGCCGCGGGCCGCGGTGCCCATGGCGTCGAGGCGGGCGCGATCGGTGAGCAGGGGCGGGACGGACGCAGCCACCCACTCGGGGGTCAGCGCGCCGTCGGCGACGAGGAGCCCGCCGCCGGCGTCGACGACCGGCCGCGCGTTGAGGGCCTGCTCGCCGTTGCCGATGGGGAGGGGGACGTAGACGGCTGGCAGGCCGACGCCCGACACCTCGGTGACCGTGTTGCTGCCGGCGCGGCACAGCACGGCGTCGGCCGCGGCGTAGGCGAGGTCCATCCGGTCGACGTAGGTCACCACGACGTACGGCACGTCGCCGGACGGCACCGTGAGCTCGTGCTTCGGGCCGACCACGTGGAGCACCTGGACGCCGGCCGCGGCGAGGGCGTCGGCCGCCCCGGACACGGCGGCGTTGATCCGGGCCGCGCCCTGCGAGCCGCCGGTGACGAGCAGGACCGGGAGGTCGGCGCGCAGGCCGAAGGTGGCGAGCGCCTCGTCGCGCAGTGCGGCGCGGTCCATCGTGGAGACCATCCGGCGCACCGGGAGGCCGGTGAAGACCGCGTGCGGCAGCTCGGTGTCGGGGAAGCTGGTCGCGACGTGGCGCGTCATCCGGGCGCCGAGCTTGTTGGCGACGCCGGGCAGCGTGTTGCCCTCGTGGACCACGATCGGCACGCCACGACGGCGTGCGGCGAGGTAGGCCGGGACGGAGACGTAGCCGCCGAAGCCGACCACGACGTCGGGGCGTACGCGGTCGAGCACCTCGAGCGCGGTGGCACGCGCGGCACGCAGCCGCGCCGGGACCCGCAGCAGGTCGGCACCGGGCTTGCGGGGCAGCGGCACGCGCGGCACCACCTCGAGCGGCAGCCCGGCCTCGGGCACGAGGCGGGCCTCGAGGCCCTCCCGCGTCCCGAGGCAGGTGATCTCGACCGCCGGGTCGAGCCGGCGCAGGGCGTCGGCGGTGGCGAGCAGGGGCGAGGTGTGGCCGGCGGAACCGCCGCCGGCGAGGAGGACGCGCATCGGGCCAAATCTACCGAGCGGCCAGTCCGGCCGAGCGGTCGCGTCGCCGAGCGGCGAGGGCGGCGGCCGCGGCGGGCTCACGGCGCGCGAAGCCGATGACGAGCCCCAGCGCGACGAGCGAGGGCAGGAGCGCCGAGCCGCCGTAGGAGACGATCGGCAGCGGGATGCCGATCACGGGCAGGACGGCGAGCACCATGCCGACGTTGATCATCATCTGGCCGATGAGCCAGACCACGATCCCGAAGGTGGCGTAGCGGACGAACGGGTCCTCGGTGTTCATGGCGACCCGGATCGCGGCGTAGGCGATGGTGAAGAACAGCGCGACCACCAGCAGCGTGCCCACCAGCCCGAGCTCCTCGCCGAGGACCGCGAAGATGAAGTCGGTGTGGGCCTCGGGGAGGTCGCCCCACTTCTGCTGCGACCCGCCGATGCCGTGGCCGAACCAGCCGCCGCTGGAGAGGGCGTAGAGCCCGTGCGCGGGCTGCCACCCCGCGTCGGTGTAGTCCTTGAACGGGTCGGTGAAGGTGGTGATCCGCTTGAGCCGCTCGGCGTTGGTCGCTGCGAGCGCCAGCGCGCCGGCGCCGAGCACGGAGAGGCTGAGGCCGAACAGCCGCAGCGGCGCACCGACCACCCAGAGCATCCCGAGCAGGATCGCGACGAGGACGAGCGCCGTGCCCAGGTCGCGCCCGACGAGCACCAGGCCGATGACGGCGAACAGGCCCGGCACGACGGGGACCAGCAGGTGGTGGAGCTCGCCGAGGCGGCGCTCCTTGTGGGCGTAGATGTTGGCAGCCCACAGCACGATGGCGAGCTTGGCGACCTCAGCCGGCTGCATGGTGAACGGGCCGATCGCGAGCCAGTTCTTGTTGCCGTTGATCAGCACGCCGAAGCGCGCCACCAGCGCGAGCAGCACGAGCGCGAGCAGGAAGCCGGGGTAGGCCAGCCGGCGGACGTGGCGCACCGGCAGGCGGGAGGCGACCCATGCGCAGGGCAGGCCGATCGCCACCCACATCAGCTGGCGCTTCACCACGGCGTAGGAGTCGCCGTAGGTGAGGTAGGAGCGGACGCTCGACGCGCTCAGCACCATGATCAGGCCGATGGTCAGCAGCAGGGCGGACGCACCGAGCAGCAGGTAGTAGGACGCCAGCGGCTTGTCGATCGCGTTGCGCAGCGAGCGGATCCCACCGGACAGCGCGTGGTGCGAGCCCCGCCACGCCGCCGTCGCGCCGGAGCCGAACGGTCGTCGGACGCGGGCCGGCTCGGCGTCCTCGGGGTTCGCGGTGGTCACGGTGCGCTCCCCTCGGTGGCGGTCCGGTGGCGGTCAGTCGGTGCGGTCGATCAGGCGGTGCACGGCCGCGGCGAACGCGTCGCCGCGAGCGCCGTAGTCGGTGAACATGTCCATGGAGGCGCACCCCGGCGCCAGCAGCACGGTGTCGCCGGGTCGGGCGAGACCTGCGGCCGCGTCCACGACGCGCTCCATCGGAGCACCAGTCTCGTCGGCACCCACATCGATGACCGGCACATCGGGCGCGTGTCGCGAAAGAGCGTCGGCGATCACCTGCCGGTCACGACCGAGCAGGACCACCCCGCGCAGGCGGTCGCGGACCGCGGCCACGAGGTCGTCGAAGCGGGCGCCCTTGGCGAGGCCGCCGGCGACCCACACGACGGGGTCGAAGGCCGACAGGGACGAGCGCGCGGCGTGCGGGTTGGTCGCCTTGGAGTCGTCGACCCACGCGACCCCGCCGACGTCGGCGACGTGGGCGATCCGGTGGCCGTCGGGGCGGAACGCGCGCAGCCCGTCGCGCACCGCCTGCTGGCTGACCCCGTGGGCGCGGGCGAGCGCCGCGGCCGCCAGCGCGTTGGCGACGAAGTGGGGCGCCTGCGAGGCGAGGTCGTCGAGGGTGCAGAGCTCGGCGGCGCTGGTGGCGCGCTCCTCGATGAAGGCGCGGTCGACGAGCAGGTCCTCGACCAGCCCGAGGTTGCCGGGCGACGGGGTGCCGAGGGTGAACCCGACGGCACGGGCGCCCTCGACCACGTCGGCGCCGACGACCATCTCCTCGGTGGCGGGCTCGGCCAGGTTGTAGACGCACGCGCGCTGCACGCGCTCGTAGATCCGGGCCTTGTCGGCGGCGTACTGCTCCATGCCGGTGGCACCGTCGGGGTCGTCGTCGTACCAGTCGAGGTGGTCCTCGGCGATGTTGAGCACGACCGCGGCCTCGGCCGACATCGAGCTCGTGTAGTGCAGCTGGAAGCTGGAGAGCTCGACGGCCAGCACGTCCCACGGCTCGGGGTCCATGACGGCCTCGACGATCGGCAGGCCGACGTTGCCCACAGCGGTGGAGCGCAGCCCGGCGGCGGCGAGGATCGACTGGAGCATCTGCACGGTCGTGGTCTTGCCGTTGGTGCCGGTGACGGCGAGCCAGGGGGCCGGGTGCTCGGGGTCGCGCAGCCGCCACGCCAGCTCGACCTCGCCCCACACGGGGATCCCCCGTGCGGTGGCCTGCGCCAGCAGCGGCGCCGACGGCTTCCAGCCCGGGGAGGTCACCACCAGGTCGACCTCGTCGGGCAGCACCGCCGTCGCCCCGGGCTCGAGGCGGACGGTGGCGCCGAGCGTCTCGAGCAGCTGGGCCTTCTCTGCCTTCTCCTCGGTGCTGACCTCGTCGAGCGCCGTGACGTCGGCGCCAAGGAACAGCAGGTTGTCGGCGGCCGCGAAGCCGGAGACGCCGAAGCCGGCGACGACCACGCGGACGCCGGACCAGTCGCTGGTGCGGCCGAGGAGGGAGACGTCTGTTCCAGGGCTCACTCGGGGCCCCCGCGGCGTCGTTCGGCGGAGGAGCGAGGCGGAGGAGACGAAGAACGTCGTGGGGAGCTATCCAATGCCGGCGACCCACTCGGCGTAGAAGATCCCGAGGCCGGTGGCGACCATCAGGCCGGTGATGATCCAGAAGCGGATCACGATGGTGACCTGCTCCCAGCCGAGCATCTCGAAGTGGTGGTGCAGCGGCGTCATGCGGAACACCCGGTGGCCCGCCTGGATCCGGAACACCGACCGCACCAGCCCGCTCGCCCGGCTGAGCTTGAACACCGACACCTGGATCATCACCGACAGCGTGATGCTGACGAAGAGGCCGCCGATGATGAGCAGCAGCAGCTCGGTGCGGGTCATGATCGCGAAGCCCGCCATCGCGCCACCCAGCGCGAGCGAGCCGGTGTCGCCCATGATGATCTGCGCCGGTGAGGCGTTCCACCACAGGAAGCCGAAGCACGCGCCCGTGATCGCCGCCGCGACCACCGCCAGGTCGAGCGGGTCGCGGACCTCGTAGCACTTCGGGCCGGCCTCGAGCGCGCAGGACTGGCTGTTCTGCCAGATGTTGACCAGCGTGTAGGCCGCGAAGACGAGGATCGAGGAGCCGGCGGCCAGCCCGTCGAGGCCGTCGGCGAGGTTGACCGCGTTGCTGGTGCCGGTGACGATCAGCCAGATCAGCAGGATGGCCAGGATCGTGGGCAGGGCGAGGCGCTCGTGGTCGCGGATGAACGAGATGTGGTTGGACGCCGGGCGCCAGCCGCGCTCGTCCTCGAGCGCCGGCGACAGCGCGAGGAAGCCGAACACGATGGCGACGAGCGTCTGGCCGATCATCTTGGCGCGGCTGCGCAGCCCGAGGTTGTGCTGGCGACTGACCTTGAGGAAGTCGTCGAGGAACCCGACGGCACCGAGGCCCACCAGCAGGAACAGGACGAGCAGCGCGGACGCGGTGGGCGCCTGGCCGGTGATCAGCTTGGCGGCGAGGTAGCCGACGACGGTGGCCAGCACGATGACCGCGCCGCCCATGGTCGGGGTGCCGCGCTTGGTGTGGTGCGTGGTCGGGCCGTCGTCGCGGATCGGCTGGCCGAATCCCTGCTTGGTGAAGAACCTGATGGCGTAGCGGGTGCCGAGGAGGGAGATCAGCAGGGAGAGTCCTCCTCCGAACAGGATGGCCCTCATGTGGTGCTTCTCCCTTCCTGGAGGAGTACGTCGGCGATGACTTCGAGCGCCGCCCCCCGTGATGCCTTCACCAGGACGACATCAGCAGCCGAGACATTGTGCCGCAGCCAGTCGCTGGCAGCGTCACGCCCCACCGTGGGGATCGCCACACCGGACGTGCCGGCCGCCGCGAAGCCGGCCGCGACGGGGTCCGCGGCGGTGCCGACGGAGACGACCACGTCGACCCCGGCCCCGGCCGCGTAGGCCCCGAGGTCGTGGTGCGCGTCGCGGGCGCCGTCCCCGAGCTCGCGCATCTCACCGAGCACGGCGACCGTACGCCTCCCGGCGCGGGCGCCGATCCCGACGAGGGTGTCGACCGCGGCGCGCATCGACTCGGGGTTGGCGTTGTAGGAGTCGTTGAGGACCACGAGCCCGTCGTCGCGCTCGCCGACCTCCATCCGCCAGCGACTGGCGGGCACGGCGTCGCACAGCGACTCCGCGACGGTGTCGAGGTCGAGCCCGGCCGCGAGGGCCATGGCCGCCGCGGCAGCGGCGTTGCGCCACTGGAAGCTGCCGACCTGGGCGAGGTGGACGGTGGCGTAGGACCCGCGGTGGCGCAGCTCGAACGACTGGCGGCCGAGGTCGTCGGTGGTCAGCTCGCCGACCGCGACGTCGGCGTCGCCGGCGCCGAAGGTGGTGACGCCGGCCCGGGTCCGCGGGGCCATCGCCGCGACGAGGTCGTCGTCGGCGTTGAGCACCGCGGTCCCGTCGGCGGGGAGTGCCTCGACGATCTCGCCCTTGGCGACCGCGATGGCCTCCCGGCTTCCGAACTCGCCGATGTGGGCGCTGCCGACGTTGAGGACGGCGGCCACCCGCGGCGGTGCGATCGTGCACAGGTGGGCGATGTGCCCGACGCCGCGTGCCCCCATCTCGACGACGAGGTGGCGGGTCTCCGGCGTGGCGCGCAGGACCGTCAGCGGGACGCCCAGCTCGTTGTTGAAGTTGCCCCGGGTCGCGACCGTGGGCCCGGCCTCGCCCAGCACGTGGGCGAGGTAGTCCTTGGTGCCGGTCTTGCCCTGGGACCCGGTCATGGCGAGCACCACGACGTCGGGCAGGCGGTCCAGCACGTGGCGCGCCAGCACGCCGAGCGCGGTGGTGACGTCGTCGACGACGACGGTCGGCAGGTCGGTGACCCGGCTGCCGAGCACCGCCACGGCTCCGGCCGCACCGGCGGCGAACGCGAGGTCGTGCCCGTCGACGCGCTCCCCCGCGATCGCCACGAACAGCCCGCCGGGCTCCGGGGTGCGGGTGTCGAGGAAGGCCCCGCCCGTCACGACGGCGTCGCCGTGGGCGACGCCTCCGACGACCTCGGCGACCTCGCCGAGGGACATCTCGATCATGCGTCGGTCCGCTCGGCGGCGGCGCGGATCTCCTCGGCGGCCACCACCCGGTCGTCGAACGGGTGCACGACCCCGTGCACCTCCTGGCCGGTCTCGTGCCCCTTGCCGGCGACCAGCACGACGTCGCCGGTCCGGGCGCGGCGGCACGCCTCGCGGATCGCGAGCCGGCGGTCGCCGATCTCGAGCACCTCGGCGCGACCGCCCGTCGTGCCCTCGAGCACGGCGGCGCGGATCGTCGCTGGGTCCTCGGTGCGGGGGTTGTCGTCGGTGACGACGACGACGTCGGCGAGCCTCGCCGCGATCTCGCCCATCACGGGGCGCTTGAGGGTGTCACGGTCGCCGCCGGCGCCGACGACGACGAGCACCCGGCCGTCGGTGAGCGGGCGCAGCGTGGCCAGCACCGCCTCGAGGGCGTCCGGCTTGTGCGCGTAGTCCACGACGACGGTGTAGTCCTGGCCCGCGTCGACCTGCTCCAGCCGGCCCGGTACGCCGCCGACCTGCGCGATGCCGTCGGCGACCACGCGGGGGTCGAGGCCGGCGAGCGCCGCGGAGGCGATGGCGGCGAGGGCGTTGGAGACGTTGAAGTCCCCGGGGATCCCCACCGCGGCGGGGACCTCGACGCCCGGGCCGAGGACCGTGAAGGTCGCGCCGGACGCGGTGAGGTGGACGTCGACGGCCCGCCAGTCGGCGTCCGCCCCACGTGCGGAGTAGGTCGACATCTCGATCGTGGCGACGTCGAGCAGGCGCCGGCCGTGCTCGTCGTCGACGTTGGTCAGCCCGACCCGCGCCCGCTCGGGCGTGAACAGGCTGGCCTTGGCGGCGAAGTAGTCGTCGAGGTCGGCGTGGAAGTCGAGGTGGTCGCGGCCGAGGTTGAGGAAGGTGGCGACGTCGAAGACGACGCCGTCGACCCGCCCGCGCACGAGCGCGTGGCTGGAGACCTCCATCGCGCAGGTGTCGACGCCCCGCTCGCGCATCACCGCGAACAGCCCGTGCAGGTCCGGGGCCTCGGGGGTGGTGAGCTGGGTCTTCACGTCCTCCCCCGCGATCCGGGTGCCGACGGTGCCGATCACCGCCGACGGCACCCCGGCGGCCGTGAGCCCCTGCTCGAGGACGCGGGTCGTCGTGGTCTTGCCCTGGGTGCCGGTGACGCCGATGGTGCGCAGGCTGCGCGCGGGGTCGTCGTAGAGGTGGGCGGCGAGCCGACCGAGCACCTGCCGGGGGTCGGCCACCACGATCGCCGCGGTCCCGCCCGGCAGCCGGTCGAGCCCGGCGGGGTCGGTGAGGACCGCCACCGCCCCGGCCTCGAGGGCCTGCCCGGCGTAGTCGGCGCCGTGGGCACGCGCGCCCGGCAGCGCGGCGTAGAGGTCACCGGGCTGGATGCGGGCGGTGCTGAGCGACAGCCCCGACACCGCGGCGTCGAGGTCGCCGTGGACCGACACCTCGGTGGTGGCGGAGAGCCAGTCGGCCAGCGCCGCCGCGGGGGTCGACGGGGTAGTGCGGGGCCGGGTCGCGCTGCCGCGGGCGCCGGGGACGTGCACCTGCTGTTCCACCGACCGAGCGTATCGAGTCACCACTCGACCGGCAGACGCGACGGCGTCCCGCCGCTCGGCCCGACGCCGTAGCGCCCGAGGACGTAGCCCATGATCCGGGAGAACACGGGGCCGGTGATCGAGCCGCCACCGCCGTCGACCCGCGGGGCGTGGACCACGACGTAGACGGTGAAGCGGGCGTCGTCGGCTGGCGCGAACCCGCCGAACGACACGGTGGTGGTGCCGTCGTAGACCCCGTCGACGACGCGCTGCGCGGTGCCGGTCTTGCCGGCCACGAGGTAGCCGGGGACCTGGGCCCCGGGCGCGACGCCGTCCTCCGGGTCGACGACCTTCTCCATCATCTTCGCGGTCGCGCGGGCGGCCTGCTTGCTGACCACCCGCGTGCGGGTCGCGACGTCGGTGCCGACGGTGACGCCGTCGTCGGTGACGGCGGTGCCGGAGATCAGGCTCGGGGAGACACGGACGCCGCCGTTGGCGATCGTGTTGACCGCGGCCGCCATCTGGGCGACGTTCACCGAGAGCGACTGGCCGAAGGCCACGCGGTCCTTGGTCTGGGAGGTCATCGCCTCGCCCGGCGTGAGGATGCCGGGCGTCTCGCCGCGGACGCCGAGGTCGGTCTTCTCCCCCAGCCCGAAGCGCTGGAGGTAGTCGACGAGCTGGACCGGGGAGAAGGCGTCGGCGGCGAGCACGGTGCCGATGTTGGACGACTTGGCGATGATGCCGGCCAGCGTCAGCCGGATCAGGCCGTGGTCGAACCAGTCGCCGATCGGGCGGTCCTGGCGCGCCAGGATGCCGGGCACCTTGAACTTCTGCCGCGGGAACGCCTTGCCGGCGTCGATGAGCGAGGCGGCGGTGAGCACCTTCTCCACCGACCCGGGCTCGTAGGCGTCGTTGAGCGCCCGGGAGCCGAGGTCCTCCTCGTCGGCCGCGGTGGGGTTGTTGGCGTCGAACGTCGGGACGTCGGCCAGCGCGAGGACCTCGCCGGTGCGGGTGTCCATGACGATCGCGGCGCCGCTCTCCGCGCGGTACTGCTGCACCGCCTCGGCCAGCACCTTCTGGGTGAACCACTGCAGGTCCCGGTCGATCGTCGTGCGCAGCGGCGTGCCGTTGCGGGGCTCCTTCAGCGTGCTCTCGCGCAGCGGGATGCGGACGCCCTTGCTGGACGACGACTGCCAGGTCGCCTCGCCGTCGGTGCCGGCCAGCTGCTGGTCGAAGGTGCGCTCGAAGCCGCCCAGCGGCTCGTCGGTGCCCATGTAGCCGAGCAGGTTGGCCGCGACGTCGCCGGCCGGGTAGTCCCGGATCGGGTCGTCGTCGAGGCCGATGCCCTTGAAGCCGGCCTCCTCGAGCGCGGCCACGGTGTCGGTCGCCAGCGTGCTCGGCACGCGCCGGGCGACGTACTCGTAGCGGCTGCCGTCCTTGCGCCCGCGCAGCGCGGTGAGGGTCTTGAAGTAGTCGATGGAGAGCCGGTCGGAGAGGATCCGCGCGATCTCGGGTGCCTGCTCGGCGGTCAGGCTCGGGTCGGCGAAGACCACCTTGCCCTTGATCGAGTCGGCCAGCGCGACGCCGTTGCGGTCGAGGATGTCGCCGCGCTCGGCGACCAGCGGGACCCGGACCGCGCCCTCGGCGGCCGCCATCCGGGCGTACGAGCCGGGGTCCACGCCCTGCAGCTGGACGAGCCGTGCCCCGAAGAACGAGAGCACCATCGCGATCAGGACGAAGCCGATCCGCAGTCGCAGCATCGGGGCGCCGCGCGAGGCTCCACGCCTGGTCCGGGTGCGGGGCACTGGTCCTCCTCTTCTGGGTCCGGCCGGTGTCCGGTGGACCTGTCGGTCAATCTAGGGCTGGCGCGACGCCGTACGAGGCGGCCGCGCCGTCAGCGGTTGGGCTTTGTGCCCCGCCCGGAGCGCCCGCCCGTCGCGGCCGCGGCCTCCGGGGCCGAGGCCTCGGGCGCCGCAGCCGGCGGCGGGACCGTCACGACGGTGGTCGGCGGGGCCAGCACGGCGGGCATCCGCGGGGCCGGCGGGAGGAGCTGGACCGCGTCCTCGCGGGTGGCCGGGGTGCGCACGCCGCTGGTCTTGCCGGTCCGCAGGTCGAGGAACACGGGAGCGGCCGGGATGACCATGCCCATCTGCTGTGCCTGCGTCGCGACCCGCTGCGGGTCACGGAGGTCGTCGAGCTCCATGCGCAGCGTCTGCTCCCGCGCGGCGAGGGCGTCGGCCTGGTCCTCGAGGTTCGCGGCCGAGAACGACGCCTGCTGCATGGAGGTGTTGAAGAGGAGGAGCCCGACGATGCCCCCCACCAGCACCAGGCTGACGAGCGTCACGAACGGCACCCGCGGCGCGCGGGTGCGCACGCGCGGCACGACGGTGAGCCGGGCCCGGTCGACCGCCTCCTGGGCGATCCGGGTGACGCGGGTGCGTGGCTGCGGGGCGGGGCTGCTCATCGGGCGACTCCAGGGGGAAGGTGGCGTGAGGCGGGCAGGACGCGTTCGACGGCGCGCAGGCGGACGGAGGCGGCGCGGGGGTTCTCGGCGATCTCGTGCTCGTCGGCCTGCTCGGCGCCGCGGGTGACCAGGCGCAGGGCGGGCTCGGAGCCCTCGGGCACGAACGGCAGGTCCGGGGGGACGTCGAGGCGGGTGGCGTCGGCGAAGGCCCGCTTGACCAGCCGGTCCTCCAGCGAGTGGTAGGACTCGACGACGACGCGCCCGCCGACCCCGATGACGTCGAGCGAGGCCGGGATCGCCCGGCGCAGGACGCCCAGCTCGTCGTTGACGGCCATCCGCAGCGCCTGGAACGTGCGCTTGGCGGGGTGTCCGCCGGTGCGTCGCGCCGGCGCCGGGATGGTGGCGTAGAGCAGCTCGACCAGGTCGGCGCTGGTCGTGAACGGCGTGGCCTCGCGCCGGCGCACCACCTCGCGGGCGATCCGGGAGGCGAACTTCTCCTCGCCGTACTCGCGCAGGATGCGGGTGAGCTCCTGGGCCGTGGCGGTGTTGAGCAGGTCGGCGGCGGTCGCGCCGGTCGTGGGGTCCATCCGCATGTCGAGCGGGGCGTCCTCGGCGTAGGCGAAGCCACGCTCGCGGACGTCGAGCTGCATGGAGGAGACGCCGAGGTCGAAGAACACGGCGTCGACGTGGTCGAGTCCGAGCCCCGCGACGACCTCCGGCAGCTCGTCGTAGACCGCGTGGACGGCGGTGAAGCGGTCCCCGAAGGAGGCCAGCCGCTCGCGCGAGAGCCGCAGCGCCTCCGGGTCGCGGTCGATGCCGACGACACGCGCCTGCGGGAGCCGCTGGAGGACGGCCTCGCTGTGGCCGCCGAGGCCGAGCGTGCAGTCGACGTAGACCGAGCCGGGGCGCTCGAGCGCGGGCGCCAGCAGGGCGACGACCCGGTCGAGCAGCACCGGGGCGTGGCGGGGAGTGCTCACGACGTCAGCCCTGGAGTCCCAGGTGGGTCAGCACGAGCAGCCCGAGCGCGAGCGCGCTGGCGGTCGCGGCGGAGAAGAGGACGAGCAGGGCGGCCTCGCGCGCCTGGTCGCGCACCCGCAGCGGCGGTGCCGCGCTGGCGCGTTCCCAGGACTGGGTGCTGCTCATGGTCTCGACCCCACTCGGTGCTGCTGGTTGGCGGTGCTGGCTGGCTGCGGCTGGCTGCGGCTGGGTGCTGCTGGTTGGCGGTGCGACTGACACGCCCCGTCGTGTGGCACGGGGTGAGCCGCCGCACCAGGTCCCTGCCCGCTCCCCCTGTTGGGGAAGTGCCTTCTGGTGCCGGGGAAGTGCCCCAGATGGCGCTCAGTGGGAGCGGGCTCGAGACCTGGTGATGCGGTCCTGAGTCGGTGTCGCTGTGCTGGTGTCGGGTGGTGCTGGTGGTGCTGGTGCCGGTCAGATCCCGGGGAAGACCTCGTCGCTGAGCTCGGAGAACTTCTGCTCCTGCTCCTCGGAGTACGTCGCCCAGGCCGTCGGGTCCCAGATCTCGATCCGGTTCATCGACCCGATGACCACGCACTCCTTGCGGAGCGAGGCGTACTCCCGCAGCGGAGCCGGGATGTTGATCCGGCCCTGCTTGTCCGGCACCTCCTGGCTGGCGGCGGCGAACAGCATGCGGACGTAGTCGCGGGTGCTCTTCTGCGTGACCGGCGCCTCGCGGAGCCGGTCGGTGAGCCGGCCGAAGTCCTCCAGCGACCAGACAGTGAGGCAGCGCTCCTGTCCCCTGGTCACCACGAGTCCCTCCGTCAGCTCGTCCCTGAACTTCGCCGGGAGGAAGAGCCGCCCCTTCTCGTCGAGCTTGGGCGTGTAGGTGCCGAAGAACACCCGGCACCTCCCCAACCTCGGCGGGCAGTTTCGACCCTGTCCCCCACTTCGCCCCACATTACTCCACTTCACTCCACCGTCAACCAGAACGAGCGTGTTGCGAGCGTGAATTTCGGCGGAGGGACGCCCCACGGCCGATCCGGCGCGACCACCGCCCGGGCGCGCCGCTGAGCGTGGATCCGGGCGGATCCACGCTCAGCGGGGCCGGGTGGAGCGCCGGTGGGGGACGTACGGCGCCGGCGGTGGGGGAAAGTGGGGAGGAAGGTGGTGGAGCGGCGTGGGGACGCGGGGCGCGGCCTGCGCATCGCAGCGAACGGGTCCGGTCACGGGCCCGGCCGAGGGGCGGCGTCCGCATGCTGTGGACGGGTATGTTGCGCGCACCACATACCGTGGGTGGGGACCGAAAGAGGGGACGGCACGACGTGACGACTGGGGCAACCGGACAGGCACCCGACCTGGACACCGTCCGCCGGGTGACCGGCGCCGTCCGGCACAACATCGAGCAGGTCATCGCAGGCAAGCCGGACGTGGTCAACGCCGCGCTCGTCGTGCTCCTGGCCGAGGGTCACCTGCTCATCGAGGACGTCCCGGGCGTCGGCAAGACCCAGCTGAGCAAGGCGCTGGCGCGCAGCATCGACTGCTCGGTCCGGCGCATCCAGTTCACGCCCGACCTGCTGCCGTCCGACGTCACCGGCGTCTCGGTGTTCAACCAGGACACCCGCGAGTTCGAGTTCCGCCCCGGCGGCGTCTTCGCCAACATCGTGGTCGGTGACGAGATCAACCGCGCCTCCCCCAAGACGCAGTCCGCGCTGCTGGAGTGCATGGAGGAGCGCCAGGTCACCGTCGACAACGCGACCTACCAGCTCGAGAAGCCGTTCATGGTCATCGCGACCCAGAACCCGATCGAGATGGAGGGCACCTACGCCCTGCCGGAGGCCCAGCGCGACCGCTTCATGGCGCGCGTCTCCGTCGGCTACCCGGTCGAGTCCGCCGAGATCGCGATGCTCGAGGGCCACACCTCGCACAACCCGCTCGACGACCTCGAGCCGGTGACCGACGCCGGGGAGATCCGCAAGGTGATCGAGATCGTCGGCCGGGTGCACGTCTCGCCCGCCGTCCACCGCTACGCCGTGGCGCTGACCACCGCGACCCGCACCAGCCCCGACCTGCACCTCGGTGCGTCCCCGCGCGCGACGCTCCACCTCGTCCGGGCGGCGAAGGCCGTCGCCGCGACCCAGGGCCGCGACTACGTGCTCCCCGACGACATCCACGGCATCACCTCGCCCGTGCTCGCGCACCGGCTGCTGCCCAACGTCGAGGCGACGATGAGCGGTCGCACCACCGCGGCGATCCTCTCGGGCCTCGTCGAGTCGGTGCCGGTGCCGTCTGCGCCCGACGCCACCTCGATCCCCCGCGGCAGCCGTGCGTGAGGCCCTCGCCGCTCTGACCGTCCGCGGACGGGCGTTCCTCGCCGCCGGGATCACCACCGTCGTGGCCGCCGTCGTCGTGGGCCACTCCTCGATCGTGCGCATCGGCGTGCTGGTCGCGGTGCTGCCGCTGCTCACCGCGTGGTGGGTCGGGCGCTCGCGCTACCGGCTCGCGCTGGTCCGGACGGTCTCCCCGCAGCTGGTGGTCGCGGGGCAGCCGGCCACGGTCGAGCTCACGGTCGCCAACGAGTCCCGCACCCCGACCGGGGTGCTGCTGCTCGAGGAGCGCCTCCCCTACGTCCTCGGCACCCGCCCGCGCTTCGTGCTCGAGGGCCTCGGCCACGGCTGGCGCCGGCACGCGACCTACCAGGTCCGCTCCGAGCTGCGCGGGCAGTTCGACATCGGGCCGATGACGGTCCGGGTCACCGACCCGTTCGGGCTCGTCGAGCTCGGCCGGACCTTCCACGCCACCACCCGGCTGACCGTGACCCCGCGGACCATCTCGCTGCCGAGCATCCCGCTCGGGGGCGCCTGGACCGGGTCGGGCGACAACCGCCCCCGCGCCTTCGCGACCGGCAGCGCCGAGGACGTGACGGTGCGCGAGTACCGCCGCGGCGACGACCTGCGCCGCGTCCACTGGCGCAGCTCGGCCCGCGTCGGCGAGCTGATGGTGCGGCGCGAGGAGCAGCCCTGGCAGTCCCGGGCGACCGTCTTCCTCGACAACCGTGGCACCTCGCACCGCGGGCAGGGAGCGGCCAGCTCGCTGGAGGGCGCCGTCTCTGCCGCGGCGTCGATCGCGGTGCACCTCACGCACCACGGCTACACCGTCCGGCTCGTCACCGCGTCGGGCGACAGCCGCGAGACCCAGTGGCACTCCCAGGCGGCAGAGGCCAGCACGATCCCGCTGCTCGAGGCCCTCGCCGTCGTGCAGCTCGACCACTCCCCCGCCCCCGACACCCAGTGGCTCGCCGAGCCGGGCCACGGCGGGCTCGTCGTCGGCGTCTTCGGCGGGCTGGCCGAGCACGACCTCCCGTTCCTGCGACGGCTCCAGCACCACGCGTCGTCCAGCATCGCCGTGGCCCTCGACGTCGACGCCTGGGCGCCGCACCTGCCCGTGCAGCCCGGACCCGGGGCGGCCTCGCAGCTGACCGCCAGCGGCTGGCGCTCGATCACCATCGGTCCGCGCGACCGGCTCGACACCGCGTGGCAGGAGCTGGGCCTGATGCACAGCCGGGCGACGGCGGCAGGAGCGACACGATGAGGACGCTGACCGGCTCCCCGGCAGGCTGGAGCACCCTCCCGCACCAGCTGCGGGTGTCCCTGGTGGCGGCCCTCACCGCCTGGACGACCGTCCTGTCGTGGCGGGTGCTGACGACCGGCTTCGCCGAGGTCGGGTTCCCGTTGCTGTTCATCGGCGTCGTGCTCGCCGGCGGCGGTGCCGTCGCCCGGTGGAGCCGCGTCCCGGTGGCGGTGGTGGTGCTCGGCCAGCTCGTCGTCGGTGCCCTGCTGGTGCTCGGCACCACGACCGGATCGCCGCTGCCGACGCCCGGCAACGTCGATGCCTTCCGGGCCGCGCTCGACGGCGCGCTGGAGAGCTCCCGGCAGTACGCCGCGCCGATCCAGCCCGGTGTGCCGCCGGTCCACCCGCTGCTGCTGATCGGCGGCACGCTCGTCCTCCTGCTCGTCGACGTCCTCGCCTGCACCCTGCGCCGCGCCCCGGTGGCCGGCCTGGTCCTGCTGGCCGCGTACACGCTCCCCGTGGCGGTCACCGGCGAGGCCGTCTCGTGGTGGCTCTTCGCCGTCGTCGCGGCGCTCTTCCTCACCCTGGTGTTCATCCAGCACAGCGACCACGTCGCGAGCTGGGGGCGGGCGCCCGACGGCGAGCGCGGCGCGTTCTCGGTGCGCACCGGAGCGATCAGCAACACCGCCGTCGGCCTCGGCACCACCGCCATCGCCCTCGCCGTGCTGGTCCCGGTCGTGGTGCCGACGATGAGCGTCTCCGTCTTCGACGGCAACGGACCGGGCACCCGTGAGGTGCAGGTCAAGGACCCGATGATCGACCTGCGGCGCAACCTGAGCCAGGGCCGCGACGTCCCGCTGCTGTGGGTGACCACCTCCGGGCCGCGCCCCAGCTACCTCCGCATGTCGGTGCTCACCCGCTTCAACGGCGAGGCCTGGACGTCGGGCGACCGGGAGATCCCGCCGACGCAGACCGCGACCGGGACGCTCCCCCCGCTCGACGGGGTGGCGGTGTCGGTGCCGCGCAAGGAGTTCAAGTACGACGTCCGGATCGGCCCCGACTTCCGGTCGACCTGGCTGCCCACGACCGACCAGGTGACCCGCATCTCCGCCGGCAACGACTGGCGCTACGACCTCAGCACCCGCGACTTCATCGCCGCGCGCGACGTCACCACGGCGGACTCCAGCTATGACTTCACCGGTGTGCAGCTCGACTACGACGAGCAGGCGATGAACGCCGCCGTCTCCGGCGCCGGCTCGGTCCAGGGCTTCTACTCCGACGTCCCGCCGACCCTCAACAACGAGATCCGGCGCCTGGCCGCGACCGTCACCGCAGACGCCCCGACGCGCTTCCAGAAGGCGCAGGCCCTGCAGCAGTGGTTCCGCGAGGACGGCGGCTTCCGCTACGACAAGGCGCAGGTCGAGTCGGCGGGAGGCGGCGACGCCGACCTGCTGGCGTTCCTCGACGACCGGGTGGGCTACTGCGAGCAGTTCGCCGCGTCCATGGCGATCATGGCCCGCGTCCTGGGCATCCCGAGCCGGGTGGCGGTCGGCTTCCTGAACCCCGAGCGCGCCACCAACGGCTCGTGGGAGTTCTCCGCCCACGACCTGCACGCCTGGCCCGAGCTGTACTTCCCGGGCTCCGGCTGGGTGCGCTTCGAGCCGACGCCCCAGGACCGCGCCGGCTCGGTCCCCGACTACACCACGGCCGAGTTCGCCCCGGTCACGGAGTCGCCGACCCCCAGCGCGTCGCGGTCGACCGAGCTGCTGCCCGAGCGCGGCGAGACGCCCACCGCCGACGCCGGCACCGCCGACGAGGAGGGCTCGAGCATCCCGTGGGTGCCGGTCCTCGCCGGCCTCCTCGGCCTGGTCGTGCTCGGCGCGCTCCTGATGAGCCCGCGGCTGGTGCGGACCGCCCGCCGCCGCCAGCGCCTCGGCGGGGACATCGAGGACCTGTGGCGCGAGCTGCAGGACGTCACCCGCGACCTCGGCCACGCCTGGCCCAACGGTCGCAGCCCTCGTCGTACGGGCGAGTGGCTCGGCCGCCTGCTCGCCCGACCGGAGCCCGGCAAGGACCGGCCCGACCGTCCGCGCCGCGGCCGTGACCAGGCACCGGAGGCGGCGCAGGCCCTCGACCGGCTGGTGGCGGCGCTCGAGCGCAGCCGCTACGCCCGCGACCCCGAGTCCTACACCGCCGACCGGTTCCGGGCGGATGCCGAGCTCGTCGAGGAGTCGCTCGCTGCCGGCGTCACCCCGCGCGAGGCCCGCCGGGCCACCTGGTGGCCCGCCTCGGTCGTCGGCCTGCGCACGTCGCGGCGCGCGCGGTCGCGCGCGGCTGCCGCCTCCGCGGACCCCCAGTCGGCGCAGACGGTCGACGAGCTGGTCGGCTGAGCGACGCGGGGCTCTGGCTCCGGGCTGGGCTCGGGCTGGGCTCGGGCTGGGCCCTGATCTTGGCTCGGGCTGGGCTGGGGCTGGGCTCGGGCTGGGTTGCGCCCGGTCGTCCGCCCGACCGGGCGGCGACGTCCGCGGCAGGGACGCCTCACCGGAGTCCGCGGCCGGGGTCACCCGGCAGCGCGTCCCTCGTGATCATGGAGGGCCCGCGTCACCCGGCGGCACGACGACTCCACGATCCTCCGCGCCAGCGCCGCACGACCGGGCGCCGCACGACCGGGCGCCGAACGACCGGGCACGAGGCACGGAACGGCTCAGCGGTCAGACGCCGATCGGCACCTGTCGGCGCCGGGGTTGCAGTTCGAGGCTCAGAGGCCGCGCTCGCGGCGGCGGCGCCACCGCTCCTCGACCCGCTCCATGAACGGGCTGCCGTTGCGCTGGCGACCGGGGCGGTGCGGACGGTGCATGCGGCCGCCGTCGACGACGCCCAGCCCGGAACGGCCCGAGGAGCGCACCTTGGCGGGCGCGGAGGGCGAGCGGGCCGCGGTGAGGGCGAGGACCGCACCGCCGAGCATGACCACGAAGCCGGCCACGCCGAGGACCGTCTGGAGGACGGCGGAGAGGTCGAGCAGCACGGCGAGCACGAGGAGGCCGATGCCGACGGCGAGGATCACGCCGCCGAGGATCATCCGTCGTCGCGCGGTGCGCTGGAACGAGGTGCCGCGCAGGGTGGAGGCGAACTTCGGGTCCTCCTCGACGAGGGCGCGCTCCATCTGCTCGAGCAGTCGCAGTTCTTCCTCGGAGAGCTCCACGGTTCCTCCTCACCTTCTGCCTGCAAGTCTAGGCACGGTCCTGCCACTACGGTAGGCGTCCCCGAAAAATCTGGCACCGGTTTGGTCACCCCCGCCGCTCAGACCAGGCTCGCGGGCCGCACGGCGCTCGACCCGAAGCGGCGGGTGGCGCGGTCGACGGCGCGGTCGGCGTCCTCCCAGCCGTGCTCGGGCTCGCCGAGGACGAGCTGGCGCTGGACACTCGCACGCGGCACCAGGCCCTCCACCCGGACGCCCACCAGCCGCACCCGGGTGCGCGGCAGGTCGAGCGCGTCGTAGAGCCCGGTGACCACGCGGTGCACCTCGACCGTCACGTCGGTGACCTCCGGCAGGGTGCGCGAGCGGGTGATCGTGGTGAAGTCGGAGAAGCGCACCTTGAGGGCGACGGTGCGACCGACGACGCCGGCCGCCCGCATCCGGCCGGCCACCCGCCCGGAGAGCCGCAGCAGCTCACGGACGACCACCTCCCGGTCGGCGGTGTCGCGCGCGAAGGTCTCGTCGGCCCCCATCGACCGGTCGGGCTCCTGGTGCACCGGCCGCGGCACCAGCTCGGCGCGGTCGGTGCCCCACGCGAGGTGGTGGAGGTGCTGGCCGAGGTGTCGGCCGACGGCCCGCTGGAGCTCCGGCACCGGCAGGCGGGCGATGTCGGCCACGGTGACCAGCCCGGCCCGGTGGAGCACCTCGCGGGTCTTCTCCCCGACTCCGTAGAGCTCACCCACGTCGAGCGGGTGGAGGAAGGAGGTGACCTCGGCGGGCCGGACCACCAGGACGCCGTCGGGCTTGGCCCGCCGGCTGGCGACCTTGGCGACCGACACCGAGCCGGCCACGCCGACGGAGCAGGTGATGCCCTGCTCGTCGTGGATCGTCGCGCGCAGCTGCTCGGCGATTGCCTCCGGCGGGCCGAGCCGACGCGTCGAGCCGCGGACGTCGAGGAACGCCTCGTCCAGCGAGTACGCCTCCACGAGGGGCGTCACCTCCCGGAAGGTCTCCATCACCGAGGCCGAGACGCTCATGAAGCTGGTGTAGTCGGGCGGGAGGACCGTGACGTGCGGGCACAGCCGGCGCACGCGGGCCATCGGCAGCGCCGAGTGGATGCCGTAGCGGCGGGCGACGTAGTTGGCGGCCAGCACGACGCCGCGACCGCTGCCGCCGACGACCACCGGCTCGTCGACCAGGTCGGGCCTCTCACGCAGCGCGACGGAGGCGTAGAAGGCGTCCATGTCGACGTGCAGGAGCGGGGTGTCGGTCACCGTCCGCCCCCGCAGTAGGGCGCGGACGGCGCGGACGGCTCAGCACCGGGCGAGCACGTGGAGCTGCGTCGCCAGCGGGAGGTACTCGGGGCGGGTCGCCACGGCCCGCTCCAGCTCGACGAGGGCCGCCGTGGCGCCGGGCTCGAGGTCGAGGAGGCTGCCGGGGACCAGGTCGGCGAAGACCCGCACACCGTGGACCGACGTCGGGGCCAGGCCCGCCGCGCCGAGGAGGTCGACCACCTCGTCGCGGGTGAAGCGACGGCCACCGCGCCCGGCCGCGGACCCGCCGTCGAGCAGCTCGCGGGCGGTCTGGAAGTGCCCGGCCATGGCGCGGGCGACGACGGCCGCGTGCTGCTGCGCGACGACCAGGCTGAGGTGTCCGCCGGTGCGCAGCACGCCGGCGATGGCGGCGAGGGACGCGGCGGGGTCGTCGACCATCTCGAGCACACCGTGGCACAGCACCAGGTCGGCGTCGTCGACCAGCGCGGCGAGGTCGGACAGGTCGCCCTGCTGGCCGGCGACCCGGTCGGCGACGCCCCGCTCGCGGGCCCGGCGGTCGAGCGAGGCGAGGGCGTCGGGGCTCGGGTCGATGACCTGCACCCGGTGGCCCAGCTCGGCCAGCGGGACGGCGAACCCGCCGGTCCCTCCCCCGACGTCGACGATCCGGGCCTGCTGCTCGCGCAGGGTCGCGTCGGTCTCCAGCAGGGTGCGCACGCCGTCCCAGACCACGCCGGTGCGGACGGACTGACGACGCTCGCTCGCGGAGGGCTGCTGCATGCGGGCAACCCTAGTGCGTGCGGCGCGACGCCCCGGGTGGGCTTCATCCCCGGCCCCGTCTCAGGCGACGCTGGCGTGCGGGACCAGGCCCAGCGACTGCTCGACGACCGCGAGGAACCGGTCGGAGTCGCGCACCAGGTCGTCGGCCTCGCGCTCGGTCACCGCGCGGGTCGACCCGGCCTCGGCGGCCGCCCGCTTGGCGGCGCCGGCCGCGAAGAACGTCGCCCACTCGGTCAGCTCGGGAGCGACCTCGCACAGCAGCACCCAGGCGTTCTTCTGCCGGCGCCCCCGCGGCGCCGGACGGGCGCGCGCCGCGAGCAGCGCGGCCGCCGCGCACAGGGCGGCGACGTGGGCGCAGGCGTACCGGGTGGGGACGTCGCGGGCCGTGATCGCGTCGCTGAGCGAGGCCGCGGAGCGGGCGAGGTACGTGTGGGCGCTGGCCGGCAGCGTCGCCGCCGACGTCGGGCCGAACGGTGCGGTCGTCATCATCGCCCCCTCAGTCCCGGCAGCCGACGAGCTGCCAGCGCCCGACGGCCCGGTCGAAGGACAGGTCGAACACGCCGTGGCCCGGCGGCTCGGCACCGTCGACGACCCTGACCCCGGACGCGATCCCCCGGCCGGCCTCCACCCGCCACAGCTCGCGCGCGGCGACCGGGTCTGCGGTCAGCGCCCCGCCCGCGTCGCCCGCCGCCGCCGGCTGCCGCCACGGTCCGGCCTCCACCCAGTGCGCCACCACCACGCGCACCTTCCACAGGCGGCCCCGCCACAGGAACTGCTCGGGATCCTCCGCCTCGCCCCGTCGCACCTCGACAGGGTCGTCGTACTGCCTCATCGCGCCTCCTCGACACCTCGGTCGACCCCGGGGTCGACCCGGGCGGCGGTGGGGGTCGAGGTCACCGCCACCCGAGTCGCGTCGAACAACTGTTCGAACAACGAGAACGGTACTCCCCACCACCGACAGCGCGTCAAGGGCCGGTCGGGAGGCGCGACCTCAGTGGCCGCGGAGGTACGCGGTGGTGTCGCGGCGCCACAGCAGGACCGCGAGGACCAGGCCCTCGACGATGACCAGCGCGGCGAGGACCACGAAGATCGCCGGCAGGTGGGAGTCGAGCGCGACGGCGCCGACCAGGACGCCGACGCCGACCGTCGCGGTCAGCACGAACCGCGCCCAGCCGTGCCCGCCCATGAAGAAGGACCCGAGCACGAGCGACAGGAGGGCGAACCCGACGAAGGCGACCACGGAGAGGGCGACGAACCCGGGGACGATCGGGCTCTCGCGCAGCTGCTCGATGCCACCCTGGGCGAGGATGTCCTGGGCCGACGGGTTGCCCTCGGCCCACCCCAGGATGACGTCGTCGCGCATCAGCCAGGTGAGCAGCGTGATCACGCCCGCCGTGGCCACGATCAGCCCCAGCACGCGCACGCTGTTGACCACGGACCCGGGCACCTCGCGCGCCATCCACACTCCCCTGAAATCGTCGTCCGACTCGTCGTCGCTCGTCGCTAGGCTCGCACCATGTCGAGCGAGCACGCATCCATCACCTCGTTCCGAGGCGAGCACACCCGGCGCGGCGGCACGGGTGACGTGGTCATCCTGCCCGACAGCGCCCACACCGCGGCACTCGCCGCGGCGGCGCTGGGGTGTGAGGTCGGCGCCATCGCCAACAGCCTGCTGTTCGACGCCGGAGGCGAGCCGGTGCTGATCCTCACCTCGGGGGCGCACCGGGTCGACACCGCCGCCGTCGCGCAGCGCATCGGCGTGGAGCGGCTGCGCCGTGCGTCGCCCGAGTTCGTCCGCGAGCACACCGGGCAGGTGATCGGCGGGGTCTCCCCGATCGACCACCCGGCGCCCGTCCGCACCTGGATCGACCCGTGGCTGCGGCGCCACCCCGTCGTCTGGGCGGCGGCGGGACACCCGGCGGCGGTCTTCTCGACGACCTACGACGAGCTGGTCGCGATGACCGGCGCGACCGAGGTCGACGTCGAGTCCGCGGCGGGCGGGGACTGAGACGTGGACGCCCTCGCGCTCACCTTCTCCAGCGGCTGGGCGAGCGGCGTCAACGCCTACCTCGTCGTGCTGGTCCTCGGCCTGGCCGACCGCTTCGGCGGCTCCGAGGCGATCCCCGACGTGCTGGGGCGGTGGGACGTGCTGGCGCTCGCGACCTTCCTCTACGCGATGGAGTTCGTCGCCGACAAGATCCCCTACGTCGACTCCACCTGGGACGCCGTGTCCACCGCGATCCGGCCGACGGCCGGCGCCGTGATCGGGGTCCTGCTCGCCGGGGAGGCGGACTCCCTCGAGCAGGCGGTCGGCGGCGTCGTGGGCGGCGGCACCGCACTGCTGAGCCACCTCGCCAAGGCGGGCGGGCGACTGGCGCTCAACTCCTCCCCCGAGCCGGTGACCAACGTCGCCGCGAGCCTCGCCGAGGACGCCGCGGTGCTCGCGGTCGTGTGGTTCTCCCTGGAGCACCCCCGCGCCGCTGCGGCGGTCGCCGGGGTGCTGCTGCTGGTCGGCCTGGTGATGCTGGTGGTCCTCGGCCGGCTGGTCCGCCGCGGCTGGCGGCGGTGGAAGCGGCGCGAGCCGGTGCGGCCGGTCGGCTGACCGTGCCGGCCAGGACCTAGGGTTCCCCCGTGGCGCGTGTCGTGGTGGTCGGAGGCGGCTTCGGCGCGATGGCCGCCGCCGCACGCCTCGCCAAGCTCGGCCACGAGGTGACCCTGCTCGAGCGCTCCGACCGCCTCGGTGGCGCCCTGGGCACCGTCGAGGCCGACGGGTACGCCTGGGACGCAGGCCCCACCTCCACCCTGCTCCCCGCCGTGGTGCGCGACCTGTTCCGCAAGTCCGGGCGACCGCTCGAGCGCGAGGTCGACCTGCACCCGCTGGACCTCGTGCGCGAGCACCGCTTCGAGGACGGCCCCGCGCTCCGCCTCCCCGGCGGGTCCCGCGCCGCCCAGCTCGACGCGTTCGAGGCGCTCGGGACCGGCCTGGGCCGGCAGTGGGTCGACCACGTGGCGTCCTACGGAGACGTCTGGGAGCTGCTGCGCAGGGAGTGGTACGAGCGGCCCTTCGACCCCGACGTAGCGCCCCGGGAGCTCACCGACCTGCTGAACCGGCGCACGTCGCTGCACCGGCGGCTGCGCCGCACCTTCGACGACGAGCGGCTGCGGCTGGTCGCCGGCCACCGGCTGGTGATGGACGGCCACGCGCTGCGCGACGTACCGGACTTCGCCGGCCTCGACGTCTACCTCGAGCAGCGCTTCGGCGCGTGGACGGTCCCCGGCGGCCTGGCGGCGCTCGGCACGGCGATGGCCGAGCGGCTGGCGCTGCGGCGCGTCGACGTCCGCACCGGCACCGAGGCCGGCGACCTCGTCGTCCGCGACGGACGGGTCGTCGCCGTCGCGACCCGCGGGGCCGACGGCACCGGCACCCTGGACGCCGACGTCGTGGTCGTCGGGGTGGACCCGCGCCGGCTGCCGACGCTGGCCCCCCACGTCCGGCGCACCGAGCCGGCGTACCCGCCGGTCGTGTGCCACGTCGGGCTCGACGGCGACCTCCCGGACCTGCCGCACGAGGTGGTGCTGCACGGAGACCCGCTGCTCGTGGTGCGGACGGGTGGCCGGGCACCGACGGGCGGCGCGGCCTGGACGGTGCTGGCGCGGGGGCGCCTCGTCGAGGACCCGCTGGTGGCGCTGGCGCGCCGGGGCGTCGACGTGCGCCGCCAGGTGGTCACCCGCGTCGACCGCACCCCGCGCGACCTCGTCGAGCTCTGGGGCGGCTCCCCCCACGGGGTCCGCTGGGCGGGACCGCGGACGGCCCGGCAGCGGCTGGGCCCGCGCACGCCGGTCGCGGGCGTGCTGGCGGTCGGCGCGCACGCCACCACCGGCTCCGGGCTGCCCTTCGCCGGGCTCAGCGCCGCCCTCGCCGCCGAGCTCGTCGGTCGCGCCTGATCAGGCCAGCTCCCACACGACGGTGACCGTCGAGGTCACCGTCGCCTCGCCGGGCTCGAGCCCGCCCGCGGACGCCAGCGCGACCTTCGCCACCGGCACCGGGCCCGCGCCCTGGTCCCCCTCGACGACCGTCTGGACGGCACCGAGCCCGGCCCCGGACATCCGGGCCAGGGCGGCGGCCCGCTCCCGCGCGTCGTGGAACGCGGCCTCGCGTGCCTTGCCGCCCGCCACCGTGTCGTCGGTGACCTCCAGTGCGACGCCGTCGACCGCGAGGCCGTCGCCGACCTCCCGCGCCAGCGCGGCGAGCATCGTCCCGGCCGCGGCCAGGTCGCCGCACGCGATGGCGTAGCCGTGGCGCGCCTCGTAGCCCTCGCGCCTGCCCTCGTGGTCGTGGAACGGCCACACGGTGATGCCCGTCGAGGCCACGCGACGCTCGTCGGTGTGCCGCGCGGCGACCTCGACCACGGTCGCGGCCGCCGCCGCCATCGCCTCGTAGGCCTCGGACACGCCGGCGCCGCGGGCGAGGGCGGACAGTCGGACCACGGCGGTGTCCGGGCTGACCCTCGCGGTGCCGGTCCCGGTGACGGTGACGGTGCGCATGCGCCCAACCTAGACCGGGGGGCGCGACGGGGTCAGACCGTGATGCGGAGGTTGGCGAAGATCTCGCGGGTCGCCCGGGACCGGTTGAGCGTGTAGAAGTGCAGGCCCGGCGCACCGGCGTCGAGCAGCGCCTCGCAGAGCTCCGTGGCGATCGCGATGCCCTCCTCGCGCAGCCCGGCCGGGTCCTCGGCGTGGGGCGCGAGCCGGGCGACGACCTCGTCCGGCAGCTGGCGCCCGGAGAACTCGACCATCCGCTCCATCGAGCGCAGGTTCAGGATCGGCATGATGCCCGGGATGATCGGCAGGTCGGCGCCGACGCGCTCGGCCCGCTCGACGAGACCCACGTAGTCGGACGCGCGCAGCACCATGTCGGTCACGGCGAACTCCGCGCCCGCGTCGTACTTGGCGCGCAGCACGCGGGCGTCCTGCTCGAGGTCGACCGCGTCGACGTGGCCCTCCGGGAACGCCGCGACGCCGATGCGCATGTCCGGGCGACGGTGCACGAGGGCGACGAGCTCGCTGGCGTAGGTGAGGCCGCCGTCCGTGGGGGTCCACGGCGAGCCGGGACCGCCGGGCGGGTCGCCGCGCAGCGCCATCACGTGGTGGACGCCGGCGGAGGCGAGGTCGTCCAGGATCGCCGAGAGCTCCTGCGTGGTGTGCCCCACGCAGGTGAGGTGCGCGACCGGCAGCATGCTGGTCTCCCGGGCGATCCGCGCGGTGATCGCGACGGTCCGGTCGCGGGTCGAGCCGCCCGCGCCGTAGGTCACCGACACGAACGTCGGGCCGTAGGGCTCGAGCTCGGTGATCGCCTGCCAGAGCTGCTCCTCGCCGGCGGCGTCCTTGGGCGGGAAGAACTCGAAGGAGAACGAGCGCTCGCCGCGCGCGAGGAGCTCGCCCATGCTCAGGCCGTGACCGGTCGACATGGCACCAGCCTACGGAGAACGGCGATGCGTCCCGGCCCGCGTCCACTGGTTAGGCTCGCCCGCGTGACGACGTGGGACCCCGCAGACTTCCGCGACCAGGTCCAGCAGGTCCTCGACGCGTTCCTCGACGAGCGGGCGGACGAGCTCGCTCCGCTCGGACCCGACGCCGGGCGCCTGGTGGCGGAGGCGCGCACCGCCGTGACCGGCGGCAAGCGGTTCCGCGCGGCGTTCTGCCACTGGGGCCACCGGGCGGTGCGACCGGACGTCACCGACGAGCGGGCCCTCGCCCGCGCGTGCGCGTCGCTGGAGGTGCTGCACGCGAGCGCGCTGGTCCACGACGACTTCATGGACGCCTCCGACACCCGCCGCGGGCGCCCCGCCACGCACCGCGCGTTCGAGGCCGAGCACCGCGCCGCGGGGTGGCGCGGCGACGCGCAGCAGTACGGCGCCGCCGCCGCGATCCTGCTCGGTGACCTCCTCCTCGGCTGGGCGGAGGACCTGCTCCGGCACAGCGGCTTCGCGCCGGACGAGGTCGCGCCCGGCCTCACGCTCTTCGAGCAGTGCCGCAACGAGGTGATCGCCGGCCAGTTCCTCGACGTGTCGGTGCAGGCCCGGGGACGGGCCGACGTGGACACCGCGATGACCGTGCTGCGCTACAAGTCCGCGAAGTACTCCATCGAGCGCCCGCTCCACGTCGGCGCCGGGCTGGCCGGCGCGACGCCCGCCCAGCTCGAGCAGCTCACCCGCTTCGGGCTGCCCCTGGGCGAGGCGTTCCAGCTCCGCGACGACCTCCTCGGGGTCTTCGGCGACCCGGCGCAGACCGGCAAGCCCGCCGGCGACGACCTCGTCGAGGGCAAGCGCACGGTGCTCGTCGCGCTGGCGCTCGACGCCGCCCCGCCGGCCGCGGCCGCGCGGCTCGACGCGGCGCTCGGCACCCCGCTCTCGGCCGCCGACGTCGACGAGCTCAGGGGGATCATCGACGACTCCGGGGCGCGGGCGCAGGTGGAGGAGGTCATCGGGCACCTCGCCGACCGCGCCGTCGCCTCCCTCGAGGCCGCCGACGTCGACGCGACCGCGCGCGCCGTGCTCACCGACCTCGCCGCCGCAGCGACGCAGCGGACCGTCTGACCGAGGGGCTCTCAGTCCAGGCTGGTGATGCCCGGCACGACCGGGCCGTCGCCGCGCAGCAGGACGGCGAACGGGACGCCGCGGTCGGCGGCGACCCGCGACCCGAGGACGCTGAGCGCGATGCTGAACGCGCGCTCGTCCGACCGGGCCAGCGTCGCCCAGCCGTCCCACAGCAGCAGCACGCCCGCCGTGCCGGCGCCGACGTCGTGCAGGCAGTCGGCGAGGGCGTCGAAGTTCCGGCCGTAGTGGTCGGGGAACCCGAGGGTCTCCCCCACCGCCTCGAGGAAGCCCGCCTTGGTGTCGGCCCGGGTCCAGCCGTCGAGGTGACCGAACCCCCAGCCCGCGTGCTCGACCGCGTGGCGCACGTCCGGCACCGCGAGCGCCGAGTGCCAGTGCTCGATGCCGGGCGCGCGGCGCCCGGACAGCACGGCCGCGAGCCCGCTCACGACGGCCTCACGACGCGGGAGAACGACTGGTAGTGGTCGTCGGTCCAGTACAGCTCGCCGGCCTCGCCCGCGACGATGCGCCGCGCGCCACGGGTGTCGGCCCCGGGCGTCGGCACCGTGTACTCGCGGTAGTAGCCGTACGGCTGGTCGGGCAGCAGGTCCGCGCGGTTGCCGAAGACACCGTCGTCCTCGTCCTCCGGGAAGGGCCCGCCGCGGTCGATCAGCTCGACAGTCTTCGCCGCCTCGGGCGGCAGGTCGGCGAGGCGGACGAGCGGCAGCCCGCTGTCGGGATCGGTCGAGGGGTCGGTCGAGGGGGACGTCGACGTGCTGTCGCGGGCCACGGTCGGGGCGCCCGCGTCCCCGGCACCTCCGGACAGCCCACCCGTGACCGCCCACGCCAGGAGCAGGGCGGCGGCGACGAGCAGCAGCAACCACCGGAACCGCTGGCGGCCGGCGCCGGCGGCCATCAGTACTCCAGCACCTGCGCGCGCCGCTTGACCTCGCTGCCGCGGTTCTCCCGCAGCGCGTCGATCGGCCGGCCCGGGAGGTCGTCGTCGGTGAAGAGCCAGGCGATGCACTCGCGGTCGTCGAAGCGGTGGTCGTGGAGCAGGGTCAGCAGGCCGGGCAGCCCCTTGACGACCAGTCCGTCCTGGATGAAGTCGGCGGGGACCTTGGGGCCGGCGCCCGGGACGGGCACCGCCGCGGCGAGCTCGTGCTCGCGGATCATCGTGCGCACCTTCGAGGGCGTCACGCCGAGGAGCTGCGCGACCTGGGCCCAGTCCAGCCACTCGGGGACGAGGGCGGCGAGGTCACGGTCGGCGAGGGGGGCGTCACTCATGGCGCGAAGTCTGTCACGCGCGAGGGGTGCCACCCACCCGGCGGCCGGTCCGCGCCACGCCGGTCGGCCGCGCCTGGGCACCGCCCCAGGCGCCGCTTCCGTACGATGTGGGGGCCGGATCCTTCCCCGTCCGGCGTTGGAGGTCGACAGTGGAGCCACCCGAGCACGCCCGCGCAGCCGCGCCCGGCGCTGCTGGCGACCCCATGGTCGGCCGGCTGCTGGACCGGCGCTACCGGATCACCGCGCGGGTGGCGCGGGGCGGCATGGCCAGTGTCTACGAGGCCACCGACACCCGGCTCGACCGGACCGTCGCGGTCAAGGTGATGCACCCGGGGCTCGGCGACGACCAGGAGTTCGCGCAGCGGTTCGTCCGCGAGGCGCGCGCCGCGGCCCGGCTCAACCACCCCCACGTCGTGGGCGTCTACGACCAGGGCGACGACACCTCCGACGGCACCGACACGGTCTTCCTCGTCATGGAGTACGTCCCCGGGCACACGCTCCGCGACGTGGTCCGCAAGGAGGCGCCGATGCCTCCGACCCGCGCCCTCGCCCTGCTGGAGCCGGTCGTCTCCGCGCTCGCCGCGGCCCACCGCGCGGGCCTCGTCCACCGCGACGTGAAGCCGGAGAACGTGCTGATCGCCGACGAGGCGCACGGCGGTCGGGTCAAGGTGGCGGACTTCGGGCTGGCGAAGGCGGTCAGCGCGGACACCCAGCACACCGCGACCGGCGGCGTGCTGATCGGCACCGTCTCCTACCTCGCGCCGGAGCTGGTCGTCGACGGCCGCTCCGACGCGCGCGCCGACGTCTACGCCGCCGGCGTGGTGCTCTACGAGCTGCTCACCGGCGCGAAGCCGCACGAGGGCGAGTCGCCCATCCAGGTGGCGTACCGCCACGTCCACCACGACGTGCCGATGCCGTCGCTGCGCCAGCCCGGCACCCCCGACTACGTCGACGCGCTGGTCGCCCGCGCCACGTCGCGCGACCGCGGCCAGCGCCCGGCCGACGCGACCGTCCTGCTGCACCACCTGCACCGCGTCGAGCAGGCCCTGCGCGAGGGCCTCGACTCCGACCCCGAGCTCGCGGCCGACCTGATGCCGCGCCGCCCGGTCGGCACCGACGAGGCGCCGGACCCCGCGAACGACACCATGCCGGAGCCGTTCGACGCGGGGGCGCTGGCCCTGCTCAGCGAGGTCGACCCCCGCGAGTCGGGTCTCGTCGACGACGGCAGCCCGGACCGCACCACCGCGCTCGAGCGGCACCCCGCACCCGCACCGGTCGCGACCGCACCGGCCGCCGCCGCGGTCGTCGAGCCGGAGCCCGCGACCACCGCGATGCCGGTGCGCCCCGACGGGACCGACCGGACCGTCGCCGGCCGGCCCGCCGCCGACCGGTCGTCCGGCCCGCGCCCGCCCAGCCGCGCCACCCCGGTGGCCACCACCGCGCGCCGACGCTCCCTGAAGGGCCCGCTCGTCCTGCTGCTCTCCCTGCTCCTCGTCGCGGGGATCGGGATCGGTGCGTGGTGGTTCGGCTGGGCCCGCTACACCACGACGCCCGGAGTGCTCGGCCTCGACGAGGCGGCGGCGTCGGCCAGGCTGGAGTCCGCCGGCCTCGACGCGGAGGCCGGCGACCCGGCGTACTCCGAGAACGTCGCCGCCGGGATGGTCATCGCCACCGACCCGAAGCCCGGCGGCAAGGTGCTCGACGGCGGCACCGTGACCCTCGTGCTGTCGCTCGGCCCCGAGCGCTACGACGTCCCGGCGCTCGCCGGGCAGACCGAGGACCAGGCGCAGGACGCGCTCGCCGCCACCAACCTCGCCTTCGGGGAGAGCAGGGGGCGGTGGAGCGAGACGGTGCCCGAGGGGCAGGTGATCCGCACCTCCCCCAAGGCCGGCACCACCCTGAAGCCCGGCGCGACGGTCGACCTGGTCCTGAGCCGCGGCCGCAAGCCGATCGAGGTCAAGGACTGGACCGGCGAGGACCTCGACGACGCGCGTGCGTCGCTGGAGAAGCGTGGGCTGCAGGTCGAGGTCGCCTCCGAAGAGTTCAGCGACACCGTTCCCGAGGGCGTCGTCATCTCCCAGGACCCGAGCACCGGGACGCTCTTCCGCGGCGACACGGTGACCTTCGTGGTCTCCCGGGGACCCGAGCTGGTCGAGGTGCCGCGCGTGCGCGCGATGGGCGTCGACGCCGCCACCGAGCTGCTCGAGGGCCTCGGGTTCCAGGTGACCACCGAGGAGTCGGACAGCTACCTCGGGCTCGGCTACGTCTTCAGCTCCGACCCCGGGGCGGGCGAGGACGTCCCGAAGGGATCCACGATCACGCTGTTCCTCATCTGAGGTCCTAGCCTTCCCCCGTGACCCCCGAGCACGACCGCCGTACGACCCTGCTCGCGGCGCTCGCGCTCCTCGCACTGGCAGCGTGCTGGGGCTCGACGTTCTTCCTCATCAAGGACCTGCTCGACCGGGTCCCGACGCTGGACTTCCTCGCCCTGAGGTTCGCGGTGGCGTCGCTCGCGCTGCTGGTGGTGGCGCCCCGCGCGATCGCCCGCATGTCCCCGGTGGTGCGGCGCCACGCCGTCGTGCTCGGGCTGCTCTACGGCGTCGCGCAGATCCTCCAGACCGCCGGGCTGGCGCACACCCCGGCGAGCATCAGCGGCTTCGTCACCGGGCTGTACGTCGTCTGCACGCCGCTCCTCGCGGCCGCCATCCTCCGCACCCGGATCCCCCGGATCACGTGGCTCGCGGTCGCGCTCGCGACGGTGGGGCTCGGCGTGCTCGCGCTCAACGGGCTCAGCGTCGGCTACGGCGAGCTCGTCACGCTCGCCTCCGCCGTGCTCTACGCCCTCCACATCGTCGGGCTCGGGGCGTGGTCGTCGGCGCGCGACGCGATCGGCATGACGATCCTCCAGGTCATGGTGATCGCCGCGGTCTGCACGCTCGCCACGGCCCCCGACGGGATCGTCCTCCCGGAACGGACGTCGGACTGGGTGTCGGTGCTCTACATGGCCGTCGTCGTCGGCGCCCTCGGGCTGCTCGGCCAGACCTGGGCCCAGGCCCACCTGCCGCCGACGCGCAGCGCGATCATCATGAGCATGGAGCCCGTCTTCGCGTCCCTCTTCGCCGTGTGGCTCGGCGGCGAGGACGTCACCGCGCGGCTGCTGGTGGGCGGGACGATGGTGCTGGTGGCGATGCTGACCGTCGAGCTCGCCCCGCGCCGCTCGCTCGAGGGCGAGGTCCCGCACATCGCGGTCTGAGCCGCGACCGGAGCCCCGCCGTGGGTTCCTCCCCCTATCGTGGGCTCCGTGGACACGTGCGTGAGGTGCGGCGCCGAGCTCGGGGTGGGCCGGTTCTGCCTCAACTGCGGGCACCGGATCGGCGACCCGCCACCCGCGGGCGCCCGGCCACCGGCACCGCGAGCACCGGCGCCGTCCGAACCCGCGCCCCCGGCACCCGCGCCGGCGGCGGCACGCGCGAGCGCCGAGGTCGCGGAGGCGCCACCGGCGGTCCTGCCGTGCAGGCGGCCGACCCGACGCCGGTCCCGCCGACCCGCGACCCGGTCCGGCCCGCACCCCGAGGCGCATCCCCCGGCGCACCCGTACCCCCGATCACGCTCCCGATCGCGCCCCGGACGGCGGCTCGCCGGGCGGCCCGGCCGTGTGGGACCCCGAGCGGGACCTGCTGCCATACCACGACGCCGACGAGCTCGGGCCCGACGAGCCGTTGTCGGCCCGCGGCTGGATCCCCTGGGTCCTCGGTGCCGCCGCGCTGGTGGCCGTGGTGCTGGTGCTGCTCCGCGTGCTCGACACCGGCGACGGGGACGCGCCCGACCAGGCCGCCGAGCCCTCGTCGGCGGTGGGGTCGTCGAGCCCCGGCGCAGACGACGCGGCGACCGAGGCGACCGAGGGGACCGAGGCGGTCCCCCAGGGCGTGGGCGAGCGTCTCGACGCCGCGAGCGGGGCCGCCTTCGCGGTCCCCGCGACCGCGCCCCCGACGACGGACCTCGACGGCGACCTCGTCGCCTACGAAGCCGCGCAGATGGGCGACGGCAACCCCGCCACCGCCTGGCGCACGGCCGGCTCGGCCGCCGGCCAGTCGATCACGATCACCCTGGCCGGGCCGACCGTCGTCGACCGGGTCGGGCTCGTCAACGGCTACGCCAAGCAGGTCGCGGGCGTGGACTGGTACCCGAACAACCGCCGCATCCTCTCGGTGACCTGGACGTTCGACGACGGCTCCACCGTCGAGCAGGCGCTGGCGGAGCGCCCGGACGTGCAGCAGGTCGAGGTGCCGCCGGTGACGACCTCGACGGTGACCCTCACCCTCGGCGAGGTCACCCCTCCCGGCGCCGGCCCGCTGGGGCGCGACTACACCGCGATCAGCGAGATCTCGGTCCTCGGCCGCCGGGCCGGCTGAGCAGCCGATGCCCCGCACGCTCATCGCGCCGATCCTCGACGAGGAGTCCCGGCGACGGGCCGTGGAGGTGTGGCGGGCGGCGCGGACCGCGACCGACCGCCCGCCCACGCCGGAGCGCCTCGAGCGGGTCGCCGCGAAGGTCGCGGACCGCGTGGACGCCGGGCACCTCGCGCTGCTCGCGCACTACGGCGAGCGACCGGCGGGGATGCTGGTCGCCGAGCCCTACCGCGGCGACGACGGGAGCGACCCCGCGGCCGGCCACCTCTCGATGGTCTTCGTCGACCCCGCGCTCTGGGGCTGCGGCGTGGCCGGCGCCCTCGTGCGGTCCGTGCAGCGGGGCGACCACGGCCCCGGCTGGACCCGCCTGTCGGTCTGGACCCGGGAGGCGAACCGCCGCGCGCTCCGGCTCTACCGTGCCCGCGGCTTCACCGACACCGGCGAGACGACCACCCTCCACGAGGGCGAGGTGATCCGCCGGCTCGAGTGGCGCGCCGACGCGCCCTGACCGCCCTGACCGCGCGTCAGAGCCGCGCGAGGACCGACGCCGCGCGCTCGGCGTCGGCCCGCGAGACGTCGAGGTGGGTGACCAGGCGCACCGCGCGGGGCCCGACGGCGGCGATCCGCACGCCCTCCTCCGCCGCGGCCGCCACGAACGCCGGTGCGTCCGGCCGCTCGACGACGACGATGTTGGTGTCGACGTCGCCGGGGTCGAGGCCCAGCGCCTCGCCCAGCAACCGGGCGTGGTCGTGGTCGTCGGCGAGCCGCTCGACGTGGTGGTCGAGGGCGTACGCCCCGGCCGCGGCCAGGACGCCGACCTGGCGCATCCCGCCGCCCATCCGCTTGCGCCGCACGCGGGCCTCGGCCACCGCGTCGGCCGAGCCGACCATGAGCGAGCCGACCGGCGCACCCAGGCCCTTGGACAGGCAGACCGCGAGGACGTCGGCCACCCGCCCGTAGTCGGCCAGCGGGGTGCCGGTGGCGACGTGGGCGTTCCAGATCCGGGCACCGTCGAGATGGAGCCGGGTGCCGGTGGTGTCGGCCCACGCCCGCAGCGCCCGGAGGTCCGGCAGCGGGAGCACGACTCCCCCGGCGAAGTTGTGGGTGTTCTCGACCGACACCGCCGCGGTCTGCACGAAGTACGGCCCCATGTCGGGGGCGTACAGCCCCTCGATCGCCGCGAGGTCGACCTGGCCGCGCGGGTGGGTCCAGGTGCGCATGGTCAGCCCGGTGATCGCGCCGTGGGCGCCGAGCTCGGCGCGCGCGATGTGGGCCGACGACTCGCAGAGCACCTCCTGGCCGGGGGCGACCACGCTGGCCACGGCCAGCACGTTGGCCATCGAGCCGGTCGGCGTGAACAGCGCCGCCTCGTGGCCGAACAGCGCGGCCACCCGCTCCTCGAGCGCGAGGACCGTCGGGTCCTCGCCGTAGACGTCGTCGCCGACCTCGGCGCGGGCCATCGCCTCGCGCATCGCGTCGGTCGGCCGGGTCAGGGTGTCGGAGCGCAGGTCGATCACCCGACCATCCAACCAGCCGGCCGGGCGTACGCCCCCGGCGGTGCGTGAGGAGGATCTCCGGGGTGCGGAATCCCCCTCACCCACCGCTCGGGGAGGTGGCGGCGCTCAGGCCTTGCGCAGCATCTCGGCGACGAGGAACGCCAGCTCGAGCGACTGGACGCGGTTCAGCCGGGGGTCGCAGACCGACTCGTAGCGGTGTGCGAGGCCGACCTCGTCGATCTCCTCGCCGCCGCCGACGCACTCGGTCACGTCGTCGCCGGTGAGCTCGACGTGGATGCCGCCGGGCCAGGTGCCGAGGCTGCGGTGCACGTCGAAGAAGCCCTGGACCTCCTCGATCACGTCGTCGAAGCGGCGGGTCTTGTAGCCCGAGGACGCCTCGAAGGTGTTGCCGTGCATCGGGTCGCAGACCCACGCGACCTGCACGCCCTCGGCGGTGACCTTCTCGACCAGCGGCGGCAGGCCGTCGCGGATCTTGTCGGCGCCGAAGCGGGTGACGAAGGTCAGCCGGCCCGGGGTGTTGTCCGGGTTGAGCCGTGCGGCGTAGGCCAGCGCGTCGTCGGGGGTCGTGGTGGGCCCGAGCTTGATCCCGATCGGGTTCTGGATCCTCGACAGCAGCTCGACGTGCGGCCCGTCGAGCTGGCGGGTGCGCTCGCCGATCCACACGAAGTGCGCCGAGACGTTGTAGGGCAGGTCGGTGCGCGAGTCGATGCGCGTGAGCGCCTGCTCGTACTCCAGCAGCAGCGCCTCGTGGCTGGAGTGGAAGTCGACGCGGTGGAACTCGTCGGGGTCGGCGCCGATCGCCTTCATGAAGGTGAGCGCGCGCTCGATCTCGTCGGCGACGGCCTCGTAGCGCTGGCCGAACGGCGAGGACTGCACGAAGTCGGTGTTCCAGGTGTGCACCTGGCGGAGGTCGGCGTAGCCGCCGGTGACGAAGGCGCGGACCAGGTTCAGGGTCGCGGCGGAGTTGTTGTAGACCTCGACGAGCCGCTGCGGGTCGGGGACGCGCGCCTCCGCGGTGAAGTCGTAGCCGTTGACCGCGTCGCCGCGGTAGGCCGGCAGGGTCACGCCGTCGCGGGTCTCGTCGTCGGAGCTGCGCGGCTTGGCGT
Source organism: Nocardioides okcheonensis (assembly GCF_020991065.1). Lineage (NCBI taxonomy): Bacteria > Bacillati > Actinomycetota > Actinomycetes > Propionibacteriales > Nocardioidaceae > Nocardioides > Nocardioides okcheonensis. Next base: position 1,072,965 of record NZ_CP087710.1, read on the forward strand.
ACTGCCCGGCCAGCCGGCCGAGTTTCACGACCGGCACGGAGGCGGCGTAGGTCAGCACCACGGCCATCTGCAGCAGGACGCGGAGCTTGTTGCGGACGTTGTCGGCGGTGACGCCCGCGAAGGTCTCGGCGCAGTCGCCGCCCTGCAGGAGGAAGGCCTCGCCGCGGGTGACGGCCGCGATCTTCCCGGTCAGGTCGTCGCACTCGCCGGCGAACACGAGCGGCGGTGCGGTGCGCAGCCGGTCGACGGCCGCGGCCACGGCCGTGGCGTCGGGATAGCGCGGCTGCTGGCGCGGGCCCATCGCGTGCAGCTGCTCGAGCGTGGGGATCGCGCCGAGCCCGGTGGTGCGGGGGGACGGGGCGTCGGGAGGAGTCACCTGTCAAGGGTACGGCGGGGGCGGCCGCGCACCCGAACCGTGACCGGAGCGTGGGCTGCCGGCGAGACCCGGGTCACTCCTGCGGCGTGAGCACGCCCGCCGCGTCGTCGACCCGCAGGCCGCCCGCGCGGGTGCGGCGGGCGACGAGGGTGCCGGTCACCACCGAGCTCCCGGGATAGCTGACGTGCCCCGGCGCTCCCTGCCGCGAGGTGGTCCAGAGCCGGTCCTCGAACCCGATCGTCCCGCGGAACTGGTGGTTCTCCAGGACCAGCCGGTCGGCCGTCGCCTGGCCCAGGACGTACGACGCCTCGCCGCGGTAGAACAGCGAGCCGTGCGACACCTCGAGGATCCCGTCGCGCTCGTGCACGGTCTGGTCGTGGACCTCGCCGCTGAGGTAGACGTCGACGCCGCCGCGCACCATCGTGCGCCACAGGTCCGAGCGGGTGCCGCGCTCGTAGACGAGGTGGCTGGAGTTGCGGGTGCGGACGTCGCCGGTCATCGGGACGTGCCCCTGCACCATCACCCACGGCACGTCGTCGCGACGCGCCTGCCGCAGCACGCCTCGCAGCCAGGCCAGCTGGGCAGGGTCGACCGAGAGGTGGACGTCGCCGCCGCGGCGCTCGAAGACGTCGAGGGTGACCAGGAGGACGTTGCGGTCCAGGCGCACGGCGTAGGCGGTGTCCTTGGCGGGGCCGCGGCGGGGACGGTCGGTGAAGCGCGGCCGGCCGTCGGTGCCGGTGAGCATCTGCTCGGCGAAGACCTGCTTGAACAGCGGGACGTGGCGACGCTTGAAGTCGATCCACGGGTCGCGGCGCGGCCGCCGCCACGGGTCGTCGCCGATCTCGTGGTCGCCGACCGCGGGGTAGGTGGTGAGCCCGTGGTCCGTGAACCGGTCCCGGTAGGCCGGGTAGTAGACGTCGGCCGCCCGCCGCCAGGCACGCACCCGCTGCTGCTCGGTGCGGGTCGGGCCGAAGACACCGGTGCGGGCGTCGTCGCGCCCCCAGCGGCCCTCGACGAGGTCGCCGGCGACCAGGACGTCGTCGGTGCCGTGGGAGGCCATCTCGGAGATGACGTGGTCGAGCGCACGGTCGTACTCGGCGTTGGTGGAGTTGGCGACCTGGCCGGTCGCCTCCACGACGTGCTGCTCGCGACCGTCCGCGGTGAGGTCGGCGACGTCCTGGTTGAGGAAGTCGGGCGCGGACACGAAGCGGTACGCCTCGTCCAGCGCCGGGGCGGGCGGGACGGGTGGACGCTCGCGCGGGCCCCGGGCCACGACCGGTCCGGGCTCGCGCGCCGTGGGCGCGGTCGTCGCGGGCGGGTAGTCGCCCGGGGTGGCGCTCGCCGACGGGCTGGCGGGGGTGACCGAGGAGCAGCCGAGGGCAGAGGCCACGAGCACGGCGGCACAGAGCCCGAGAGGTCGTCGTGTCACCCGGCAACCGTAGACGGCGACGCCCACCGGGTCCGGCGAACCCGGACGTGTGTCGCCGTCGCGGCGGTCACTCCTCGAGGTGGTCGATGTCGCGGAAGCCGGTCTTCTTGGCGCGCACGCCGCGGTTGGTGGCCCAGGTGAGCGCCCACAGCACGACGCCCACGGCGAGCAGGCCGCCCGCGATCCTGTACTGGATCATGTCGGCCTCGGTCCGCGCCCACGGCCCGAGCAGGTAGAGGCAGCAGACCGCGCCGACGACCGGGAGGAACGACGGCGCACGGAAGGCCTCGTCGGGGGTGGGGTCGCGGCGCAGGATCATGCACGCGACGTTGACGATCGTGAAGACGGCCAGCAGCAGTGTCGCGGTCGTGCCGGACAGGGCGCTGACGACCGAGTTGTCCGACTGGGTCGAGACCACCGTGATCAGCGCCAGCGCGAGCAGGGTGGTGAACCCGATCGCGGTCCACGGCGACCGGCGGCCGGGCAGCACCTTGCCGAGGCTGCGGGGCAGCACGTCCTGCTGCGCCATGCCGTAGATCAGCCGGCTCGCCATCAGCATGTTGATGAGCGCGGTGTTGGCGACCGCGAAGACCGTGAGGAAGGGGAAGAGCTTGTCGATCGGGAGGTCGGGCGCGCCGATCTTCACCACGTCGAGCAGGATCCCGGCCTCCGCGTTGGTCGGCTCGGCGATCTGGCCGGCGGGGATCACCGCGACCACGGAGACCGCCACCAGCATGTAGATCACCACCGCGATGCCCAGGCCGGTGAGCATGGTGCGTGGGAAGATCCGCATCGGGTCCTTGGTCTCCTCGACCATGTTGACCGAGTCCTCGAAGCCGACCATCGAGAAGAACGCGATCGCGGTCGCGACGGTGACGGCCATGAAGAGGCCCTTGTCGTCGGGGTTCTCGAAGACGGTGATCCGGCCGAGGTCGGCGTCGCCGCGGGCCACCACGACGAACCCGATCACGATGACGATGGCCAGCGCCGTCATCTCCACGAGGGTGAGCACGACGTTGAACTTCACGCTCTCCCCCACGCCGCGCAGGTTGATCGCGGCGAGGACGAGCATGAAGCCGAGCGCGACGGCGAGCGTGGCGCCGGTGGACGGGCTGTCGTTGCCGAACCCGATCAGCAGGTTGGCGGCCAGCAGGTTCGACGACGTCGAGGCACTCGTGATGCCCGAGCACACGACCGTGAAGGCGACGAGGAACGTCACGAAGTGGATGCCGAACGCCTTGTGCGTGTAGAGCGCGGCACCCGCGGCCTGGGGGTACTTGGTGACCAGCTCGAGGTAGGAGAACGCGGTCACCGTCGCGACGGCGAACGCGACGAGGAACGGCAGCCACGCGATGCCGCCGACCTGGCCGGCGAGCTTGCCGGTGACGGCGTAGACGCCGGCGCCGAGGATGTCGCCGACGATGAAGAGCAGCAGGAGCCTCGGCCCCATCACCCGCTTGAGGTCGGGCTCGGCGCCGTTGACGTCCTGCTGCGTGGCTTCGGTCGCGCTCATCGGGACTCCCCTCTCGGTCCGCACCGGGCACGGTGGCGCCCGGGGGGTCGTGCTCACCTTGTCCTGCGGGGACCGCGCAGGGCAACCACCGTCCCCCTCGCGGGGGTGCGTGTCGCGTCCGCCGACCGGTCTGCGCACTGGACCGGCCTTCCCGACTTGGAACGTTCCACATACCCTGCTCCCCATGCCGAAGCGTGTCGCGCTCCTGACGGCGGGTGGCTACGCCCCGTGCCTGTCCTCCGCCGTGGGTGCCCTCATCGAGACCTACGACGCGACCGACCCCGACATCGAGCTGATCGCCTACCGGCACGGCTACCACGGCCTGCTCACCGGCAACAGCCTCGTCATCGGTCCCGAGGAGCGGGCGGGCGCCGCGGTGCTGCACCGCTACGGCGGAAGCCCGATCGGCAACAGCCGGGTCAAGCTGACCAACGACGAGGACTGCCGTCGCCGCGGGCTGATCGGCCCCGACGAGACCGCGCTGCAGGTCGCGGCGGCGCGGCTGCAGGCCGACGGCGTCGACGTCCTGCACACCATCGGCGGCGACGACACCAACACCGCGGCGGCCGACCTGGCGGCGTACCTCCACACGCTCGGCTCCGAGCTGACGGTGGTCGGCCTGCCCAAGACGATCGACAACGACATCGTGCCGGTGCGCCAGAGCCTCGGTGCGCTGACCGCGGCCCACGAGGCCTCGGTCTTCGCCCAGCACGTGCTGGCCGAGCACGGCTCCAACCCGCGGATGCTCATCGTCCACGAGGTGATGGGGCGCGCCAGCGGCTGGCTGACCGCCGCCGCGGCGCGCGACTACATGGCCTGGCACGCCGAGCAGGAGTGGCTCCCGGGCCTCGGGCTCGACCCCCGCCGCTGGGCGCTGCACGCGGTCTACGTCCCCGAGCGCGGCATCGACCTCGCCGCGGAGGCCGCGCGGCTGCGCGCGGTGATGGACGAGATCGGCTGCGTCAACATCTTCCTGGCCGAGGGCGCGGGCGTGTCCGACATCGTGGCCGAGCTCGAGTCGCGCGGCGAGACCGTCGGGCGCGACCCGTTCGGGCACATCAAGATCGACACGATCAACCCGGGCCGCTACTTCGCCGACCGGTTCTCCCACGAGATCGGCGCGGAGAAGCAGATGGTGCAGAAGTCGGGCTACTTCTCCCGGTCCGCCCCGGCCGGCGAGACCGACCTGGCCCTGATCCGCGAGATGGCGGAGAAGGCCGTGGCGTGCGCGCTGGCCGGCGAGCCCGGCCTCGTCGGGCACGACGAGGAGCGCGGCGACGAGCTGCGCGCGATCGAGTTCGACCGGGTCGCCGGCCACAAGCCCTTCGACGCCTCGCAGGCGTGGTTCACCGACCTGCTCGCCGGGATCGGGCAGCCCTGAGGCGTGCCCGTCGGCCTCAGGCCGTCTCGGGCTCCTCGGCCCGGCCGGCCCGGTCGGTGACCCGCAGCCCCGACGCGGGCAGGGTCCGCGGCAGTCGCTGGAGGTACGCGGCGCTGGCCAGGGCGAGCGCGCCCAGCACCCACCACAGCGTGGTGGCGCCGTGGGCGAGCAGGTAGGTGAACGCCACCGGCGTCACCGCGCCGCCGATCGCCCAGCTGAGCTGGAAGAGCCCGAGGTAGCGACCGCGCAGGTGGTCGGGGGCCGCCTCGGCCGCCGTGGCGCTGAAGACCGGGCCGCCGGCGAGCTCGCCGAGCGTGTAGACGCCCGCGCCGACGAGCATGACCACCACGGCCAGCCACACCGGCAGCCACCCGGCGGCGACGAACAGCGCGTAGCTCGCCACGAACACCAGCTGGGCGAGCGCCATCATCCGGGCGCGCACCTGACCGTTCATCCGGCGCACCACCAGTCCCTGGCCCAGGCCCACCATGGCGGTGTTGAGGGTGAAGATCGCGCCGACGACCCAGCCGGGGAGGTCGATGGTCTCGGCGACGTAGACCGGGATCGCGAAGTTGAGCACCATCATCCCGGCGACGAAGCCGAACTGGCCGAGCACCAGGCGCAGGTACGGGCCGTCGCGCAGGACCGTGCCCCACCCCTCGAGCGGCGCGTCGTCGTCGTGCGGTGCCCGGTGGTCGGGCACGTCGAGGAGCAGGGCGTAGGCGATCACGAACGTCACCGCGTTGACCACGACCACGGTCTCGTAGGCCAGGTCGGTGCCGATCTGCAGCGCGATGCCGGCGAGCACCCCGCCGACCGAGTAGCCGAGGTTGCGCACCGCCTGCAGGAAGCCGAACCACAGCTCGCGCTCCCCCGGCGCGGAGATCGCGGTGACCACGTTGCCGAAGGACCCCCAGAACGACTGCCGGCCGATGTTGAGCAGCGTCGTCCAGAGCGCCACGGCGAGCAGCGAGTCGGCCCAGAGGTAGGCGATCATCCCGACCGCCTGCACCAGGTTGCCGGCGAGCATCATCCGGCGCGGACCGAAACGGTCGACCAGGCTCCCGATCACGAACGCGCCCGGCATGGTGAGCAGCGCGGACAGCGACAGCGCCGAGCCGATCTGCACGAGCGACAGGTCGGTCATCGCGAGGAAGTAGAGCAGCGTGATCGGCATGAACAGGCCGCTGCCGACGGTGTCGCACACGATGGCCGACACGAAGCGTCGGTGCTCTCCGACGTGAGGGAACCCGAGACGATCCAGCACGGGCCCATCCTCACCCATCGGGGCCGCCAGCGGGAGGGACACCACGCAATCCGCACCGCCCGGCCGCCCGGCCGCCCGCTAGATTTCCGGCATGACGTTCTCCATCGTGGCGCGCTCCGACGACGGCGAGTCGTGGGGCGTGGCCGTCGCCTCCAAGTTCCTCGCCGTCGGTTCCGCGGTCCCGGCCGCGGCTGCCGGCATCGGTGCGGTCGCGACGCAGGCCGACGCCAACCTGGCGTTCAAGTACCTCGCCCTCGCGCACCTCGACGACGGGGCGACCGCGCAGGTCGCGCTCGACCGGCTGGTCGAGGAGGACGAGGGCCGCGAGGACCGGCAGGTCGGGATCGTGGACTCCGACGGCAACGCCGCGACCTACACCGGCAGCGGCTGCCTCGCGTGGGCTGGCGGCACCACGGGGCGCAGCGGCGAGAGGGGCGGCTACGCCGTCCAGGGCAACATCCTCACGGGCCCGGAGGTCGTCGAGGCCATGGAGAGCGCCTGGCTGGGCTCGACCGGGCAGCCGGTCGAGCGGCGGCTGCTGGCGGCGCTCGCCGCCGGCGACGAGGCCGGTGGCGACAGCCGGGGCAGGCAGTCGGCCGCCCTGCTCGTGGTCCGCGACGGTGCCGGCTACGGCGGCCACGACGACGTCGCGGTCGACCTGCGCGTCGACGACCACGCCGCGCCGGTGACCGAGCTGGCCCGGCTGCTGGACCTCAACGACCTCTACCTGACCGCCTCCACGCCCGACGAGCAGGTGCCGGTCGACGACGCCCTGATGGCCGAGCTCGAGGACCTCGCGCGCGCGGCCGGCCGGGAGAGCTTCGTGGCGTGGGTGGGCGCGGCCAACCACGAGATGCGGGTCGACCGCGGACCGCGCCCGGCCTGGATCGACCGCCGGGTGCTGGAGATCATCCGGGAGGGACGACCCGGCGACGGCGCGTGAGCACCCTCGTCCTCGACGCCGGTCCGGACGGCGTCACCGCGGCGGTCCTGCGCCACGACCTCTCGGTCGTGGCGTCGACGCACGTGGACGTCGCGCCCGCGGAGCACGACGGCCGGCTCGAGCTGGCCCCCGACGACCTGTGGCGCGCCACCCTCACCGCCGCGCGCCGGGTCGTGGACGGCGCCGGGACGGAGCGGCCCGACCGGGTGGCGGTGACCACCGACCCCGTCGCGACCGTGCTGTGGGACCGCGAGACCCTGGGCTCCCCGCGCCGCGCGGTGCTGGCCCGGACCGTCGACGTGCTGGCGAGCGTGGCGGCGCAGGAGCCGCACACCTGGGCGCTGGTGGTGGAGGGCCGGTACGCCGTGGGGGGCCTGGAGTCCTACCTCGTCGCGCGGATGACGCTCGGCACCTGGCACGCCACCGACGCGACCCACGCGGCCGCGACCGGCCTGTTGGCCGACGGGCGGTACACCTGGTCGCTCGACGCGTGCCGGTCGGCCGGTGTCCCCGTCGACGCCCTCCCCGAGCTGGTGCCCACGTCGGGCCGGGTCGCCACGACCGAGGAGCGCGCGTTCGTCGGCCTGGCCGTCCCGGTCACCGCGCTCGTCGCGCGGGACCCGGCCGCCACCCCGGCCGACCGGTTGCTCGCCGCAGCCGCGCTCGCCGCCTCGTAGGCGCCTACAGCCGGTCGCGCGCGGCGCGGGCGGCGTCGACCTCGGACCTCGCCTCCTCGACCGTCTCCCCCGCCTCCTCGTGCAGCGCCTCGGCCTCCGACAGCTCGTCGTCGACCTCCTCCAGGCTCGCGTCCAGCGTCGCGATCCGGCTGCGCAGCTCGTCGATCTCCGCCCGCAGCTGCAGGGTGCGCGCCTGGAGCTTCTCCACGCCGCGGCGGGTCGCCCGGTGCTCCTTCTCGGCCGCCGCGAGCGTGGCCCGCGCGTCGGCCAGGCGCTCGTCGGCCGCGGCCCGGGCCTTGGCGTCGGCGTCGGGATCCGGCACGACGTGCAGCTGGGGCCGACCACCGGCGGGGTCCGGCGTCGCCCCGGGCGCCGGGCGCGCCGTCGCGCTGAACCCCAACGCGTCGGGGACGGCCACCGAGCCGCTGAGGTCGAGGTCGCCGAGGCCGGTGGCGGAGAGCGCGGTGACGAGCAGGCCGCTGCGGACCGCTCGCGCCGCGTCCGCCTCGAGCATGGCGGCGGTCAGCGTCGCCTCGACCTGGTCGGCGACGGCCTGGGTGACGGTGACGCCCTCGGCCCGCGCCAGCCGACGGGCGGCGGTGGTCACCGACGCCGTGAGCTGGCGGCGCTGCTTGGTCAGCTCGCGCAGCTGGGCGGCGTCGAGGTCGGCCTGCGCGTCGCGCAGCGCGGCGCCGACGGCCAGCACCTGATCGACCTGGTCGGGGTCACGGCGCACGAGCAGGTTGACCACCCACGCCGCGACCGACGCCTTGCGCAGTCCCTTGAGGCCGGCCGCGAGGTCCTTGTCGCCCGACCGGTGCTCCTTGACCAGCGCGTCGCGGGCCGGCGTGAAGTCGGGCAGCGGCAGCGCGTAGAGGTCGTCGGCGAGCTGCAGCAGCTGGTCGGTCCGCTCGTCGGGCATGACCCGATCCTAGGGAGCGACGTACTCGACCTCGGTCGGGTAGGGCGGCCAGGGGCACTCCTGGGTCGTCCCGCTGGGGTGCCACCCCCAGGCCGCGTAGCGCGTGCGGGCCCGGTCGTTGTCCGCGAGGACCCACAGCCGGCGGGCACCCGCGGCCCTGGCCCGCTCGAACCCCTCCCGTCCCAGCCCGCCGCCCCAGCGGTCGGGACGGACCGCGAGGTGCCGCAGCGTCGCGCCGTCGTGCGCGGTGAGCGCGACCAGTCCCCCGTCGTCCTCGACCACCTCGATGGTGACGCCCGGGTCGTCGAGCAGCAGCACCCACCGCGCCAGCACGTCGTCGTCGGGGTAGGGCAGGTCGCCGAACACGTGGGCCAGCCCGGCGCGGCTGGCGGCGCGCTCGAGGTCGCGCAGCGCCACGGCCTCGTCGGCGGTCGCGGGGCGCCAGGCGGTCACGGCCGCCCCGCCTCCTCCCACGCCCGGTGCGCCGCGAGGGTGCGGTCCCACAGCCACTCCCACTCCTCGGGGGTGACGTCGCCGACCGCCAGCAGCAGGTCGTCGACCAGGGCGGCGCGCCACTCGTCGTACGACGCCAGGTCCTGCTGGTCGCGGGTGTCCGGGGTGAGGACCTGGTGGACGAGCCCGCGGACGGTGAGCAGCCGGGGGCCGTCGATGCGCTGGGCGACGAGCACCCGCCGGAATGGCGAGTCGTCGCTGCCGCTCAGGGTCGCGTGGGCGGACTCGACGGCCGGAGCACCGTGGTCGCGCGAGGTGACGACGACGCCGCCGAGCACCCCGCCCGGCAGGTGCCGGTAGGTCCAGGCGGCCGGACCCGTGGGGCGGCCCGAGGCCTGGGCGCCGAAGCCGGCACCGATGCCGAAGGACCAGCCGTCGACGAGGTGGTCGCCGCGGACCAGCGGGAGCGGCTCGGCGAAGCCCTCCCCCAGACCCGCGTCCGCCCACCAGTGGCCTCCGGGGTTGTCCTCGTCGGGGAGGCCCGACACCACCAGGACCAGGTGGTTGAGCGTCGTGCCCAGCTCGTCCTCGGGGCGGAACCACACGTGTCCGTGGCGCCTGCTGACCGAGAACCCGAGGCGGGTGAGGAGCCACTCCAGCGCGCCGTTCTGCTGGAAGCAGTAGCCGACCCTGCCGCCCGCGGCCGCGCGGTCGACGGCGGCCACGGGGTCGGCGGGGTCCGGCCGGCGCAGCATCGTGGAGAGGTTGTCGTAGGGGATCCGCGCGACCTGCGCGCGGTGCAGACGGCGCAGTCCGGCGAGGTCGGGCGCGGGGGCGTCGCCGAGCCCGAGGCGGGCGAGGTAGCCCTGCACGCGTCGTGTGTCGTCCACGTCGTCCTCCTCCGTGCCAGCCCGGGTCGCACGCAACCTACCCCCAGGGGTGCGGAGCCGGATCCGACGTACCCGATATCGGGGTTGAGCGGGGCCCGGGGCGGTGTTGTGGTGAGGGAGGTCCCCGCTCGGGGGCTGCTCACGGGGGGGACGTACGACATGCACAGGATCGTTCCGGCCACGCTTGCCGCCACCTTGGTGCTGCTGCCGCTCGCGGCGCCGGCGACCGCGGCTCCGACGCCCGCGCTCGTCACCGTCATCCAGGCCGTGCCCGGCACGACCGTCGCCGTCGCCGTCGACGGACGGCAGGTCGCGCGCAACGCCGCGGTCGGCGACGTCCTCGGCCCGCTCGGCCTGACGCCCGGGCGTCACGACATCTCCTTCACCGGCGCCGACTTCACCGTCGACTCCACGCTCGAGGTCGGCGGCGGGGAGGCGAGCGACGTCGTCCTGCACCTGCCGGCGGAGGTCGACGGCGACCCGGTCGTCCACTCCTACGACGCGCCCACGGGGGCGATCGGGCCCGGCAAGGCGCGGGTGCTGCTCGCGCACACCGCGACAGTGCCGCCCGCCGACGTCCAGGTGGACGGGGAGACCGTCTTCACCAACATCGCCAACGGGGAGTTCGCCGACGCCGACGTCCCGGAGGGCTCGATCGAGGTGGCCCTGCTGCCCTCCGGCGCCGGCGGCGACCCGATCCTGGGCCCCCTGGACCTGTCGCTCGCCGCCGGGACGCTGTCGATGGTCTACGCCTACGGCAACCCGCGCGACGGGTCGATGGCCGTCATCGCCCACACCGAGGAGCTCGCACCCGACGGGAGCGTCGTGCCCACCCGGATCGACACCGGGTCGGCGGGGATGGTGGACGACGCGGTCACCACGTTCGCGAGCCCGGCGACGCACGACCCGTCGCGGTCGCCGGTCGCGGTGGCGCTGCTGCTCGTCCTGGCGGCCTCCGTCGCCGCGGGTGGGGCCCGGTGGTCCCGGTCACGGGCCGGGTGACCCGCGGGCTGCTGACGGTGCTCGCCAGCGCCGTGGTCGCGCCGGTCGCAGGGTGCGCGGACGACGTCCCGGCTCCCGCGCGCTCCGCGGCGTCGGCACCGCCCGCCTCCCCGACCTCCCCGACCTCCCCGACCTCCCCGACCTCCCCGACCTCCCCGACCTCCCCGACCTCCCCGTCGGCCAGCGGCTCGCCGACCGACGGCGCGGCCCCGGTGCCGCCCGCGCGGCGTGCACCGTCCGTCGTCGTGGCCCGCCCTCCCGACCGCGCCGTGCTGCCCAGCGGGCGCACGGTCGAGGTGCGGGCGGTGGGCACGGCGTCCGACGGGCTGCTCGCGGTCCCCCGCGACATCGAGGTCGCGGGGTGGTGGCGCGGGGGCTCCCGCGTCGGCGACCCGTTCGGCGTGACGCTCGTCGCCGCCCACGTGGACTCGCGCACCCAGGGGCTCGGGCCGTTCGCGGAGCTGCTCACCGTCGGTCGCGGGGCGCGCGTCGAGCTCGGCGCCGGGGCGTTGCGCCAGGTCTTCGAGGTGCGGACACGCACGCTCGTCCCGCAGGGTCCGCTGACCGACCGCCCCGAGCTCTTCGAGGCCTCGGGCGGACGACGGCTGGTGCTGGTCACCTGCGCCCCGCCCTACGACGCCTCGCGGGGCGGCTACCAGAACCTCGCCGTCCTGACCGCCACGCCGCTCGGCCCACCGGAGGCACCGTGACCCGCAGGAAGCAGTACAAGAACCGGCTGCCCACGGTGCTGCCGCCCGCCCCTCGCCCCGCGCCCGCGGTGGAGTCCGTCCCGCCCGAGCCGGCGCCCGAGCCCGAGCCGGCGCCCGAGACCGAGCCGGCACCCGAGCCGGAGCCGGCACCCGAGCCGCCGGAGCCGGCGCCGACGCCGGAGCCCGAGCCCGAGCCGGACCCCGCGCCGCAGTCCGAGCGCCGGCCCGAGCCCGACACCGAACCGGAGGCCCAGCCGGTCCTCGCGCCGGGCCCCGCGCCCCGCGCCACGCTGCTCTGGGAGGAGGACTCCGGGGCTCCGTCGCGCACCCGCACCGCGGCCGTGCTGCTGGTCCTGGTCGCCGTGGTCGTGGCGGGCGGCGTGCTCGCGGTCCGCCTGCTCGACGGGAGCGGTGGACGCGACGCGGCCGCTCCCCGACTCGACGGCGAGCCGACGCCGAGCGCGGTGCCCGTGCCTCCCGGCGGCTCCCGCGTGGAGGCGACGGTGCGTCCCGGCGGCGACATCGTCGTGACCCAGCGGATCACCTCGCGCACCCCGCTGCGCACCCTCTCGCTCGCCGTGCCCGACGTCGGGACCGACGCCGGGGCCGACGCCGGGGCAGGCGGCCCGGTCCGCGCGACCGACCTCAGCGTGGTGGCCGACGGCGAGACCGTCCCCGCGCCCGACCGGGTGACAGACCGGCCCGCGGAGGTCAGCCTCGACGGCGCCACCTCCCTGCTCATCCGCTACCGCCTCGTGGGCGCCGTGCGGGGCAGCGACTCCGCCCCCGGGCGCGCGCTCGCCCTCGCGACCGCGCTCGACGTGCGCTGGACGCCCGCGCCCGAGCGGGAGACCCGGGTCGTCCGGGCACCCGGGGTGCTGGCCCTGGCCTGCGCCCCGTCACCGGACCAGCCGCCGGTCCCGTGCGGGATCGCGCGGGGCGACGACACGTGGCACGTCGACCTCGAGGGCGACGGCGTCGGCTCGCGGGTCCTGGCCCAGCTCACCGTGCCCGGACTCGGCGGCGGCGCCGCGGGCTGAGGCCGGCTTCGGCCCGGGTCAGTCCTCGGGGCCCTCGTCGAGCCCGTGCTCGATCGCCCACCGCGTGAGCTGGACCCGGTTGTTCATCTGGAGCTTGCGCAGGGTGTTCTGGACGTGGTTCTGCACGGTGCGGTGGGAGAGCACCAGGCGGGCCGCGATCTGCTTGTAGCTCATCCCGGTGGCGACCATCCGGAGGATCTCGGTCTCCCGCTCCGTGAGCTGGTCGCGCGGGTCGTCGGCCGGCCCGTCAGCGATCCGCCGGAACTCCCCCAGCACGAGGCCGGCCAGGCCCGGGGTGAAGACGGTGTCGCCCTCGGACACCCGGACCACGGCGTCGATCAGCTCGGCGCTCGAGGCCGACTTCACGAGGTAGCCGGTGGCGCCGGCCTTGATCGCGTCGAGGACGTCTCCCTGCTCGCCGCTCGCCGACAGGATCAGCACCCGCGCGCTCGGGTCGTGCTCCAGCATCATGCTGGTCACCTGCACGCCGCTGTGGTCGGGGAGCTGGAGGTCGAGGACGACCACGCGCGGGGCCGCCGCCGGGAACCTCGCCATCGCCTCGCGGCCGTTGGACGCCACGGCGACCACCTCGTGGCCGGCCGCCTGCAGGTCGCGCTCGACCGCGTCGCGCCACATCGGGTGGTCGTCCACCACCATCACGCTGACCATGTGACCCCCGTCCTCGACGTCGCGACGATCCTAGACCGCGTCGCGGGCCGGTGGGACGAACCGGCCGCGACGGTGCACGAGCGGGTCGCCGTCGTCGCCGACGACGACCTCGTCGATCCGGCAGGTCACCAGGCTCGACCAGCCCACCTCGGCCACCGACTCCACCGAGAGGAGCGCCCAGGTGTGGGCGTGCTCGAGCCGTGGCCCGTGGTCGGTCCCGACCCACCCCGCCAGACGCCACGGGCCGCCGGGGGCCGGCGCGGTGCCGGCGAACGCCTCGGCCAGCCCGCGGTCCGCCCAGTCGAGGAGCTGCAGGACGCCGCGGCCGGAGGCCACCAGCTCCTCGGTCAGGTCGGCGTCGGGGTCGAGCAGCCCGAGCACGCGGCCGGGCTCGCCGCCGGCGACCATCCACGACGACACCGTGAGCCCCTCCCGGCCGGCGCCCGTGCCGGTGGTCCAGAGCGAGACCGTGCCGGCCAGCCGACCCCGCAGCCGGCGTACGGGATCGCGCTGGCCCTCGGGCTCGAGGAACGGGTGGCTGGTGTGGATCGTCACGTCGCCACGCTAGCGAGGCGCACGCAGGAGGACGAGTTGCGCCGTTGCGGGGTCACGGCACCCCGCGCACCCCTACGCTCTGGGGGACGAGGGGGCCGAGCGTGACAGAGACGACGACCGACCGGGTCGCCGACCGGCGGACCGGCAGCCGCACGACCGACGTCGGCCCCGGCCGCCGCGGACCGGCCGTGGCGGTGCTGTTCGCGTCGACGTCCTTCCTCGGGGCCGGGCTGCTGTTCATGGTCCAGCCGCTCGCCGCGAAGCTGGTGCTGCCGTCCTTCGGCGGATCGGCGACGGTGTGGAGCACGAGCTCGCTGCTCTTCCAGGTCCTCCTCCTGCTCGGCTACGTCTACGCCCACGTGTCGACGCGCCGCCTCGGCGCCCGCTGGCAGCCGCGGGCCCACCTGCTGCTGCTGGCGCTGCCGCTGCTGGCGCTGCCGATCGCGCTGCCGGCGCAGGCCGCGCCCCCGGCCGACGGCAGCCCCGTCCTGTGGCTGCTGCGCACGCTGGTGCTGCTGGTGGGGCTCCCGTTCGCGGTCCTCTCGGCCACCGGCCCGCTCGTGCAGCGGTGGTACGCCTGGTCGGACGGTCCGCGAGCCGACGACCCGTACTTCCTGTTCGCGGGCAGCAACCTGGGCAGCTTCGCGGGGCTGCTCGCCTACCCGTTCCTCGTCGAGCCGCACCTCACGCTGACCCAGCAGCGCGTCGGCTGGTCGGTCGCGTTCGGCGGCTTCCTGGTGCTGATGGCGGCGTGCGCGCTGACCGTCCGCCGCCCGCGACGCGGCGTCCCCGGAGCCGCGGCCACGCCGCGCCCGGCCCCTCCGTCGAGGGGCCAGCTGGCCCGCTGGTGCCTGTGGGCCTTCCTGCCCTCGAGCCTGATGCTCTCCGTGACCGCCCACCTGTCGACCGACATCGCGGCGGTCCCGCTGCTGTGGGTGCTGCCGCTCGCCGCCTACCTCGCGTCGTTCGTCGCCGCCTTCGCCCGGACCGCGCGCAGCGTCCCGGCCCGCCTGGTCGTGCCGTGCGTGACGGTCGCGGTGACCACGGGGGTCACGTCAGCCCTCGGCAGCTCCCGGCTCGCGCCGGTGGTCGTGCTGGTCGTGGTGGCCAACGTGCTGTCGGTGGCGCTCGCAGGCTTCGCCGCCCACGCCCGGCTCGCCGCGAGCCGCCCGGAGCCCGAGCACCTCACGCTGTTCTACCTCGTGGTCTCGGTGGGCGGGGCGCTCGGCGGGCTGCTCAACGGGGTGGTGGCGCCGCTGCTGTTCGACGGCACCTGGGAGCACCTCCTGACCGTCGCCCTGCTCCCGGTGCTCGCGGTGGGCGTGCTGCCGCCGACCTGGACCCGACGACGCGTGCTCGCCGTCGCCGCGACGCCGGTCGCCGGCGTGGCGGTCGTCGCAGCGGCGCGCCTGGTCGTGCCGGGCACGGTCGACCTCGCGACCGGCGCGATCCTCGTCGGCGCGGTGGTCCTCGCCGTCGTCGTCGGCTGGCTCACCCTCCGTGCACCGGCGGCGCTGACCGTGACGCTCCTGCTCGCCTCGCTCGCGGTCGTCGTGGTGGAGGAACGGGCGTCGCTGCTCACGGAGCGCACCTTCTACGGCAGCTACCGCGTGCAGGAGGTGGACGGCACCCACCGCCTGCTGCACGGCACGACCGTCCACGGCAGCCAGTTCCTCGACCCCCGGCTCGCCGGGACCCCCACGACCTACTACGCCAGCGACGGGCCGTTCGGCGACGCGGTGGCCGCGAGCGACGCGCGGGACCTTGGCGTCGTCGGGCTCGGCGCAGGGGCGATCGCGGCCTACGACGTCGACCGCGTCACCTTCTTCGAGATCGACCCCGTGGTCGCCGACATCGCGCGCGACCAGCGCTGGTTCGGCTACCTCGAGGACTCCGCCGCCGACGTCGACGTCGTGGTCGGTGACGGCCGGCTCGCCGCCGCGTCGGTGCCGGAGGGGTCGTACGACCTGCTGGCGCTGGACGCCTTCAGCTCCGACTCGATCCCCGTCCACGTGCTGACCCGCGAGGGGGTGCAGGTGTTCCTCGACCGGGTCCGGCCCGACGGCGCGCTCGCGGTCCACATCAGCAACCGCGTCTTCGACCTGCGTCCCGTCCTCGCCGCGCACGCCCGCGACCTCGGCCTGCGCGCCGTCATGGGCACCGGCGGCGAGGGCCCCGGCGCGGTGCGGAGCGAGTGGGTGGTCCTGACCCGGTCGGACGCGGTGGCCGACGACCTGCTCGCACGCGACCGTTGGCGGCCCCTGCCGACCACCCCCACGGTGACGTGGACCGACGACTACTCCTCGGTCCTCTCCGTGCTCCGCTGACGCCTCAGGCCGGTCCGCCGACCGGGACGGTCAGCTCCCACTCGGTCCCCCACGACCCGCTGTCGACGCGCGCGCTCCCGCCGATCTCCTCGACCCGGCCGCGGATCGAGGAGGCGACCCCGAGGCGCCCGTCCGCCGCCGCACGCTCGAGCCGCCCGGGCGCGATGCCGGGACCGTCGTCGCGCACGGAGACCGTCACCTCGTCGGGGCCGGCCTGGGCCAGCACCCACGCCGACGCGTCGGGGCCGGCGTGCGCCAGGACGTTGTCGAGGCACGCGCGCACGGCGGCCACCGTCTCGCCGGCCACCCGGGCGTCGACGAGCACCGCCGTGCCGGGCGTGGCGACGTCGACCCGCACCGGGTGCGCGGTGGCCATCGCCTCCAGCGCACCGGCGAGGTCGACCCGACCGCCGGGCGCGTCCGGAACGGTGTCCTGCTGGCGGATGAGGGAGCGCAGCCCGCGCTCCTGCTCGCCGGCCAGCCGGGCGAGCTCGGCCCACTCGCCACCGGCCGCGGCGCCGCGGCGCTGGGTCATCGCGAGCACCTGCAGGACCCCGTCGTGCACGGCGCGCGCCAGCCGGGTGCGCTCCTCGGCGGCCGCCGCCGCCCGCTCGGCGGCGTCCCGCTCGCGCGCCATCCGCTGCAGCGACTCGCACATGAAGCCGACGATCGGACCGCCGATGAGGATGAGGAACGTGTTGCCGTAGTTGCCCTGGTCGACGTCCGAGCGCGGCAGCAGGTCGAACGCCGCGATGAGGGCCGACGCCACCAACCCGCCGCGCCAGTGCCAGTGGATCGCCCACGCGAAGAGGGCCCCCATCACGTAGAACCCGGGGACGGTGGCGTTGAAGTCCGGCGACTTCACCCACGGGGTGACGGCGAGCGCGGCCAGCACCACGGCCAGGTCGGCCACGAGCAGCGCCGGCGTCCGGCGCGGCCGGTCGCGGTAGAGCCAGATCGCCGCGCCCGTCCACGCGGCGAGCAGCACCACCACGAGCAGGCCGACCGTCGGGTGGTCGAAGTTGTCGCGGCGGTAGGCGTTGAGGCCCACCATGTTGACCGTCACCACCACCCGCACGATCGCGAGGGCCGCGTGCAGCCGGTCCTCGACGGCGAGCGCCGAGTCGGCGCGCGGAGCCGCGGCCGACGGCGTCGTCGGGGCGCTCAGGACGCCTTCTGCTCCGGCCCGGCGGCGGCCTTCTCCCGCTCGGCCTGCTCGGCGGCGGCCTGCTTGGCCTGCTCCTTGGCGAGCTCCTTGGCCTTGGCGGCGTAGAGGTCGACGTACTCCTGCCCCGACAGCCGCATGATCTCGTACATGATCTCGTCGGTGATCGAGCGCAGGATGTAGCGGTCGTTCTCCATCCCGGCGTAGCGGGAGAAGTCGAGCGGCTTGCCGAACCGGACCACCGGACGCGTCCAGGTGCCGTAGACCTTGCCGGTGGGGGCGACCACGTCGGTGCCGACGACCGCGCAGGGGATCACCGGAGCGCCGGACTCGAGCGCGAGACGGGCCACGCCGGTCTTCCCGCGGTAGAGCCGGCCGTCGTGCGACCGGGTGCCCTCGGGGTAGATCCCGAACAGGTCACCCTCGGCCAGGATCTTCATCGCCGACTTCATCGCCCCCTCGGCGGCGTTGGCGCCCGACCGGTCGATCGGGACCTGCCCGGCTCCGGTGAAGAACTTCTTCTGGAACCAGCCCTTGATGCCGGGGGTGGTGAAGTACTCCGCCTTGGCCACGAACGTGACCCGCCGGTTGAGCGTCAGCGGCATGAAGAGCCAGTCGGCGTAGGACAGGTGGTTGCTGGCCAGGATGGCCGGACCGTCGGCCGGGACGTGCTCGACGCCGAAGGCCTTGGGCCGGAAGACGAGTCGCAGCACCGGCCCGAGGGCGATCCACTTCAGGAACCAATAGAGCACGGGTCGACTCTAGCTCCGCTCGGCGGTGACGCGCGCGATGAAGTCCGCCGACTCCGAGAAGATCCGCGGCGCGTCGTTGTCGAGGGTCGCGACGTGGTAGCTGTCCTCGAGCACCCGCTCCTCGAAGTCCTTCGAGGACAGGCCCGCGTTGAGCGCCCGGGAGGTCGAGATGTCGACGACGTGGTCCTCCGCGGAGCGGAAGTAGAGCACCGGGACGGTGATCCGCGGGAGGTCGCGGCGCAGCTCGGCGTAGCCGGCGAACATCGACGCGGCCGCCTTCAGCGGGGTCATCGGGTAGCCGTGCTCGTCGGCGCCGGGCTTCTTGATGTCGTTGGCGATCCCGGGCATGGCCGGGACGACGTGCTTGAGCACGGGGAGCGCCTTGACGTCCTTGCGGAGCGTGTCGACGGCCGGGTTGACCAGGCAGATGCCGGCGAGCCCGTCGCCCTTGTCGGCGGCGAGCCGGAGGCACAGCGCACCTCCCATGGAGAGGCCGACCGCGACCACCGCGTCGTTCTCCGCGGCGAGCTTGTCGTAGGCGCCCTCCACGGTGGCCACCCAGTCGGCCCACGTCACCCGGTTGAGGTCCTGCCAGCGCGTGCCGTGCCCGGGGAGCAGCGGCATCTCGACGGCGTAGCCCCGCGCGGCGAGGTCCTCGGCCCAGGGCCGCATCGAGAACGGGTTGCCGGTGAAGCCGTGCTGGACCAGCACGCCGACCCGGCGGCCACCGGTCAGCTCGGGGCGGGCCGACACCGACATCGGGGCGACCAGGGCGGGGTCGAGGGGCGCGTCGGGTGCGCCGCGGAAGGGGATCCTCACGCCGAGGAGTCTGCCGCATCCGGGGTGCCACGGGTACCGTGAACCGCGTGACGACCCCGGGCGACGACAGCCGCACCGAGCAGGCGTGGCGCGACATCGTCGAGAACTACGGCGAGCGGGCGGTGCTGCCCGACGAGGACGCGCGGCGGCCTGCACCGGACCGCGACGACGCAGGACGCGACGACCCGGACGCCGTGGCGGACGACGTGGCGCACGACGAGGTGCCCGACCGGGCGGACGAGGCCGCGCGGGTGGCCGAGGTCGACCGGTTCCGCCCGCCCCCGGCGCCGCCGCTCCCCCGTCCCCGCACCTGGCAGCGCGGCGTGGCGTGGTCCGGCGTCTTCGTTGCCCCGCTCCTGGCGCTCGTGATCGGGCTGTTCTCGATCTACGTCACCCCGTTGGTCGGGTGGGCGCTGCTGGCGTGGTTCGTGGGCGGCTTCGGCTACCTCGTGCGGGAGATGCCCCGCTCGCCGCGCGACCCCTGGGACGACGGCTCACGGGTCTGAGCGTCGTCGTCGCGCGCACCCGCGCGCACCGGGTCGTCGGTGGTCCAGGTGACGGCCGCCAGCACGAAGGCGGCGCTGATGAACGCGTAGTAGTTCATGAAGCCGAACTTGGACGTCAGCACCGTCACGAGCAGGCTGAGCGCGATCCCGAGCGAGACCGCGGTCGCGCCGGGACGGGTGCGCCAGGCGACCAGGGCCGACGTCAGCAGCCCCAGCACCGGTGACAGGGAGAGCACCCACCCGGGCAGCTCGCCGACGGCCGCCTTGAGCCCGGGCAGGAGCGACACCGCGTCGTCGCGGAAGGGCTGGCGGAACTGGAACTCGACCGCCGACCGCACGAAGGCGCCGAGGTCCCACACCACGAACGGCACGAGCACCACGGAGCCGACCGCCGCGGCCACCACGACCGTGCGCCACCCGACCGACCGGGCGACGCTGAGCAGCGCCGGGACGTAGGACACGGCGTACTGCTTCGACGCGAACAGCAGGCCGAGCGGCACCGCCGCCCACGACCGCCCGGACCGCATGCCGACCACGGTCAGGGCCAGCAGCCCGACCATGACCGGCTCGACCCAGTAGCCGATCACCACCGTCGAGGAGGTGCTGCCGCAGACCACGACCAGGGCGGTGACGCGGCCGAGCGCGTCGGTGGCGAGGTGCCACGCCACGGCCGTGGCGACCAGCAGGCACGCGAGGTGCATCCACCGCGCGTCCCCGAGGAGGTAGGCCGGGACGTCGAGCAGCAGGGGCGCCGGCAGGTAGGGGAACCCGCACTGGACGACGCCGTCCACCACCACCCCGGGCCCGTAGAACAGTCCGGTCTCGACCGGCCCGTAGGGGTTGTCGATGGTGATCGCGTAGGGCGACGTGCCGTGCAGCAACGCGTCCAGGCCGCCGCGCAGGAACGCCGACACGTCGATCTCGACCTCGGCCAGCAGGATGCGGGCACCCGCGAGCACCGCGAACGACGCCAGCAGCACCCACAGCCCGAGCCGGCGCCGCGACGGGCCACCCCACACCGCGACCGCCGCCCCGGCCGCCATCAGCGCACCGAGGACGACGCCGAGCCAGGCCGGGACGCCGGAGTCGCCGGCGAGGTAGGCGTTCCCAGCGACGCCGAGCGCGCACACAGCGGCCACGACGGCGACGACCAGGCCCGGCCGGACCGGCTCGGCGGTGCGCCGCGCGACCAGCGACCACAGGCAGGTCAGGGCGAGCACCAGCAGGACCA
This sequence comes from Nocardioides okcheonensis, assembly GCF_020991065.1. NCBI lineage: Bacteria > Bacillati > Actinomycetota > Actinomycetes > Propionibacteriales > Nocardioidaceae > Nocardioides > Nocardioides okcheonensis. Next base: position 1,093,592 of record NZ_CP087710.1, read on the forward strand.
GCGGCATCACGATCGTGGGCCGCACCGACGAGTACTGCAGGGTGCACGTCGCCGCCAGGACGGCGGCAGCGGCACGCGGCAGCGGGACGCCCGACGGCGCATGAGGCGCGGCAGCGCGGGGCGCGGCATGGTCGGGCATGGCGAGGAGTCAACCATCCTTCGCGTCCCGCGTACGCGAGTTCGGTCGACGCACTAGGGTCTCGCCGGTGGGGACGAGCGAGACCGTCGAGGTCACCGGACACCTGATGGACAGCGGGATCCTGTCCCGGATCCTCGACGACATCCGCGACTACGGCGGCGACTACGTCATCGACCACTTCGACGTGGGCCACGAGGCCGACGACCCCAGCCGCGCCCGGATCACCGTCCAGGCCGAGGACGACTCGTCCCTCCAGCGGCTGCTGATGCGCCTGCAGACCCGCGGGGTGAACCCGCTCGCCCCCGGCGAGGCGGCGACGGCGCCCGTGGAGCGCGACGGCGTGCTGCCCGAGGGCTTCTACTCCACCACCAACCTCGACACCCGCGTACGCCTCGACGGCGCGTGGCACACCGTCGAGAACCCCGAGATGGACTGCGGCCTCGCGGTGCTCGAGGCGCCTGACGGCACCCGGCGGGTGCGCACCGTGCCGATGGCCGACGTCCGGACGGGCATGCAGGTCGTGGTGGGCGCCTCCGGCATCCGGGTGGTGACGCCCGAGCCCGGCCACGAGCCGGCCGGCGGTGCCGACGACGACGGTGCGACCGACAAGCCCCAGGCGGTGCTCGTGCGGCAGGTGGCCGACGGCATGCGCCGCACCCGCGCCGACGGCAAGCGGCTGCTGTGGGTGGCCGGACCCGGCGTGGTGCACACCGGGGCCGTGCCGGCGCTGGTCGCGCTGATCGGGGCCGGGTTCGTCGACACGCTGTTCGCTGGCAACGCGCTCGCCACCCACGACATCGAGTCCGCGATCTACGGCACCAGCCTGGGCGTCGGCCTGACCATGTCGCAGGGCATCGAGCACGGGCACGAGCACCACGTCCGCGCGCTCAACACGGTCCGCAGGGCGGGCTCGATCGCCGCGGCCGTCGCCGACGGCACCGTGACGAGCGGGATCATGCACGCGCTGGTGGTCCACGGGAAGGACTTCGTCCTCGTCGGCTCGGTCCGCGACGACGGACCGCTGCCGGACGTCCACACCGACGTGCTCGAGGGCCAGCGCGCCATGCGCGCACACATCCAGGACGTCGGCCTCTGCCTGATGATGGCCACCCAGCTGCACTCCGTCGCGACCGGCAACATCCTGCCGGCGAGCGTCCCGCTCGTCTGCGTCGACATCAACCCCGCCACGGTCACCAAGCTCACCGACCGCGGGGCCAGCCACGGGCGCGGCATCGTCACCGACGTCGGCCTGTTCCTCGAGCAGCTCGCGCTCGAGCTCGTGCCGGACTACCGCAGGGCCTGAGCGGCGAGCAGCGCCGCTCCCACCATCCCCGACTCCGGCCCCAGGCTCCCGGCCACCAGGTCGGGCACGCGACGGTGCGCCCCGCCGACCAGCGAGCGCCGCAGCGCCGCACGGGCGGGCTCGAGCAGCCGGTCGCCGGCCGCGGACACCCCGCCGCCGATCACGACGAGCTGGGGGTCGAGGGCAGCGACCAGGTTGGCGGCGCCGACGCCCAGCCAGTCGCCGACGGACGCGAAGGCCCGACGCGCGACGAGGTCGCCCTGCTCGGCCGCGGCGCTCACCATCGGGCCGGTGACACCGTCGGGGCCGCCGGCCATCTCGGCGAGGACCGACGGCTGCTCGGCCATGAGGGCCCGCGCGTCGCGCACGAGGGCGTTGCCCGACGAGTACTGCTCCCAGCAGCCCTGCCGACCGCACTCGCACGCCCGTCCGTCCGGGACGACCTGCATGTGCCCGAACTCCCCCGCCATGCCGTTCGCACCGCGCAGCACCCGGCCGTCGAGCAGCAGCGCCCCGCCGATGCCGGTGCCCATCGTGACCATCAGGGCCGACGACGCGCCGCGGGCCACGCCGTGGTGCGCCTCGGCCCGGGCCGCGCAGTTGGCGTCGTTGTCGAGCGCCACGGGGCACCCGAGCCGCTCCTCCAGCAGCGCGCGCAGCGGCTCGCCCTGCCACGGCAGGTGCGGCGCGAACATGACCCGCTCCCCCGCGGAGTCGACGAAGCCGGCCGCAGCCACCCCGACCGCCGCGAGCGGCCGGTCGGCGGACGCCTCGAGGACGGCCGCGACGAGCGCGTCCTCGACCTGCCGGGTCAGCACCCGCCGTCCCGGGGTGGTGCGCCGCGCGGTGGCGCCGACCCGGCCGTCGGGCCCGACCACGCCGGCCAGGACCTTGGTGCCCCCGATGTCGACGCCGACGACGACGCCGTGACCCGCGGCGCTCACTCGTCCCCGGGCCAGTCGTCGGAGAGGTCCGGGTCGTCGAGGTCGACGTGCTCGACGTCGCCGCGCCCGTCGGGCTGCCGCCGCGCCGCACCGCGACCGGCGTCGTGGGTGGCCAGCAGGGCGTTCGCGGCGTGGGCCAGGGAGGTGACGGCCGCGGCGAGGTGCCCGGTGACCTCGGGCCCGAGCTGGCGCACCGCGTGGACCGTCCGGCAGATCGGGCACACCGTGCACTCGGCCGCCCCGGTCGCGAGGTGGTCGTCGAGGTCGCGCGCCGACGCGGCCGCCTGGGCGGCGAGCCCGGCGAGGCCGTCGCCCGCGTCGTCGGCGTGGTCGCGCGCCCAGCCGGACAGCGCGCCGAGCAGCCTGACCGCCTCCTCGCCGAGGGAGCCCACCTCGGGGGCGTCGCCCGCCTCGCTCACGTGGTCTCCTGCCGGTCGGATGGGTGGTCGGGTCGGTGGTCCGGGCCGGTGAACCTGACCTGCAGCTCCCCGTCACGCACCCGCGCCCCCGCGACGCGGTGCCGCGCCAGTCCCGGGGGGAGGGTCAGGAGCCGACGATACGACGCGACCGACACGACGAGCTCGTCCCCCCTGCGCGCGAGACGGACGTCGTCGCGCGTCGCGAGCGGGACCGGGAGCGCCAGGACCCGACCCCCCGCTCCCTCGCGCACGGACATCACGGGCGCCCCACCGGCGCCGGCCAGCGGGTCCGCGTCTCCGTAGACGTCGTGCGCCAGCGCCAGCAGCTCGTCGCGACCGACCGGCTCGACGGCGCGGTAGGGCGAGGTGCGCAGGTCGAGCCCGGCGAAGGAGTCCGCGGCGTCGGCGAGGACCCGCCGCTGGGCCGCCACCCACGTCGTGCGCCACTCGTCCGCGCCGTCGGCGGGGAAGACCCGGTTGACCACCGCGGAGTCGACGGCGTAGCCGAACAGCGACAGGTGCGTGTAGGCCCGGCGCGCCTCGGCGAGCACCACCGTCTCGGGCGTGAGGACGAGGCGCACAGAGGCCCCGGGACCGGTCAGCACCGTGCGGGCGTCGTCGAGCTCGGCGTGCAGCCGCTCGAGCGCGTCGAACACGGGAGAGCCGGGCATCGGCACGCCCGCGGCCCGGCTGAGCACCGGCTTGAGGGCCCGCACGACCCGCCGCTCGACGGGCAGCACCCGGTCGACGTACCACCCCAGCGCCTCGGGCAGGGCGAGCAGCCGCAGCGTCTCCGCGGTCGGCGCGCAGTCGACGACGATCACGTCCCACTCGCCCGAGCGGGCCCGTGCCCGCACCTCGAGCAGCGCGAGCACCTCCTCCGCGCCGGGGAGCACCGTGAGCTCCTCCGCCGCCACCGGGTCGACGCCGGCGACGTCCATCACGTCCAGCAGGTAGCGCTGGACATCGCCCCACGACTGCTCGAAGCGCCGCTGCGCGTCGACGTGCTGGAGCCACAGCCCCGGCGCCACCTCGACGGGCTCGCCGCCGGCCGGGACGTCGAGCGCGTCGGCCAGCGAGTGGGCCGCGTCGGTGGACATCACCAGCGTCCGGTGGCCGGCGTCGGCGCTCGCGCACGCGACGGCCGCGGCCAGGGTCGACTTGCCGACGCCGCCCTTGCCGGTGAACAGCAGGATCCGCAACCCCGGGACCCCGCCGGTCAGAGCGACTCGACGCGCTTCTTGAGCCCCTTCAGCGCGGTGTCGATGAGGATCTTCTCGCCCTTGCGCTTCAGCATCCCGATCAGCGGGATGCTGACGTCGAGGGCCAGGCGGTAGGTCACCTCGGTCGACCCGTTGCCGAGGTCCTCGAGCGTGTACGCGCCGTCGAGCATCTTCAGCATGTTGCCCTCGACGAGGGACCAGGTGACCTCGCGGTCGCCGTGCCAGTCGTAGGCGAGGGTGTACTCGTCCTTGATCGGCGAGACGTCGAGGGCGAAGTGGACCTGGTCGGCGCGACCCGCCGCACCGGGGGCGGTGACCTCCGCGACCTGCACGCCCTTGGCCCACTCGGGGTAGGACTCGAAGTCGGCGATGACGGCCATGACGTCGGCCGGAGGAGCGTCGATCGTGATCGACGAGGAGGTCTGTTCGGCCATGGCCGGAGCCTAGCCCACGGCCCCGGGACCTCCCGGCGCGCAGGCTCACGGACGGGCGAGGATAGCCTGCGCTACGCACATCGTCACCGATCCCGGGAGGTTCCCCCGTGCGTGAGTTCGCAGCGGCGCTCTCCATCTCCGTCCCGACCACCGGGAACCTCACCGACGACGTCGTCACCAACGCCGCCGAGGCTCCCGACGCCGTGGTCTTCAGCCGCCGCGTGGGCGAGGAGTGGACCGACGTCACGGCGGCCGAGTTCCACGACGAGGTGCGCGCGGTCGCCAAGGGCCTGGTGGCCGCCGGCGTCGAGGTGGGCGACCGGGTCGCGCTGCTGTCGAAGACCCGCTACGAGTGGACCCTGCTCGACTACGCGACCTGGTTCGCCGGCGCCGTGGGCGTGCCGATCTACGAGACCTCCTCCGCGGAGCAGATCGGCTGGATCCTCTCCGACTCCGGCGCGCGCGCCGTCGTCGCCGAGGGCGCCGACCACCTCGCCCGGGTGCGGGAGGCCCGCGAGGCCGCCGACCTGCCCGAGCTGCAGCACGTGTGGTCGATCCAGGACAACGCGGTCGACGTGCTCCGACGCCTCGGCTCCGACATCACCGACGAGGCCCTCGAGGAGCGCCGCACCGCCGCCACCCCGCAGGACCTGGCCACGCTGATCTACACCAGCGGCACGACCGGGCGCCCCAAGGGCTGCATGCTCACCCACGGCAACTTCATGTTCGAGCTGGGCGTCGCCGTCGACGAGCTGTCCGACCTCTTCGACACCGAGGAGTCCTCCACCCTCCTGTTCCTGCCCCTGGCGCACGTCTTCGCCCGGATCATCCAGATCGGTGCGGTCAAGAGCCGCACCCGCCTGGGCCACAGCGCGGACATCAAGAACCTCGTCACCGACCTCGGCGAGTTCCGGCCCACCTTCATCCTCGCAGTGCCGCGGGTCTTCGAGAAGGTCTTCAACAGCGCCTCGCAGCGCGCGACCGCCGACGGGCGCGGCGCGATCTTCGACCGTGCGGCCGACGTCGCGATCGCCTGGTCGCGGGCGCTCGACGGCCCGCGGGTCCCGCTGCGGCTGCGGGCGCAGCACGCGCTGTTCGACCGCCTCGTCTACGGCAAGCTGCGCCAGGCCCTCGGCGGTCGGTGCGCCCACGCCGTGTCGGGCGGCGCCCCGCTGGGTGACCGCCTCGGCCACTTCTACCGCGGCATCGGCCTCAGCGTGCTCGAGGGCTACGGCCTCACGGAGACGACCGCCGCGCTCGCGGTCAACCTGCCCGGCGCGCAGAAGATCGGCACGGTGGGGCGCCCGATCCCCGGCACCGCCGTGCGCGTCGGTGACGACGGCGAGCTGCTCTTCCGCGGCGGCCAGGTCTTCACCGGCTACTGGGGCAACGACGCGGCCACCCACGAGGCGATCGACCGCGACGGCTGGTTCCACACCGGCGACGTCGGGGAGGTCGACGACGAGGGCTTCGTCCGGATCACCGGCCGCAAGAAGGAGATCCTCGTGACCGCGGGCGGCAAGAACGTCGCGCCCGCCGTGCTCGAGGACCGGCTGCGCGCGCACGCCCTCGTCGACCAGTGCCTCGTGGTCGGCGACGGCCAGCCCTTCATCGGCGCCCTCGTCACCCTCGACCGCGAGACGTTCCCCGCGTGGGCCGAGCAGCACGGCAAGACCGGCGCGATCGCCGACCTGCTCGACGACCCCGACCTGGTCGCGGCCGTGCAGGACGCCGTCGACGAGGCCAACAAGGCGGTCTCGAAGGCCGAGTCGATCCGCAAGTTCACGATCCTCCCGGGCGAGTGGACCGAGGAGGGCGGCCAGCTCACCCCGAGCCTCAAGCTCAAGCGCAACGTCGTGGTCCGCGAGGCCCGTGCCGACATCGAGGCGCTCTACCTCTCCTGAGCCCGCGCGGCGACGGGCTAGACCATGACTAGGCGGGACTAGTCCTTTCGGGCCATGTCGGGGCCACCATCGGGTGGTTTGTGCGGCTTAGCCCTCCCCGCCCCGCGGCCGGTCCTATGGTCGGCGGTGCACGAAGGGACGTCGGGGCCCTTCGGAACCCCGACGGTGACGGCACCTCCCCACCTTCGACGGTCGGCATCCCACCCGGCACACATCTGAGCGTTTCCACCCCCGTGGAACTGACCTCGAAGGAATGCCTGATGGCGCGTCGTTCCGTAATCCTCACCCTGGCCATCATCACGGCCCTCGTGGGCACGATGCTGATCGTCCTCTACGTCCAGGGCATCGACAGCCGGGCCACCAAGGGCCAGGAGCTCGTCGAGGTCCTGGTCGCCAAGGACGTCGTCAGCGCCGGCGAGAGCGTCGCCGCTGCCGAGGAGGCCGGCAAGTTCGAGAAGAAGCAGGTGCGCCGCGAGGACCTCGTCCCGGGCTTCCTGTCCTCCTCCACGAGCGTCACCGGCCTCGTCGCGACCGGCAACATCTACCCGGGTGAGCAGCTGATCGCCGACAAGTTCGGCAGCGTCGGCGACACCCAGAGCCTGGTCATCCCCGACGACAAGCTCGCCATGTCGGTCGAGCTCACCGACCCCGAGCGCGTCGCCGGGTTCGTGAACCCCGGCTCCGAGGTCGCGGTGTTCGTGACCGTGAGCGACCCGAAGTCCTACACCCGGGTGCTGCTCACCCGCGTGACGGTGATCGGTGTCGGCCAGACCACGACGACGTCGCGGACCGTGACCGACCAGTCCGGCGCCCAGACGATCGAGGAGGTGCCCAAGACGATCCTCACCCTGGCGCTCAGCCAGAAGGAGACCGAGAAGCTCATCTGGGCCGACCGCTTCGGCGACCTGAACTTCGCGCTCCTGAGCGACAAGACCACCGTCAACGACGAGAAGGGCGTCGACGCCCCGATCGTCGTCCCCGGTCTCCCGGCGATCGTCGGCTGACCACCATGACCACCATCCTGGAGACCGACTCCGGACAACGGTCCATCCTGCAGGCCATGCTGCACGGCTCGACCGCCGTCGCCAGCGTCGCCGACCTCCACTCCCACGTCCAGGGCGCCGCCCACGAGTTCGCGGTCGTGATCGGCCCCGGCATCACCACGGGCGAGGCCACCGAGTTCGCCGAGTGGGCGCGGATCAACCGGCCCGACCTCGGCGTGATCCTGCTGCGCGACACCGTCGACGCCAACGCCCTCGCGATGGCCCTGCGCAGCGGGATGCGCGAGGTCGTCCAGAGCAAGGACCTCGCGGGCATCACCACCGCGGTGCAGCGCGCACGGACCGTGGCCAGCGCCATCGGGCAGACCATGCTCGGCGAGGTGCAGGCCGCGGCCGAGGAGGCCAAGGCGCGCCTCGTCGCGGAGGCGGAGGCCGAGCGGGCCGCCGCCGAGGCGCCGACCGGCCGGCTGTTCACCGTCTTCTCCACCAAGGGTGGGGTCGGCAAGAGCCTGGTCGCGGTCAACACCGCGGTCGCGCTGTCGCAGAAGGGCCACCGCGTCTGCCTGGTGGACCTCGACGTCAACAGCGGCGACGTCGCGATCATGCTGCAGCTCTCCCCCAGCCGGAACGTCAACGACCTCGTCGCGTTCCGCGGCGGGATCGACCAGGGCGCGATCGAGTCGCTCCTGACGGAGCACTCCGAGCGGCTGTCCGTGGTGGCGGCGCCGGTGACCCTCGACTCCCCCGACCAGGCGTCCGGCGAGGAGATCGGCCAGATGCTCGACGGGCTCAAGGGACTGTTCGAGTACGTGGTCGTCGACACGTCCGGCGTCTTCGACGACCAGGCGCTCGCCGCGCTCGACCGCTCGGACTCGATCATCCTGGTCGGCACCCTCGACATCCCCGCCCTCAAGGGGCTCAAGCTCGCCGCCAGCACGCTCGACCTGCTCAACTTCTCCCGCAGCTCGTGGTCGTTCGTGCTCAACCGTGCCGACGCGAAGGTCGGCCTGACGCAGGCCGAGTACGAGTCGACGCTCGGCGTGAAGGCCGACGCCACGATGGTGTCCAGCCGCGAGGTGCTGGCCGCGGTCAACCGCGGGGAGGCACTGGTCACCGCCTTCCCGGGCAACGTCAACAGCAAGGCGCTCACGGCGTTCGCCGGCACCCTCGCGCAGGCACACGCCACCACCGACTCCCCCGCCCCCGCCACGGAACGCAAGGGTGGCCGTCTCCGCAAGAGGAAGGGCTGACATGAGCCTCACCGACCGACTCGCCGCGGCGTCGCGCACCCGCACGGCGCCCAGCACCCCGGGGAGCGAGGCTCCGGCCGCTCCCGCACCCGGCACCTCGCCGGCCAAGGTCCAGGAGTCCAGCGAGGCCAGCCGCCGTCGGGCCGCCGCACGCACCGGCAGCGACCCGCACAAGGACCTCAAGCGGATCGTGCACGGGCGGCTCGTCAGCAGCCTCGGCCCGACGCTGTACGACGCCCACCTGACCCAGTCGGACCTCGAGCAGCAGGTGCGGCTCGCGCTGCAGACCACGCTGGCCGAGGTCGACATGCCGATGTCGTCGGCCGACAAGTCCCGCATCTCCCAGGAGATCGCCGACGACATCCTGGGCTACGGCCCGCTGGAGCCGCTCCTGCGCGACCCGGACCTGTCCGAGGTCATGGTCAACACGTTCGAGGACATCTACGTCGAGCGCGGCGGCAAGCTGGTCAAGGTCGAGGCGACCTTCGCCGACGAGGCCCACCTGCGGCGCACCATCGACAAGATCGTCAGCAAGATCGGCCGTCGCGTCGACGAGACCAGCCCGATGGTCGACGCCCGCCTGCCCGACGGCAGCCGTGTCAACGCGATCATCCCGCCGCTGGCGCTGGACGGCTCCAAGCTGACCATCCGCAAGTTCTCCGAGGACCCCTACACCGTCGAGGACCTGATCGGCTTCGGCACGCTCAGCCGTGCCTCCGCCGACCTGCTCGAGGCCTGCGTGCGCGGCCGGCTGAACATCCTCGTGTCCGGCGGCACCGGCGCCGGCAAGACGACCACCCTCAACGTGCTGTCGTCCTTCATCCCCACGGACGAGCGCATCGTCACCATCGAGGACGCCGCCGAGCTCCGGCTCGTGCAGGACCACGTCCTGCGCCTGGAGTCGCGTCCGCCGAACATCGAGGGCAAGGGCGCGGTCACGATCCGCGACCTGGTGAAGAACTCCCTGCGCATGCGCCCCGACCGCGTCGTCGTCGGTGAGATCCGTGACGCCGCGGCCCTCGACATGCTGCAGGCGATGAACACCGGCCACGACGGCTCGATCTCGACCCTCCACGCGAACACCCCGCGCGACGCGCTCTCCCGCCTCGAGACGATGGTGCTGATGGCGGGCATGGACCTGCCGGTGCGTGCCATCCGCGAGCAGGTGGCCAGCGCGGTCGACCTGATCATCCAGCAGACCCGCCTCAAGGACGGCACCCGCCGGATCACCGCGATCACGGAGATCGTCGGCATGGAGGGCGACATCGTCACCACCCAGGACGTGTTCCTGTTCGACTACAGCGCGGGCATGAACGAGCAGGGCAAGTTCAAGGGCGGCCTGGAGTCGACCGGCCTGCGGCCCCGGTTCCTCGAGCGGCTGGCCGACCACGGCGTGCACCTCAACCCGGCCGTGTTCACCGTCGGCGGGACCCGATGAGGTCGACGACCCGCGGCGTCGCCGGCGTGCTCGCCGCGGCGCTCCTCGCCCTGTCGGCGGCATCGCCGGCACTCGCCGACGACGAGGTCACGATCGACCACGTCGAGACCGACCGCGGCACCGTCAGCCTGCTGGTGTCCACCGACGGCGTGCCCGACGGCACCACGGTGGAGCCGAGCCAGGTCTACGTCGAGCTCAACGGCGGCGCCGTGGAGTCCACGGCCAAGCTCGTCGACGCCGGCGACATCGACCGCACGACGGTCATCGTCCTCGACGCCAGCAAGAGCATGCGCGGCCAGGGGAAGTTCGAGGCCGCCACCACGGCGATCAACGCGTTCCTCGACAGCGCACCCGAGGACGTCGCCATCGGCCTGGTCGCCTTCGCCGGCAAGGTCACCACGACGGTCGCGCCGACCATCGACCACGGCGACGTCCGCACCGCCCTCGGCGACCTGACCCTCGCCGCCGGCACCGGCGTCTACGACGGCATCGAGGAGGGTGTCACGCTCCTCACCGACGAGGGCTCGCGCAACCTGCTCGTCCTCTCGGACGGTGCCGACACCGGCAGCGCCACCACCCTCGACGTCGCCATCAACGACGCCAAGACCGCCGGCGTGGTCGTCGACGTGGTCTCCCTCGCGCAGGGCGCCGACAGCGAGGCCCTGGCCACGGTCGCGACGGAGACGGGCGGCTCGGTCATCCCGGCCGACCCCGCCGCGCTCACGTCGGTCTTCAACGAGCGCGCCGCGGCCCTCGACCAGCAGCTGCTGGTGACCTTCACGGCGCCCTACGGCAGCGGCGAGGACGCCAACATCGACGTGGTCGTCGAGGCCGGCGGCACGCAGTACCACGACACCGCCTTCGCCACGCTCGGTCCCGGCTTCGAGGTGCCCGACGTCGTCACGTCCGGCAAGGCGCTCGTCGGCGACTCGGGGATGCTGCTCGGCGCGGGCGCGCTCGCGATCGGGCTGTTCGGCCTCCTCGCGATCGCCCTGCTCGGCGCCGGCGACAACCGGTCCCAGTCGGTGCGCCAGCTCGAGGCCTACTTCAACGGCACCAGCGGCGCCGACCCGAAGAAGCGGCGCAAGTCGACCTCGAGCGACCTGAAGGGGTCGGCGGTGTCGGTGGCGAACCGCGTCGTCTCCCAGGACATGGAGACCCGCATCTCCCAGCGCCTGTCGGGCGCCGGGTCGGCCCTCACCGCCTCCGAGTGGGTGCTGGTGCACGTGGGCTGCGCGTTCGGCGCGGGGCTGGTGGGCTTCGTCATGGGCGGCTTCGCGATGAGCCTGCTGTTCCTGCTCCTCGGCGTGGTGCTGCCCTGGCTCTACCTGAAGTTCAAGCACGGACGGCGGCTCAGCGCGTTCAACGCCCAGCTCGCCCAGACCCTCGGCCTGATGGCCGGCGGCCTGCAGGCCGGCCTGTCGCTCCCCCAGGCGGTGGACACCGTCGTCAAGGAGGGGCACGAGCCGATGGCCGGCGAGCTGCGCCGCGCACTGGTCGAGCAGCGCCTCGGCGTCGACATCACCGAGGCGCTCGAGGGCGTCGGCGAGCGGATGGAGAGCGACGACTTCAGCTGGGTCGTCATGGCCATCCGGATCCAGCGCGAGGTCGGCGGCAACCTGGCCGAGATCCTGCACACCGTGGCCGACACGCTGCGCGAGCGGGAGTACCTGCGCCGCCAGGTCAAGGCGCTCAGCGCCGAGGGCCGGCTCTCGGGCTACATCCTGACGGGCCTGCCGCCGCTGATCTTCTTCTACATGACGTTCGCCAACCCGGACTACGTGCGCCTGCTGTACACGACGGTCCCGGGCTACATCATCCTGGGCATGGCACTCTTCCTCCTGGGACTCGGTTCGTTCGCGATGGCGAAGCTCGCCACGGTGGAGGTGTGACGTGATCCTGTGGATCGGAGCCGGGCTGATCTTCTCGGCACTCGTCCTGTCCATGGCGATGATCGGCGTGGTCAGCAAGGAGCGGCGCGGCGTCGCCCGCTCGATCGCCGCCATCCAGGCGATGAGCCAGACCACCCCCGACATGCTGCGCACGGAGCTCGAGCGTCCCTTCGCGGAGCGGGTGCTCGGACCGCTGGGCGACCAGCTCGTCGGGACCGGCCGCAAGATGGTGCGTGCCGACACCGCCCACAAGCTCGAGTACCGCCTCAACGTCGCCGGCAACCCGCCCGGCTGGGACGCCAACCGGCTGATCGGCCTCAAGGTGCTCGGCCTCGCCGTCTTCGGTGGCCTCGGTTTCCTCTACATCGCCGGGATGGGGTGGCCGTTCCCGCGGGTCGTGATCGCCACCGTCCTCGTGGCGGCCTTCGGCTACGTCCTGCCCAACGTGCTGCTCTACAACGCGGGCCAGAAGCGCGAGAAGCTGATGCGCAACGCGTTGCCCGACGCCCTCGACCTCCTGACGGTCTCCGTCGAGGCCGGCCTCGGCTTCGACGCCGCGGTCGACCGGGTGGCGCGCAACACCGAGGGCCCGCTGGCCTCCGAGTTCGCCCGCCTGCTGCAGGAGATGAACATCGGTGTCGGCCGGACCGACGCGATGCGCGCGATGGCCGAGCGGACCTCGCTCGACGACCTCAAGTCCTTCTGCCTCGCGATGGTCCAGGCCGACAGCCTCGGCATCCCGATCGGCCGCGTGCTGCGGATCCAGAGCGCCGAGATGCGCACCAAGCGCCGCCAGCGGGCGGAGGAGAAGGCCCAGCAGGTGCCGGTGCGGATGATGATCCCGCTGGTGCTCTTCATCCTGCCGTGCCTGTTCCTCGTGATCATGGGCCCGGCGGCCATCCAGATCGCCGACACGTTCAAATAGGGCCTGATGTTCAGCTCCAGCGCCTCGGACGTGACCCCCTCCTACGGGGGGTCGCTCTACACGTGGCGGGTGACCACCGCGGTGCGCGTCTTCGGCCTGGCGCTGGCGTCGGGCATCGTGCTGTCGGACGAGCGGTCCGGGGTCACCGCGCCGCTGCTGGCGGCGCTCGTCGTGGTCGCCGTCGGCAGCGCCGTGCTCGACTGGTCACGCGCCACCACCCGCGCCGCGTGGGTGCCGCTGGCCGAGATGCTGCTGGCGGCGATCATGCTCGCCAGCGCAGGCGCCTCGCCCGGCCTCTACGCCTACCTCGCCGCGCCCCCGGTGGTGGCCGGGGTGCGCCACGGCGTCGTGACGGTCGTCAACACGGCGTTCGTGGGTGGGCTGGGCCTGCTCGCCGCCGTCGCCGGGTCGTCGACGCCCGATCCCCGACCCGAGCTCGTGGTCGCCGCCCCCTGGGTGCTGACCGGCCTCGGGGCGGGCCTGCTGGCGAGCTGGCAGTCGCGCTCGATCCGTGACGAGGACGCCCGCCGGGCGCCGTACCGGGCCGCCCACCAGCTCGTGGCCCAGCTGCACGGGCTGGCCCGGCGCCACCAGGTCGGCCTCGACACCGCCCAGCTGGCCGCGGACCTCGAGACCCGCCTGCGCCGCCAGACCGGGGCGACGGCGTCCGCGGTCTACACGGGATCGGTGGCCGAGGGGCTCGTGCAGGTGTCGTCCTACGGGGACGCCGGCTCGCTGGCCGAGCAGGTCGGGCGGCACGCCGACGCGAGGTCCCCGGGCGTACGGGTGCTGGCCATCCAGGGCACCGACGGCGGGCTCGGCTTCGTGGCGCTGTCCGGCGTGCTGCGCTGGAACGACGAGATCGCCGAGCAGGCCGCCGAGGTGACCGACAACTTCGCGCTGCGCATCGACACCGCCGTGCTCTTCGACGAGGTCCGCCGGATGGCGACGTCGGAGGAGCGCAACCGGCTGGCCCGCGAGATGCACGACGGCGTCGCGCAGGAGATCGTGGCCCTCGGCTACGTCGTCGACGAGATCGAGTCGATCTCGGACGACCCCCAGACCCGCGAGCTCGCGGCCTCGCTGCGCCAGGAGATCACGCGGGTGGTGAGCGAGCTGCGCTACTCGATCTTCGACCTCCGCCACCAGCTCAGCGACCACCGGCTGTCCGGCGCGCTCACCGAGCACGTGCGCGGTCTCAGCACCGGCACGGACCTGCAGGTGCACCTGAGCTTCGACGAGTCCGGCAAGCCGCTGCCCCCGCACACCGAGACCGAGCTCCTGCGGATCGCGCAGGAGGCCATCAGCAACGTCCGTCGGCACGCCGGCGCCCAGAACCTCTGGGTGGCCTTCTGCACCGACGGCGTCTCCCTCGACCTGCGGATCGAGGACGACGGCATCGGCAACGCCGCCCCGCGCGACCTCCACTGGGGCCTGCAGACGATGGCCGAGCGTGCCGCTGCCATCGGCGCCGCGCTCGAGGTCTGCGACCGCGACGGCGGCGGCACCCGCGTCCACCTGACCACCTCGCACTGCACCACCTCCCCCCGTGAAGGAAGCCTGCGCCCATGAACACCTCCGTCATGCTGGTCGACGACCACGAGCTGATCCGCCAGGGACTGGCGCGCGCGTTCGAGCGCGACGACGCGATGCACGTCGTCGGCCAGGCGGGCAGCGTCCACGAGGGGCTCGCGGTGTTCCGCGAGCTGCGCCCCGACGTCGTGGTCACCGACCTCCAGCTGCCGGACGGGCAGGGCCTCGAGATCGTGCGCGCGGTGCGGGCCGAGAGCGACACGGTGGGCCTGGTCGTGCTCACCATGCACGCGGGCGACGACCAGATCTTCGCGGCGATGGAGGCCGGCGCCTCGGCGTTCGTCGGCAAGGACAGCAAGTCCTCCGAGGTGGTGAGCGCCGCCAAGCACGCCGCCGTGGCACCGCGCACGTTCCTGTGCGCCGGCCTGAGCGCGGCGATGATGCGACGCGCCACCGCGCCCGCCGCGCCCCGCCTGTCCACCCGCGAGGAGGAAGTCCTCGCCCTCCTCGCGGAGGGTCTCGGGACCAGCGACATCGCCGGCCGGCTCTACCTCAGCGAGTCGACCGCGAAGACGCACATCACGCACATCTACCAGAAGCTGGGCGCCGCGAACCGGGCCCAGGCGCTGGTCACGGCCATGCGGATGGGCCTGCTCGACGGCGTCGCGTCGGGTCATCTGACGCGGTGACCCCGAGGGGCCCGGGCGCGGCGCCGCGCGGGTGGTCCACGGATAGTCCCAACGGACTACGCAGGTGCGGCCGTTCACCTGATCCGGCGGGCCGCGAATCGGAGCAGAGTAATCCTCGACGGGTCCTGGAGGGCTCGGGACCCACCAACACGACTTACCTCAAGGGGAATCACATGATTGAGAAGCTGCAGTTCATGACGATCATGCTCGTCAACGACATCAAGGCCAAGCGCGACGAGCGCGGCGCCACCGCCGTCGAGTACGGCCTGATGGTCGCCCTGATCGCCATCGTGATCATCGGCGCCGTCACCCTCCTGGGCGGCAACCTGAAGAGCCTCTTCAACAGCGCCGCGAGCAGCGTCTGACGATCCGCACCCGTGCGGTTGTCGAGGGCCGGTGTCGTGTTCCCACGGCACCGGCCCTCCGTCATTCCACCCAGGAGGTGAACCCCCATGTCCCTGCACCACCTCGCGGCCTTCCTGACCGCGACCCTGACCGCGGCCCTGACCCCGGCTGAGCGCTCCGACGACGAGCGCGGCGCCACCGCCGTCGAGTACGGCCTCATGGTCGCCCTCATCGCGGTCGTGATCGTCGGCGCGGTGTCGCTGTTCGGCCGCTCGGCCAGCTCGCTGTTCTCGGTGCCGGCCAGCGTCTTCAGCCGCTGACCCGCCGCGCCAGCCGCACCACCCGACCCGCGCCCACGTCGCGACCCTCCCTCGGAAGGATCCGTCCCATGCTCGATGCCCTGCACCTCCAGATGATCAAGATCGCCCACGACGCGCGCACCAGGCGCGACGAGCGTGGCGCCACGGCCGTCGAGTACGGCCTGATGGTCGCCCTCATCGCCATCGTGATCATCGGCGCCGTCACCCTGCTCGGCGGCAACCTGAAGAGCCTCTTCAACAGCGCCGGCAGCAAGGTCTGACCAGCACGGTCCCATCGACCGTCCCGCGAGGGCCGGCACCGTCCACGGTGCCGGCCCTCGTCGCTTCCGGGGCCGGCGTCCGGGCCCGCGTCCGGTGCCGGGTCGTCAGCCGGCGAGGGCGGCCAGCCCGGAGCGCCACCGTCGGGTGAGCTCGGCGACCGGGAGGCCCGCGCGCGCCAGGGCCGCGTCGACCGGCTCACCCGCGGCGGCGGCCTCGTAGAGCCGGACCAGCCCCTGCTCCCCCAGCGCCTCGGCCACCACGCGGCAGCCCAGCCACGCCTGCTCGTAGCGCGCCTGGAGGTCGCCCGCGCGGGTGTCGAAGTCCGCCGCCTCCGGCAGGCGCCCCGGCACGCCGTCGGCGCGCGCCGCGGCGATCGCGCGACCGAGCGTGGTGCGGTCGGGCAGCCGGACGTCGCGCAGCGCGACGTAGTCGGCGAAGCCCTCGAGGAGCCAGGTGTCCATCGGCGTGCGGGTGGCGTCGGTGGCCAGGTGGACCAGCTCGTGGCTCATCACGACCTGCGCGCCGGCACGACGCAGGCCCGCCGTGACCTCCGGGTTGACGAAGACGTGGACCGGCGCCGCAGCGCCCGTCCCGTCGCCCGCGGCGGTCGTCACCGCCGCGATCGCGGCGTACGTCCCGGGCTCGGCGCCGAGGGTCTCGTCGAGGTCCGCGGCGCTCGCCGGCACCTCCACCACGACGGGTGCCGACCAGGCCGGCAGCACCCGGCGCACCACGCCGACACCCGCCACGGCCCGGCGCGCCACGTCGTCCGCCAGCCGCTGCGGGCCGTCGAGGAGGACCAGCACGCCCGGGGCGCGCGCCACGGACAGGCCGCCGCGCAGCCACAGCGGGAGCCGTACGCCAGCGGACCCGGTCGGCGTCCGGAAGCCGGTGACCGCGAGACGGTCGCCGTCGGGGACCAGCCCGACCAGCACCTCCGCCGACGACACCCCGGGGTCGTCGCGACCCAGCCGCCAGTCGAGCTCGGCCACCGCCGTCCAGGACCCGTCGCTCGCGACGGTGCCCGACTGGTCGACGTAGCGGAGGGCGACCCGGTCCACGGCCAGGGCACGGGCGTTGCGCCCGACGCCTGTGAGGACCGTGCGTGCCGTGTCGTCCCCGGAGGGGGCGAGGGCGGCGACCGCGCGGGGGTCGCGGGTCCCCAGCGCCCCCGACAGGGCCGCCAGCGCCTGCGTGGCGGCGGCCGGGCTGGCGCTCGGGGCTCCACGCGCGCGGGCGTCACGTCGTGGCGGTCGTCACCGAGGACCGCCACGCCTGCCGCGCCCAGGGCGAGCAGCAGCGCGCATGACGAAAGGCCGGCCACCCACGCGCGTGGGTGGCCGGCCTTCGAGGTCTGCGGGTCAGCCAGGGCGGACCGCGCCGACGTACGGCATCGAGTAGAGCCCCGAGACCGTGACGCCCGCACCGGGGTTGGCGGCGTGCACGATCATGCCGTTGCCGATGTACATGCCGACGTGGCTGATCGGGCTGTAGTAGAAGACCAGGTCGCCCGGCTGCAGGTCGCTCGCGGCGACGTGCGGGCCGGAGCCGTACTGGGCCGAGGACGAGTGCGGCAGCGAGACGCCGGCCTGGGCCCAGGCCCGCATCGTCAGGCCGCTGCAGTCGAAGGCGCTCTCGCCGGCGGCGCCGTAGACGTAGGCGTCACCGACCTGGGCCATCGCGTACTGGATCGCCGCGGCCGCGCGGCCCGAGGCGGGCACCGCGCTCGGCATCCGGCTCACGCCGCTGCGCGAGGCGAGCAGGCGCTCGCGCTCCTCGGCCTCGAGGTCGGCGAGCAGCTCCTTGGCCTCGGCGAGCTTGTCGTCGACGGTCTCCTTCTCGGAGCTGAGCTCCTCGGTGAGGTCGGCGATCTCGTCGGCGCGGTCGTCGGTGGCCTCCTGGCGGATCTCCAAGGCCTGCAGCTCGGTGTCGTAGTCGGACAGCAGCGAGGACTGCAGGTCGTTGAACGACGACATGGTGGAGAGGGTGTCGAGGAACGAGCCCGGGTCCTCCGAGACGACGATCTGGCCGACGGTCGAGATGCCCTCGCCCTCGAGCTGTCGCACGACGGCGTCGGAGACCTGGTCCCGCACGGCGTCGAGGCGCTCGTCCTGGCGGGCCTGGTCGGCCTTCAGGCCGGCGAGGTCCTGGCGCAGGTCGGCGAGGTCGAGACGGGCGTCGTGGAGCCGCTCCTGCGCGGCCTCGGCCTCGTGGTAGAGGCGGTCGACGCGAGCCTTGACGGTCTTGATGTCGGGGTCGGCCTGGGCGGGCGTCGCAGGCACGAAGGCGATGGCAGCGATCGCGGAGAGACCAAGTGCGGTCGCGCCAGCACGCTTGCGGGGGTGAGCCACGAGCGGGTGAACTCCTCGGGGTGTCGTACGCCTACCGGGTGAGCTGACGGGTTCGGCACGACTGTCCTACCCCTGCTCCTCGTGCCGCTCGCGCGACACGCCTCGCAGGGGATTCACCCCAGGGGGAAGTGTGGTTCCCCGGCTCGTCGACCACAGTGGTGCGGGGGCGTGGTGCGACGACTCGGCGCGACGCCCGCGCGAGCCGGGTGACCCACTGTCACGGACGTCGGGCGACAGCCTAGACGGCTGCACCATGCCTCGCCAATCTTCTCCGCACTCCGGGACCTCCGTCCCTCACGCCGACTCGATGACCGGCCCGCTCACGGGCTCGACCAGGCGCAGCGGCGGCACCAGGCCGCCCGAGGCCAGCGCGGCGAGCGCGGCCATCTCGTCGTCGTCGACGGTCAGCTCGGGCGGTGGGCCGAGCAGCACGCTCACCACGCAGTCGTGGCAGTGCAGTCCGCGCACCACGCAGGTGTCGCAATCGATCCGTGTCGTCATGTCCGCAACGGTGGCAGGGCCCACCGACAACGGGTCCCGGCGTGTCGCGCGGCGGCGTGTCGCGCGCCCGGCTGCCCGATCCGGCAGCGCCGGCGGCCCGGCGTGCATAGGGTGCGGCAGGTGACGACGTCGACGCCCCGCAGGCTGCTGCCGCTCGTCGTCGCGTGGGCCTGGGCGGTGGTGCTGACGTGGTTCGCCCTGCTGGTGATGGCCGACACCGGGCCCGGCTTCGACTCGCACGCCTACTGGCGCGCCGCGCAGGGTGCGCTGGACGGGTCCATCTACGGCGTCGCGCCCGGCGGGCGCGACGCGTTCAACTACTCCCCCGCGTTTGTGCAGGTGCTGTGGCCGCTCGCCCAGCTGCCCTGGCCGGTGTTCGCGACCGGGTGGGCGCTCGCCGCGCTCGCGGCCTTCACCTGGCTGCTCTGGCCGCTCGGACCGCGCTACGTCGTGCCGCTCGTGCTCTGCTGCACGCCCGAGATCCTGAGCGGGAACATCTTCTGGCTGATGGCGCTCGTGGTCGTCGCGGCGGCCCGTCCCGGCGCGCGGCCGGGTGGCGCGGCCGCGTGGGCCCTCGTCGCCCTCACCAAGGTGACGCCGGCCCTCGGCCCGCTGTGGCACGCCCTGCGCCGGGAGTGGCGCAGCCTCGCCTGGTCCGTGGCCTCGACGCTCGTCGTCGTCGCGGTCTCGGTGGTCGCCTCGCCCGCCCTGTGGGCCGACTGGCTCGACTTCCTGACCCGCCACGAGCGGAGCACCGGGATCGTCGGGGCGGCGGCCTTCGGCCCCCTGGTCGTCCGGTTGCCGCTCGCCCTCGCGGTGCTGGTCTGGGGCGCGCTCACCGATCGCCGCTGGGCGCTGCCGGCGGCGATGGCCCTCGCCACGCCCGTCGCCGGGCCCGCCGCCTTCACGATGCTCGCCGCCGTGCCGCGCCTGCGCGAGCCGACGGCTCAGCCCGCGGCCGCCTCGGGGACCCAGCAGGACCAGCCCGGTGCGCAGTCCACCTCCCCGAGCCCGTCGGTGGACGCGGCGAGGTCGTCGGGTGCCGTGCCCTCGCGGGTCACCACCAGGTCGGACGACGCGATCGCGCGGCGTCCGCCGTCGCGGCCCTCCAGGAAGTCGAGGTAGGCCGCCTGGTCGTCGTGGGAGAAGGCGTCGATCGGGTTGCTGACCCACAGCCGGACCCCGGCCACGGCGAGCGCCTCGGAGAGCGGGGCCGGTGCGAGCACCACGCGGTCACCGGCGATCGCGGCCAGCGTGGCGACGTCGTCGGGGGACGCGCCGAGCACCGCGTCTCCGCGCACCGCGGCGACCGGCAGCGCGACCACCACCGCGGCGAGCGCGGCGACGACCGCGCCGGTGGCCTGCCCCTGCCGTGCAGGGGCGGGTCCACGCCCGGTCCGTGACCGGTCGGGCGCGACCAGGACCGTCAGCAGGAGCAGCAGCCACACGCCGTGCCGCGCGGCGTCCGCCGTCGCCAGGCACAGGCCGGCCACCGCGACGTACTCCCACGCCGGGCGCCGGGTGCGGAGCACGACGACGAGGAGGGCCAGCGCGGCGACCAGCATCACCAGGTCGACGGGGTTGGTGGGCGAGGGACGGGCCCACAGCCCCTCACCGCGCTGGGCCGAGACGTTGTCGAAGACCTCGAGGTAGTACGCCGGCGTGAGCCGGCCCTGCGGGGTCGCGCAGAGGGCCAGCAGCGTGGCGGCACCCACGCACACCGTCTCCACGGGCCGCAGCCGGAGCCGGTCGACCAGCAGGTAGGCGCCCACGACGCACGTCCCGAGCAGCGCGGCGCCGTGCAGGTTGCCCCACACGGCGACCACGGGGACGACCCACCAGATCCGGCGGTCGGGCGTGGCGTGCTGGCGCACGAGGATCGCGAGGACGACCGCGAAGGGGACGAAGGAGAACGTCTGCGCGCGCACCAGGCCGAGCGAGGTCAGGCTCCCGACCACGAGTGCGACCAGCGCCCACGCGACCGCCGCGTCCGAGGCGCCGCGGGACCGTGCGGCACCCGCCGCCACCACCAGCGCGACGGTGACGAGGACGAGGTGGACGAGCACGGCCGTGGTCGCCCCGGCGTCGTGCCACCACGACGCGACCAGCTGGGCGAGCACCGGGACGTCGTGCCAGCCGGAGGAGTCGGCGGCGGCGAAGGGCACCGCGTCGGGGACGGCGCCGGAGCGTCGTACGTGGTCGCCCACGGCCACCAGCCAGTCCCAGTCCCCGCCGACGCGGACGAGCGACGCGAGCAGGCCGAGCGCAGCCGCGAGGACGAGCGCGGTCCAGCGCCAGGACACCAGCGCCGCGGCCGTCCGGGACCGGGTGCCGCTCACCCCAGCAGTCCCACGAGCACCGGCGACGGGACGACCCGCGCCCCCTCGCGCGCCACGTCGGCGGCCAGCGCCCGGTCGCTGGTGACCACCACGACCACCCGCCCCCGCGGCTCGGCGGCCACGAGCTGGCGGATCACGTCGTCGGCGATCACGCCCTCGGGGCTGAAGGCCACCTTCACACCGCGCGGCGCCGGCATGACGGTGCGCGCCGTCGACGCCGCGGCGTCGAACACCACGGTGGTCTCGGCGCCGGTCCGCGCCACCAGCGGGCCGAGGGCGGTGACCAGCCGGCTGCGCTGCGCCTCCAGGGTGGCCGAGCCCCAGGTCTGCTTGCTGACGTTGTAGCCGTCGACGAGCAGCCGCGCCCGCGGCAGCGACAGGGTCTGCTCGAGGGTGTCGACGGTGGCCGGCGCGCTCGAGGCCGGAGCCGAGCCCCCGGAGAGCTCCGCTTCCACGGCGTCACCGGGAGCACCCTCGACCGCGGGCAGGCCGAGCTCGCGCCGGAGGCCCGTCGCCGCCTCGAGCACCGTGTCGAGCAGGTAGCGCGCGCGGACGGTCGCCTGGTCGCGCGACGTACGTCCGTCGCGGCGCGCCGCGGCCAGCGCGCGCTCGGCCTCCTCCGCCTGCTGCCGCGCCCGGCGGACGTCTGCCTCGGCCCGCGCGGTCGCGGCCGCAGCCTCGGCGACGGCCCGGTCGCGCTCGGCGACGGCGTGGTCGCGCTCCTCCTCGACCGCCCGCAGGTCGGCGCGCGCCCGGCCGGGGCGCTGGCGCAGCACCTTGTGCTCGGCGCGCGCCTCCTCGAGCGCCTCGGCGTGGCCCTCGCGCGTCGCGGCCAGCTCGGCCTGCAGCGCCGCGGCGCGGGCCTCCAGCCGCTCGAGCTCGGCGGCTCCCCCACCGGTGTCCACCTCGGCGCGGCCCAGGTCCTCCACCACCGCGGTCACGACCTCGTGCCAGCCGTCGTCGCGGACCAGCCAGGCCCGGGCGGCCGCGTCGAGGCGGTCGTCGTCGCGCGGCGGCACGGCCGCGACCTGCACGGCCGCGTGCTGCCGGAAGTCGTCGTCGCCGAGGGCGTCCCAGATCGGCTGGCCGCCCAGCCGCGCCCGGCGCGCGGGCGCGAAGCCGGCCACCTTGCGCAGCGTCGCGGGCAGGGGCGTGACCGACGGCAGCACGGCAGCCACCAGCGCCACGACCCGGACCCGGAGCCGCTCGGGCAGCTGGTCCACCTCGGTCACGTGGGCACCGTCAGTCCGCGGCCGGGTCGTGCGCGGTGTCGGCGGAGGCGCGGTCGACGACCTCGATGGCGTCGCTGCGACCGCACCAGCGGCAGGCGACCGACTCGACGACCTCGGACCGGACGTCCTCCTCCTCGACGCGGTGGTCGCCGGCGAGGTCGAAGTGCCAGTACTCGGTGGTGCGGCGGGTGCGGGTGACGTCGAAACGGGTCAGGTTGCCGCAGCCGGCGCAGCGCCACCGCTCACCCTCGGCGGGCACGCGCAGGTCGGCGGTCTGGTCGGTCACGGTGTCTCCTGGTCGTCGTCTCGCTCGGGCGCCGCAAGCCTAGTGGGCGCGTCACCCCCGGCACTGTCGGATCCCACGTCTACCGTCGGCGCCATGAGCACGACCGGGACAGCGGCAGGACCGCGCTCGCGCTGGGAGGCGCAGCGCACGTTCGACGAGCTCGGCCGTCCGCTGCGCGACGTCACGTTCTGCGTCGTCGACCTCGAGACCACCGGCGGCTCGGCCGCGGCGGGGTCGATGATCACCGAGATCGGCGCGGTCAAGGTCCGCGGCGGCGAGGTGGTCGGCGAGTTCCAGACGCTGGTCGACCCCCGCACCGAGATCCCCGCCTTCATCGCCGTGCTCACCGGCATCACGAACTCGATGGTCCGCGACGCGCCCCCCATCGAGTCGGCGCTGCCGGCGTTCCTCGAGTTCGCCGCCGGCTGCGTGCTCGTCGCCCACAACGCCCCCTTCGACGTCGGCTTCCTCCAGCACTTCGCCAAGGAGCAGGGACGCGCGTGGCCCCGCTTCGAGGTCCTCGACACGGCCAAGCTGGCCCGACGGGTCATCACCCGCGACGACGCCCCCAACTGCAAGCTCTCCTCGCTGGCGAAGGTGTTCAACGCGAGCACCACCCCCAACCACCGCGCGCTGTCCGACGCCCGCGCGACGGTCGACGTCCTCCACGGGCTGATGGAGCGCCTCGGCGGGCTGGGCGTCCACACGCTCGAGGAGCTGCAGACGTTCTCCTCGCGCGTCACCACCGCCCAGCGGCGCAAGCGCCACCTCGCCGAGGGCCTCCCGCACGCGCCCGGGGTCTACCTGTTCCGCGACGAGCGCTCCCGGGTGCTCTACATCGGCACCTCGCGCGACCTCCGCACCCGCGTCCGGACCTACTTCACCGCCTCCGAGACCCGGAGCCGGATGGGCGAGATGGTCGGCCTGGCGGCCTCGGTCACCGGCATCGAGTGCGCGACGCCGCTCGAGGCCGAGGTCCGCGAGCTGCGGCTGATCGCCGAGCACAAGCCGCGCTACAACCGCCGCTCCCGCTTCCCGGAGAAGGTGCACTTCGTCAAGCTCACCCGCGAGGCCTGGCCACGGCTCTCGCTGGTGCGCCGCGTCCTCGACGACGACGCCGACTACCTCGGCCCGTTCTCGTCGCGCAAGACGGCCGAGAAGTGCCTGGCCGCGCTCCACGACACGTTCCCGGTCCGCCAGTGCAGCGGCCGGATGCCCGCGGTGCCGTCGGGCTCGCCGTGCGTGCTCGCCGAGATGGGGAGGTGCCTGTCGCCCTGCGACGGCAGCGCCGACTCCGCGACCTACGCCGTCCTGGTGCGCCAGCTGCGCGACACCCTCCTGCGCCGGCCCGACCGGGTCGTCGAGGTGATCAACGAGCGGATGCAGGCGCTCGCCGACCACGAGCGCTTCGAGGAGGCGGGCGTCCACCGCGACCGGCTCGCCACCTTCGTCCGCGCCGCCGCGCGCACCCAGCGGCTCTCCGCCCTCACCCGCTGCCCGGAGGTGGTGGCCGCGCGCCGGGAGGACTCGGGGCACTGGGCGGTCCACGTGGTGCGGTTCGGGCGGCTGGCCGCGGCCGGGGTGATCCCGCGCGGCGCCGACGCCCACCAGTTCGTCCGCGAGCTCCGGGCCAGCGCCGAGACGGTCGCCTCCGCACCCGGCCCGGTCCCGGCCGCCAGCGCCGAGGAGACCGAGAAGGTCCTGCGGTGGCTGGAGTCCCCCGGCATCCGGCTCGTCGACGTCGACGGCGACTGGGTGTGCCCGGTCGCGGGCGCCGCCCGCCACCTCGCGCTCTACGACGCGGTCAACCAGTCGCGCCTGTCCCTCACGCCGTTCGACGAGCAGCGGCTGCCCTCGCCGGTCCACCGACCCGCGCGCTGACCCGCCCCGCTGGTCGAGGAGGGCGCCCCGCGCCGTACCCCGCTGGTCGAGGAGGGCGCCCCGCGCCCGTCACGAGACCCCTCAGTCGAGCCCGATGCTGAACGCCGACTCGAGGTCGTGGCGCGAGTAGGTCCGGAACGCGATGTGGGTCTCGGTCTCGTTGACGCCGGGCACCTTGTTGAGCCGGTCGGCGACCACGGACGCCACGTCCTCGTGCTCGCGCACCCGCACCAGCGCGATCAGGTCGATCTGGCCGGTGACGGAGTAGACCTCGCTGACCCCGTCGAGCGCCGCGATCGCCTCGGCGACCTCGGGGATGCGCGCGACGTCGGCCTTCACGAACACGATGGCGGTGATCATGGCGCCACCGTATCGCCGTCGCGCCACCGAGCGCAGCGAGGACCGATCGGCCAGGGTTGCTAGTCATTTCGGACTATGCGGGTCCGTTCGTGAGCCATGGGTCGGAACCCGCCCCTAGCGTGCCCGTGTCACGTTTCGACTCTGGGGGATCCGCATGACCTTGCCCGTGCCTGCTCGAGCTTCACTCATCGGGCGACTCGTCCTCGCCGTTGCCCTGGCCCTCGGGGCCTCGCTGGCGGTCACGACGCCGCCGGCCAGCGCCGCCGCGGCGACCCCGGCGGACCTCCGCGCCACCGGTTCACCCGTGCCCACGCTGTCGTGGGGCGCGGTCCCGACCGCGGACCGCTACCGCGTGCAGGGCTCGGAGGACGCGAGCTTCGCGAACACGCTGTTCAACGACGAGACCTCGGGCACCAGCTACACGCCGACGCGGCCGTTCCGGGCGGGCACCCTCTACTGGCGCGTCCAGGCGAGCGACCAGACCGGCAGCAGCTCGTTCGCCACCTCGCAGGTGACCATCGCTCCCCCCGCCGTACCGCAGAACGTGGCCGTGACGGCTCCCGGCGGCACCGTGCTCCCGCCCGTCGCTCCTCCGGTCATCTCCTGGGCCCCGGTCGCCGGTGCCACGAGCTACCAGGTCGAGATGGACGCCGAGGGCGACGGCGTCGGCGGCACGCTGCGTGACAACATCCGCACGACGACGTACGTCTGGTCCGACCCCCAGGGCGTCGGCGAGCGGTCCGGCACCGAGGACTTCTTCGTCCGTGTCCGCGCCCGCTTCGACTTCGACCTGCAGAGCGACTGGTCCGCGTGGGTCCGCTACGACGTCGCCCAGCTGCCGCCCGTCACGTCGAGCGCCTGCGCCACCGGACTGGTCTGCGCGCCGGACCCGGCCGCCGGTGTCCGCGGCAGCCGGACGGTCCAGGACGTCGTCTTCGACTGGGACCCGGTCAAGGGCGCCAAGCAGTACGAGATCTGGGTCGCGCTCGACCGCGACTTCAACAACCAGGTCGAGAAGCGCACGGTCAGCTCGACGCGGTACTCGCCCCAGACCACCTACGACAACAACAACTACTTCTGGAAGGTCCGCGCCTACAACGCGGCCGACCAGCCCACGCCGTGGCCCACGGACCCGAACGTCTTCCAGCGCCGGTGGCCGATGGCTCCCTCCCTCGTCTACCCGCCGGTGGCCACGTCCCCGGTCGTGGACGACGACCTGTACTTCCAGTGGAGCCCGGTCAAGCACGCGACGCGCTACCGGCTCGACGTCGGCGGCGACGTCAACTTCACCCCGGGCTCGTACAACACGTGCTACACCGCGAGCACGACGTACACCCCCGGGTACCGGGGTAGCGACCCGTGCATGCCGTCGCAGGGGTCCCTCGTCTACTGGCGGGTCTTCGCCTATGACAACCCCGGCCCGTTCGGCACGCCGGACACCGGTGAACCCGGCATCGAGAGCAACGTGTCGGCCACCGGGCGCTTCGTCTACGACTCCGGCGCGGTGGTGCTGACCGCTCCGGCAGACGGTGCGACCGTCACGGTGCCGACGATGGCGTGGGAGCCGAGCGTCGACGCCGAGCGGTACCGGGTCACGGTGACCAACGCCTCCACGGGCGAGGAACGCGTCATCGAGACCACGGCGCTGTCGTGGACGCCGACGGACCGCCTCCCGTCCGACTCCGACCAGGCCGACCCCGCCAAGCAGCCCGACACCTTCGTCTGGAAGGTGTCGGCGAAGGACGCCGACGGCAAGTACTCACCCGCACCCGTCTACGCCAACCGCTCCTTCGTGCTGCCCGAGGGCCCTGTCGAGGCCGGGGCACAGCCCCTGGAACCCCTCGCCAACTCGCACGACACGATCACGTCCCGGTTCCCGTCGCTGTCGTGGCAGGCGTGGCCCTCGACGGAGCAGAACCCGATCTACTACCGCCTGAAGGTGCGCCAGGCCGGCTACGTCTTCGGCACCAACGAGACCGAGGTGCTCTCGGCCAACATCACCTACCCGTCGGTGACCGACTGGAACGACTTCTTCCTCTCGCCCGGGAGCTACGACTGGTGGGTGGAGGCCAGGAGCGCCAGCACCGGCCTCTACCTCGGGGAGGGCTCGAAGAGCACCTTCACGATCACCGACCAGGGCGAGGTCACCGGACAGCGACTGGCCCTCGACGGCAAGGCCGTCGACGCCGGCAACACCTGCAACCGCCGGCTCGTGCTCGTCGACCAGGTCCCCGACGAGGAGACCGTCTGCCAGGGCCTCCCCTCGACGCCCGTGCTCGACTGGGACTCCATCCCCGGCGCCGGCGGCTACATGGTCTACCTCTCGGAGGACCCCGACTTCACCAACCTCCTGATGGACCCGCGGAGCACGTCGACGCAGAACTCCCGGTGGACCCCGAGCTTCTCCGACAACATCCCGGCGTTCGACGACAACGAGTCAGGCCCGGCGTACTACTGGTTCGTCCGGCCTTGCGTGCGGATCAGGCCCTTCCTCAACTGCGGCCCCGACCCGAGCGGCTCCGAGGACGTCGGGACCAACGCGTTCCGGAAGGTGTCCCCCGAGGTCGTCCTGACCCAGCCCGCGGCCGGGGCGTCCTTCGCCGACGAGGTCACCTTCACGTGGCAGGACTACTACGACACCAACCAGGCCACGCTGTCCCCCTACGGCGGCTCGACGCCCAGCCACCAGTCGGGCAAGCGCTATCGGATCCAGGTCGCCCAGTCGGCGACCATCACCGACCAGAACGCCATCGACGACCGGTTCGTCGACCAGGCGACCTACACGGCCTTCGAGAACACCTATCCCGAGGGTGACCTCTGGTGGCGCGTGCAGGCGATCGACGCCCGCGACAACCGGCTGTCGTGGTCCGCGACCCGCAAGATCGTCAAGGCGACGCCCGCCCCGAACCTCGACCCCAACGTGGCGGCGCCCGTCGAGCGACCGACGGTCGACTCCCTGGCCCGGCCGACCTTCGGCATCCACGTCAGCGCCGGGCCGGTGACCTTCCAGTGGTCGGCCGAGACCTTCGACGGCACGTGGGACATCGAGCTCTACAAGAACGACGACACCACGCTCTCGGGCGCCAACCGTGTGTTCGCCGAGACGGTGCGCCAGGCGGCCTTTGCCTGGACCGAGCCGCTCAACCCCTCGTCCGAGGCCTACCGCTGGCGCGTGCGTCGCACCGACGTCCGCGGCAAGCCCGGTCGCTGGTCCGACTTCGGCCGGTTCTGGGTCGACCCGCTCCCGATCTCGCTGGCCTCGCCGGCCGACGGCGCGGTCGTCGACCCGACGGGCGCCGCGTTCACCTGGACGCCGTACTCCGCCGGCTCGTCCGCCCAGGCCTCGCGCTACGTCTTCGACATCGACCCTGTCGGTGGCGTCGGGTTCAACCCCGGCGGCGTCAGCACGGTCGCCACGGCGTGGACGCCGGTGCAGTCGATGCCGTCCGGCTCCTACACGTGGACCGTCACGGCCTACGACGCCCGCGGCAACCGCATCGGATCCAGCCCCGCTCGACGGTTCGAGGTCGACGGCGCCGTCCGCGTGGTGACCCCGGTGCAGATCCAGGCACCGCTGGGGTCCGCCGTCGGCCAGACGCTGACCAGCACCCCTCCGACCTGGAGCCGGCCGGACGTGCAGATGACCTACCAGTGGCTGCGCGACGGCAACGCGATCAGCAACGCCAACGGTCCGACGTACACCCTCACGACCGAGGACTACACGCGCGTGGTGTCGCTCCGCGTCACCGGCCGCAAGCCGTCCTACACCGACGGCACGAGCACCAGCAACGCCGTCTCGGTGACCGCGGGCGGGGCGCTGCAGAACGTCGGCCAGCCGGTCGTCTCCGGCTCGGCCGCGGTCGGGAGCTCGCTCCAGGTCACCGCCGGCGCCTGGTCCCCCGGGGCCACGCGGATCCGGTACCAGTGGCTGCGCCAGGGCGCGCCGATCCCGGACGCGACCGGGTCGGGCTACACGGTCCAGGCCGTCGACGCGGGCAAGGACCTGTCCGTGACCGTCTTCGCCTCGGCCCAGGGCTTCGGTGAGGGTGCGACCACCACGGCCGCGGTGTCGGTGGCGCGGATGAAGTCCACGGTGACCGGCGCCCTGCAGGCCGACCGGGTCTCGAGGAAGAAGCGCGCCAAGCTCGGCATCACCGTCAGCGTGCCCAACCTCTCCGGTCCGACCGGCGGCGTGCAGGTGCTCGACAAGGGCAAGAAGATCGCGCAGATCACGCTGTCGCCGAACAAGAACGGCGCCGCGACGATCAAGCTGCCCAAGCTCAAGAAGGGCAAGCACAAGCTCCAGGTCGTCTACCTGGGCAACGCCCAGGTCTTCGGCTCCAAGTCGAAGAAGATCACCCTCTACATCACCAAGTGACGCGCGCGTCACTGTCCGACGAGCCGGTCACGGCGGAAGTAGGCTCCCGCCGTGACCTGGCTCGCTGACCACTGGCTCGACCTCCTCGGCTGGGGCGGGAGTGTCCTGCTGGTCTACTCCCTGCTGCAGGCGAGCGTCCTGCGGCTGCGGGTGCTCAACGCGGTCGCGTGCGTGATCCTCATCGTCTTCAACGCCCTGCTCGCGGTGTGGCCGATGGTCGCGATGAACGTGGTGCTGGTCGCCATCAACCTGTGGTTCATCGTCGGGATGCTGCGCGACCGCCACGACGAGACGGCGTTCGAGGTGCTCGAGGTCGGCCCGGCCGACGAGTACCTCCGGCACGTGCTGCGGGTCCACGGCGAGGACATCCTGCGCTTCAACCCGGACTTCGTCCACGACCCCGCCGAGGCGCACGACGCGTTCCTCGTCCAGAAGGGCGACGAGACCGTCGGCGTGGTGCTGCTGTGCGAGGAGGGCGACACGGCGCACGTGCTCCTCGACTACGTGACGCCGCGCTACCGCGACTTCTCCCCCGGCGAGTTCGTGTGGCGCCGCAGCGGCCTGCTCGCCGACCGGGGCGTGCGCCGGGTGGTCACGCCGCCGGCGATGGTCGGCGCGTACTACGACCGCCTCGGCTTCCGGCGCGAGGGCGAGTCCTGGGTCCTGGACGTCACCCAGTGATCACCTTCGTCGTGCGGCGCGTCGCGCCGCTGGTGGGGCTCGCCGCGATCCTCGCGGTGCTGGTCAACCTGCAGGAGGTGCCGGCCGTCGGCGCCGACGCCTGGCTGCACCTGCGGCTCGGCCAGGAGTTCCTCGACGGCTGGTCGCTGTCGCACCCGGGCCACCTCGGCGTCTACGACAGCGCGACGTGGTACCCCACCCAGTGGGCCTCCCAGGTCGCGATGGCCTGGTTCGACGACCGGCTCGGCATCGGCGGCGTGATGTGGCTGACCGGCACCGTCATCCTGCTCGTCCCGGTCGTGCTCTACCTCGTCTGCCGCCGCCACGCCTCTCCCCTGCCCACCGTGCTGGCCGTCGCGCTGGCCGTCGGCGCGGCGGCGCCGGGCTTCTCGGCGCGTCCGCAGGTGGTGAGCTACGTCCTGATCGCCGTCGTCATGGGCGCCTGGCTCGAGACCGCCCGCGACGCCCGGCCGCGGTGGTGGCTCGTGGCCCTGACCTGGGTGTGGGTGCCGATCCACGGGATGTGGATCGTCGGCATCACCATCGGCGTCGCCACGGTGGTGGGCATGGCCCTCACCCGCCAGCACGGCCGCGGGGTCCTCCTGCGACTGGCCGCCGTCCCCGTGCTGTCCACCCTCGTCACGGTCGCCACGCCGATCGGGCTGCACGTCGTCGACTCGATCACCGGCGTGAGCTCACGCAACGGCGCGCTGACCGAGTGGGACCCGCCCGACCTCACCAGCCCCAACGGCCTGATCCTCGGGCTGATGATCGTGGTCGTCCTCGTCGTACGCCTGCGCGGCGGCGCCATGGACTGGCCCACCCTGATGCTGCTGGGCCTGGCGATGGCCTGGGGGGTCTACACGCTGCGCACCACCATCGTCGCCGCGGTGATGCTCGCCCCCCTCCTCGCCGCCGCCCTCCAGCACCTCGTGCCCCCGGTCGGGCGGCCCGGCCGGCGCGAGGTCGCGCTCGTCGCGGCGACCGCAGTGCTGGGCAGCGCGGTGATGGCGCTGGTCGCGGCCGAGCGCGACGACGAGCCCGTGGTCGCCGCGTGGGTGGACGACCGGCTCGACGCGATGCCGACGGGCACCACGGTCCTCAACGACTGGGAGCTCGGGCACTACACGATGTCGCGCCATCCGCAGGTGCAGCTCGTGATGCACGGCTACGTCGACATGTTCACCGAGGACGAGCTCGAGCGGAACCTCCGGATCGCCAAGCTGGACCCCGAGTGGGACACCTCGGTCGCCGACCTCGACGCCGACTACGCCTTCGTCGACCCGGACTCCCCGCTGGGCTACGCGCTCGTGCACCAGCTGGGGTGGACCGAGGTCGAGGGCGACGACGACTACGTCCTGCTGACGCCGCCGGCCGGCAGCTGACCGTCGGGGTCGGTGCCGCTCAGGCGGGGTCGGTGGAGCTGGCCGCCACCCAGCGCTCGAGCGCGTCCCGGGCCGCACCCGAGTCGATCGACCCGGCCGCGCGCCGGATGCCCTCCGGCAGCGACACGGCGACCTCCGCGCCCGGGTCGCCGTGCACGGCGAGCGCCGCTCCCGCGTTGAGCAGCACGGCGTCGCGCACCGGCCCGGTCTCCCCGTCGAGGACCCGGCGGACCACGTCGGCGTTGTGGGCCGCGTCGCCGCCACGGAGGTCCTCGGTGGTCGACCGGGCGATCCCGAGGTCCGCCGGGTCGACCGACGTCTGGACGACGTCGCCGCCACGGACCTGCCAGACCGTCGACGTCGTGGTGGTGGTCAGCTCGTCGAGCCCGTCGTCACCGCGGAACACCCAGGCGTCGACGCCGCGCTCGGCCAGCACCCCGGCCATCACCGGAGCCATCCGGGCGTCGGCGCAGCCGATCGCCTGCGCCTGCGGCCGGGCCGGGTTGGTGAGCGGGCCGAGGATGTTGAACGTCGTGGCGATGCCGAGCTCGCGGCGCGGCACGGCGGCGTGCCGCATGGCCGGGTGGAAGGCGGCGGAGAAGCAGAACGTGATGCCCGCCTCCTCGGCCACCTGCGCGACCCGCGCGGGCGGCAGGTCGAGCCGGATGCCGAGCGCCTCGAGCACGTCGGCGGAGCCGGACTTCGACGACGCGGAGCGGTTGCCGTGCTTGACCACCCGCGCCCCGGCGCCGGCGGCGACGATCGCGGCCATGGTGGAGATGTTGACCGACATCGACCGGTCCCCGCCGGTGCCGACGACGTCGAGCAGCCGACCGGGCACCGAGATCGGGTTGGCGGCCGCGAGCATCGCGGACGCGAAGCCGGACACCTCGTCGACCGTCTCCCCCTTGGCACGCAGCGCCACGACGAAGGCTGTGACCTGGACGGGGGTCGCCGCGCCGGCGAACACCTCGTCCGAGGCCCAGCGCGCCTGCTCCTGCGTCAGGTCGCTCCCGGCGACCAGCGTGGAGAGGACGTCGGGCCAGGTGTGGGACATGCGCTCAGGCTAGTGGCCGTCGGCGCGTCCTCGACGAGCGGCTCAGGTGGTGGCCGGGACCGACGAGCGCAGCAGGCCGACGACCTGCTCGGCGAGCTGGATCGGGTCGATCGGGTGCGGGACGGCCGCCTCGGCGCGCGACCAGGTGGCGAGCCACGCGTCCTGCGGACGACCGGTGAGCACCACGACGGGCGGGCACTGGTAGATCTCGTCCTTGAGCTGCTTGGCGATGCCCATGCCGCCGGCGGGCACGGCCTCGCCGTCGAGGATGGCCAGCGCGATGTCGCCGCGGTCCATGTTCTGCAGGACCACGGGCTCGGTGGCGACCTCCACGTACTCGACCTCGGGCAGGTCGGGGTGGGGACGACGCCCCAGCGCGAGGATCACCTGCTGCCGGGTGTTGACGTCGTCGCTGTAGACCAGGACCTTCAACGTCTTCGTGGAGTCGCTCACGGGATGCATCGTATCCACCGCCGCCGCCGCCGTGGTCGCCTAGGCTCCTGACGGTGGAGATCACGCTGCTCAGGCGACTGTCGCTCGTCGCCCTGTGCACCCTCCTGGCGGTGGTCGGGGTGTTCGAGACGACGGCCCACCTGCACCTCACCGGTCCGGGCTGGGACGCCGCCGCGTACTGGGGCGCCTGGCGCGGGGAGATGTACGACGGGTCCGTCGGCGACCCGGGCCACTACCTCTACAGCCCCGCCTTCGCCCAGGCCGTCTGGCCGCTCGCCCACACGACCTGGCCGCTGTTCGTCGGCTTCTTCGTGGTGGTCAACGCGGTCGGGCTGGCGTGGCTGCTGCGCCCGCTGCCGCTGGTGCTCGCGGTGCCGCTGTGGGTGGCCGGCTCGCAGGAGGTGCTCTCCGGCAACGTGTTCGTGCCGATGGCGATCGTCGCGGTGCTCGGCATGCGGCTCCCCCAGCTCTGGGCGTTCGTCGCGCTCACCAAGATCACCCCCTGCCTGGGCCCGGTCTGGTTCGCCGTGCGCGGCGAGTGGGGTGCCCTCGCGCGCGCCCTCGGCGCCACCGCGGCGGTGGTCGCGGTGTCCGCGCTCCTCGCGCCCGGCCTCTGGGCCGAGTGGCTCGGGTTCCTCGTCGACCAGGCCCGGCTCTCCGACGGCGCGGCGGGCTGGGCGTTCATCCCCGGCCCTCTCTACCGGGTGCCGCTGGCGCTGCTGCTCGTCGTCTGGGCCGCGCGCACCGACCGGGTGTGGGTGCTGCCGGTGGCGATAGTGGTGGCCACGCCGTTCATCTGGAACGGGTCGCTCACCCTGCTGGCCGCGATCCCCCGCCTCCGGGCGTCCCGACCCCGCGACGCTCGGCGAGGTCGAGGCGACGGTCCTCGCGTGACGCCTCCTTCATCGACGACCGCACCCACTGGGTGAACAGCACCGCGAAGAACAGCACGCCGACCAGGTCACCGCTCGCCCACAGGATGCCGCCGGCGAGGTGCTGGTCCTCCAGCGCGGGCGGCAGCCACGACGCCATCGGCCCCTCGCGCAGCGCGAGGTAGTGCTCCGCGCCGATCAGCGTCGTCTGGCCCATGATCGTGACGCCCAGGAACGCGTGGAACGGCAGCGTCATGATCGTCAGCAGCACCCGGAACGGGTAGCCGACCCGACCGGGCAGCGGGTCGATGCCCATCAGCGGCCAGAAGAACAACGTCCCGACCAGGACGAGGTGCACGTGCATCACCTGGTGGACGAACGACGAGGCCAGGCTCGCGTCGTACCACGGGCTGAAGTAGAGCGCCCACGGCGAGACGACGTAGAGCACGAACGCCAGCGGCGGGAACGCCAGCACCTTCGCCAGGCGCGAGTGCAGCACCGCCAGCAACCACCGGCGCGGGGTGGCGGGCAGGGTGCGCAGCGCGAGGGTGATCGGGGCGCCGAGCGCGAGCGCCAGCGGCACGACCATCGACAAGATCATGTGCTGGACCATGTGGACGCTCAGCAGGGTGCTGTCGTAGCGACCGAGGCCCGAGAGCGTGGCGAGGGCGAACGACCCCATGCCGAGGCCCACGAAGGCGAGCGTGCGACCGACCGGCCAGCGGTCGCCGCGGCGGTGCAGCACGGCCACGCCGAGGGCGTACAGACCCGTCCCCCAGACCACGACGATGAACGGGATCGGGTCGATCCCCCAGTCGGTGAGGACGCTCCCGAGGGTGAATCTGGGGAGGACCTCGGGGTCGGCGGAGAGGGGGAGCAGCACGCTGTGAACTTTATGACGGACATACACAGGGGGTCGGGGTGCCCTCGGCTTCCCCCAGCGGCCATAATGTCTACGTGGCGACAGCAACTGCGACGATTCCGGCCTCCCGTCTGCACGGGCACCACGACCGACCGAGCATGGTCAGCGTGGGAACCATCATCTGGCTCTCGAGCGAGCTGATGTTCTTCGCCGCGCTGTTCGCGGCCTACTTCACCATCCGCGCGGTCAGCCCCGAGCTGTGGGCGCAGGAGACCGAGAAGCTCAACGTGCCGTTCTCCACGGCGAACACCGCGATCCTCGTCGCCTCGTCGTTCGCGTGCCAGTGGGGCGTCTTCGCGGCCGAGCGCGGTCAGGTCGGGCGCACGGGCGGGCTGCTCAACTTCACCAAGTGGGGCCTGCGCGAGTGGTTCATCCTCACCTACGTCATGGGCGCGATCTTCATCGGCGGCCAGGCGCTGGAGTACGCCGAGCTGATCCACGAGGGCGTCACCATCCCGAGCTCGGCCTACGGCTCGATGTTCTACCTCACCACCGGCTTCCACGGCCTGCACGTGACCGGTGGACTGATCGCCTTCCTGTTCGTGCTGGGTCGCACCTACCTCGCCCGGCGCTTCACCCACGAACAGGCCGTGACCGCGATCGTCGTGTCCTACTACTGGCACTTCGTCGACGTGGTCTGGATCGGCCTGTTCTTCACGATCTACGTCATCAAGTAAGCACCCCCGACAGTCAACACCGTCGCAACCGGCAAGGACTCAAAAGTGCGTTTGCTGAACCGAACCGCAGGTCGCCTGTCCCGGCACCGTCGGGGACCTCTCGCGGGACTCGTCGTGCTGCTGCTGGGCCTCGTGATCAGCGGCTCCCTCTACACCGCTCTTGCTCCGGCGCAGGCGCAGGACCAGGCCAGCGAGACCGAGCAGCTCGCCCAGGGCAAGGAGCTGTTCCTCACCAGCTGCGCGTTCTGCCACGGCAAGAACGGCGAGGGCGTCCCCACGGTGCGTGAGGGCTACCAGCTCGGCCCGTCGCTGGTCGGCGTCGGCGCCGCCGCGGTCGACTTCCAGGTCGGCACCGGCCGCATGCCGATGGCCAGCCCCGGCGCGCAGGCGCCGCGCAAGCCGGTCGCCTTCAACGACGAGGAGGTCGCGGCGCTCGCGGCCTTCGTCGCGTCTCTCGGCCCCGGCCCGGACATCCCGGACGAGTCCGACTACTCGATCGAGGGCCTCTCCGAGGAGGAGCGCGAGGAGGCCATCACCCGTGGTGGCCAGATCTTCCTCACCAACTGCACCGCGTGCCACAACTTCAACGGCGCCGGCGGCGCGATGCCGCGCGGCGGCTACGCCCCCACCCTCCACGGGGTCGAGGGCAAGTACATCTACGAGGCGCTGCTGACCGGTCCGCAGAACATGCCGAACTTCAGCAACGGCAACCTGTCCCCCGAGGAGAAGCGCGACGTGATCGCCTACCTCGACAGCATCCAGGACACCCCGGAGTACGCCGGCTTCACGCTCGGCGGCCTCGGCCCCGTGTCGGAGGGGCTGTTCGCGTGGCTCGTCGGCATCGGCGGCCTCGTCGGCGCCGCCGTCTGGATCGCCTCGCACACGACGCGCAGCAAGAAGAGCAAGGTGAACGCGTGAGCAACGACCACACCCCCGAGCCGTACGACTCGCACGTGCCGGCCCACCGCGAGGCCGAGCCGATCGCGGACCCCGGCCTGCCGGAGCACACCTGGCGCCCGACCGACGTCGACCCCAAGGCCGAGAAGCGCGCCGAGCGCCAGATCGCCGCGATGTTCATCCTGGCGATGGTCAGCGCCGTGCTGTTCGTCGTCGCCTACTTCTCCCTCGAGGTCGGCGACAACTGGGACACCTTCCTCGGCATGGGCGCCTCGACCATGGCGCTCGGCGTCACGCTGGGCGTCTCGCTGCTGCTCATCGGCACCGGCATCATCCACCTCGCGCGCAAGCTGATGGCCGACGTCGAGATGGTGGAGATGCGCCACCCGGCCGCCTCCCCGCAGGAGGACCGCGACGCCACCATCGAGGCGCTCAACGCGGGCCTCGACGAGGCCGGCATCGGGCGGCGCCCGCTGGTCCGCAACACCATGATCGGCGCCGTCGGCGTGCTCGGCCTCCCCGCCGTCGTCCTGCTGCGCGACCTCGCGCCCGGTGACACCCTCGACATCGACAAGCTCGCCCACACCATCTGGGAGCCGGGCATGCGCCTGGTGCGCGACGTCGTCGGCACCCCGATCCTGGCCAGCGAGGTCGAGATGGGTGACCTGGTCAACGCGGCCCCCGAGGCGATGT
Source organism: Nocardioides okcheonensis (assembly GCF_020991065.1). Lineage (NCBI taxonomy): Bacteria > Bacillati > Actinomycetota > Actinomycetes > Propionibacteriales > Nocardioidaceae > Nocardioides > Nocardioides okcheonensis. Next base: position 1,130,577 of record NZ_CP087710.1, read on the forward strand.
TCCCGACCGAGGAGAACGGCTACCCCGAGCTCGAAGGTGCCGAGGAGCAGTCCGAGAAGGCCAAGGGCGCGATCATCATCGTCCGGATGAACCCCGACGAGATCATCCCTGCGAAGGGCCGCGAGAAGTGGACCGTCGACGGGATCATCTGCTACTCCAAGATCTGCACCCACGTCGGGTGCCCGATCTCCCTCTACGAGCGCACCACGCACCACGTGCTGTGCCCGTGCCATCAGTCGACCTTCGACCTCGCGGACTCCGCCAAGGTCGTCTTCGGTCCGGCTGCCCGCCCCCTTCCGCAGCTGCCCCTGGCAGTCGACGACGAGGGCTACCTGGTCGCACAGAGCGACTTCACCGAGCCCATCGGGGCCAGCTACTGGGAGCGTGAGAAGCAGTGAGCACCGACGCGAGGCTGGACACCAGCAAGGTCGCGACGAGCAACCGCACCGACGCCGCGACCACGTCCAAGCCCGGCAAGGCGGGATCGTTGGCCACGTGGGCCGACGACCGCCTCGGCCTGGCTTCGGCGATGAAGAAGAACCTGCGCAAGGTCTTCCCCGACCACTGGTCCTTCATGCTGGGCGAGATCGCCCTGTGGAGCTTCGTGGTCCTGCTCCTCACGGGCGTGTTCCTCACCCTGTGGTTCAACCCCTCGATGGGACACATCACCTACGAGGGCTCCTACGACCAGCTGCGCGGCGTCGGGATGTCGGAGTCGATGGCCTCGACCCTGCACATCTCCTTCGACGTGCGCGGCGGCCTGCTGATGCGCCAGATGCACCACTGGGCTGCGGCCATCTTCATCGCCTCGATGATGGTGCACCTGCTGCGCGTCGCCTTCACCGGCGCGTACCGCAAGCCCCGTGAGCTCAACTGGGTCATCGGCTGCGTGCTGCTGCTCCTGGGCACGCTCGAGGGCTTCACCGGCTACTCGCTGCCCGACGACCTGCTCTCCGGCACGGGCGTCCGCGCCGCGGACGGCTTCCTGAAGGCCACCCCGGTCGTCGGGACGTACATGTCGTTCCTGCTCTTCGGTGGCGAGTTCCCGGGCGAGTCGATCATCCCGCGGCTCTACATCATCCACGTGCTGCTGATCCCCGGCATCCTGCTCGCGCTGATCGCCGCCCACATGCTGCTGCTCGTCTACCACAAGCACACGCAGTGGCCCGGCCCCGGCCGCACCGAGCAGAACGTCGTCGGCTACCCGATGCTGCCGGTCTACGCCGCCAAGGCCGGCGGGTTCTTCTTCATGGTCTTCGGCGTCATCGCCCTGATGGGCGGCCTGATGTCGATCAACCCGGTCTGGAAGTTCGGACCGTACGACCCGACCAAGGTGACCGCGGGCTCGCAGCCCGACTGGTACATGGGCTGGCCCGACGGCCTGCTCCGCATCATCCCGACCGGGTGGGAGACGGTGCTCTTCGGCTACACCATCTCGTGGAACGTGATGCTGCCGATCCTCATCGTGCCGCCGCTCATGCTCGTGGTCCTGATGCTCCTGCCCTTCCTCGAGGGCTGGATCACCGGTGACAAGCGCGACCACCACCTGTTGCAGCGCCCGCGCAACGCGCCGACGCGCACCGCGGTCCTCGTCGCCCTGATGACCTTCTACGGTCTCGCCTGGGCGGCCGGCGGCAACGACATCATCGCGATCAAGCTGCACGCCAGCATCAACCAGATCACCTACTTCATGCGCGTGGCCATCTTCCTCGGCCCGCTCCTGGCGTTCTGGATCACGCGACGCTGGTGCATCTCCCTGCAGCGCCACGACAACGAGAAGCTGCTCCACGGCTACGAGACGGGCATCATCACCCGCTCCCCCGAGGGCCAGTACTCCGAGCGTCACCTGCCGATCAGCGAGACGGCCGCCTACACGCTCACCGCGCGTGATCGTGACGAGGTCTTCACCGTCGACGGCGACACCGACGCGGCCGGCGTGGCCGCACCCAACTCCCGCTCGGAGCGCCTGCGGGCCCGCCTGTCGCGGTGGATGTACGTCCACAACGTGCAGAAGCCCACGGCCGCCGAGCTCGAGGAGGCGCACCACCACGCCGCGCACGAGGCGGAGCTGCAGGCCGGGCTCGACCACCCGGTCGACGGTCACCAGTTCGACGACCACCGTCTGCGCGACACCGGGGACGTCCCGCTCCGCGGCGGCGACCACTGATCGCTGCGTCGTAGCAGACACCGAAGGGCCCGCCGGATCCGTCCGGCGGGCCCTTTCGCGTCCCGAGTCGGCACAACCTGCCGCCCTCCCCCGCCCGAAGGTGGCGGCACACGACAGTCATCGCCCCACAGTGGCGGCACACGACAGTCATCGCCCCACAGTGGCGGCACACGACAGTCATCGCCCCACGGTGGCGGCACACGACAATCATCCACACGGATCAGATGTCATCTGCCGCCACCTTCACTGCGGACGTGTCATCTGCCGCCACCTTCGGGGACGACGAGGTCAGGCATCCGGTCGAGCGACGTCGGGGCGTCGACCTGTTCAGGCGGCGTCGTCACCGTCAGCGCTGGCCAGGCGATCTCGCACCGGCAGCTTGGGGACGGCTCGCGCGAGGAAGTCAGCGGACCCGGAAGGCGTGAACAGCGAGCGGCGCAGGTGCTCGTGCCAGGGCCGGATCCGGCTCAGGTCGTGCGGCCTCCCCAACGACCGGTCCGCGTCCTCGAGGATCGTCACCCCGCGGTGCAGCACGTCCCCGGCCGTGTAGCCGCGGCGGACGTAACCGGCCTTCTCCAGCGCGCGGTCCCGCCTCCGGTCCTTCACCCGCCTGGGGCCCTTCTCGTGGTCGTCCCCGTCGTACTCCGGCAGCCCTGTGGTTCCGACGATCCGGAGGTCCGACCGCGCGATCTCGTTGCCGTGCGGTCCGAGGATGACGTACTGCGGTTCCACCTCTATCCCGCACACCACGTGGAGCAGGCGCAGGAGCGTCTCGTACGCAGACTCCGACCGTCCGTCCGCGAGGGCGAGGCCCCGAGCCAGCGCGCGACCGCCCGGACGACGGGGAGTGATCACCTCGCGGATCCTGTCGGCGTCGCAGTCGCCTCGATGGAGGGCGCAGTCGATGAGGATCACCAGGTCGACCACGCACAACCACCGAGCACACGCCAGCAGCGTCTCCGCAGCAGTCGCGCACCTCAGACCTGCGATCTCCTCGCGACCGACCGCCCGCGTGTGACGGCTGGTGCGGACGCCGGCTCGCATCGGGCGCGGGTCGTCGATCTCCATGGCCATGAAGACGGGCGTGGCGCCGGGCAGCGGCGGCATCCACCACCCCCGCACCTGGGCGCTGGTGAGGGCGGTGAAGCAGCCCGCGTCCGTCATCAGCAGCTGCCAGGCCCACAGCTGTGCGGCCAGGTCCGTGCCGAGGTCCTGGCGTCGGTGCACGGCGAAGGACTCCCGGACGTACGACCTCAGGCGCGGGTGCCCGCGCAGCGCTGGGTCGGTCGGGAGCTCGCCGGGCTGACGTCGTGACATGCGACGAGGGTGGTCCCGACGCGCCGGTGGCGCGACCGCCGCCCGTACGACCTGTGGACGACCGTCCGCGGGCCTCACCTGTGGACGGAATCCGGACATCCTGCGGCGGCGCCTGACCGTGGCGGCACACGACACGTTGCACGCCATCGTGGCGGCAGACGACACACCTGACGCGCAGATCGGTGTCGTGTGCCGCCACCTTGGGGGCGCGGATGTCGTGTGCCGCCACCCTCGGGCGGCGCAAGGCAGGGTGCGCCGACTCAGGAGAGCGCGGAGCCGGCCTTCCAGTCGGCGCGGGAGAGATTCCAGTCGCCGTAGCCGTTCTCGAGGGTCATCTGACGGTCGGTGCCGGTGTACTCGACCACGTCGCCGCGGCGGCTCATGGCGTAGAGCCAGCCGGCGTCGGCGGTCGACAGGCCGGTGCAGCCGTGCGAGACGTTGGCGTGGCCCTGGGAGCCGACCGACCACGGCGCCGCGTGGATGAACTCGCCGGAGTAGGTCACGCGCATGGCCCACTGCACGTCGTCGATGTCGTAGGCCTCGGGGCTGTCGCGGTTGATGCCGACGGTCTCGGAGTTCATCCGCCTCTCCGCGAACTTCTCCATGATCACCTTGGTGCCGGAGCGGGTGGTGAACCCGGGCTTGCCCGTGGTGATCGGGAGCGTGCGCAGGAGCGTGCCGTTGTTGAAGACCTGCATCTGGTGGGTCTGCGCGTCGACCTTGTAGACGTGGGCGTCACCCACCTCGAAGCTGACCTCGCGGTCCTCCTGGCCGTAGATGCCGTTGCCCGCCGGCAGGCTGTTGACGTCGACGTCGACCGTGACGTCCGTCCCGGCCTTCCAGTAGGTGTGCGGGCGCCAGTGGACCTCCTTGTCGTTCAGCCAGTACCACGACCCCTGCTGGGCGGGCGTGCTGGTGACCGACATGTGCTTCTCGAACAGCGCGTGGTCGGTGACGGGGAGGTCGAAGGTGACGACGACCGGCATCCCCACCCCCACCGTCTCGCCCTGCAGCGGCGCGATCGACGGGTACGTCTGCTGGTCGAGGGTGAGGTCGACGGTGTGGAAGGTGCGCGAACGCTCGACGGTGGTGCCGTCGGCACGCGCGGCCCGCGCGGCGATCGTGTAGTCGGTGCCGGGCTCGAGCGCGGCCGACGAGGTCCAGGTGCCGTCGGCGACGTCGCCGGCGAGGCGGCCCTCGGCCGAGGTGACCTCGACGCCCTCCAGGGTGCCTCCGCTCGCGGTGACGGTGACGGGCGCGTCGATCGGGACGGACGCGGCGTCGGTGAAGCTGGTGGTGATCCGGACCGGCTCGGCCTTCGTCGTCTCCGCCACGGCCCCGGGGCTCTCGCCCTGCGGGTCGCCCGCCCCGCCGGCCGTGCGGTCGTCGCACCCGGCCAGCGCGACCAGGCACAGGGTCGCGGCGACGGCGGCCGTACGGCGACGCAGCGGCGACGGTGACGCGGACGAGGACGCAGCAGGACGCATGCGACAGGACCCCCCAGGACAGCACAGGCAGACAGGTGAAACGGAAGAACCCGTCCAGCGTACGTGCTGGACGGGCTCTGCCGAAGTCGAGGAGGCGCGTGGCTCAGTGCGCGTGCTCCCCGCGGTAGTACTCGAAGACGAAGCCGCAGAGCACGATCGCCCCGACCACGAAGCCGATGATCACCAGCCACCAGGCGGCGAGCGCGGTGCCGTAGACGACCACGGTCAGCGCGAGCGCGCACCACAGCGGCCACCAGGAGTAGGGCGGGAAGAAGCCCAGCTCGCCGGCTCCGTCGGCGATCTCGCCCTCCTTGCGGTCCTCGGGACGGGGGTCCATCCGCGAGGCGTGGAAGCCGAGGTAGAGGGTGATCATGGCCGTCAGGAGCGCGGTCATCACCAGCGCGGAGGTGCCCGTGGGGTCCTCGGCCAGCATCCAGTAGACCGGGGCGACCACGGCCACGAAGACCGTGGTGATCCCGAAGATCCAGGCTTCCGCCTTCATCGCTCGTCTCCCTCGTTGTCGGCGCGCTCGGCGCGCTCGCGCAGCATCTCCTCACGACCGTCCACGTCGGGGGCGTCGGCGATGCCGCCGTTGCGCTCCGCGTCGTGCTCCTCGAGCTCGCGCAGCGCGACCTCGGGGTGGTGCAGGTCGAACGCCGGCGACTCCGAGCGGATGCGCGGCAGCGTGTGGAAGTTGTGGCGCGGCGGGGGCGAGCTGGTCGCCCACTCCAGGGAGCGGCCCCAGCCCCACGGGTCGTCCACCTCGACCTTCGGGCCCTTGGCGGACACGTAGACGTTGTAGAGGAACGGCAGCATCGAGGCACCGAGCAGGAACGACCCGACCGTGGAGATCTGGTTGAGCGTGGTGAACCCGTCGCCCGGCAGGTAGTCGGCGTAGCGGCGCGGCATGCCCTCGACGCCCAGCCAGTGCTGCACGAGGAACGTGGCGTGGAAGCCGATGAACAGCACCCAGAAGTGCACCTTGCCGAGACGCTCGTCGAGCATCTTGCCGGTCATCTTCGGCCACCAGAAGTAGAAGCCGGCGAACATCGCGAACACCACGGTGCCGAAGACGACGTAGTGGAAGTGCGCGACCACGAAGTAGGAGTCCGACACGTGGAAGTCCAGCGGCGGGCTGGCCAGGATGACACCGGTCAGGCCACCGAAGAGGAACGTCGTCAGGAAGCCGACCGACCACAGCATCGGGGTGTCGAACGACAGCGAGCCGCCCCACATCGTGCCGATCCAGTTGAAGAACTTCACGCCGGTGGGCACCGCGATCAGGAACGTCATGCCGGAGAAGAACGGCAGGTCGACCGCACCGGTGACGTACATGTGGTGGGCCCACACGGCGACAGACAGCATCGCGATGCCGAGGGTCGCGGCGACCAGGCCGACGTAGCCGAAGATCGGCTTGCGGCTGAACACCGGCAGGATCTCGGAGATGATGCCGAAGAACGGCAGCGCGATGATGTAGACCTCGGGGTGGCCGAAGAACCAGAACAGGTGCTGCCACAGGATCGGACCGCCGTGCGACGGGTCGAAGACGTGGGCCCCGAGGATCCGGTCGGCCTCCAGCGAGAGCAGGGCGCCCGCGAGGATCGGGAACACCATGATCACGAGCATGCTGGTGATCAGCGTGTTCCACACGAAGATCGGCATCCGGAACAGCGTCATGCCGGGGGCACGCATGCAGATGATGGTGGTGATGAAGTTGACGCCACCGAGGATCGAGCCCAGACCGGCCATCCACAGGCCCATGATCCAGAGGTCACCGCCGACGCCGGGGCTGCGGACGGCGTCCGACAGCGGCGTGTAGGCGAACCAGCCGAAGTCGGCGGCGCCCTGCGGCGTGAGGAAGCCGGACCCGGCGATCAGGCCGCCGAACAGGAACAGCCAGTAGCTGAACATGTTGAGGCGCGGGAACGCGACGTCCGGCGCACCGATCTGCAGCGGCATGATCACGTTGGCGAAGCCGAAGAACAGCGGCGTCGCGAACAGCAGCAGCATGATCGTGCCGTGCATCGTGAACAGCTGGTTGTAGAGCTGGTCGTTGACGACCTGCATGCCGGGGTAGGCCAGCTCGGCGCGGATCAGCATCGCCATCAGGCCGGCGGCGAGGAACCAGGCGAACGAGGTGACCAGGTACATCTTGCCGATGAGCTTGTGGTCCGTCGTCGTGAGCAGGCGGACCACCTGCTGGCCGAGGGTCTTCTCCTTGACCGTGCCCTGGTGGGTGGCTGCGGTGGCGGCGCTCACTCCTGGGCTCCTTCCGATGCGGTCTCGAGACCGACCTGGTCGTTGACGTAGGTGCCGCCGAGGACGGGCGAGGCGGCGGTGTTGCCGGCCTCGGCCAGGTCGCTCAGGTAGGAGTCGTACTCCTCCTGGCTGACGACCTCGACGTTGAAGAGCATCCGCGAGTGCGAGACGCCGCAGAGCTCGTAGCACTTGCCCTTGTAGGTGCCCTCGACGGTCGGGGTGACCTGGAGCTTGTTGACGCGACCGGGGATGACGTCCATCTTCACGAGGAAGGCCGGGACGCCGAAGTCGTGGATCACGTCGGGCGAGTGCAGGTTGAACTGGATGGTCTGGTCGACCGGCAGGACCAGCGTCGGGATGTCCCGGCCGGTGCCCGAGGTGTAGACGTACTCGTCGTAGGCGAAGTCGCCCTCCTCGCCGTTGGCGGCCGGCTCACCGGTCGCGGAGGTGTCCTGGTCGCCGACGCCGTAGTTGAAGGTCCAGGACCACTGCTGGCCCGTGACCTCGACGGTCATGTCGGGGTCGGGGACGATCTTGATGACCTCGTCCTGGACGCGCACGGTGTGGAAGAAGAACACCACGCACATGAGGACCGGGGCGATCGTGTAGAAGACCTCGAGGGGCAGGTTGTAGCGGGTCTGGCGCGGCACCTCGTCGTCGCTGCGACGGCGGAAGCGCACCACGGCGTAGAAGATGAGGCCCCAGACGATGACGCCGGTGACCATCGCGGCCACCCACGCCCACTTCCAGAGCTCGTAGGTGTAGGGACCCTGGGCGCTCGCGCGGTCGGGCATCGCGAGGTTGCGGATCTGGTGCTGGTCGGCCTCGGAACAACCGGCCAGCACCAGCATCGTCACGCCCAGCAGCGCGACCCTCAGCACGCGGCGGGGCACGGCTGTGAGGTTGGGGACTTGCAGACCCACTGACGAGCCTCTCTCTCGGTCCTTCTCGACGAGGAAAAGAGTATCCCCAACGGGGAGGGTCGTGCCGGGCAGGGTCGGGTGTCGTCCGATCCGCGGCCACCTCGACCGGCGCCCCCGCGACCGACGGGCGCCCCGTGGCAGAGTTCGGTGCGTGACCGGGCCCGCCGACCTCGACAGCGCGTCGTCGACGCCGCTGCACCCGGCGGCCCGCGAGGTGCTCCTCGCCGCGCTGGAGCGGGGCTGGGCCGACCCCCGGCGGCTGCACCGGGCCGGGCGCGACGCCCGCCTGCTGCTCGACAACGCCCGCGAAGCGACCGCCGACGCCCTCGGCGTGCGGCCGGACGAGGTCACGTTCACGCCGAGCGGCACCCACGCGGTGCACCTGGGGCTGCTGGGGCTGCTGAGGGGCTCGCGGCGCGGCGACGGGGTCGTCCACGCCGCCGTCGAGCACTCCGCCGTGCGCCACGCCGTCGCGTGGGGCGGCCGGACCGTCGAGGTCGGCGTGGAGCGGGACGGCCGGGTCCGCGCCGACGACCTCGTCCGCGGCGCGACCGCACCCGGGACCGGCGTGGCGGCCCTGCAGACGGCGAACCACGAGGTGGGCACGCTCCAGGACCTCGACGGCCTCGACCTGCCCGACGACGTACCGCTCTTCACCGACGCCTGCGCCTCGATGGGGCGACTGCCCCTGCCCGCCGGCTGGACGGCGGCGGCCGGCTCGGCGCACAAGTGGGGCGGTCCGGCGGGCGTCGGCGTGCTGCTGGTGCGCAAGCGCGCCCGCTGGCGCAACCCGTTCCCCGACGACGACCGCGTCGACGAGCGCTCGACCGGCTTCGAGAACGTCCCCGCCGTCCTCGCCGCGGCGGCCGCGCTGCAGGCGGTGGTGGCCGAGCGCGACGAGGTGGGCGCGCGCCAGCACGGGCTCGTCGACGTCGTACGCCGCCGGGTGGCCGCGGAGGTGCCCGACGTCGAGGTCTTGGGCGACCCGGTGCGGCGGCTCCCCCACCTCGTGACGTTCTCCTGCCTCTACGTCGACGGCGAGGCGCTGGTCACCGAGCTCGACCGCCGCGGCTTCGGGGTCGCGAGCGGCTCGGCCTGCACGGCGTCGACGCTGACCCCGAGTGCCGTGCTGGAGGCGATGGGCGTGCTCACCCACGGCAACGTGCGGCTCTCGCTGCAGCGCGACGCGACCCGCGCCGACGTCGACGCGCTGTGCGACGCCCTGCCCGAGGTCGTCGCCGGGATCCGGGCCAGGGTGGGGCTGTGAGCGCCCCGCACGACGCGCACGCCGTCGCCCTGGAGCTGGACTGCACCGCCCTCCCCTGCCCGATGCCCATCATCGAGCTCGCCCGGCACCTCGCCGACGTCGAGGTGGGGGACCTCATCGCCGTGGTGGCGATGGACGCCGCCGCTGCGGTCGACGTCCCGGCCTGGTGCCGGATGAAGGGGCAGGACTACGTCGGCGCAGACGTCACCGACGACGGGCGCCCGCGCTACGTCGTCCGCCGGGTCACCTGAGCGTCCACGGCTGCACTCGAGCGGACCCATGGCCGCCTGACGCACGCCGTGGTCGCTAGACGCACGCCGTGGTCGCTAGACGCACGCCATGCCGGGCGTCGAGCGGCCATTGGTCCGCTCGACACCCGCCGCGGACGCTGCCACGGCGCCCGGGTCAGGGCCGGGTCAGGGCCGGGTCAGGGCCGGGTCAGGGCCGGATCGTCTGCAGGTGCGGCGCGAAGTCCGCGACGGCGTCGTCGCCGTAGGTGGCCGCGCAGCGGGCGAGGAAGGCCTCGCGGGAGATCTCGTACTCCTGGGTGCCGACCTGCTCGACGACGTAGACGGCGAGCAGGCATCCGAGCTGGGCGGCACGCTCGTGACCGAGGCCCCAGCTGAGCGCGGCCATGAAACCGGCGCGGAACGCGTCGCCCACGCCGGTCGGCTCGACCTTCTCGATCTCGGGCACGGCCGGCACCACGACCGACTCCTCGCCGGCGCGGTCGATCCGGACGCCGGCGGGGCCGAGGGTCACCACCCACGTCCCGACCCGCGAGAGCACCTCCTCGGCGCTCCAGCCGGTCTTCTGGGTGATCAGGCTGGCCTCGTACTCGTTGGAGAACAGGATCTCCGCGCCGTCGATGAGCGGGCGGATCAGGTCGCCGTCGCCGAAGGCGAGCTGCTGGGACGGGTCGGCCAGGAAGCGGTAGCCGCGCTGGCGGCACTCCTCGGTGTGGCGCAGCATCCCCTGCGGGTCGTCGGGGCCGATGATCACGTAGTCCGGCTCGCCGACCCGGTCGACGATCGGCTTGAGCTCGATCTCGCGCGACTCGCTCATCGCACCGGCGTAGAAGCTCGCGATCTGCGCGTGCGCGGTGTCGTTGGTGCACACGAAGCGCGCCGTGTGCCGCGTCTGCGAGACGTGGACCGAGTCGCAGTCGACGTTGTGGCGCTCGAGCCACGCGCGGTACTCGGCGAAGTCCTCGCCGACGGCGCCGACGAGGACCGGACGGAGGCCGAGGTTGCCCAGGCCGAAGCAGATGTTGGCCGCGCAGCCGCCGCGTCGGACCTCGAGGTCCTCGACGAGGAAGGACACCGACAGCTTGTCGAGCTGGTCGACGACCAGGCTGTCGGAGAACCTTCCCGGGAAGGACATCAGGTGGTCGGTCGCGATGGATCCGGCTACGAGGAGGGACACGCCGCGGAACACTACCTTTCGGTACGTCTCCGGATACCAATCAGTAGCCAATAGCGTCGTCCCCATGACGACCTCGACGCCGCGTCCGCAGCGCCCCTCGCACCTCGTCCACGACGAGCTGGCGACCCCGCAGGAGATGGCGGCCGACTGCCGCGCCGCGGGTCGCAACCTCGGTCTCGAGGCCCGGCTGGAGCGGGCGGCGCGAGCCGCGGTGTCGGCACCCCCGAGCATCCGGTTCGAGGACTACCCGGCCGAGGTCGGCAAGCGCGAGATCCGCGTGTCGGACGCCGCCGCGCGCCTCGCCGCCGCGCTCCACCTGCACCTGGACTGACCCGCGGACGACGAAGGGCCCCAGCCGTGCGGCTGGGGCCCTTCGTCGTGGTCAGCTCAGTGGAAGCTGTCGCCGCAGGCGCACGAGCCGGTGGCGTTGGGGTTGTCGATGGTGAAGCCCTGCTTCTCGATGGTGTCGACGAAGTCGATCTCGGCACCGTTGAGGTAGGGGACGCTCATCCGGTCGACGACGACGGTCACGCCGTCGAAGTCGGTGGTGACGTCGCCGTCGAGGGTGCGCTCGTCGAAGAACAGCTGGTAGCGCAGGCCCGAGCAGCCACCCGGCTGCACGGAGATGCGCAGGGCCAGGTCGTCACGGCCCTCCTGCTCGAGGAGGCTCTTCACCTTGCCCGCGGCGACAGCGGAGAGGTTGATCTGGTCGGTGCGGCGCTCAGTGGTCTCGACCTGCTCGGTCATCTCATCACTCCAAGTCTCGGGGTCTTGCTCGTCCCAATGGTCGCACACCCGAGGTTATTCCCGGCCGTCACCGCGACCACGTGCGGGCCACCCGCTCGGCCAGCTCGGCCAGCGCGTCCGCGGGGGCCCCGAGGGCGCGCTCCTCCCCCACCAGCTCGACCAGCGAGTACGCCGACTCGATGCCGAGCGCACGCATCTCCCGCGAGCCCACGAGCACCTGCCCGGCCAGGGCGACGCACGGGCGCAGCGCCTCGGCCGCCACGCTCGCGACGCCGTAGGGCACCTTGCCGGCTCGGCTGGAGAAGTCGAAGGCACCCTCGCCGGTCAGGACGAGGTCCGCGGCCCGCGCGCGGGCGGCCAGGTCCACCGCCTCGGCGACCAGCTCGATGCCGGGCTCGCGGGTCGCGCCGAGGGCGAGCAGGGCGTAGCCGATCCCGCCGGCGGCACCGGCGCCCTTCTCGAGCGATGTACGCCGGTCCGTGGCGGCCGCGAACGCCTCGAGCCAGCCGTCGACGACGGCGATCCGCTCCTCGACGATGCCCTTCTGGGGTCCGAAGGTCTTGGCAGCGCCGAAGAGACCGGTCAGCGGGTTGTCCACGTCGCTGGCCACGACCAGGGTGACCCCGGCGAGCCCGTCCCGGGCCGGCCCGAGGTCGACCCGCGTGACACCGGCCAGCCCCGCCGGTCCGGACGACAGGTCGGCGTCGGCCTCCGCCCCCAGCGCCGCCAGCACGCCTGCCCCGCCGTCGGTCGTCCCCGAGCCGCCCAGTCCGACGACGACCGTCGTCGCCCCGCCCTCGACCGCGGCGAGCACGAGCTCGCCGACGCCCCGGCTGGTCGCGGCCTCGGGGTCGCCGTCGGCGAGGTGCAGGCCCGCCGCCTGCGCGCACTCGACGTAGGCCGTGGTCCCGACGCGGAGCACGACGGCCGGGACCGGCGAGCCGTGCGGTCCGGAGACCGTGACGGCCGAGAGCTCGCCGCCGCGGGCGGCGTGCAGCACGTCGACGAAGCCGGGGCCGCCGTCGGCCATCGGCGCGAGGTCGAGGTCGTCGTCGGGCGCCTGCCTGCGCCAGCCGTCAGCGATGGCCTCGGCCGCCTCCACCGCGGTGAGGGTGCCGGCGAACTTGTCGGGAGCGATCAGCACGCGCATGGCTGCATCCTTGCAGTGGACCCGTCGGGCATGCTGGGCGCATGAGCACTGATCCCGTCGTGGCCGAGGTCGTCGTCCCGGGGAGCCCGCGGGCGGCGTTCGTCGGCTTCACCGCCCAGATGGGCGAGTGGTGGGACCCGCTGCTGACCCCCGACTCCGCGACGTTCACCGGCATCTCGATCGACCCCAACGGGCCCGTCGCGATGGTGCACGGCGACGAGGAGTACGTCTGGGGCCGGGTGATGAAGTGGGACCCGATCGGCGAGTACGCGCAGGAGTTCTGGCTCGGCCACCCCGAGGAGGAGGCGACCGTCCTCGACGTGCGCTTCAGCGACACCGGCGAGGGCAGCACGCTCGTGCGGCTGGTGCACAGCGGCTGGACCGCCGAGACCGAGGCGCTGCGCGAGAAGTACACCCACTGGGACGACCTGCTCGCCCGCTTCGCCGCGCACGTCTCGTGACCCTGCTAGTCCGGCCGATGCAGGTCGACGACCTCCCGGCCTGCGAGTCCATCACCCGCGCCGCCTACTTCGAGGTCGACCGCGCCACCTTCCAGCGGTCGTGGCCCGACCCGGAGCCCCGGTCCGAGGCCGGCCGCACCGACTGGCTGGCCAAGTCGCGCCACAAGCTCGCCACGGACCCCGGCGGCTGCTGGGTGGCCGAGGAGGACGGCGTCGTCGTCGGCCTGGCCACGTCCCTGCGGCGTGAGCTGATGTGGATCCTGTGCTCCTTCGCCGTCGCGCCCGAGGCGCAGGGTCGCGGGCTCGGGACGCTGCTCCTCGAGGCGGCGACCCGCTACGGAGCCGGCTGCCTGCGCGGCATGTTCGTCGCGAGCCAGGACCAGGGCGCGCTCCACCGCTACCGCAAGGCCGGTTTCGACCTGCACCCGCAGATGGTCCTGTGGGGACCGGTGTCGCGCCAGGTGCTGCCCGTCGTGCCACACGTGCGGGAGGGCACGGCCGCCGACCGCGAGCTCTGCGACAGCCTCGACCGGCGTACGCGTGGGGCTGCCCACGGCGCCGACCACGCGCTCCTCGCCGAGCAGTTCCGGCTGATCGTGATGGACCACTCGACCGGCCAGGGGTACGCCTACGTCTCGCGGTCGGGAGGCGTGCAGTGCCTCGCCGCCGACAGCCGGAAGGCGGCGCGCGAGCTGCTCTGGGAGTCGCTGGCCGCCTCCGACCCCGCGACCCCGGTCGAGATCCCGCGCGTGACCTCGGCCAACCAGTGGGCGCTGGACGTCGCGACCGCCGCACGGCTCGGGATCCACACCCGCAACTTCCTCGCCACGCGCCACCTCAAGCCGCCGGCGCCCTACATCCCGCACAGCACCTTCCTCTAGCCCCGGCCGGCCTGGCTAGAGGAACGACCCCGGCTCGAGCCGGGCTCCGCCCGCCACGTCGCCGCCGATCCGGCAGTCGCGCCCGGCGAGCACCAGGTCCTCGTCGCGGGCCAGGCGGGCGGTCGGCTCGGCACCGACCCGGACCCGCGGACCGACCTCGCAGCGCTCGTCGAGCACCGCGGTCCGCACGACCGAGCCCGCCCGGACGACGCAGTCCTCCATCAGCACGCTGTCGTGCACCTCGGCGCCCTTCTCCACGACCACTCCCGGCCCCAGCACGCTGCCGACCACGAGGCCGGACACGTCCGCGCCCGGGGAGAGCAGCGAGTCGTGGCACGAGCCGGTGCCGCGGACCCGTGCGGCCGGTCGGTCCGGCCAGTGGGACACGACCGGGCGCGAGGGGTGGTCGAACACGTCGACGCGGCCGGCGAGCAGGTCGCGGTGCGACTGCAGGTAGAGGCCGGGCTGGCCGACGTCGCGCCAGTAGCCCTCGAGCGGGACCGCCACGACCCCGCCGCCCTCGACCAGCCGCGGCAGCAGCCGCTCGCCGAAGTCGCCGATCCCGCTGTCACCCTCCGCGAGGTCGGGGTCGCCGGACAGCTCGGCACGCAGCTCGTGGAGCGCCGCCAGCAGCGCCTCGGTGTCGTAGACGAAGATCTCGGTCGCCACCGTCCCCGAGGACGCCCGCGACGGCTTGTGCTCGACACCCGTGACGGTGCCGTCGCGGCGCGCGAGGACCACCACGTTGTCGGAGGCGTCCGACTTGGTGACCTCGCTGGTCAGCACGGTCGCCGTGCGCCCCGCGGCGACGTGCTCCTCGACGACGGGCGCGAGGTCGGCGTTGAAGACGTGGTCGGCCGAGCAGACCACGAGCGTGCGGGCCCCGAACGTGTCGATGTCGGCCGACATCCGCAGCAGCAGGTCGCCGTTGCCGTGCGCGAAGCCGCTCTCGGTCGCGGGGCCGGTCCCGGTCTGCGGGACCATCCGGCGGAAGCCGCCGCGGTTGCGGTCCAGGCTCCACGGCCGGCCGCCCGCGAGGTACTCGTCGATCGAGGTGACCTGGTACTCCAGCGACACCCAGACGTCCGCGAGGTCGGCGTGCAGCAGCCCGGACAGGGCGAAGTCGATCAGCCGGTGCACGCCGCCGTAGGGCAGCGCCGGCTTCGCCCGCTCGCGGGTGAGGACGTCCATGCGGGACCCCTGGCCGCCGGCCTGCACCAGCGCGAGCACGTCGCCTCGTCTCATGCGCGCCACCCTCCCACTGGTGCGAGGCTGTCGGCGACCCTCCCTAGGATGAGCGCATGAGAGTCACCCCACGGCGTTCTTCTCCTCCGCTGCGCTCCCCCGGACAACGCCGCGGGGGCCCCGAATGAGCCTCGTCGACCTGCCGCTCCTCCCCCTCGGCAAGGGCCGTGACCTCGACGCCGAGCGCGGCGTGGAGTGCCCCGGCGACCTGCCCGCGGCGTCCGACCCCGACCTGGTCGCCCGCGCCCGCGCGGCCAAGGAGGCACTCGGCGAGCGGGTGTTCGTGCTCGGCCACCACTACCAGCGCGACGAGGTCATCCAGTTCGCCGACGTCACGGGCGACTCCTTCAAGCTCGCCCGGGACGCCGCGGCCCGCCCCGACGCGGAGTTCATCGTCTTCTGCGGCGTGCACTTCATGGCCGAGTCGGCCGACATCCTCACCTCGCCGGCCCAGCAGGTCGTGCTGCCCGACCTCGCGGCCGGCTGCTCGATGGCCGACATGGCCCGGCTGCGCCAGGTCGAGGACGCCTGGGACGCGCTCGCCGACGCCGGCGTGCAGGACAGCGTCGTCCCGGTGACCTACATGAACTCCAGCGCCGACATCAAGGCGTTCTGCGGGCGCAACGGCGGCGTGGTCTGCACGTCGTCGAACGCCGAGGTGGCCCTGGAGTGGGCCTTCGCGCAGAAGGCCGACGCCGCCGGCGGCGCGAAGGTGCTGTTCCTCCCCGACCAGCACCTCGGCCGCAACACCGCGGTCCTCGAGATGGGCATCGGCCTCGACGAGTGCGTCGTCTGGGACCCGCTGCAGCCGGGTGGCGGGCTCACCGCCGACGAGCTGCGCCGCGCCCGGATGATCCTCTGGAAGGGCCACTGCTCGGTCCACGGGCGCTTCTCCGAGGACGTCGTCGACGAGCTGCGGGCCCAGCACCCCGGCATCAACGTCCTCGTCCACCCCGAGTGCAAGCACGAGGTGGTGCTCAAGGCGGACCTGGTCGGCTCCACCGAGTTCATCATCAAGACGATCGAGGCCGCCGAGCCCGGCAGCGTCTGGGCGATCGGCACGGAGCTCAACCTGGTCAAGCGCCTCGCCGACGCCCACCCCGACAAGTCGATCGTCTTCCTCGACCGCAACGTCTGCTACTGCTCGACGATGAACCGCATCGACCTGCCCCACCTCGTGTGGGCACTGGAGAGCCTCGTCGCCGGCACGGTCGTCAACCAGGTCACCGTCGACCCGGACACCGAGGCCGAGGCGCTGGTCGCGCTCCAGCGGATGCTCGACCTCCCGGGCAAGTCCCACCGCGACTGACCCGACGATGGCACTGCGGCACGTCACCGACGCCGAGCGGCGCAGCCGGATCGCCGTACGCCACCGGCTGGCGCCGGCCCACCGCGCGAGCGACGTCACTGCCGTCACCCGGGCGATGACCGTCCTCCACGCCACCGAGGCGGCCACCGTCCACCTCGCGATCGCGGCACGCGCCGAGGGCGTGGCGCCCGAGGACGTCGACGCGGCGCTCTACGACACCCGCGAGGTGGTCAAGCAGCTCGCGATGCGGCGCACCCTGTTCGTCTTCCCGCGTGACCTGCTCCCGGCCGCCTGGGGCAGCGCCTCGGCCCGGGTCGCCACCGCCGAGCGCAAGCGGATCGCCAAGGCGATCGCCGGCGCCGGGATCGCCCCCGACGGGGCGGCGTGGCTCGACGCCGCCCACGAGGCGACCCTCGCCCGGCTCGCGGTCGCGCCCGCCTCCACGGCCCAGCTGCGGGCCGAGCTCCCGGAGCTCGCCGGCACCATCGGCGGCGACACCGACAAGACGTGGGACCGACCGGTCCCCGTCGCTCCGTGGGTGCTCACCACCCTCGGCCTCGAGGGCCGGGCGCTGCGCGGGCGCAACGCCGGGCACTGGAGGTTGAACAAACCGACCTGGACGACCGCCGAGGACTGGCTCGGCGAGGTCCCCGCGCCGCTCGGCGAGGCCGAGGGCTACGCCGCGCTGGTGGGGTCGTGGCTGCACACCTTCGGGCCGGGCACCGCCGCCGACGTCCAGTGGTGGCTCGGGTCCACCAAGACCGCGGTCACCCGCGCCCTGGCCGACGTCGGCGCGGTCGAGGTCACCCTCGACGACGGCTCCACGGGCTGGCTGCACCCGCTCGACACCGACGACGTGGGTCCGGTCGAGCCGTGGGCAGCGCTGCTGCCGACCCTCGACCCGACGGTGATGGGGTGGAAGTCACGCGGCTTCTACCTCGACCCCGCCCACGTCCCGTTCCTCGTCGACAGCAACGGCAACGCCGGCACGACGGCGTGGTGGGACGGCCGGGTCGTGGGCTGCTGGGTGCAGGACGACGAGGGCGTCGTACGCCTCTCGCTCCTCGAGGACGTGGGGTCCGAGGGCGAGGCGGCGCTGGAGCGGGAGGCCGCCCGCCTGACGCAGTGGCTCGACGGCACCGTCATCGGCAACGTCTACGCCTCCCGCCAGATGAAGCAGGCGCGGCTCCCCTAACCTCCACCAGCCTCCCCCAGCCTCCCTCGGCCGGCTCAGTGGACCGGCAGCTCGAACCAGAAGACGGAGCCGCCACCGTCGCGCTCGTCGACGCCGATCGACCCGCCGTGGGCCTCGACGATGCGCCGGCAGGTCGCCAGCCCCAGGCCCGACCCCTCGACGCTCTTGTCCAGGCGCGCGAGGGGCGCGAAGACGCGCTCGCGCTTGTCGGCCGGCACCCCGCGACCTCGGTCGCGGACCTCGACGCGGTGGCGGTCCTCGAGCTCGACCCCCACCACCTCGATGGCGGGCTGCTCGCCGAGGAGGGTGAACTTCGCGGCGTTGTCGACGAGGTTCATCAGGACCGAGCGCAGCTGGACTCCGTCGCCCCGCACGACCGGCAGCGACTCGACCGTGACGCAGGACCGGTCGACCCGGCCGGCCACGTCGTCGAGCGCCGCCTGCATCTCCACCGCGAGGTCGACCTCGTCGTGCCCGGGAGCCGAGCCCTGCGAGGCGAAGGCCAGCAGGTTGGCGATCATCTCGGTCATCCGGTCCACGCCGCGACGCGCCCGCGCGACCGTGTCGACCTGGTAGGGGTCGGTGACCTCCATCTCGAGCGCCTCGAGCGACAGCGAGATCGAGGTGAGCGGGTTCTTCAGGTCGTGCGTCACCTGGCCGGCGAAGTGCGCCAGCCGCTCGTTGGACTGCGCCAGCCGGGCGTTCGCCTCGCGCAGGCGCCGGCCGGCCAGCTCCAGCTCGAGGACGTCGACCACCCGGTCGGCCAGCTGGGCCAGGCCCGCCGTGGCCTCGGGGGTCACCCGCTGGGCCTCGTCGTCGAAGACGCACAGGGTGCCGATCACCACGCCGTCGGGCGTCCGGAGCGGGTGCGAGCCGTAGAACTTCACGGCCGCGACCTCGCCGGTCGTCCACGGGCTGTCGGCGTAGCGGTCGTCCTGGCTGGCGTCGGCGACCATCACCGGCTCGCCGAGGTCGACGACCGTGCGGCACATCGACTCCTCGGCCGGCGAGTCCGACCCGACGAAGCCGGCGGTGGCGACCTGGTGCTGGAGGCTGCTGGTCAGCAGGTTGATCGTGGCGTAGGGCACGCCGGCGACCTGGGCGGCCAGGTCCACGAGCGCGGTGAGCTCGCGGCGGGGCTCGGAGTCGAGCACGTGGTAGGCGCCGATGGCGCGATCGCGCTGGGCGTCGCGCCGGGCGTCGCGCTGGGGGCCGTCGTCCGGGCGCGTCTCGTCGGGGCTCACAGGCCCGGCGCCTTCCACACGGCGAGCCAGCGCTGCAGGTCGGGCTCCATCGGAAGCTCCTTGTCCAAGAGGTCGCGCACCGAGAGCTCGAGGAGCGTGTCACGCTCCTGGTCGCCGGTCGGCGCGAAGGGGTAGAAGGTGCCCTGCTTGTAGAGGTAGGTCAGGCCGAAGCGCCGTCCCGCGGCGTCGGCGAACGGCACCAGCGAGCACAGCAGGCTGCCCGCGAAGCCGTTGAGCTCCAGCGTCGTGTTGACCGCGTGCAGGTCCGTGCACAGGCCGGCGACGTCGGCGGGGTCACCCGTGACGACCAACCAGGTGAACCCGAAGTCGTCCCGCGTGACGGTGACCTCGGGCGCGTCGGCGGCGTCGCGCAGCAGCCCCTCGAGGTCGGCCTGGGCCTGCGCGAACGCGGCCCCCGCAGCCGGTCGGTAGCAGACCGACGCCTGCCCGGTCGGCTCGAAGCCCAGCGCCGTCTGCAGCGTGATCGCCGCGCTCGGGACGTGGAACAGCGCGTCGAGGTCGTTGCGCCGGGGCCGCGCGCGGCCACGGACCGCCTCCCACAGCCCCATCAGCGCTCCCCCGTCATCCGGTCGGCCTGCTCAGCTCGGCCTGGATCCGGGCCAGCTGCTCGAGGCGCTGCTGGAGCGGCGGGTGCGTGGCGGCGAGCCCGCTGAGCCCGCCGCTGAGGGCCGGCACGATGCACAGCGCGCTGGCGGCACCGGCGGCCCGGAGGTCCCGGCGCGGAGTCGCGGCGACCTCGCCGCTGATCTTCTGCAGGGCCGAGGCCAGCGACGCCGGCTTGAGGGTGAGGTACGCCCCCGCGCGGTCGGCGCTGAGCTCGCGGTAGCGCGAGAGCAGGCGGAGCAGCACGAAGCTGACGGCGTAGACCACCAGGCTGACGACCAGCGCGACGAGCACGGCCGGCAGGGCGCCGTTGCTGTTGCGCGAGCGGCCCATCGCGCCGAACTGCGTGAAGCGCAGCAGCAGGCCCGCCGCGATCCCGGCCGACGACGCGACGGTCATGACGAGCACGTCGCGGTGCGCGACGTGGCTGAGCTCGTGGGCGAGGACGGCCTCGAGCTCCTCGGCGTCGAGGACCCCGAGGATCCCGGTCGTCACGCAGACCACCGACCGGTCGGGCGAGCGGCCGGTGGCGAACGCGTTGGGCACCGCCAGGTCGGCGATGCCGACGCGCGGCTTCGGCATGTCGGCCAGCGCGCACAGCCGGTCGATCATCCCGTGCAGCTCCGGCGCCTGCTCCGGCGTGACCTCGCGGGCACGCATCGCCCGCATCGCCACCGTGTCGGAGGTCCACCACTGGTAGAACGCGACCGCGACCGCGATCACCGCGATCAGGACGGAGTAGCCGCGGAAGGTCGCCATCAGGGCGACCACGAGCGCCACGAACAGCCCTCCGAGCAGGAACATCGTGAGGGTCATCCGGGCGGTCAGCCCGGAGTCCCCGACGAAGCGCGACGTCGCCACCCGGCGGCTCAGCCCGGGATCAGGCCGTCGTCGCCCAGCAGCTCGCGGACCTCGTCGATCGTCGCGTCGGGCGGCGGCAGGATCAGGTCGGACTCGTCGAGGGAGTCCGCGGCGTGGTGGGTGCCGCTCGAGCGGACCGCGGCGAGCAGCCCCTGGAGCGCGGTGCGGAACATGTCCTCGTCGCCGGACTCCACGGCGTTCTCGACCTGCTGGTCGAGGCCGTTGAGGGCGTCGAGCGCCCCGTCGTCGAGGTCGTACTGCCCCTCGCCGAGGATCCGGACGATCATGCCTGGCCGCCCTCGGTGGGACGCTGCGCCGCCTGCTGCTCGGGCGCGGCCTCGAGGATGTCACCGCCGTCGTCGGCGGCCTCGATGGCCTGCGGCGCGGACGAGCCGGCCTTGAGCCGGGCCAGCTCGGCCTCGACGTCGGTGTTGGAGCTGAGCGCGTCGAGCTCGCGGGCGATGTCGTCGCCGGCGTTGAGCGAGGAGGCGTCGTCGAGCGCGCCGGAGGCGATGAGCTCGTCGATCGCCGCACCGCGGGCCTGCATCTGGGCGGTCTTGTCCTCGGCCCGCTGGATGGCCAGGCCGACGTCGCCCATCTCCTCGCCGATGCCGGACATGGCCTCGCCGATGCGGGTCTGGGCCTCGGCCGCGGTGTAGGTGGCCTTGATCGTCTCCTTGCGGGTCCGGAACGCCTCGACCTTCGCCTGCAGGCGCTGCTGGGCGAGGACCAGCTTCTCCTCCTCGCCCTGGAGCGTGGCCTGCTGCTCCTTGAGGCTGGTGATCTGCTGGGCGAGGCCGGACTTGCGGGTCAGCGCCTCGCGGGCGAGGTCCTCGCGTCCGGCGCCGATCGCCTTCTCGGCCTGCCCCTGCAGCTTGGCGGCCTGCTGCTCGAGCTGGTTGACCTGGAGCTCGACCCGCTTGCGGCTGGTCGCGACGTCGGCGACGCCACGGCGCACCTTCGAGAGCAGCTCGAGCTGGCGCTGGTAGCTGTAGTCCAGGGTCTCGCGGGGGTCCTCGGCCCTGTCCAGGGCCGTGTTGGCCTTGGAGCGGAAGATCAGGCTGACGCGCTTCATGAGACTCATCGGGGTGCGGACCCTCTCTCGGTCATGCGTGGAATGGCTGGTGGAACCCGCCGTGACGTTGTCCTCACCCTAGGACCAAAGCCAAGCGCGAGGTAGGGACTTGTCCTGACGTCGGCGGGGCGCCGCGCTGCCGCAGCCGCGGGATAGGCTGCGCCCAGCATCCGATCCACGTGAAGGCAGCAGCGTTGTTCCGTCGTTCCAGCTCCGAGCCCCAGACCTCCGCCGCCCCCGAGAAGGCGGGCGGGAAGGGTCGCCCCACCCCGACCCGCAAGGAGGCGGAGGCGGCCGCTCGCGCCCGCGCCCGTACGCCCCGGACCCGCAAGGAGCAGGCCGCCGCCCGCAGCGCCGCGCGCGGTGACGCCTCGCGCCGGATGCGCGAGGCGATGAAGACCGGCGACGACCGCTTCCTGCCCGCCCGCGACCGCGGTCCGGTGCGCCGGTTCATCCGCGACTCCGTCGACTCGCGGTTCTCCTTCATCGAGCTGATGCTCCCGCTGCTCCTGCTCTCCCTGGTGCTCGGCACGACCGGCAGGCAGAGCCTGGTGCAGATCGGCAACACGATCATGTTCACCACCATCATGGTGATCATCGTCGACATCGTGATGCTGCGCTTCCGGCTGCGCCGCGAGCTCGCCCGCCGCTTCCCGGGGCAGCCCACCAAGGGCGCGACGGGCTACGCCGTGATGCGGTCGCTGCAGATGAAGTTCCTGCGGCTGCCCAAGCCGCAGGTCAAGATCGGCCAGAAGCTCCCCGAGACCTACCGATGACCCCTGCCTCCGGCGGCCCGACCGCCGACGTGTCGGTGCGCGTCGCGTGGTCCGACGACGCCGACGCGATCGCCGCGCTCCAGGTGCGGGCGTGGCCCGACCTCTACGCCGGCGTGCTGCCCGCCGAGGCGTTCCCGACCGACGTCGACGCGGTGGCCGCCCAGTGGCACCGCTCGCTGTCGCGCCCGGCCGACGCCCGCCACCGGGTGCTGGTCGCGCTGGAGCGCAACCGCGTGGTGGGCTTCGCGCTCACCGCCCCGGCGGCCGACCCCGACTGCGACCCGCTCGCCGACGGTGAGGTCTCGGAGGTGACGCTCGACCCCCACGAGCGCGGCAAGGGCCACGGCTCCCGGCTGCTGCAGGCGGCGGTCGACACCCTCGCCGCCGACCGCTTCACCCGTGCGGTGAGCTGGGTCAACGCCGGCGACGACGCGCTGCGCACCTTCCTCACCGACGCGGGCTGGGCCCCGGACACCGCGCACCGCGAGCTCGACCTGGACGGCACGGGCGCCACCCGGGTCCGGCAGGTCCGGCTGCACACCGCGATCGGGTGACCCGCTCGGCACCGCGACCCGGTCGTCCGGGGCGTACGAAGATCCTCCCTTTGGGTGCTTGATTTCGGTGTGACGGGCGTCACCATGGGAGGTGCTGGCCGACCGGCCGGCCCGCCACGGGGGTCACACCACATGTTCGGACCGCTTCCCGCCCTGCACCGTCTCTTGCTCGTCGTGGGGGCGCTCGTCGTCTGCACCGGCATCGGCCTCTGGGTCGGGGTGATGCCCGAGGTCCCGCTCAACCTGCGGGCGGGCCTGCTGGCCGGGAGCAGCGCCGGCGCGGCCGCGGCGTTCGTCCTCGTGCACGACTTCCACCGGCGGCGGACCCGCCCCGCCCGGGCGCGACGGCGTACGCCCTGACCACGCACTAGCCTCGGCGGGGTGAGCGACGCCCCCCTGTCCCCCGACGAGCGCGCGGGCATCGTCCGAGACGGGCTGGCCGTCGGCATCGCGACCGGCGCGTACGGCGTCGGCTTCGGCGCGGTGTCGGTCGCCTCCGGGCTGAGCGTGGCCCAGACGTGCGTGCTGTCGCTGCTGATGTTCACCGGCGCCAGCCAGTTCGCCCTGGCCGGCGTCGTCGCGGCCGGCGGCGCTCCCCTGTCGGGAGCGGCGACCGCGCTCCTGCTCGGCACCCGCAACACGCTCTACGGCCTGCGGATGGCGCCGCTGCTGCGCTGGCGCGGGTGGCGGCGCGCCGCGGCCGCGCACGTGCTGATCGACGAGTCGACCGCGATGGCGGTCAACCGCGGCACCACGGCGGCCGCCCGGCTCGGCTTCCTGACCACCGGTCTGGCGGTCTTCGTGCTGTGGAACGTCGCGACCGCGATCGGCGCGTTCGCCGGCGAGGCGGTGGGCGACCCGCGGACCTTCGGGCTCGACGCGGCGGTGGGGGCGGCCTTCCTCGCCCTGCTCTGGCCCCGGCTCGCGGACCGCCGCAACGTGCTCGTGGGCGTCCTGGCGGCCGCGGTGGCGCTGTCGGTGGTGCCGCTGACCGCACCCGGCGTGCCGGTGCTGGCGGCGGGCGGCGTCGCGGTGCTGGTCGGCGTGCTCGGCACGGGCGGGGACCCGACCGAGGTCCCCGGGCCGGACGACGTGGCGGGAGGTCACCGCTGATGTGGACCGCGGTCCTGGTCGCCGGCGTCGGCTGCTACCTGCTCAAGCTCGCCGGGCTCTCGTTGCCCGAGCGGGTGCTGAGCCACCCGACGGTCGAGCGCGTCGCCGACCTCATCCCGGTGGCGCTGCTGGCGGCGCTGGTGGCGGTCCAGGTGTTCTCGGGCGGAACGTCGCTCACCGTGGACGCCCGCGTCCTGGGGCTCGGCTTCGCCGTGGTCGCGCTGCTGCTGCGGGCGCCGTTCCTGGTCGTGGTGGTGGGGGCGTCGGTCGTGGCGGCCCTGGCCCGCCTCGTCTGACGCCCCCACCCCCTGGGAGCCGGTCAGCCGACCGACACGGCGCTCCAGGCCGCGGCGACGGCGGCGTGCTGGGTGCTGCCGGCGCCGAAGAGGTCCTGCGCGGCGCTGAGCGTGGCGGTGCGGGCACCGGCGTAGGTCGTGCCCGAGGTCATGTAGACCGTCAGCGCGCGGTACCAGATCTTCGCCGCGGCGTCGCGGCCGATGCCGGTCACCGTCGAGCCGTCGCAGGTCGAGGAGCTGTGGGCGACGCCGTTGATCGTCTTCGCGCCGCTGCCCTCGGCGAGCAGGTAGAAGAAGTGGTTGCCGATGCCGGAGGAGTAGTGCACGTCGACGTCCTTCGCCGTGGGGCTCCAGCAGTCGAGCGAGCTGCCGTCGGCCGACGGGCGGTCCATCCGGCGGAAGCCGGCGTGCTGGGCGAGGTCGAACTCCTCGCCGATCAGGTAGTCGCCCGGGTCGTTGGCGTTGGCGGCGTAGAACTCGACCGCGGTGCCGAAGATGTCGGACGTCGCCTCGTTGAGGCCGCCGGACTCGCCCGAGTAGGTCAGGCCCGCGGAGTTCTCCGTCACGCCGTGCGACATCTCGTGCCCGGCCACGTCCAGGGACACCAGCGGGCCGAAGCTGACCCCGTCACCGTCGCCGTAGGTCATCTTCGTGCCGTCCCAGAAGGCGTTGACGTAGCCGTTGCCGTAGTGGACGCGGTTGAAGGACCCGCGTCCGTCGCCCCAGATGCCGTCGCGGTCGTGGACGGACTGGAAGTAGTCCCACGTCTCGTTCGAGCCGTACTGCGCGTCGGCGGCGGCGCTGGCGCGGTCGGAGGTGGCGCCGTTGCCGAACGTCGTGGTGGTCGAGGTGACCGTGGTGCCGGCCTTGCAGCCCGCTCCGAAGACCTGGCAGAGGAGGGAGTCCTCGGCGTTCTTCATGTCGGTCGTGTACGTGCCGCCGCGCGTGGCGTCCTTCAGCGTGTACGACGTCCCCGAGTCGCTGACCTGCAGCGGGACCGTGCCGCTGTAGAGCGTCTGGCCCTGGCCGTCGACGTTGACGATCTGCTGCTCGCTGCGGATCACCAGGCCGGTGCGGGCGTCGACGTAGGTCGCTAGGCGCGACGGGGTGCCGTCGGCCTGGGTGCCGCCGGTGAGGACCTCCCACGCCAGGCGTGGGACCGCGCCGGTCGCGTCGACGACCAGCTCGCTGGCCTCGGTCCTCGCATCGCCGCGGACGGCCGAGGTGCGGGCGTTGCGCGCCAGCACCGCGCGCTGGGCGGCGGACCGGGCGACCCCGGGTCGGGTGTCGAGCGTCAGCGGCCGGGCGAGCGTCTGGCTCACGCCCTCCCAGGCGTTGGACGCGTCCTGGTGGACCACGAGGTCGCCGCCGAGGACCCGGAGCCCGTCGAGGGTGCGGTCGAGGCGGACGTGGGTGGTGCCGTCGGGGTCGACCACCGTGGAGCGGGCCACGAAGTCCTGGTCCTCGGTGGCGCGGGCCGCGCCGTCGTGGGAGCCGAGCGCCGCGAGGGCGCCGGCGACGGCGTCGGCGGGTGCGGCGAGTGCCGTCCCGGAGGCCGCGGTCGGCGCGCCCTGGGCGCTCGTGGCCGTGGTGAGCGGCAGCGCTGCGGCGGCGGCAGCGGTGACGGCGAGCGCGGCGATTCCTGCGGTTCTGCGCATGGTGGGGGCCTTCCCGAGAGTGGAAGCCGGGGTCCCCGAGCGGACCGCGGCGGTCACCGGTCCAACGAGGACCGGTGACCGGGGTTACTCCCCCTCAGGGTCAGCCGATGTCGAGGAAGCCGTCGAGCCCCACCGTGAGGCCCGGCCGGTCGCCGATCGCGCGCACGCCCACCAGCACGCCGGGCGTGAAGGAGACCCGGTCCAGCGAGTCGTGGCGGATGGTGAGCGTCTCCCCCGCCGCCCCGAGCACGACCTCCTGGTGGGCGACGAGGCCACGCACCCGCAGCCCGTGGACGCGTACGCCCTCCACGTCCGCGCCGCGCGCACCCTCGAGGCCCGAGGAGGTCGCGTCGGGCATCGGCGCGCAGCCGGCCTCGCGCCGCGCCTCGGCGATGAGGCGGGCGGTGCGGGTCGCGGTGCCGGACGGGGCGTCGGCCTTGTCGGGGTGGTGCAGCTCGACGACCTCGACGGACTCGAAGAACGGCGCCGCCTGCGCGGCGAAGCGCATCATCAAGATCGCGCCGACCGAGAAGTTGGGCGCGATCAGCACCCCGGTGCCGGGCGACGCGTCGAGCCACTCGCCGAGGCGCGCGAGCCGTTCGTCGTCGAAGCCGGTGGTGCCGACGACCGCGTGGATGCCGTGCTCGATGCAGAAGCGCAGGTTGTCCATCACCACGTCGGGGTGGGTGAAGTCGACGACGACCTGGACGCCGGCGCGGACCAGCTCCTCGACGTCGTCGCCCGCGTCGACGGTCGCGGCGAGCTCGAGGTCGGCGGCGGCCGCCACGGCCCGGCAGACCTCGCTGCCGACCTTGCCGCGGGCGCCCAGCACGCCCACGCGGGTCGGGCCGGCAGTGTCGGGATCGGGTCGCTCAGCGCTGCTCACGGCGACCAACCTATCGCCGACCCGGATCGCAGGGTGGCGGTGGCTGACGGCTCACCCCCCGTCTGGCAGGCTGTACGCCATGCCGACCTCGACCATCCCGCCGCGCATCAAGTGGGCCGTCGACCTCATGGACGTCCAGCCGGGCGACCAGGTCCTGGAGATCGGTTGCGGCCCGGGCGCCGGCGCCGAGGCGATCTGCAGCAAGCTGGAGACGGGCAAGCTGTTCGCGATCGACCGCTCCGAGTCCGGCGTGGACCGGACCAAGCGGCGCAACCAGCAGTACGTCGACGCCGGCCGGCTCGTCGTGCGCCAGATCGACCTCGCCACGCTGCGGGTCCCGGTCAAGCGGCTCAACAAGGTGTTCGCCTTCAACGTGAACCTGTTCTGGGTCCGCGCGTGCGACGACGAGATCGCCCTGCTCCATGAGCGTGTGGTGCCCGGCGGCGCGGTCTACCTGTTCTACGAGGCGGCGCGCCCCGAGCTGGTCCCCAACATCGTGAAGAAGGCGTCGGAGAACCTGCTGCGCGGCGGCTTCCGGGTGAGCGTGGTGGAGCAGAAGGCTCCCCCGGTGATCGGCCTCATCGGCCGCCGCTGAGCGGTCGAGGAGCAGCGTCAGCCCGTCGGACCCACCACGGCCAGCAGCTCGGGCTGGGTGAACAGGTCCTTCGCCAGCGTGGCGACGTCCTCGAGAGTGACGGCCTCGATCCGCCGGACCACCTCGTCGATGGTCAGCAGCTCGTCGAAGACCAGCTCGGCCTTGCCGATGCGCGACATCCGCGACCCGGAGTCCTCCAGGCCGAGCACGAGCCCGCCCTTGAGCTGGCCCTTGCCCCGCTCGAGCTCCTCGGCGGTGAGACCGTCGGCGGCCACCTTGGCGAGCTCCGCGCGCACGGTCTCGAGCACGGCGTCGTACTTCCCGGGCAGGCAGCCCACGGAGACCCCGACCACGCCGGCGTCGGCGTGGTGGGTGGCGAAGGAGTACACCGAGTAGGCCAGCCCGCGGTGCTCGCGGACCTCCTGGAAGAGCCGTGAGGACGTGCCGCCGCCGAGCGCGGTGTTGAGCACGCCGAGGGCGTAGCGGCGCGGGTCGGTGCGGGTGAGGCCGCGGACGCCGAGGACCAGGTTGACCTGCTCCTGCGGGCGGACCGTGCGCGACTCGCCCGGCTGCACCTTGCGGGCCTTCTCCGACTGCTGGGAGGTCGACGGCGCGGCCTCGGTGTCGAGGAAGCCGCCGCGCCCGAACGCCTTGACGACCTGCCGCACGACGGCGGTGTGCTCGACGTTGCCGGCGACCGAGACGACCATGGTGTCGGGGCGGTAGTGGCGGCGGTAGAAGCGGTGGATCTGCGCGCGGGTCATCGCGGTGATCGACGCCTCGGTGCCGGCGATGGGCCGCCCGAGCGGGCTGTCGCCCCAGGCCTGGGCGGCGAAGAGGTTGTGCACCACGTCGTCGGGGTCGTCGTCGTGCATCGCGATCTCGTCGAGGATCACGTCGCGCTCGGCCTCGACGTCGGCCTCGGTGATGGTCGAGGCGGTCACCATGTCGCCGAGCACGTCGACGGCCGTCGGCAGGTCCTCGTCGAGGACCCGGGCGTGGAAGACCGTGTACTCCTTGGTGGTGAAGGCGTTGAACTCGCCGCCGACCGCGTCGAGGGCGACCGAGATCTCCATCGCCGAACGCTCGGGGGTGCCCTTGAAGAGCAGGTGCTCGAGGAAGTGCGAGCAGCCGTGCAGCGTGGGCGACTCGTCACGCGAGCCGACGTCGACCCACACCCCGATGCTGGCCGAGCGGGAGCCGGCCATCTGCTCGGTGACGATGCGCAGGCCGCTCGGCAGGACCGTGCGCCGCACGCGGGAGGTCACCGTCCCGTCGTCGTCCTTGACGGTGTGGAGGGTGCGGGTGGTGCCGTTCTTCTGCACGGAGGTCCTTCCGGGGTGGAGCACAAGGTGGTGCACAGCGGTGGAACGCCACGACCGGCCGGCCTGGACGGCCGGCCGGTCGCGGGTGGAGCGGGGTGGATCAGGTCACTCGGCGTCGGTCGCCTCGGCCTCGGCCGACTCGTCCGAGCCGCCCTCGTCCTCGACGACGGGGACCAGCGAGAGCTTGCCGCGGTCGTCGATCTCGGCGATCGAGACCTGGACCTTCTGGCCGACCGAGAGGACGTCCTCGACGGCCTCGACGCGCTTGCCGCCGGCCAGGGCGCGCAGCTTGCTGATGTGCAGCAGGCCGTCCTTGCCGGGCATCAACGAGACGAACGCACCGAAGTTGGTCGTCTTGACGACCGTGCCGAGGTAGCGCTCGCCGACCTCGGGCATGGTCGGGTTGGCGATCGCGTTGACCGCGGCCTTCGCGGCCTCGGCGGCCTCGCCGTTGGTCGCGCCGATGTAGACCGTGCCGTCGTCCTCGATGGACAGCGTCGCGCCCGTGTCGTCCTGGATCTGGTTGATGACCTTGCCCTTGGGACCGATCACCTCGCCGATCTTGTCGACGGGCACGCGGACGGTGATGATGCGCGGCGCGTGGACCGACATCTCCTCCGGCGCGTCGATGGCCTCGGCCATCACGTCGAGGATCGCCAGGCGCGCGTCGCGGGCCTGGTTCAGCGCGGCGGCGAGCACCTCGGCGGGGATGCCGTCGAGCTTGGTGTCGAGCTGGAGCGCGGTGACGAACTCGCGGGTGCCGGCGACCTTGAAGTCCATGTCGCCGAACGCGTCCTCGGCGCCGAGGATGTCGGTGAGCGCGACGTAGCGGGTCTCGCCGTCGACCTCGTCGGAGATGAGGCCCATCGCGATGCCCGCGACGGACGCCTTCAGCGGGACACCGGCCTGCAGCAGCGCCAGGGTCGAGGCGCAGACCGAGCCCATCGAGGTCGAGCCGTTGGAGCCCATGGCCTCGGAGAGCTGGCGGATCGCGTAGGGGAACTCCTCGCGCGAGGGCAGCACCGGCAGGAGCGCGCGGCGGGCGAGGGCGCCGTGGCCGACCTCGCGACGCTTCGGCGAGCCGACGCGGCCGGTCTCGCCCGTGGAGAACGGCGGGAAGACGTACTTGTGCATGTAGCGACGGTGCTTCTCCGGCGACAGCGTGTCGAGCTGCTGCTCCATCTTGAGCATGTCGAGGGTGGTGACACCGAGGATCTGGGTCTCGCCGCGCTCGAAGAGCGACGAGCCGTGGACGCGCGGGATCACGCCGACCTCGGCGTGCAGCGGACGGATGTCGGCGAGGCCGCGACCGTCGATGCGGACCTCGTCGCGCAGCACGCGCTGGCGCACGAGCGCCTTGGTCAGCGAGCGGAACGCCGCGCCGACCTCCTTCTCGCGACCCTCGAACCGCTCGCCGAGCTTCTCGAGCAGGGCGGCCTTGAGCTCGTCGGTACGCGACTCGCGCTCCTGCTTGTCGCCGATCTGCATGGCGGCGGCGAGGTCGGCGCTGGCCGACTCCTCGACCGCGGCGTAGACGTCGTCCTCGTAGTCGAGGAAGATCGGGAACTCCTCGACCGGCTTGGCGGCCTCGGCGGCGAGCTGCGACTGGGCCTCGCAGAGCTGCTTGATGAAGGGCTTGGCGGCGTCGAGGCCACCGGCCACGACCTCCTCGGTCGGCGCCTGGGCGCCGCCCTGGATGAGGGTGAAGGTGTCCTCGGGGGCCTCCGCCTCGACCATCATGATCGCGACGTCGCCGGACTCGGTGACGCGACCGGCGACGACCATGTCGAAGACGGCCGACTCGAGCTGCTGGTGGGTCGGGAACGCGACCCACTGGCCGTCGATGAGCGCGACGCGCACGCCGCCGACCGGGCCGGAGAACGGCAGGCCGGACAGCTGGGTCGACATCGACGCGGCGTTGATGGCCAGCACGTCGTAGGGCATGTTCGGGTCGAGCGCCATGACGGTGATGACGACCTGGACCTCGTTGCGCAGGCCCTTCTTGAAGGTCGGGCGCAGCGGGCGGTCGATCAGGCGGCAGGTGAGGATCGCGTCCTCGCCCGGGCGGCCCTCGGACCGGAAGAACGAGCCGGGGATCTGGCCCACGGCGTACATCCGCTCCTCGACGTCGATCGTGAGGGGGAAGAAGTCGAAGTGGTCCTTGGGCGTCTTGCCCGCGGTGGTCGCCGACAGGAGCATGGTCTCGTCGTCGAGGTACGCCGTGACGGCGCCGGCCGCCTGGCGGGCGAGCAGGCCGGTCTCGAACTTGACCGTGCGCTTGCCGAACGAGCCGTTGTCGATGACGGTCTCGACAGCGGAGATGATGGGTTCACTCATGGAAGCAGGATCTGCTTTCTCTTCGCGGAGCGATCCGTGACGCCGCATGAGGTGCCGGTCTTCGATCGAGGCCCGCAGGTGCGGCACCCGCTGAGCGGGGCACCTGAGAGCCACTACCGAGGACCGAGCCGGGTGCGCGGGTCGCTCCTGGATCTGTGGTTGTTCAGTTGTGCGTGACGCTGGGCGTCACGGCCGACACTAGCGCGGCCGGGCCCCGGATGCGGCTCGGGCGACCCCCCGTGTCCGGGAGGTCGCCCGATCCGTGATCAGCGGCGGAGGCCGAGGCGCTCGACGATCGAGCGGTAGCGCTCGATCTCGGTCTTCTGCAGGTAGTTCAGCAGGCGACGGCGCTGGCCGACGAGCAGGAGCAGGCCACGACGGCTGTGGTGGTCGTGCTTGTGCTGCTTGAGGTGCTCGGTGAGGTGCGAGATGCGGTGGCTGAGCAGCGCGATCTGCACCTCGGGCGAACCGGTGTCACCCTCGGTCAGGGCGTACTCGGCGATGATCTTCTTCTTGGTCTCCGCGTCGGTACCAATCGACATGGGGGCTCCTTCGGCTCTCGTTGCGCGGCGCGCCCGGGCCTGTTCACCGGGGCACTCTGGTTCCGCGGCCGTCGTGACGGCGTGCCACCCGTGTCGGGTGACCGGTGCAGCATATCGAGGCGCCGCTGGAGCCGCCCAATCCGCGCGCTGGGCTCAGGCCGGCGGGGGCGGCGGGTCCGCCTCGGTGGTGCGCTGGGTGGTGGCCTGGCGCCCCTGGGCGTCGGTCGTCGTGGCGGTCGTCGTGTGGCGGCGCCGGGTGTTCTGCTGGACGAGCGTCAGCACCAGCCACAGCGCACCGGCCAGCACCAGGATCCAGCCGATGGTCGGGATCTGGAGCGGACCGACCTGCTGGTCGTTGAAGGCCAGCGCGAGGATCAGTCCGACGACGATGAGGCCGATCGGCCCTCCGAAACCCATGACGTGCTCCGTTCTGTCGAGTCGGCCGCCCGGTCGGGACGAGCCGACCGGAGTGTCGCCGCGGCGCGGGCGGTCCCACCACCTCCCGCGGGGTGGCACGATCGGCGCCATGGGCGAGCGGAGCGAAGCGACTACGGGCACGAGCGTGAAGCGGATCGGCGTGTGCAACCTGTGCGAGGCGATCTGCGGCCTCGAGCTCACGATCGAGGGGCGTGACGTCGTCGGCGTGCGCGGCAACCCTGCAGACCCGCTCTCGCGCGGCCACGTGTGTCCCAAGGGGGTCGCGATCGCGGACGTCTACGCCGACCCCGACCGGCTGCGCCGGCCCGTGCGGCGGGTCGGGTCCGGCTGGGAGGAGATCGGCTGGGACGAGGCGTTCGACCTGGTCGCGGACAACCTGGCGCGGGTCATCGAGGAGCACGGCGACGACGCGCTCGGCGTCTACCTCGGCAACCCCAACGCCCACAGCCTCGGGTCGATGACCCACGGCACCGCGATGTTCAAGTCGTTCCGCACCCGCAACCGCTACTCGGCCACGTCCGTCGACCAGCTCCCCCACCAGCTCGTGGCGCACCTGATGTTCGGCCACCAGCTGCTGCTGCCGGTGCCGGACGTCGACCGCACGTCGTTCTTCCTCGTCGTTGGCGGCAACCCGATGGCGTCCAACGGGTCGCTGATGACGGTGCCCGACTTCCCCCGGCGGGTCCGCGCCCTGCGTGCCCGCGGCGGGCGGATGGTCGTGCTCGACCCGCGCCGCACCGAGACCGCGAAGGTCGCCGACGAGCACCACTTCGTCCGGCCCGGCACCGACGCGTGGGTGCTGCTGGCGATGCTGCACGTGCTGACGGCCGAGACGCCCGAGGCGCCCACCGTGGCGGCGTACGCCGACGGGCTCGCGACGGTGGTCGAGCTCGTCGCCGGCTTCACCCCCGAGCGCGCCGAGGCGGTCAGCGGCGTCCCTGCCGACGTCGTGCGCCGGCTCGCCCACGAGCTCGCGGCCGCGGAGGGCGGCGTCGCCTACAGCCGGATCGGCGTCTCGGCCGGGCCGTGGGGCACGGTCTGCCAGTGGGCGGTGAACTGCCTCAACGTCCTCGCCGGCAACCTCGACCGGGTCGGCGGCGCGATGTTCACCTCCCCCGCCATCGACGCGGTCGGGACGGGCCTGATCGGGCGCGGCCACCACGACGCGTGGCGCTCGCGGGTGCGCGGCCTGCCGGAGACCGCGGGCGAGCTGCCCGTCTCGGCGCTGCGCGAGGAGATCGAGACCCCCGGCGAGGGCCAGGTCCGCGCGATGCTGACCGTGGCCGGCAACCCGGTGCTCTCCACGCCGGACGGCGCCCGCCTCGACACCGCGCTCGAGGGCCTCGACTTCATGGCCGCGGTCGACATCTACGTCAACGAGACGACGCGCCACGCCGACGTGATCCTGCCGCCCACCACGGCGCTCGAGCGCGACCACTACGACCTGGTCTTCCACCTGCTCGCGGTGCGCGACACCGCCCGCTTCACCCCCGCGGTGTTCGAGAAGGACGCCGACCAGCGCCACGACTGGGAGATCTTCCGCGAGCTCACCCTGCGCACCGCGGCGCGACTGAGCCGCAAGGCGCCGCTGCGCAAGCGGCTCGTCCAGCGCGCCCGGCTCACCGCGAGCCCGACCTTCCTCGTCGGGCAGCTGCTGCGGCGCGGGTCGAGCGGCGTGACGCTGAAGATGCTGCGCGCCCGACCGTCGGGCATCGACCTCGGCCCGCTGCGCGCCGGGCAGCTCCCGGGTCGGCTGCGATCGAAGGACGAGCGGCTCGACCTCGCCCCCGCGCTGGTCGTCGCCGACGTCCGGCGCCTCGACGCCGCCGAGGTCCCCACGACCGACGACCTGCTCCTCATCGGGCGGCGGCACCAGCAGGACTGCAACTCGTGGATGCACAACTCCGAGCGGCTCACCCGCGGCCGGCCGCGCCACCAGCTCCTCATGAACCCCGCCGACCTGGCCTCGCGCGAGATCAGCGACGGCGCGCGGGTCCGGGTGACCTCGCGGGTCGGGTCGGTCGAGGTCGAGGTCGCCGCCACCGACGACCTGATGCCGGGCGTGGTGTCGCTCCCCCACGGCTACGGCCACGCGAAGGACGGCGTCCTGATGGGCCGCAGCCGCGCCGTGCCCGGCGTGTCGGTCAACGACCTCACCGATCCCGAGCTGCTCGACGTCTCGGGCAACGCCGCGCTCAACGGCGTACCGGTCGCGGTCACCGCCTGCTGAGCCCCACCCTGCCGAGTCGGCGGGACGCCCGTGCCCCGGTCGCGCGTCCCGGTCCCGCCGCAAGGCGTGGCCGCGAGGGGCGGCAGGGCGAACCCGTCGCCGGGCTGGAGCACCCCGCCGTCGTTCCCTGCTATCAATGTCTACAGATTCACTACACATTGACGAGGGGACCCACGACATGACGCTCCAGCTCGACCAGCAGCCCACCACCGCCTCCGCTCCGGGCGACGTCCAGGTGCACCGCGTCGGCGGTCGCATCGGCGCGCGCATCGAGGGCGTACGCCTCTCCGGCGACCTCGACGACGCCACGGTGCAGCAGGTCCGCGCCGCGATCCTGCGCCACAAGGTGGTCTTCCTGCGCGGCCAGCACCACCTCGACGACGAGGGCCACATCGCCTTCGCCGAGCGGCTCGGCACCCTCACCACGGCGCACCCGACGGTCAACACCGGCAGCGAGCGGATCTACACGCTGAGCGCCAACAAGGGCATGGCGGCCAACAGCTGGCACACCGACGTCACCTTCGTCGACCGGGTGCCGGCGTTCAGCGTGCTGCGCGGCGTCACCATCCCGCCCTACGGCGGCACCACCGTCTGGGCCAACACCGTCGACGCCTACGAGCGGCTGCCTCAGTCGCTGAAGGCGCTCGTCGAGAACCTCTGGGCCGTGCACACCAACGACCACGACTACGCCGACCGCGACCTGACCGAGCACCACGACGACGCGGTCGCGGTGGCGCGGCGCGCGGAGTTCCGACGCACCCGCTACGAGACGGCGCACCCGGTGGTGCGCGTGCACCCCGAGACCGGTGAGCGGGCCCTGCTGCTCGGCCACTTCGTGAAGCAGCTCGTCGGCCACAACCAGCTCGAGTCGAGCATCCTGTTCAACCTGCTGCAGAACCGGGTGACCCGACTGGAGAACACCGTCCGCTGGACCTGGGCGGAGGGCGACGTCGCGATCTGGGACAACCGCGCCACGCAGCACTACGCCGTCGCCGACTTCGGCGAGGAGCCGCGGGAGGTCCGCCGGATCACCGTCGCCGGCGACGTGCCGGTGTCGGTCGACGGGCGGCGCAGCGAGGTGCTGGTCGGCGACGCGTCGGGCTTCGCCGACATCGACGCGCTGATCAGCTGAGCCCCGGACGCGAACGGGCCCCCGCCGGACGTCCGGCGGGGGCCCGTCGCTCGGGTCGGTGGGTGTGGGCTCAGGTGCTGACGTCGCCGAGGACCGCGAGCACGTCGTCCGGGGTCTGCGCCCGGTCGAGCGCGGCGATCTGGTCGTCGTCGGTGAACGCACCGGCGAGCGCCTGGAGCACGGTCAGGTGGTCGTCGCCGGCGCCGGCGATCCCCACGACGTAGCGCGCGGGGCTGCCCTTCCAGTCGATCGGCTCGTCGTAGCGGACGAAGGAGATCGCGGTCCGGGTGATCAGCGCCTTCGCCTCGTTGGTGCCGTGCGGGATGGCCAGTCCGTTGCCCATGAAGGTGGAGACCGACTCCTCCCGCTGGTGCATCGCGTCCACGTAGGACGCGTCGACCGCTCCCGAGGCCACGAGCAGCCGGCCCGCCTCGGTGATCGCCGCCTCGCGGTCGCGGGCCTGCCCGCCCAGCACGATCGAGTCCCTGCTCAGTACGTCGCCCATGTGCGTCTCGCTCCTCTTCCGTGTGCCTCGGTGTCGGTCCGTGCCCCCATCCCACCACGCGGCGCGCAGGGGGGTGGGGGTGGTGCGGCCCGGCCCTCCGTGCGAAGGGCCGGGCCGGTTCGGGGGTGATTTCCTTCGGGGGTGATCCTGGTGCGGGGGTGTCTGGCGCGGGGGCGGGTCAGGTCCGCTTGCCCTCGTCGATCATCGTGACGATCTCGTCGTAGCGCGGGCTCGCCATGAAGTTGTCGACCGACACGTGGACGGCGGACGGCGTGCGTTCCCGGGCGCGTTCGGTGAGGTCCTGGTGGGTCACCACGAGGTCGTAGCCGTCGTCGAGGTTGGCGATCGCCTTGTTGACGACCGTGACCTCGTCGTGCCCGGCGGCCTGGATCTTCTTGCGGAGCACCGAGGCGCCCATGGCCGACGAGCCCATGCCGGCGTCGCAGGCGAAGACGATGCTGCGGATCTGCTGCGTCGCCGTGGCCGTCGCGGCACCGCCACCGGCGAGCACCGACGACGCGATCGACTGCTTGCCCTTCATCGACTCCATCGAGGAGGTCGCGGCCACGAGGTCACCCTCGTCCTCGGACTTGTCGAGCTTGAGCAGCACCGCGGCCACCGCGAAGGCCACCGCTGCGGAGCCGAACACCGCGAGCGTCACACCGAGGTAGCTGCCGCGGGCCGTCTGCGCGTAGACCGCGAAGATCGATCCCGGAGCGGCCGGCGCACGCAGGCCAACGTCGAAGGCCACGTTGATCGCGACGCCGGTCATGCCGCCGGCGATCATCGCCAGGATCAGCTTGGGCTTCATCAGCACGTACGGGAA
This sequence comes from Nocardioides okcheonensis, assembly GCF_020991065.1. Lineage (NCBI taxonomy): Bacteria > Bacillati > Actinomycetota > Actinomycetes > Propionibacteriales > Nocardioidaceae > Nocardioides > Nocardioides okcheonensis. The sequence continues at coordinate 1,167,427 of NZ_CP087710.1, forward strand.
GTAGATCTCGTGGATGCCGCCGAGGAAGTGGATGATCGCCGCGCCCGGAGCGGTCGCCTTGGCGACACCGCGCCCGAAGACCGAGTACGCCAGCAGCAGGCCGAGGCCCGGGCCGGGGTTCGCCTCGAGGAGGAAGAGCACGGACTTGCCGTTCTCCGCGGCCTCGGTGAGGCCCAGGGGCGTCAGCACCCCGTGGTTGATCGCGTTGTTGAGGAAGAAGACCTTCGCGGGCTCGATCAGCAGCGAGGTCAGCGGCAGCAGGTTGTTGTCGACCAGGGTCTCCACGGCGTTGCCGAGGACGTCCATGATCTCGTTGACGACCGGCGCCACGACCCAGAAGCCCACGATCGCCATCACGAAGGCGACGATGCCGGCCGAGAACATGTTGACCAGCATCTCGAAGCCGGGCTTGACCTTGCCGTCCCAGAGGGCGTCGGCCCGCTTCATGACGTAGGCCGCGAGCGGGCCCAGGATCATCGCGCCGATGAACATGTGGACCTGGCCGAGGGACCGGAAGTCGCCCTCCGCGTTGCCGGCCGCCAGCCAGTCGGCGAGGGCGTCGGCGTTGAAGTTCGCAACCAGCAGGTCGGACCCCGCGATCGCGCCCATCACGGCGAAGGCACCGACGACGGCACCGCGGTCGCCGTGGACCATCCGGCCGCCGGTCGCGGCGATGAGGATCGGGAGCAGGTAGTGGATGGTCGGTCCGACCATCGTGGCCAGGTCGGCGTTGGGCAGCCACCCGACGTCGATGAACAGGGCGGTCAGGAGTCCCCACGCGATCAGCGCCGGGATGTTGGGCATGATCATGTTGGAGAGGAAGGTGCCGAACCGCTGCACGCGTACCCGTGCGGACGTGCCGCCCGCGGGAGTGGATGTTGTCGTCGCCATGCTGTGTGTCCTCCAGAAGAACGTCGGGGTGACCCCGATCACATGTTGTCTGCAGTAAACATCACACTCGGGCCCGTTGCCAAGCATTCGGGCACCATCTGTGCCCGAATGCTTGGTTTTGGGTAGACCGCTCAGCCGCCGAGCTGGCTGTCGAAGAGCGCCTTCTCGACGTCGCCGTTCCAGGTCCCGCCGGGACCGAGCGCGGCGGCGACCTCCGGCAGCCTCTCCTCGAGCTCGTCGAGCCCCATGAGGGGGAGGTCGTGGATCTGCGGGAAGATCAGCACCTTGCCGGAGTAGCGGCCCTCCACCAGCGCCGCGAGACCGTCCTTGGCCGCCCGCATGCCACCGACGGCGCCGACGATCGACCCCGGCGACAGCTCGCCGGCCTCGGCGAGGTCCACCACCAGCTGCTGGTCGTGGATGGTCAGGCCCGACGTCCCGGTGTACTGCGCGTTGTCGAGGTAGACGCGGCTGAGGTCCATCGGCGCCAGCGTGCCGTTGGGGACGCCCGCGAAGAAGACCAGCATGCCGTCGGGGTTCATCAGGGTGTCGGCCTCGGCCATCACCCCGGAGATCGGGACGCTGACCACGACGTCGTCGGCGCCGCGCCCGTCGGTGAGCCCCATCACGAAGTCGCGCAGCGACTGGTCCGCGGTCTGGGAGTTGAAGGTGACCAGCTGGCAGTCGTTGCTCGCCGCGAGGTGGCCCAGCCGGTCCTCGAGGCTCTTCAGCCGCTCGTCGCTGACCTCCGTGGCGACGATCGTGCGGGGGCCGTCGGCCTGCTGGATGGCCCGCTGGACGTGCATCAGCCCCATCGGCCCGCCGGCGCCCACGAACACGGTCGTGCCGCGCGGGCGCAGGTCGCAGCGGTTGCGGGCCTCGCCGTAGGAGGCGGCGATGTCCGGGCCCCGTCCGCCGAGGTAGGCGGTGTAGTCGTAGTGCAGCCGGCCGACGTCGAGGTCGACCAGCCCGTCCAGGGCGGTCTCGCCGACCAGGTTGAGCGTGCCGCGCCGTGCGATGTGGGTGGCCACGGCGCCCGCGGTCGCGGCGGAGCGGGGGTCGAGCAGGACGATGTCGTCGAAACCGGCGCCGTCGGTCAGCTCGTCGACCAGGGCCTGGTAGTCGTCGGTGCCGAGCCCGTCGCGGACGACGACGGTGGCCGACGTGGCCTCCACCAGCGCCCGCACCGACGCGGGCGCGTCGGTGAGCACGATCGTCGACGGGGCGTCCAGGCCGGCGGAGAAGGCGTAGTCCCGCTCGTCGCCGGGACGCCCGACGATCCACATCGTCCCGCCCACCTTCGGCTCGAGGCGGCGCCGCTGGGTGTAGGCCGCCATCACGCAGCCCCACGGCTCGAGCGTGGAGGCCTCGGCGTAGCCCATCGAGTCCGGGAGCGGGAGCAGGCAGGCGCCGTCGTCGGTGTCGAGCATCTCGGTGCCCATCAGGTGGTACTGGATGAGCCCGCCGGGGATCGTGTAGCCGTAGGCCGTGCTCTTCCCGTCCTGGTAGATGTCGGGCTGCACGGCCAGCCGCTGGCCGGGGTGGTAGCGGTCCGCGAGGTTGTCGCCGACATCGATGACGGTCAGGCTCACCTCGTGCCCGAGCCGGGTGGGGTCCTGGGCGAGGTCGCGGTCGTAGAGCTTGGGGTGGCTGCCGCCCTGGCGCATGATCTTCACGTCCGAGAAGCACAGGCCCACGCTGTCGATGCGCACCAGCATGTGGTCGGCGTCCGGCGCGGTGACGGGGACCTGCTCGGGGGCGCTGTCGCGGCCCATGTTGTCCTCGCCGGCGCCGTGCAGGAGCCAGGCCCAGGCGGTGTCCGGCACGTCGAGGTCGGCCGCGCGGTACTGGTCGTAGGCAGATGTCATTGCTTCCTCCGGGGTGAGGGGGGTGAGGGGGTGGTGCCGGGCGTCAGTGGCCCAGCACCTCGCGTACGGCCGCACGGGCGGCCATCGGGTCGGGGGCGCCGAGCGCGGCCTCCGCTGCGACCTCGCAGGTCTCGAAGCTGACCCGGGCCAGCTGGGCGCCGACCGGGCGGACGGCGCGGGCGGCCATCGACAGCGAGGAGATCCCCATGCCGATCAGGGCGGTGGCCAGCAGCGGGTCGGCGGCCGCCTCGCCGCACACGCCGACGGGCTTGCCGGCCTCCGCGCCCGCGTGGGCGGTGATGGCGATGAGCTGGAGGACCGCCGGCTGCCACGGGTCGGTGAGGTGGGCCAGGTCGGTGGCCATCCGGTCGGCGGCCATGGCGTACTGGGTGAGGTCGTTGGTGCCGATGGAGAGGAAGTCGACGACCTCGAGCATCCGGTGGGCGAGCAGCGCCGCGCTCGGGATCTCGACCATGATCCCGGCCTTCAGGCCGCGGGCGCGGACCTTCCCGGCGAAGTCGGCCGCCTCGGCGACCGTGGCCACCATCGGCGCCATCACCCAGGTCTCGGTGCCCGTCCGCTCCGCCGCCGCGGCGATGCCGTCGAGCTGGCGCTCCATCAGGCCGGGGTTGTCGAAGCTGAGCCGGAGCCCGCGGACGCCGAGGGCGGGGTTCTCCTCCCCCTCGTGGGTGGCGAAGGCGATCGGCTTGTCCGAGCCCGCGTCGAGGGTGCGGACGACGACGTAGCGGCCGTCGGCGTAGGGCGCGAGCACGCCGGCGTAGATGTCGGCCTGCTCCTCCACTCCCGGCTCGTCCTTGCGGTTGAGGAAGCACAGCTCGGTGCGGAAGAGGCCGACGCCCTGGACGGGCTCGGTGCCGGCCGACTCGGCCGACGGGCCGTCCGCGACGTTGGCGAGCAGCTTGACCGGCATCCCGTCGGAGGTGGCGGCCGGGCCGGTCCACGACGCGAGCTCCTCGCGCAGCCGCCGGCTCTCCTCCACGCGCGAGCGCGCGTCCTCGGGGTCGGCGTCCTGCTCGATGGTGCCGGCCTCCCCGTCGACGACGACGAAGGTGCCCTCGGCCAGCGCGGTGATGCCGGCCGCGCCCACGACGCAGGGGATGCCGAGCTGGCGGGCGATGATCGCGGTGTGGCTGGTCGCGCCGCCCCGCTCGGTGACGAGCGCGGTGACCAGCGCCGGGTCGAGGCCCGACGTGTCGCTCGGGGCGAGGTCCTCGGCCACCAGGATCGACGGCTCCGAGGGGGTCGGGACGCCGGGGGCGGGCTCGCCGACGAGGTGGGCGACGACGCGGCGCTCGATGTCGCGCAGGTCGGTGACCCGCTCGGCCATCAGGCCGCCCATGTTGGTGAAGATGGTGACGAACTGCTCGACGGCGCCCTGCACGGCCGCCACCGGGCCCTGCCCGGCCTGGAGGTTCTTCGCCACCGCCGAGCGCAGGCCCTTGTCGCGCGCCAGGCCGGCGCTGGCGGTGAGCACCTCGGCCGCGGCCCCCTGCGCCGACGCGGCCTTCTCGGAGAAGGTGGCGGCGACCGCGGCGGCCGCCTCGTCGTAGCCGGCGAGGGCGGCGTCGGCGTCGGCGAAGTCGCCCTCACCGAAGCGCGCGATCGCGTCCGGCGAGACCTCCCCGCGCACGTGGAGGACGGGTCCGGCGGCGACACCCGGCACGACCGGGGTCCCGCTCAGGGTGGTGCTGGCGGGTGTGGTCATGGACACACCGTAGAACACGCGACGGTTGACAAGCAACACATTCGGGACTAAAACAACACATACACCGATCCGCGGAAGGAGGCCCGATGTACGCCGAGGAGCGCCAGCAGGCGATGGCCCAGCTGATCAGTCGTCGCGGTCGGTTGTCGGTCGTGCAGCTCGCCGGGGAGTTCGAGGTCACCACCGAGACCGTCCGTCGCGACCTGTCGACGCTGGACCGGATGGGCCTCGTACGACGGGTGCACGGCGGGGCCGTCCCCGCGGGTTCGCTCACCGTCATCGAATCAGGTATCGGCGAGCGTGACCAGAGCAACCCGCAGGCGAAGGAGGCGATCGCCGCGGCGGCCGTCGCGCTGCTGCCCCCACCGGACTCGGTCGTCGTCATCGATGCCGGCACCACCACCGCCCGCTTCGCCGCCGCCCTCCCCCGCGACCACCGGCTCACGGTCATCACCCACGCGGTCCCGGTGGCGACCCGACTCGCCGGTCTCCCCCAGATCGAGCTGCACCTGCTGCCCGGACGTGTCCGCCCCACCACGCACGCCGCGGTCGGCGCCGACACGGTCACCGCGCTGCACGAGCTGCGGGCCGACGTCGCGTTCGTCGCGACCAACGGGATCACCGTCGGGCACGGCCTCACGACGCCCGACGCCGACGAGGCGGCCACCAAGCGGGCCATCATCGCCTGCGCGCGGCGCACGGTGGTGCTCGCCGACTCCACCAAGTTCGGCGTCGAGACCGCCGTCCGGTTCGCGACCCTGGACAGCCTCGACGCGCTGGTCACCGACGGCGCCACCGACGCCGCCGACCGACGAGCGCTCGAGCAGGCCGGGATCGAGGTGGTGGTCGCATGATCCTCACCCTCACCCCCAACCCGAGCATCGACCGCACCGTCGCGCTCGACGGCGAGCTCGTCCGCGGCCAGGTCCACCGGGTCGCCTCGGTGACCTCGCAGGCCGGCGGCAAGGGCGTCAACATCTCCCGCGCCGCGGTCAGCGCCGACATCCCCAGCATCGCCGTGGTGCCCGCGGCCAAGGACGACCCGTTCGTCCTCGAGCTGCTCGGCGCCGGCATCGACTGCCGTCCGGTGCGGCCGGCCGGGGACGTCCGGGTCAACCTCACCATCACCGAGCCCGACGGCACGACGACCAAGCTCAACTCCCCCGGCGCCGAGGTGCTGCCGCTCCACCTCGAGCTGATGGCGCAGGCGGTCCTGGTCCGCGCGGCCAGCGCGTCCTGGACGGTCCTGGCCGGCTCGCTTCCCGCCGGTGCTCCCGCGACCTTCTACGCCGACCTCGTGCGCCGCCTGCGCGAGGCCGGCGGCCACGTCGCCGTCGACACGTCCGAGGCGCCGCTCCAGGCGCTCGTCGACGCGCTCCCCCACGCCGCCCCCGACCTGATGAAGCCCAACGGCGAGGAGCTCGCCTCCTTCACCGGCGGCGACGCGGAGACCCTGGAGTCCGACCCGGCCGCGGCCGCAGCGGCGGCCCGGCAGCTCATCGACCGCGGCGTGGGCGCCGTCCTCGCCACGCTCGGCGGCAACGGCGCCGTCCTGGTCACCGCCGAGGGCGCGTGGCACGCCACCCCGCCCCCGACCACCGTCGTCAGCACCGTCGGTGCGGGCGACTCCAGCCTCTTCGGCTACCTCCTCGGCGACATCCGCGGGCTCCCCGCCCCGGACCGGCTCGCCCTCGCAGTCTCCTACGGCAGCGCCGCCGCAGGCCTACCCGGCACCACCATCCCCCTGCCCTCGCAGCTCCGCACGGAGCTCGTCGGCGTCACCGCACTGGGAGTCATCGCATGACCGACCTCATCACCACCGACCTCGTGCGGCTGGGAGCCGCCTGGGGCTCCGACAAGCACGACGTGATCAGGGCGCTCGCCGGCGTCGTCGACGACGCCGGCCGCGCCACCGACAAGGACCAGCTCGTCGAGGACGCGTTCGCCCGCGAGTCCACCTCCGCCACCGGTCTCCCCGGCGGCATCGCCATCCCGCACTGCCGGACCGCCGGCGTCGACGTGCCGACCCTGGCCTTCGCCCGCCTCGAGCCGGCGGTCGACTTCGGCGCGAAGGACGGTCCCGCCGACATCGCGTTCCTCATCGCCGCCCCCGCCGGCGGCGACGCCGACCACCTCACGATCCTCACCAAGCTCGCCCGCGCGCTGGTGAAGCCCGCCTTCACCGACGCCCTGCGCTCGGCCGAGACGGACGACGACGTGGTCGACCTGATCACCCACGAGCTCGGCGAGCCCGCTCCCGCCAAGCACGCCGCCGCCTCCGCCCCGTCCGGCGCGGCGACCCCGGCCGCCGGCGAGGCCACCGCGCCGGCCGCGACCGGCGCGCACGCCGCGACCGCCACCCAGGACAAGCCGTCGCTCGTCGCGGTCACCGCGTGCCCGACCGGCATCGCCCACACCTACATGGCCGCCGAGGCGCTCGAGGCCGCTGCCGAGCGCGCCGGCGTACGCCTCCAGGTCGAGACCCAGGGGTCGGCCGGCTCGACGCCGCTGCCGCCCGAGACGATCGCGGCCGCCGGCGCGGTGATCTTCGCCGTCGACGTGGGGGTCCGTGACCGCGGCCGCTTCGCCGGCAAGCCGATGGTCAGCAGCGGCGTGAAGCGCCCGATCGACGACGCCGACGCGATGATCGCCGAAGCCCTGCGCTACGCCGCGGACCCCGCAGGCTCCCCGAGGGTCGAGGGCGACGCGTCCGCCGCCAGCGCATCCAGCGGCACCGCCAACGAGTCGTGGGGCGGGCGTACCCGCCGCGTCCTGATGACCGGTGTCTCCTACATGATCCCGTTCGTCGCCGCGGGCGGCCTGCTGATCGCCCTCAGCTTCCTGTTCGGCGGCTACGAGATCGTCGGCCCCTACGGCGACATCGCGGTCAACAACACCCTCCTCAACCCGCCGGACCCGGCTGCGCTCGGCCTCGACCACGCCCTGTTCGGCTCCGGGGTGATGGCCTACATCGGTGCGATCTTCTTCATCATCGGCAAGACCGCGTTCATGTTCTTCGTTCCCGCGCTCGCCGGCTACATCGCGTACGCCATCGCCGACCGTCCCGGCATCGCGCCCGGCTTCGTGATGGGTGGCCTGGCCACCAACATCTTCAACGTCCAGAGCGGTGGCGACAACCCGGTCGGTCTGGCCCAGACGGGCTTCCTCGGCGCCATCGTCGGCGGTGTCCTCGCCGGTGTGATCGCCCACTGGCTCCAGCAGCGCAAGGTCCCGACCTGGGCCCGCGGCCTGATGCCCGTCCTGGTGATCCCGCTCGTCACCTCGATCGTTGCCGGCCTGCTCATGATCCTGGTCTTCGGCAAGCCGATCGCCTGGCTGATGACCCAGCTGACCGACGGCCTCAACGGCATGAGCGGCAACTACACCATCCTGCTCGGCGTGATCCTCGGGCTGATGATGGCCTTCGACATGGGCGGACCGCTCAACAAGGTCGCCTACAGCTTCGCCGCCGCCGGCGTCGGCACGGCTGCCGCCGCGTCCGCCGACGCCCCCGAGCTCAAGATCATGGCCGCCGTCATGCTCGCCGGCATGGTGCCGCCGATCGCGCTGGCCCTGTCGACCGTGGTCCGTCCGGGCCTCTACACGGCCGCCGAGCGGGAGAACGGCAAGGCCGGCTGGCTGCTGGGCGCCTCGTTCATCACCGAGGGCGCCATCCCGTTCGCCGCGGCCGACCCGCTGCGGGTGATCCCCGCGATCATGGCGGGCAGCGCGGTGACCGGCGGCCTCTCGATGGCCCTCGACGTCAGCGTCCGGGCCCCGCACGGCGGCATCTTCGTGCTCTTCGCGGTGTCGAACGTCGTCGGCTACCTCATCTCGCTGGTTGCCGGCGTCGTCGTCGGAGCCGCCCTGGTGACGCTCCTGAAGAGCACCCGCACCACCGACGCCGACGTCGCTACTGTCTGACCATCCGGACCGACCACACCCAAGGAGAACCATGCCCAGCAAGTCCGTCGTCGTCGGCTCCGCCGTCGGCCTCCACGCCCGCCCCGCCGCGATCATCGCCGAGAAGGCCGGTGAGCTCGGCTCCGACGTCACCATCAACGGCGTCGACGCGAGCTCGTCGCTGATGATCATGACCCTCGGCGCCGGTCACGGCGACACCGTCGAGGTCGCCGGTGACGACCAGGCCGCGGTCGACGCGATCGCCGCGCTGGTCGAGCAGGACCTCGACGCCTGACCCGTCACTGATCCACCCCGTCCCACCCGTGGGCGGTGCCCGAGGGGGATTCCGAGCTGCAGGAGTCCTCCTCCCGCACCGCCCACGGTCGCGTCCGGGGTCAGTCGCGGGCGCGGAGGGCGAGGTAGACCGCGCGCATGCCCACGGCGCGCTCGAGCTGGCTCTCCACGACGGAGAAGAACTGCCGGCGGTAGGTGTCGTCCGTGACGGCCGAGACCGTGAAGTAGAAGCCGCTGAACGATGCCAGGAACAGTGACACCTTCAGCAGCGAGAACGTCACGTGGGAGAGGCCGGGCACCTCCCGCAGCGTCTCCAGCTGGGTCCAGGCCAGCTGGGTGTCGGTCTCCATGACCAGCGACCCGAACAGCATGAAGAACACGAAGACCGTGGTCGAGAGCAGCAGGACCTGCACCGACTGGATCACCAGCAGCACCAGGATCAGGTTCCACCGCTCGAACCCGGACACCTGGGCGTGCTGCTGCGGGTCGATCGACGGGTCGGCCGCGACCTCCCGGCTGGCGGCCTCGAGCGGCGTGCCGGCGCAGGTCCGCACCACGAAGTCGTCGTCGACCTGGTCGTCGACGCGGTCCACCTCCTCCGGCAGCCGGACGAGCAGGAAGAGCACCGCGAGCCCGAACATCAGCAGGACCGTTAGCCACAGCAGCCCGAAGGGGAGGTTGCTGGTCATCTGCCAGGCCTCGGCGTTGACGAAGAGGAACGTCACGAAGACCAGCAGCAGCGGCAGCGCGCGGGTCGCCATCGGGGCGATGAAGCGCAGGCTGCCGAGCGTGCGCGACACGGCGAACCCGACGATCGGTCGCGCGCGCAGGGCGGTCGTGGCGTACCAGAGCAGCGCCAGGCCGGCGACCGACAACCAGAGCGCGGGACCCGCCGCGTAGGTGTCGGAGGCGTAGGCCGCCAGCCCGGCGGCGCCGGCCAGCACCAGCAGCGCCAGCACGAGCGTGACGAGCCGGCGCGGGCGCAGGCCGGTGCGAGCGGCCGCGCGCTCCTCGGCGACGAAGTAGGGCAGACCGTGGTCGAGGAACCAGCCCTCGACCTCCGTCCGGTCAGCCACCCAGGACCTCGCGCGCCCGGACGACGTCGCCGGCCATCGTCTCCAGGAGCGCCTCGATGCCGTCGAACTTCACCATCCCGCGCAGCCGCTCGGTGAACGCCACCTCGACCTCGACGCCGTAGAGCTCGAGGTCGTCGCGGTCGAGGACGTAGGACTCGACCCGGCGCTCGCGCTCGCCCTCGAAGGTCGGGTTGGTGCCGACCGAGATCGCCGCGGGGTAGCGCTCACCGGTGTCGAGGCGGGTCAGCCAGCCGGCATAGACCCCGTCGGCGGGCGCGGCGTCGACCGGCGGGACCGGGACGTTGGCGGTCGGGTAGCCGAGCTCGCGCCCGCGCTTGTCGCCCTCGACGACGGTGCCGCGGACGGTGAACGGGCGGCCGAGCGCCTCGGAGGCTCCGGCGACGTCACCGGTGGCCAGGCACTGGCGGACGTAGGTCGAGCTCCAGACCTGCGGGCCGCCGTCGAGCGGGACGCCGACGGTCTCGAACCCGCGGGTGTCGCCGGCCGCGACCAGCGTCGCGACCTCGCCGGCGGCCTTGGCGCCGAAGCGGAAGTTGGCGCCCACGACGACGGCCGCGGCGTGGAGCCCGTCGACCAGGATGCGGTCGATGAACTCCTCGGGCGACCAGGCCGCGATGCCGCGGTCGAAGCCGACCACGAGGATCGCGTCGACCCCCGCGCCCTCGAGCAGCCGCGCACGCGTCTCGATCGAGGTGAGCGTCGGCGGGGCGTGCTCCGGGCGCAGCACCGCCATCGGGTGCGGGTCGAACGTCACCGCGACGACCGTGTCGACGCCCAGTCGGGCCGCCGTCTCGCGGGCCTGCCGCAGCACGTGGGCGTGCCCGCGGTGGACACCGTCGAAGTTGCCGATGCTGACGACCGTGCGGCCGAGGTCGGCCGGCACGTCGTCGACGTCTCGCCAGATCTGCACGGCGGCAGCCTACTGGCGCGATCAGACGAAGACGGCCACCGGTCGCGCCTGGGCGCCGCGCTGCTCGTAGAGCGCGAGGAACGTCCCGTCCGGCGCGAACACCGCGTGCGGCCCCGCTGCCGGGAGCGCGAGGTCGAGCCCGCGCCCGAACCGGACGTGGGCGGCCTGCTCGTCGTCGAGGTCGACGACCGGGAACGACGCGCGCGCCGCGTCCGCGATCGGCACCACCCCGAAGTCGTCGGTGAGCTGCTCGAGGGTGCGGGCCACGGCGAGGTCGAACGGTCCGACCGCCGTGCGCCGCAGCGCGGTCAGGTGGCCGCCGACGCCGAGGGCCGCGCCCAGGTCCCGCGCGATCGCACGGACGTAGGTCCCGGACGAGCAGCGCAGCGAGATCCGGACGTCGGGCAGCGCGACGTCGTGCACCACGAGCTCGTGGACGGTGACCGGGCGGGCCTTCAGCTCCACCTGCTCACCGTCGCGCACCCGGGCGTAGGCCCGCTTGCCGTCGACCTTGATCGCCGAGACCGCGGTCGGCACCTGCTCGATGTCGCCGACGAAGCGGGCGAGCCGGTCGCGTACGTCGTCGGGGTCGACGCCGTCCGTCGCAGCGGTCGCGGTGACCTCGCCCTCGGCGTCGTCGGTCGTGGTCGAGGCGCCGAGGCGGATGGTGGCGTCGTAGGCCTTCTCGGTCAGCATCAGGTGGCCGAGCAGCCGCGTGGCGCGCTCGACGCCGAGCACCAGCACGCCGGTGGCCATCGGGTCGAGGGTGCCGGCGTGGCCGACCTTGCGGGTGCCGGCGAGCCGGCGCACCCGCGCGACGACGTCGTGGGAGGTCAGGCCCGCGGACTTGTCGACCACGACCAGTCCGGACTCGGCCATCAGTCGTCGAGGTCCCGGGTGTCGAGCTCGTCCAGGTCGTCCTCGTCGTCCTCGTCGTCCTCGTCGTCCTCGTCGACGACCTCGCGCGGCTTCTTGTACGGGTCGGGCTCGCCGGCGTAGGCCTCGACGCGGCGCGCGGCCACCTCCTCGTCCTGCTGCTTCGCGCGCGCCAGCACCTCGTCGAGCGCGCGGGCGCTCTCGGGGAGGGCGTCGGGGATGAAGGTCAGCGACGGGACGATCCGCATGCCGAGCTGCTTGGCGACCTCGGAGCGGATCACGCCCTTGGCCGACTCCAGCGCGGCCGCCGTGCTGGCGAGCTCCTCCTCGGTGCCGAGGACGGTGTAGAAGATCGAGGCCTGCTGGGAGTCACCGGTGACCCGGACGTCGGTCACGGTCACGAAGCCGAGGCGCGGGTCCTTGATCCGGCGCTCGAGCATCTCGGCGACGACGACCTGGATCCGGTCGGCGATCTTGCGGACGCGGGGGTTGCTCATGGTGCTCACTCTCTCAGAACTCGGTGACCGGGCACTTCCTCGCGCCCGGACGCGCTGACCGGGCACTTCCTCGCGCTGTGGCGCGAGGAAGTGCCCGGTCGGTGACGCTGCCAGGCCGGGAGGCCCGGGTGGATCAGGTGCGCGCGATCTCGCGCATCTCGAACGCCTCCACGACATCGCCGATCTTGATGTCCTGGAAGTTCCTGAGCACGAGACCGCACTCGAAGCCCTCGCGGACCTCGGACGCGTCGTCCTTCTCGCGGCGGAGCGAGGCGAGGTCGAGGTTGTCGGCCACCACCGATCCGTCGCGCAGGATCCGGACCTTGGCGTTGCGGCGCAGGACGCCCGAGGTGACCATGCAGCCTGCGATGTTGCCGGCCTTGGACGAGCGGAAGATCTCGCGGATCTCCGCCTGACCGAGGGTCGACTCCTCGTAGATCGGCTTGAGCATGCCCTTGAGCGCCGCCTCGATCTCCTCGATCGCCTGGTAGATGACCGAGTAGTAGCGGATCTCGACACCTTCCTTGTCGGCCATCTGGCTCGCCTTGCCCTGCGGGCGGACGTTGAAGCCGATGATGATGGCGTCGGAGGCGGCGGCCAGGTCGACGTTGGTCTCGGTGATCGCACCGACACCGCGGTCGATGACGCGGAGCGAGACCTCGTCGCCGACGTCGATCTGCGACAGGGCGTCCTCGAGGGCCTCGACCGAACCGGACACGTCGCCCTTGAGGATGAGGTTGAGCTCCTGGCTCTCGCCCTTCTCCATGGAGGCCATGAAGTCCTCGAGGCTGCGACGCACGCGACGCTTGGCCTGCATGGCCGCCCGCTCGCGCGCCTCGCGCTTCTCGGCGATCTGGCGGGCCATGCGGTCGTCCTCGACCACGATGAAGTTCTGGCCCGCGCCCGGCACCGCCGAGAGACCCAGCACCATCGCGGGACGCGACGGGTCGGCCTCGGTGATCTCGTTGCCGTGCTCGTCGAGCATCGCGCGGACACGGCCGTGGGCCGGACCGGCGACGATCGAGTCGCCCACGCGCAGCGTGCCGCGCTGGACGAGGACCGTGGCGACCGGACCGCGACCGCGGTCGAGGTGCGCCTCGACCACGAGGCCCTGGGCGTCCTGGTCGGGGTTGGCCCGCAGGTCGAGCGAGGCGTCCGCGGTCAGGACCACGGCCTCGAGCAGCTTGTCGAGGTTGAGCCCGGCCTTGGCCGAGACGTCGACGAACATCGCGTCGCCGCCGTACTCCTCGGGGATCAGGCCGTACTCGGTGAGCTGGCCGCGGACCTTGGTCGAGTCGGCCTCCGGCTTGTCGATCTTGTTGACCGCCACCACGATCGGCACGTTGGCCGCCTTGGCGTGGTTGAGCGCCTCGACCGTCTGCGGCATGACGCCGTCGTCGGCCGCGACGACCAGGATCGCGATGTCGGTGGCCTGGGCACCACGGGCACGCATGGCGGTGAACGCCTCGTGACCGGGGGTGTCGATGAGGGTGATGCGACGGTCGTCGCCGTCGACCTCGGTGTGGACCTGGTAGGCACCGATGTGCTGGGTGATGCCACCGGCCTCCCTGTCGACGACGTTGGCGTTGCGCAGCGCGTCGAGGAGCTTGGTCTTTCCGTGGTCGACGTGACCCATGACGGTGACGACCGGGGGCCGGACCACGAGGTCGGACTCCTCGCCCTCGTCGGCGCCGAACTCGAGGTCGAACGTCTCGAGCAGCTCGCGGTCCTCGTCCTCCGGGGACACGATCTGGACGACGTAGTTGAGCTCCTCGGCGAGCAGCTCGAACGTCTCGTCGCCCACGGACTGGGTCGAGGTGACCATCTCGCCGAGCGAGAACAGCATCTGCACGAGCGCCGCCGCGTCGACGTTGATCTTCTCGGCGAAGTCGGTCAGGGACGCGCCACGGGGCAGCCGGACGGTCTCGCCGTTGCCCTTGCGGACGCGCACGCCGCCGATGGTCGGGGCCTCCATGGCCTCGAACTCCTGACGACGCGCCCGCTTCGACTTGCGGCCACGGCGCGACGGACCACCCGGGCGACCGAAGGCACCCTGGGTCTGGCCACGCTGGCCGGGACGACCGCCGCCGGGGCGACCGCCGCCGGAGGGGCCGAAGCCACCCGGACGACCGGGAGCGCCGCCGGGGGCGCCGGCTCCGGGGCGACCCGGAGCGCCGCCGCGACCGGGGGCACCGGGACGACCGGGGCCGCCGCCGGGGCCACCACGGGCCGGACGGGCGCCGGGACCGTTGCCGAAGGCAGCGGGCGACTTGGGCATCATCGCCGGGTTGGGGCGCGGCATGCCGGGGCGTGCGTCGCCGCCGCCGGCCGGCGGACGCGGCGGACGGTTGTCGTCGCTGCTCGGGGTGCGCGGGGCGGGGCGCGAGCCCATCCCCTGGCTCGAGGCGAACGGGTTGTTGCCCGGGCGCGGTGCGCCGGGCCTGCCGACCGGACGCGGCGCCGGGGACGGCGCCTTGGCCGCGGGAGCGGCAGGGGCGGACGGGCTCGGGCTCGCTGCGCGGAGCCGGCTGCTCGGCAGCGGGCTTCGGGCCGGGCTTCGGGCCGGGGCGCGCGGCAGGGGCCGGGGGCGGCCGGCTGCTCGGCGGCAGGAGCGGCCGGTGCGGCCGGGGCCTCGGCGGGAGCCGGGGTCTCGGCGACGGGCGCCGGCTTGGGGCCGGGCTTGGGGGCGGCCTTCTTGGCGGCCGGCTTGTCGGCCGGCGCCTCGGACGCTGCGTCGGCGGCGGGAACGGCGGCCGATGCGGCCTTCAGCTCCTCGCCGTACTGCTTCTTGAAGCGCATCTCGACGGGGGGCTCGACGGTCGACGATGCCGACTTGACGAACTCACCCATCTCCTTGAGCTTCTCGAGAACGAACTTGCTCTCGACTCCGAACTCCTTGGCGAGTTCGTGGACTCGGGTCTTTGCCACGGTGGGTTTCTACTCCTTCTGGTCCGTGACCCCAGAAGGAGAAAACGGACCAGCTAGTGGGTGTGCACACTCATTACGAGTTACTCATCGAGTGCTCATGAGCTGTGTGCTCCAGTTCCTGGTCGGTGGTGCTGTGGTTCGGACGGTGGTGCGTGCGCGAGGAGGTGGTCCTCCACCGGCGCGGGATCGAGCCCCTGCCCCGAGCGGAGGGCCCGGGAGAAGGCTCGGCGTCGCACCGCGAGCTGCCAACACTCCTGCGTGGGGTGGACGTGCGCCCCACGACCGGGTGCCCGGCGGTCCGGATCGGGCACCAGGACCGGTCGGCCCTCGGCGTCCGAGCCCGCGACCACGCGCAGCAGCTCGTTCGTAGCGGCCCTCTTCCGGCAACCCACACAGGTCCGGACAGGTCCGGGCGCAGGGGTGTCAGACGTGGTGGCCACTGAGGTCCACTCTAGCCGGTGGCGCCAGTGGTTTACGAACCGGCGGCCCCGGACGACACGCCATGCGGCTCGGTGCGGTCGTGCGGCGTGGCGCGCGGCCGCCCGCGGGGCGCCGTGCGGGCGCTCAGTCCTGGGGCGCCGGGGCCTCGTCGGAGCGGATGTCGATGCGCCAGCCGGTGAGCCGTGCGGCGAGGCGGGCGTTCTGGCCCTCCTTGCCGATCGCCAGCGAGAGCTGGAAGTCGGGGACCACGACGCGGCACGAGCGTGCGGCCAGGTCGACGATCTCCACGGAGGTGACGCGGGCGGGCGACAGGGCGTGGGCGACGAGCTCGGCCGGGTCCTCGGCCCAGTCGACGATGTCGATCTTCTCGCCGTGCAGCTCGCTCATCACGTTGCGCACCCGCTGGCCCATCGGCCCGATGCAGGCGCCCTTGGCGTTGACGCCGGGCACGGTGGAGTGGACCGCGATCTTGGTGCGGTGGCCCGCCTCACGGGCGATGCCGGCGATCTCGACGGTGCCGTCGGCGATCTCCGGGACCTCGAGGGCGAAGAGCTTCTTCACCAGCGTCGGGTGCGAGCGCGACAGCGTGACCTGGGGGCCGCGCATGCCCTTGCGGACCGACGTCACGAGGCACTTGATCCGCTCGCCGTGGACGTACTCCTCCCCCGGCACGCGCTCGCTGACCGGCAGGATCGCCTCGAGCTTGCCCAGGTCGACCATCACGTCGTCGGGGTTGCGACCCTGCTGGATGATGCCCGAGATGATGTCGCCCTCGCGGCCGGAGAACTCGCCGAACGTCTTCTCGTCCTCGGCGTCGCGCAGCCGCTGCAGCATCACCTGCTTGGCGGTGGTCGCGGCGATCCGCCCGAAGCCCTGCGGGGTGTCGTCGTACTCCGGGCCGGCGGTGCCGTCCTCGTCGACCTCGCGCGCCCACACGGTGACGTGCCCGGTCTTGCGGTCGAGCTCGACGCGCGCGGGGTGCTGCGACTCCGTGGCGCGCTGGTAGGCGGTCAGCAGCGCCGTCTCGATGGCCTCGGCCAGGACCTCGAAGGAGATCTCCTTCTCGCGCTCCAGCATCCGCAGGATGCTCAGGTCGATGTCCATCAGTCGTCCTTCTTCTCTGTCGTGCGGTTGAACTCGATCTGCACGAGCGCCTTCGCCACGTCGGCGTAGGCGATCTCGCGGTGCGTGCCGGCCACGTCGAGCGTGGCCGAGTCCTCGCCCGAGGCGAGCACGCGGCCCGTCACGCTCGAGGAGTCGGTGAGGGCCACCTTCACGAGGCGGTCCACGTTGCGGCGCCAGTGGCGCGGCAGCGTCAGCGGCCGGTCGACGCCGCGGGAGGTGACCTCGAGCGTGTAGGGCATCTCCCCCATCACGTCCGACTCGTCGAGGACCCGCGACACCTCGCGCGTGGCGTCGGCGACGTCGTCCATCGTCACGCCGCCGTCCTTGTCGACCGCGACGCGCAGCACGCGACGCTTGCCGGCGGGCGTGATCTCGACGGCCTCGACGTCCAGGTCGAGCACGCGCAGGGGGTCGACCAGCTCCGCCTCGATGCGGTCCCGCGTGGCGTCCTGTCGTGGGGTGCTCATGGGGATGCGACCTCCTTGTGCTGTTGTCGAGGGATCACGATAGCGGCCCGCGCACCGGCCCCGTCACCCACCGCCGCCCGGTCCGGACCGCCACCGCCGGCGGCTAGGGTTCGGGGGTGGCCGCACCGCTCGTCTCCCGTCGTACGACGCTGGGCTCGGCGCTCGCGGCCCCCGTCCTGCTGCCGCTCGCACTCGGCGGCTGCGACCTCGACCCGCCGCGGGGCGAGCCTTCACCGGGGGCGAGCACGCCACCACCGGAGGACTCCGCGCTGGTGGCCTCCGTCGTCGCGGAGCTGGTGCGGGCGGAGGCCGTCGTGGCGGCCGCCGTCGCCGCCGTCCCGGGCCTGGCCGAGCGGCTCGGCCCGGTCGGGGCGGCCCACCGCGGCCCACCGCGAGGTCCTCGCGGGCGCCGTCCCCGACGCGGCCCTGCCGACGGCGCCCGCCGTGACCGTGGCGCCCGGATCGTCGCCGCGCTCCGCACGGTCGGGCGCTCCGAGCAGCGGTTGCTCCGGTCCGTCCGCGAGGCGTGCACCGGCGCCGCGAGCGGCGACCTCGCACGGGTGCTCGCCAGCGTGGCCGCCTCGACCTCCCAGCACGCAGCGGCGCTCTCCACGCAGGTGACGTCGTGAGCGCCGACGGCGTCCTCGACGCCCTGCAGGACGTGCTCGCCGACGAGCACGCGGCGCTCTACACCTACGGCGTCCTCGGCGCGCGGACCTCGCAGTCCGCGACGCCCGCGCTCTACGACGTCCTCACCGAGGCCTACCGCCGCCACCGCGCACGCCGCGACCGGCTGCGGCTGCTCGTGGCGGACCTGGCCGGGGAGCCGGTGGCGGCCGCCCCGGCCTACGAGGTCCCCGCCCCCGCGCAGGGGGTGGAGCAGGTGCAGGTCGTGGCCCGCGAGGTCGAGGGGCGCAGCACCGAGGCCCTGACGGCCCTCGTCGCGCGCTCGTCCGGCGAGGTGCGGTCGTGGGCGCTGGACGAGGCCGTGTGGTCGGCCACCTGGCAGGTCGAGCTGGGCGGCAGCGCCTCCACGTGGCCGGGGGCACCGGAGCTCGGCTGACCCGTGCGGGCTGCACCCGGCGCGGGCCGCAGGGCCGACGACCCCGGAAACGGGACACGGCCCGCGGCCTCAACCATTGGGAAAGTCCCGAGATCCTTCCCAACGGCCGAGGACGCGGACCGTGGAGTGGGGTTGGTCAGCATCACCCGTGCGGCCCGACCTGTGGGGGTGGCCGGAGCCGCATGCACAATCATGCATTCGATCCGGGTCCCGGCCAACCGAATCCCGGCTGCATGTTCCTGCAACGCACAAACTTGCAGGAGTCGGCCGCCTGCACCGTCAGGACGCGTCGAGGCGGCGGACCACGTCGGGGACCTCCGCGAGGGAGCGGACGGTCGCGTCCGGCCGCCCCTCGGTGTGCCCGACCTGGCCGGGCGGGATCGTGCTGAGCGGGACGTGGATCGCCCGCATGCCGGCGTGCTGGGCGCCCCAGACGTCGTCGAAGAGCCGGTCGCCGACGTAGACGCAGGTCGCGGGGTCGCTGACCCCGACCGCGTCCATCGCGGCCCGGAAGGCGAGCGGTGACGGCTTCGTCCAGGGGATCTCGCTGGTGTAGACGTCGCCGTCCACCAGGTCGTAGACCCCGTCGCGCTCGAAGAAGCCCACGTGCCACTCGCGCGGCCAGATCGTGTTGGACAGCACGCCGACCCTCAGCCCGGCCGCCCGCAGCTCGGCGAGCATCGGCCCCGCCTCGGGGTCGGTCAGGGTGTGCGGCTCCCAGAAGTCGTAGTAGGCCTGCAGCAGGTCGGGGTCGTGCTCGAGGCCGGCCTCGGTGAACAGGTCGGCGATCGTCGCGCTGCGCTGGTGGTCGCGGCTGCGACCCCACACGACGTCGCCGGCGCGGTGCAGCCGCTCGGCGTGGGCGTGGTGGTCGTCCTCGGTGCTGGGGGTCCGGCGCACCGCCTCCGCGAGGGCCACTGACTCGGCGTGGAAGTCCACGTCGTGCCACCGCGTCAGCGTGCCGCCCCAGTCGAAGATCACTGCCTCGATCGCCATGGGCGCGAACCTATCGGGCGCTCCGGCTAGCGGTTGACGGTGTCCGCGTCGTCCCACAGCGAGCCGTCGACGGGCCACGGCAGCACCTCGAGGCGGTCGTCGGCCAGCAGGTCGTCGACGAGCGCCCGGCTGCCGCCGACCAGGGTCGAGTCGAGGTCGGTGTCGTTCGACGTCGCCCACGCGCGGTCGGCCGGCCACCACGCGCTCGGGCTCTGCCACTGGTGCGGGGCCATGACCTCGAGCTGCTCCTCCGCGGACGGCGTCACCGTCACACCGTCGCTGCGGAACCACAGGGCGCCGCCGGTCTCGCCCAGGGCCCACCTCACGGCGGGCGCCTCCGCGCACAGCGTGGCGACCTGGTCGAGCGGGCGCTCGAAGACGTACGACTCGCGGACCGGGCGCCGCGTGGTGGGTGCGTCGGCCCACGCGCGCGGCCACAGGCCGTAGCCGACCCAGAACGCCACGAGCGTCCGGGCCGGCGTCGCGGTGTGGCGGGCGAGCACGTCGGCGAGCGCCTCGAACGACGTCCGGTCGAGGCACCCCACGTCGGGCTCGTTGCCGGGCCACCCCGTGCCGGTCGGGGGGCCGTGGTCACGCGAGGACCGCCGCCCGGCGAGCGCGTGCCACTGCGCCTGCGGGTGCAGGACCGTGCCGCACTCCGCGGCCACGGTCGCCCAGGTCACCGCGTCCCGCTCGCGGTCGTGGGCCGGGTGCAGCACCCGGGCGTAGGCCTCGAGGTCGC
The DNA here is from genome assembly GCF_020991065.1 of Nocardioides okcheonensis. Classification (NCBI taxonomy): domain Bacteria; kingdom Bacillati; phylum Actinomycetota; class Actinomycetes; order Propionibacteriales; family Nocardioidaceae; genus Nocardioides; species Nocardioides okcheonensis. Next base: position 1,187,251 of record NZ_CP087710.1, read on the forward strand.
CCGGCACCAGGAAGCCGACCGCGGCCGGAGTGCCGCCGTCCCACGAGGTGTCCCACCAGTCCGCCTCGGCCGGGTCAGCGTCGGGGCGGATCGTGGTGAGGTGGGCGCGCCAGCGCCCGAGGTCGCGCTCGGTGCGGCGCGCCCCCGGGCGGCGCACGTCAGCCCCGCAGGACCGTGTCGGCGATCCGGGTGGCGGCCTCGGCCACCGCGACGTCCTCGCGGTCGCCGGACTTGCGGTCGCGGACCTCGACGACGCCGTCGGCGAGGCCGCGGCCCACGGTGACGATGGTCGGCACGCCGATCAGCTCGGCGTCCTTGAACTTCACGCCGGGGCTGACCTTGCCGGTGCGGTCGTCGAGCAGCACCTCGAGGCCGGCCTCCTTGAGCTCGCGCGCGAGCTCCTCGGCGGCCCTGAAGATCGCCTCGTCCTTGCCGGCGGCCACCACGTGGACGTCGGCGGGCGCGACGTTGCGCGGCCAGCACAGGCCGATGTCGTCGAGGGTGCCCTCGGCGATCGCGGCGACGGCACGCGAGGGGCCGATGCCGTAGGAGCCCATCGTGACGGTCACGAGCTTGCCGTTCTCGTCCAGCACCTTGAGGCCCAGCGCCTCGGCGTACTTGCGGCCGAGCTGGAAGATGTGGCCCATCTCGACGCCGCGGGCGGACTCGAGCGTGCCCTCGGCGCAGTTCGGGCACTCGTCGCCGTCGCGGACGTCGGCCGCCTCGATGGTGCCGTCGGGGGTGAAGTCCCGTCCGACGACGAGGTCGACCACGTGGGACCCGGGCACGTTGGCGCCGGTCACCCAGCGGGTGCCCTCGACCACGCGGGGGTCGACGAGGTAGCGGATGCCGGACTTCGACTCCTCCCCCAGCGCCTCGGGACCGATGTAGCCCTTGACCAGCGCGGGGTGCTTCGCGAGCTCGGCCTCGTCCATGGGCTCGACCTCGATCGGCTCGAGCTGCCCCTCGAGCCGCTTCTGGTCGACCTCGCGGTCGCCGGGCACGCCGATGGCGAGCGGTTCGCGGGTGCCGTCGGGGTGCTTGAGCACCACCAGCACGTTCTTCAGCGTGTCGCCGGCCGCCCAGGGCCGGTCGTCGCGGGGGAACGCGGTGTTGAGGTGGTCGACGAGGGTGTCGATGGTGGGGGTGTCGGGGGTGTCCTCGGCGTGCGCCGCGGGCGCGTCGTCGTACGGGAGCGCGGCCGGCGCGCGCACCGCGACCGCCTCGACGTTGGCGGCGTAGTCGCAGTGGGTGCAGCGGACGTAGGTGTCCTCTCCGACCTCGGCCTTGGCGAGGAACTCCTCGCTGGCCGAGCCGCCCATCGCGCCCGAGGTCGCCTTGACGATGACGTACTCGAAGCCGAGCCGGTCGAAGATCCGGATGTAGGCGTCGCGGTGCTTGGCGTAGGACTCGGCGAGGCCGGCGTCGTCGACGTCGAAGGAGTAGGAGTCCTTCATCACGAACTCGCGGCCGCGCAGCAGCCCCGCGCGGGGACGCGCCTCGTCGCGGTACTTGGTCTGGATCTGGTAGATCGAGAGCGGCAGGTCCTTGTAGGAGGAGTAGAGGTCCTTCACCACGAGGGTGAACATCTCCTCGTGGGTGGGACCGAGGAGGTAGTCGCCGCCCTTGCGGTCCTGGAGCCGGAAGATGTTGGGGCCGTACTCGACCCACCGGTTGGTCGCCTCGTAGGGCTCCTTGGGCAGCAGCGCGGGGAACGACAGCTCCTGGGCGCCCATGTCGTCCATCTCCTCGCGGATGATGGCCTCGATCCGGCGCAGCACGCGCAGCCCCAGCGGCAGCCAGGTGTAGATGCCGGGCGCGTTGCGGCGGATGTAGCCGGCGCGCACGAGCAGCCTGTGGCTCGGCACCTCGGCGTCGTTCGGGTCGTCGCGCAGGGTGCGCACGAACAGGGTCGACATGCGGAGGATGCGGCCAGTCATGGCGCAACCATAGGTGCGGGCGTCCGGACGCCGCGAACCAGATTCCCCCGCGGACGGCGCAACCCCGCGGGGGCGCACCGCGTCTCCCTCAGGAGAGCACTCACCAGGGGGAACCACCATGCGTCGTACGACCGCAGCCGCACTCGTCGCGGCCCTCGCCGCGGGCCTCGGGCTCGTCGCGCCCGCCGGGGCCGCCGCGCCCACCACCGAGCTGCAGCCGCAGCGCCTCGACCGGGGGCCCGACCAGGCGGTGGCGCACGTCGAGGACTTCGACTTCGTCGCCGGTGACCTGAAGGTGGACCTCGTCGGCCGGGTGGTCCGGGTGATCGGCGCCTCCGGCGACGGCTGGATCGTGGGGACCGACCGCCGACGTGTGGTGCGCATCGGGCCCGACGGCAGCACCCTGACGCTGCTGCGCAAGGTCGACGTCACCCTCACCACGCTGAGCGAGGACGGCAGCCGGCTGGTCACGCTCGACCACTCGGCCCGCCGCCGTACCGCCGTGCAGACGTTCTCGGCGCTCGACGGCTCGGCCGGACCGGAGCGCACGTTCGACGGCTATCCCGAGGTGGTCACCGCCGACGCGCGGCAGGTGCTGGTGCGCCACGACGGGCGGTTGGTGCGGTGGCGGACCGGGCCCGACCGGGTCCGCCTCGTGACCCGCCGCCTCTCCGCCCTCGCCAGCATCGAGCACGACCTGCTCGAGACCTACACCAAGGACCCGTACCTCGGGGGCTGTGTCCGGATGGTGCGGCTCAGCGACCTCACGCAGACGGTGTGGCGCTCGTGCAGCGACCGGGTGGTGGCGCTCTCCCCCGACGGCACCCGGATGCTGACCTTCGGGATCCTGGTCGACGGCCTCGGCCCCGGCGAGATCGACCTGCGCGAGGTCGGCGGCAAGCGGTTGGCCACGTGGACCACGAACTGGTTCGGCGGCTGGCAGTGGGAGACGCCCGACGCGGTGCTGCTGCAGGTCAACGGGCAGCGGAGGTCGTCGGTCGTGCGCTGCATGCTCGACGCGTGCGAGAACGCCACCGACCCGGAGCCGGTGCAGGTGCCCTGAGCCTCAGGTCCCCATCGCGGTGAACGACGCCGCCGTGGCGGTCAGCACCGGGTCGGTGCCGGCGGCCGACCGGGCGGCGTGCAGGGCCTCTCCCAGGCCGACGCCCTTCCGCAGCGCCGTGTGCAGCGCGACCATCACCTCGACGGTGGCGGCGTCGTCGACCTCTGCGAGCGCGGACACCACCCCGGCGGTGCCCATCGACAGCAGGGCGGCCGAGAGCCCCAGGAGCTCCTGGTCGCCGACGGGGGCCAGCACCCCTGACTCGCACGCCGAGAGGACGACCCGGTGCGGCGGGTGGCGCAGCTGCTGCAGGTCGTGGACCAGGAGCGGCCCGTCGGCGAGCGACAGCGAGGAGAACAGCGGGCTGTCCTCGCGGAACCGGCCGTGGGCCGCCACGTGGGCCAGGGACGCACCGTCGAGGGCCGCGAGCGTCGCTGCCGCCGTGGCGTCGTCGCCGTCCAGCACCTCCGCGGACGGGTCGTCGGCCGCGATGACCGGCACCTCGGCCCCGCCGCTGCCCAGCCCGGGACCCACGACCATGACCCGTCGGTCGCCGTGCGGCGCCGCCGAGCGCGCCCGGAGCCACAGCCGCGCCGACGGAGCGGTGGTGAACGGACGGTCGGCGAGGTCGGGGAGCACGCCCCACGGGACGCCCTGGAGCGCCGTGGTCGGCGACACCACGAAGCGCGCGTCACCCACCCCGTCGAGGGCGTGACCGAGCAGCGCGTCCTGCAGCCGGCGTCCGGCCACGTCGACCTGCGCGCGACGTCCGCGCGCGGCCTGGCGCAGCGTGAAGAGGGAGAAGTCGACCGCGCGGGAGGCTGCCGCGGCGTCGCCGCCGACCCGGTGCCGCACGCGCCCGCGACCCGCCACCAGCGCGTGCAGGACGCCGTCGACCTCGGTCAGCTCGACGAGGACGGTGTCGTCGGCGGCCAGCGCCGCCAGCAGGGCTCCGACGTCGACGCCCTGGGCCGACTGCTCGGCCCCCCGCGCGTGGAGCAGCCGCTGCCGCACCGACTGCTCGAGCCGGGTGACGCGTGCCTGGAGCCGGTCGGTCGGCTCCCCTGCCGCGTGCGCCTCGGCCAGCCGCTGGTGCAGGGCCCGCAGCGCGGCCAGGTCGGTGGAGGTGTCGGGATCGTGACCGGCCCGCGCCGCAGGGACCGCGATGGTCGTGGCCCGCCAGCGCTCCGCCCAGCGCAGGAGCTGTCGCGCGTCGCCGGACGCGAGCGCGGTGCGCGTGCCGAGCTCGGCGAGGTCCGAGCCGTGCACGGACGTACGCGCTCGCAGCTCCTGGCTGCCGAGGGTCGCCCGGTGGTGGTCGAGAGCCGTCAACCCCCGCTCACACGCCCGCAGCACGGCGCTCGTGTCGCCGACCGCCGCTCCCTGGCGCGCCCGGGCGAGCCAGCCGAGCGCGCGGGTGGTGCCGAGCGGGGCCAGCCGGTTCGCGGCGGCCTCCTCCAGCCACCGGTCACCGAGGCCGCGCGCCCGGTCCGAGGACACCCGTGCGGCCAGCCCGGCGCCGACGAGCAGCGCCTGCGGGAGCTCCGGCGCGCCTGCCTCCCGCGCCGCGTCGACGACCTCCTCCATCCGGGCGAGCAGGCGGCCCGGCCGGTCGGTCGCCCCGCGACGGGCCGTGACGGCCAGCAGCTCGGCGGCGACCCACTCCCGTCGCCGCCCCTGCCCGCGGAGCAACCTGCTCGCCTCGTCCGCGGCCGACCGGGCCCGGTCGGTGTCGCCGGCGTCGAGCGCCGCGCCCGCCAGCGCGATCAGCAGGTCGGCCCGCTCGACCGCCAGGAGCGGGCGGGCAACGAGCGCTCGCTCGACGACGCCGAGCGCGTCACTGGCCAGCCCGCCGGCGAGGTAGGCCGTGCAGCGGTCGTAGACCAGCTCGGGGCTCGTGACTCCCACCGCGTCGAACCGGGCGTCCGCGTCGGCGTAGAGCTCCAGCGCGCGAGGCAGGTCGCCCTCGAGGTAGGCCAGCCATCCGTGGTTGTGCACGTTGATGGCCGCCGCCGACTGCTGGCCGAGCGCCTCGTGGATGGCCAGCGAGTCGTCGAAGGCTCGACGCGCGGCGACCAGGTCGCCCAGCCCCGCCGAGGTCCAGCCGACCAGGTTGAGCGCCCTCGCGAGCCAGATCTCGTCGCCGGAGTCCTCGAGGATCGCGACGGCCCGGCGGAGGTCGTGGAGGCTCGCCTCGAGCTCGGCGAAGTAGAAGGCGCGGACCCGGGCGCGGCGGACCAGCACGCGGGCGAGCGGCACGCCCTCGAGTCCCGCGGTGGCCCGGTCGAGCTCGGCCAGGCCCGCCCTCGTGCGTCCGACGTGGACGAGGGTGCTGCCGAGCGTCGCGCGCACGTCGGCCTCGCGGTCGCCGTCGACCCCCTTCGCGAGGCGCAACGCGTGCTTCAGGTGCGCCAGCGCGTCGTCGGTCCGGCCGACGTCGCGCAGGACGATGGCGGCCACCTGGTGGCCGATCGAGGCCACGGCCGGGTCGGGGTCGGGGACCAGCTCGGCCTCGGCCCGACGTCTCGACTCCTCGGGGTCGGAGAACAGCGTGCGCAGCAGCTCCTCCGCGTCGGCCCTCTCCACGGCACCATCCTTGCCGATCCCCGACGAAAGTCGGCGCGAACCACTCCACGCGGCGGCGAAGCGGGGCTAGCGTCGCCACCATGGGCGACTGGAAGATCGGCGACGACCGACGACGACGCAGCACCGACCAGCTCCGCGACCTCGATCGCGCGAACGACGGCCAGGTGTTCTGGGACACGGAGGCCCCGGCCGACTTCACCTACCTCTTCCATCCCGACCACGTCCTCGTCGGCGCCGAGGACGTCGAGGACTTCGAGGCGTTCGCGGCCCGGCTGGACAAGGGCGTGCTGGCCGAGCCGCCCCGGCGCGACGACGTGCGCCTGCTCGGCGGCGACCTCGTCCGCTACGTCCTCGCGCCCCGGCCCGGCGGGGAGAGCGTGCCCGACGTGCTCGCGCTGCTCGAGCGTGACGGCCTCAGGCTCGGCGCGGCCACCCCCGACCACTGGGTCCACGTCAGCCCGGGCGGCGGGGGCGGGGGCCAGGCCTGCCCCGCCACGGAGCCCGAGGAGACCGGCCTGACCGAGCCGTGGCCGCCGGTGGCACCGCAGGACGAGGGCTGCGAGGTGAAGGTCGTCGTCGTCGACACCGGCTGGAACCCGCCGTCGGGGTCGGACGGGCGTACGCCGTGGCTCAAGGGCGTCGACGGCGACGACGAGCTCAACGGCCCGGACCTGCGCCCCTACGCCGGCCACGGCACGTTCATCGCGGGCGTCGTGCGCTGCCTGGCGCCGCGGACGGAGGTCTTCGTCGAGGGCTTCGCGGTCGGCGGGGTCGGCGGGGGCGGCATCCTCGAGTCGGAGATCGTGGGTCAGCTCGAGGAGGCGATGGCGCACCATCCGCAGGTCATCAACCTGTCGGCCGGCTGCCGCACCCGCCTGGACCTGCCTTCCCTGGCGTTCGCCCGCTTCCACCGTCGGCACCTGCGCGGCAAGGACGTCGTGGTCGTGGCCGCCGCCGGCAACGACGGGTGGGCGGCACCGTTCTGGCCCGCGGCCTTCGACTGGGCCGTCGGCGTCGGGTCGCTCGACCGCGACGGCCGGGTGTCGAGCTTCTCCAACTACGGCGTCTCCGCCGACGTCTACGCGCTCGGCCGCAACATCGTGAACGCCTTCCCCGACGGGACGTTCGTCTGCCACGAGTCGCCGAACAAGGGCGACGTGCGGGTGTTCTCCACCGGCCTGGCGCGGTGGAGCGGCACGTCGTTCGCGGCACCCGTCGTCGCGGGGCTCATCGCGCGCCAGATCAGCGAGACCGGGTCGTCGGCCGCCGACGCGCGCGACGCCGTCCTGGCCCGCGCCGTCTACGACTCCGACCCCGTGATCGGCCCGCACCAGGAGCTGCGCCAGCCCTACGCCTGACCGGGCGTCAGACCTCGACCCAGTGGCTGCTCGCGACCACTCCCCCGAAGCGCACCGTGAACCGCAGCGTGCCGCGGGCGTGGGCGAGGAGGGTGAAGAAGCCGAACTCGTCGAGCGGCGTCGACCACGACTCGCCCGCCCGGGTCTCGACGGCGACCACGACGTCCGTCGGGTCGGCGCCGGGCTCGAGGTCGAGCACCTGCCCGCTGAACTGCTCGCCGTCGATCTCGGCCTCCAGCGACCAGCCGGCGGCGGCGCTGAAGGACAGCATCCGGGCCGTGCCCAGTCCGCGGACCGCGGCGAGGCCCTCGTCGGCGGAGTCGCGGACCAGCACCAGCAGCTCCCACTCCTCGTCGAGGTCGGCCGCGGCGACGGTCGCGACCATGATGGGGCCCAGCCCTGGCGGCGGCGGGTCGGCGGCCTGCCACATCCGGCGCAGGTCGGCGAGCAGCCTCTCGTCGTCGCTCATGCGGGTCCCCCCTCGGTCAGCGCGGTGCGCACCTTCGCCAGGCACCGGGCCCGCGTGGGGCCGATGCTCCCCACGGGCATGTCCAGCTCCCGGCTCAGTGAGCGGTAGTCGGGTCGTTCCATGAAGGCCACCACGCGCAGCAGCTTGCGGCACCTCTCGTCGACGGAGGCGACCGCCCGCCACAGGCGGGCGCTCTCGTCGTCCAGCACGGCGATCGCCTCGGCCGACTCCTCGTCGGGCAGCCGGGCGGCGAGCGCCTCGTCCTGCACGGGGGTGGCGCGTCGCGCCTTCCGTGCGTGGTCGGCGGCGCCGCGCCTGGCCGACGTGATCAGCCAGGACGCGACCGCCTTCGGGTCCTCGATGGTCTGGTGCAGCCTCACGAACCCCAACCACGTCGCCGCGACGACGTCCTCCGTCGCCTGGCGATCGTGTCCGTAGGCTCGCACCACGTGCCAGAGCACCGGCGTCATCGTGGTCACCAGATCGTCCACCGCCGTGGCGTCCCCTGCGCGCCACGCCGTGAACGCCCCACTGGCTGTTTCCCACGGCGACTCATGGAGCTGCCCCTCAGCCCCTCGGTTCTCCGACATGGTGACCATTGTCCCCATGTCAGTACAGGTGGCGTCACCCGGCGCGGTGATACACGCTGACGAACTTTTTTCTTGTCCGAGGGCGTCCGCCGCGAGGACACTCGAGCCCGGGAGACCCTCGGGAGGAACCATGAGCCACCTCGTCCGCGCGACCGTCGTCGTCGCCGCCCTGCTCGCGACGTCCGCGGCGCCCGCCACAGGGGTGCGGCCGCGGCGGGCGCGACCCGCCTCGAGCCCGACCGGCTCGCCCGCGGCGCCGACCTGGTCCGGCCCTACGTCGAGGGGCAGGTGGTCGTCGACGGCGACCTGCGCGTGCCCGTCGACCTGCGGCGCCCGGTGCTGCTCGGACGCGGACCCGGCGGCTGGGTCGTCGCTGACCGCCGCACCGCCCGGGCGTTCCTCGTCGACCGCGACGGCTCCGCGCGCCGGCTGCCCGGCGCCTCGACCGAGTCGGTGCTGAGCGCGGACGGACGGTTCTACACGACCGCCGGCCTCGTCTCGGACGGCGAGAACGTGGTCGCCGTGCGCCGCACCAGGGACGGGACCCGGGTCGCCTCGCGGGTGTTCCGCAGCTGGATCGACGAGAACGTCGGTCGCTTCGTCTCGCCGATCGACGTCGCCGGGCGCCGGGTGCTCCTCGGCGGTAGCGGCGGGCGGGTGATGGTGTGGCAGTGGCCGCGCGACCGGCTCCGCACCGTCAAGGACGACCGGTGGCACCTGCAGGCGGGCAGCCTCGCCGACGACGTCGCGGCCGGCTGGACGGCTCCGGGGCAGCGCTGCACCTTCGTCGCGCCACTGTCTCGCCCCGGTCGGCAGACCTGGCGCTCGTGCACCGAGCGGGTCCTGGCGTTCGCCCCCGGAGGACGCCGGATGGTGACCGTCGACAACGGCGTGGAGCCGTCGTTCCAGCCGGTCCGGCAGATCACGCTGCGTCGCACCGACGGTCGGGTGCTGGGCCGGTGGAGCGCGGTTCGCATCGAGGACGTCACCTTCGAGTCGGCGACACGGGTCACCTTCCGCCTCGTGGGGACGACGCAGACCTCGATGGTGCGCTGCTCCGCCTCGCGGTGCGCGAACGCCTCCGACCCCGTGCCGGTCGGCTAGGTGGTGCACGTCACCTGGTTGTCGACACCACGAACGACCGGATCTGCCGATGAGCGGAAGGCTTGGGCTCGGTGCTTTTCACCGGGCCGTGCTGCGATGCTGTCGGGATGGAGCGCGACGAATGGGTCGAGATCGAATGGCTCGACGGGCCAGATGCGCGGCACCGAGACTGGGGTAGGTACCTGCGCGACAAGCACCCCGACCTGCGGGAACACCGCGACGAAGACTTCCGGATCGACGTTGTGTGCGGTCGCGACGGAGTTGATCGCGTGCGACTGATGAGGCGGCAAGAACCCACTGAACGACCGTCGAGGAAGAAGCCTCGGCGATGAACGCTGGGGTTTGCGCAACGTCCGCTCATGCCGCGATGAGTGCACGCCTCTGCCGAGGCGAGGGTCAGCGTGCAGGCTTGCGACGTTCAATGCTGTCGAGTTGCCTGCGCGCACTTTCGATGGAGTCCATGCACTCTCGTGCCGCAGCCATCTGGCGGTCCACAAGGTCCGCAGGCCAGGTGTCCTGGGCACCGTTGAGGTTCGTGCCCAGAGCGAAAGCCAAGTGGTAGGCGAGTCCTGCGTCATGCAAGGACCGCCGAAGCACGGGGTCGGCCAGTCGCTCCGAGTATCGCGGCAGGTCCACCATCGTCCGCCAAGCATCACCGTCCACCATGCGGAGTGACGGAGTGCCGTTCGGTCCCTGAGCGATCGGCAGTACGTGGCCGTAGGCCGTGTCCAACACCGCCCGTGTCCCCTTCAGGTCGTGTGGATCGCGGCGCGAGCGCCAAGCGCCGACAGCCTGAATCGTCAGAGCCGCGATACCGGCCAGAGCGCCCACCCATTGCACAACGGTCCACAACACGACCGACAACCTCTCACGCGCAACGGCTAGGGCATCACTCATCTGCCGCGATGAGCGCACGGATCTGCCGATGTCAGGACGGCTCGGCATCGCGCTGCTTGGATGCAGGGGTGACCGCGTCGATAGCTGAACCGGTGCGCGGCAGGGCGAAGTTTGCCGTCCGCTCCCTTGCCGTCGCGACAGTTGCGTTGTTGTCGTCTGGCTGCGTAGAGCAACTGGAGTCCGGCCTGATCATCGTCAATGAGTCCGGGCAACCGCTCACCGTGTCAGGTCAGGTCGTACCTGAGAACGGTCGTCAGGTGGTGCTGACGAGCGGCGGGAAGTGCGGAGGGCCGGGCCTGAGTGCCCACGACGAGCGCGGGAACGTCTATGCCACGTTGGACAGCGACTGGTGTCCCGATGACGTCTGGACGATCGCGCTCCGAGGCCAGAGCAGCCTGGACCGCGTCGGATCGTGAACTCGTGAGCCTGGATAGCAGGGTGCGTCGCCGGGGCTGACGAACGTCCGCTCATGCCGCCATCAGCGCGACCGCATCTACCAGGATCCGGATGGGCCGCGACGTGCCCAACACTGCTAGCAAGCGGGGTGGCCACTGTCGAGCAGTGCAACCTTCGACGCTACGACGGGCCCTCCCTGCCTTGCCATCATGTCGTCGTAGAGCCAGTAACCGTCCAAGGACGGGTCTTCGCACTCGACTCCGAGGTCGAACACCTCGTGACCATCGTCCGTCGCGCACCCGTAGTAGGGCGCGGGAAAGCTAGAGCCGAGTTGCCAGATCTCGTCGCAAGGTTGCTCCTCGACTGAGCCATCCTCGGCGAACTCAGCGCAAGGATCGTTGGGCTTGCTCGAAGACACGCTGCCACTGTTGACCAAGCAGTTCACGGTCTTGGTAGCCGCATCGGGGACAGCCGCAGCGTCGTCGGAGCCGTCTCCAATGGCCGCACAGCCCGAGAGCGCGCACAGCGCACCGACCAACACAGCGACGTACGCGACTGAGTCACGGGTCCGAAGCATCTTTGCGGTTGCCCTCTTCTGGCGGACTGGGCTGGCAGCGTAAGCGATCACGCTGCACCAAGCGTCCGGATCTGCCGCGATCAGCGCGCCCGTCACAGACGAGGTGCGCATCGTCGCTGTCGCCTGGAGGTCAGGAATCACCACAGGGAAACAACGACGACAGCTGCGCAGACCATCGCAAGGACGGCCATCACGATCGCGCCGATGCCGAGGCCTCGACTCCGCTCGTCACCCAGAGCCAGCACTCCCAGCACCAGCGCCACTAAGGCTCCGAGCACAGCGAACATGGTCAGGTAGACAGTCAGCGCGAGAATGGCGCTCAGCACCCCGAACGCGAGCCCCATCACAGCGAGAGGCGCAGTGTTGGGCGGCGGACCCGTGGCATCGTTCTCCTGCGGCCAACCGGTAGGCGTACGGGTCTCGTCCTCCACCGGTCGAACTCTAAGCCCGGACGAGACCATGGGTGGTCACATCCGGATCTGCCGCTGATGGTGCGCGGATCTGCCGATGAGCAAATGCCCGTGGCAACCCATTCACAAGGTCTAGTTGGGTGATCGTCGCAACTTCGCGATAGCGAAGAGGTTCGCGGCGGCGATCCCTGCGAAGCCCACGGCTGCCACCAGTGCGATGACCCTGGTAGACCCGTCGCTTCCGGCGGCAACCATCCCGATGACCACTGCTGCGATGGCATTGGTCGCAGCCCACCAAGCAAAGTACTTGGTGGTTCGGCCAGTGGGGTTGTAGACCATCGTCATCTCACGATCTCGTCATGCGGCGCGGTCAGGCATCTCCGCGCGATACTGGCACACCGCGCCGCAGGCTTGGACGCGGTCAACGTCCGGATCTGCCGCGATCAGCTCGAGCGGATCTGCCGATGTCCGGTCGTGTCACGATGCGGCTATGACTGGAGATCGCCTGGCCGCAGAACGAGCACAGCGCGTGGTTCCACTGGTGGAACACAACGTGAAGACCGAATTGCAGGTCACGAACGGCATGTTCGACCTCGCACTCAGCGAGGAGACAATCGACCTGCTCGTGCAGGGCGTAACCTCGGACCTTCTCCACGCCTTCGAGGTCGACTGGTCACCGGACTGGGTCAAGGCGGGCGACGTCCATCACTGGGGCGAGTCGGGGCGACACTTCGCCCGCTGCGGCGTTTGCCTTACGGACTCCCTGCCATCGCCAGACCCGGAGACTGCACGAGCCTGGGTTTGCGAGCACGAGAAGTCTCACTGAACGACCGGACCTGCCGCGATGAGCGCGCGGAACTGCAGATGGGCTGTGCCACGTCACCCTGCTCTGCGGCGTTCTGTCACCACCCAGTGGCCGTTGCTTCTCGTCACCCGAGCGGGGAGCCACTCGACGGCTGTGGGGAAGGAAAGACTGACCACCCGCCCGTCGTACTGGCCGACCGGACGACACTGCTCGCCTGCAGGCACGAACGGATCGGGGTTAGGCAGAGGCGCAGACCACTCGGTATCCGGAGGCTCTGCCACTCGCACCACCAGCCGGCACCGGTTACCGTCCGCTTTGGCAGAAACCAGGACGAGGGTGCCGTCGTCGACCTGGAACGTCCGGCTGTTTTCCGGCACTGCTGGACCCGCTTGGCGCAGTCCTTCCTCGGGCGTCCAGCGGTTGGCGGGTGAGCCACCGAAGAACAGATCCTCACCGACTCGGGTGGGCAGCTGGTCGCCGAAGGCTGAAGCCCATGTCAGGCCGTCCTCGGTGACTGCGTGGAATCCGACGTAGGTCCACTCGGCCTGCGGTGAGGGACGCGAGCGGCAGCGCATGGACACGTAGAAGGGTTCGTCGGCCGGGGTCGAGGTCGGGGCGATCTCGAAGCATCTGAGTCCGCGGGGTGCCACCGCGACAGTCACAGGCTCGGTCCAACGGGCTTGACCGGGGAAGTGCACCTGGGCGACGAGGCGCCGTCCGTCCGGGGAGGCTGTGAGCACTTCTCGCCAGTGCCAGTACCCCGTCCTGACCGTGCTGCCGGCGGCCTGTCGTCCGGGCCGAGGGACGTAGCGCACCATCCCGGTCGGGTCCTTGGTGGTCGCCTCCCACCGGTCATCGACGCGCACCAGGTACGACGGCTCCGCGCGATCGGTGTGCACCAGCAGCTGGTCGCTGGTGAAGGCCTCCAACGTGGTGGCGCAGTTCCCCGATTCTGTAGGTGCCGTCGTTGTTGCCTGCTCCGTGAAGCGGAGGGCACTCGTGGACGCCTCGACCGGTGGGGTCGTGAGCAGCTTCAACCGGCACGCGCCGTCCTCCGCACGTCCAGCCACCACCCGTAGGGTGCCGTCCGGAGCCAGCATCGGGGCACCCGGCGCGCTCCCGGCGGGCAGGTTCACGGGCGCGAGGTTGCGAAGGCCACCGTCACGGGTCCACACGACGTATCCGCGCTCGGTGGCACCGAAGAACACCTGACCACCATCGGAGGAGAGCTCGGGCACCTGCACGACGCCCTTGTTGGTGGGCCGGCTGGTCAGGCACGACCCGACGCGGCACGGAGGCTCCTGCACGTGCTCGTAGTGGTCGCTAACGACGCACGAACCCGGCCGGCACACGACGAACACGCTCGTGGCGACACCCGGTTCATCGACCTCGTCCTCCCAGGGAGCGACGGTGTTGTACGTCGCCCGGATCGCCAAGGTGGTCCCCGCCAGCCGGACACTCGTCCCGATCAAGTAATGGCCCGCCCCGCCGTCGATCACCTCAGGGGCTGACCAGTCCGATCCGTCGGGGCCACGCCACCACACCTCGACCTTGTCTCCGGGAGAAACCGCAACGGTGCCAGAGCGGCCTTCATCGAGACGCAGGTAACGGGCGCGCTCACCAGGACCTCCGCTTCCAGAGCCCACGCTCGGCCCAGTGTCCCTGGCCAGAGCCGAGCCCAACGCAATGACGGACAGCGCGACCAGCAGCGCCACCACGACCGCTGCGGTCCTCTTCATGAAGTGATGCTAGCCGCGACTGCCTTCTCGACCCCCACCCGACGAACGTCCGGATCTGCCGCTGATGGTGTACGCAGATCTGCCGAGATGAGCGAACGCCCAGAGCGTCGACGCTCGGTAGCCTCGAACCCATGACCGAGGATGACGCGCGCCGAGTGGCTGTCTCGCTGCTCAATTCCCTCTACCCCGAGTTCGCCGCGGGCGAATGGATGATCTCGGGCGTCGACGAGTACGACACCGCATGGGCGTTCTCCTACAACAGCCGCGCGTTCCTCGACGCAGGCGAGGTAACCCATGCGCTTACCGGAAACGGTGCCCTCGTCGTCCCCAAGTCCGGCGACGAACCATGGCTCACATGGTCAGGAGCCGACACGGCGAGCCAGATCGCCCGGGGACGGTCTGCCTTCGACAACTGACGCCAACGTCCGGATCTGCCGCGACCCGTGCGTCCGCACTGCCCAGCGTCCCTTCGTCGAAGTTGAGGCCGTAGTGCTGCCGCCGGCGGACGCAACCCGGGAGCGCACGTGCGGCGGATGTGGTCCCGCATCGGCAACTTCGAGGGCGAGAACCGCCGCACGTGCGGCGCCGGAGCGTCGTACACGTGTCCGAGATCTTGCCCTCGAGCTGTTGGGCGAAGGGCGACAGGTCGGACACGTGTGCCCGAGCGGGCAGCACGCGCCCCGACATCCGGACTGCCGTTCGAGTGCGTCCTCGTGCCCACGACGAGCGGGGAGGACCCAGCTAGAACATCACGGTCGCGAAGGTCGCGGTCTGCTCGAAGCCGACGCGCGCGTAGGTCGCGCGAGCCGCGGTGTTCCAGTCGTTGACGTAGAGCGACACGACCGGCGCGACGCCCGCCCCGATGACGTGGTGCACCACCGAGGCCATCCCGCGGGTGGCGAGGCCCTCGCCGCGACGGTCCGGGCGGACCCACACGCCCTGCACCTGGGCGGCGTGCGGGGTGGCGCACGCGACCTCGGCCTTGAACACCACGCCCTGCTCGTCGAAGCTGGCCATCGACCAGCCCCGCCCGATGAGCTGCTGGACGCGTGCGCGGTAGAGGTCGCCGCCGCCGGCGTCGTTCTCCGGCGAGACCCCGACCTCCTCGGTGTACATCGCCACGCACGCGGGGTAGAGCACGTCGAGGTCGCGCGGGGTGGTGAGGCGTACGTCGGGGTCCGCGGCCACGTCCGGGAGGCGGGCCATCTCGAGGTGGGGCTGGTTCCGGCGGACCTCGCGCGGGCGCTGCCAGCGTGCCTCGACCTCCTCCCACAGGGCCGCGACGACGTCGTGAGGCCCGACGATCGTGCCCACGGAGGCGCGTCGGCGCAGCGCGACGTCGGCGAACGCGCCCACGTCGTCGGGCGTGCACTGCACCGGCACGAGGTTGGCGCCGAGGTGGCAGCCCGCGACGAGGTCCTCACCGACGAACCGGCCCCACACCTGGCCGCCGAGCCAGCGCTCGTCGAGGTTGGTGAGGCGGGCGCGGTAGTCGGCGAACACGTTGACCACGGGGTCCTGCTCGGCGAGCTCGATGAAGCGGTCCCGGTCGGCCGGGCCCAGCACACGCACCAGCTCGCGGGTCCTCAGCACGTGGGGAGCCTACCCACGTGGGGCCCGGGCGTGGGACGCCCGCGGGGATCAGCTGACGGTGACCGACGCCTCCGCGCCCTCGACGGCCTCCATGCCCTCGGCGATGCGCATCGCCTCCTCGATCAGGGTCTCGACGATCTTCGACTCCGGAACGGTCTTGATCACCTCGCCCTTGACGAAGATCTGGCCCTTGCCGTTGCCCGACGCGACGCCCAGGTCGGCCTCGCGGGCCTCGCCCGGCCCGTTGACGACGCAGCCCATGACGGCGACGCGCAGCGGCACCTCGAGCCCGTCGAGGCCGGCGGTGACCTCCTCGGCCAGCTTGTAGACGTCGACCTGCGCGCGCCCGCAGCTGGGGCACGACACGATCTCGAGGCGGCGCGGCTTGAGGTTGAGCGACTCGAGGATCTGGAGGCCGACCTTGACCTCCTCGACCGGCGGCGCCGACAGCGAGACGCGGATGGTGTCGCCGATGCCCTTGCTGAGCAGGTGCCCGAAGGCCACGGCCGACTTGATGGTGCCCTGGAAGGCCGGTCCGGCCTCGGTGACGCCGAGGTGCAGCGGCCAGTCGCCGGCCTCGGCGAGCAGCTCGTAGGCGCGCACCATCACGACCGGGTCGTTGTGCTTGACCGAGATCTTGAAGTCGTGGAAGTCGTGCTCCTCGAAGAGGCTGGCCTCCCACACCGCGGACTCGACGAGCGCCTCGGGGGTGGCCTTGCCGTACTTGTCGAGGATCCGCTTGTCCAGCGAGCCGGCGTTGACGCCGATCCGGATCGACGTGCCGCGGTCCTTGGCGGCCTTCGCGATCTCCTTGACCTGGTCGTCGAACTTGCGGATGTTGCCCGGGTTGACCCGGACGGCCGCGCACCCGGCGTCGATCGCGGCGAAGACGTACTTCGGCTGGAAGTGGATGTCGGCGATCACCGGGATCTGCGAGTGCTGGGCGATCTCGGGGAGCGCGTCGGCGTCGTCCTGGCTCGGGCAGGCGACGCGCACGATGTCGCACCCGGTGGCGGTGAGCTCGGCGATCTGCTGGAGCGTGGAGTTGACGTCGGAGGTCAGCGTCGTGGTCATCGACTGCACCGAGATCGGGTGGTCGCTGCCGACCCCCACGGACCCCACCTGGATCTGGCGGGTCTTGCGCCGGGGCGCGAGGACGGGGGGCGGGAGGGCGGGCATGCCGAGGCCGACGGTCATGCCTCCATCGTACGGCCCGGCGCCCCGCGGGCCGCCGCCGGAGCGGGCATCCCCCGAGCGGTGGCGGCGGACTGGTGGGGTCAGGTGATGTGCAGCGGCACCACGAGGTCCGCGACGATCAGCACCACGCCCATCACCAGCATGGCGAGGCCCACGACGTACGCGACGGGGAGCAGGCGGGCGACGTCGACGTGGCCCGGGTCGGGCCGGCCGCGCAGCCGGGCCACGCCCCGCTTGAGGCCCTCGTAGAGCGCCCCGGCGATGTGGCCGCCGTCGAGCGGCAGCAGCGGCACGAAGTTGAACATGCCGATGAAGAAGTTGAAGCTCGCGATCAGGAAGAGCAGCGTCACCAGCTTGTCGGTGAGCGGGAACGCCTCGCTCGCCGCCGCCTCACCGGCGAACCGGCCGCCGCCGACGATCGAGATCGGGCCCTCGGGGTCGCGCTCCTGCAGCCCGACCACCGCGCGGCCGACCTCGTAGACCTTCACCGGGAGGTGCACCAGCGCCTGGACCGTCTCGACGGTCATCGACTCCATCTGCTTCGCCGTGTAGAGCACGCCACCGGTCTGCAGGTGGGAGGCGGGCTGCACGCCGAGGAACCCGACCTCGGTCAGCGTCTGGTCCTCCAGCGACGTCTGGCGCAGCGTGACGGTGGTGCTGGTCTCGAGGGTGAGCAGCTCGCCGTCGCGGCGGACCTCGATCACGGCGTCGCCGTCGGCGTTGTCGCGGATCTGCGCCTGCAGGCTCTGCCAGTCGGTGTAGGGGGTGCCGTTGAAGCTGACGATCTCGTCGCCGGGCTCGATGCCCGCCTTGGCCGCCGGGCTCACCGGGTCGTCGGCGGTGCAGGTGGTGCGCTGCTCCGCGACGGGGATCACGCACTCGGGGACCGCGGCGACGGTGGGCTCGACGACCTCGTCGCGCGGGTTGCCGTAGGTGGCGAAGAGGATGACGAACAGGCCGAAGGCGATCGCGATGTTGACCATCGGGCCGCCGGCCATCACGACGACCTTCTTCCACCACGGCAGCCGGTAGAACAGCCGGTCGGTGTCGTGCTGCTTGACGTACTCCCACTCGGCCGCGCGGGCGTCGGAGATCAGCTGGGTGAACATCCCGGTGTTGGAGCGGCGCACCTTGTGGACCGGCTCGCCGTCCTCGTCGTAGGTGGTCTCCTCGACCAGTCCCTCGGCGCCCGGCGGCAGCATCCCGACGATCTTGACGTAGCCGCCGAGCGGGATCGCCTTGACGCCGTACTCGGTGTCGCCGATCTGCTTGCTCCACACCGTCGGCCCGAAGCCGATGAACCACTGCGGCACCTTGCAGCCGAACTTCTTCGCCGGCACCAGGTGACCGAACTCGTGCAACCCGATCGAGGCCAGGATCGCCACGACGAACGTGACGACGCCCAGGGTGTAGAGCAGGGCTGTCATGAGAGGGGTCCTTGTCAGGTGATGAGGGCCGCGGCCTCGGCGCGCGCCCAGGCGTCGGCGGCGAGGACGTCGTCCACGGTGAGGTGCTGCTTCGATGGTACGTCGTGGAGGTCGAGCACCCGGGCAACTGTGGCGACGATCCCCGGGAACGCCAGCCGGCCGTCGTGGAAGGCGTCGACGGCGACCTCGTTGGCGGCGTTGTAGACGGCCGGGGCGGTCCCGCCGCGCTCCCCCGCCCGGCGAGCCAGCGTGACGGCGGGGAAGACCTCGTCGTCGAGCGGCTCGAAGCGCCAGTCGGCGGCGCGCGTCCAGTCGATCGGCGTCTCGGCGTCCGGCACCCGGTCCGGCCATCCCATGCCCAGCGCGATCGGCACCAGCATCGTCGGCAGGCCGAGCTGGGCGACGACCGCGCCGTCGACGAACTCGACCATCGAGTGGATCAGCTGCTGGGGGTGCACGACGACGTCGATCCGCTCGAACGGCACGTCGAAGAGCAGGTGCGCCTCGATCACCTCCAGGCCCTTGTTGACCAGGGTCGCGGAGTTGGTGGTGATGACCCGGCCCATCGCGAAGTTGGGGTGGGCCAGCGCCTGCGCGGGCGTCACGCCGGCCAGCTCGGCGGCCGTGCGGCCGCGGAACGGCCCGCCCGACGCCGTCAGCACCAGCCGGCGCACCTCCTCGGCCGACCCCGCCCGCAGGCTCTGCGCGATGGCGCTGTGCTCGGAGTCGACCGGCACGATCTGCCCGGGGCGGGCGCGCTCCTTGACCAGCGGGCCGCCGATGATGAGCGACTCCTTGTTGGCCAGCGCGAGGGTGGTGCCGGCGTCGAGGGCGGCGAGGGTGGGCCGCAGGCCCACGGCTCCGGTGATGCCGTTGAGCACGACGTCGCACTCCCGGCCGGCGGCCTCGGTGGACGCCTCCTCCCCCAGCCCGGAGAAGGCCGGGCGGAACTCGGCGACCTGCGCGTCGAAGAGCTCGCGGTTGCTGCCGCCGGCGGTGAGGCCGACCACGCGGAACCGGTCGGGGTGGGCGCGGACCAGGTCGAGCGCCTGGGTGCCGATGGAGCCGGTCGAGCCGAGGATCACGATGTCGCGGGCAGTCACCGCGCCAGTTTGTCAGGATGGGCGCCGTGGACGAGGACTGGCGGGCACTGGCGCACGCCGAGAGGCTGCTCGAGCTGCGCCGTGACGCCGAGGCCGAGCAGCGCTTCCGCGACGTCCTCGCGTCCGATCCGCAGTCGGTGACAGCCCTGCTCGGGCTGGGCCGGGCGCTGCAGCGTCAGGGCCGGCTGGACGAGGCCGAGCAGGCGGTCCGCGCCGCGCTCGCTCTGGCGCCCGAGCGCGGCACGGCCCACCACCTGCTGGTCGACGTGCTGGTCGACCGGCGCGACGGCCCCGGTGCGATCGCCGCCGCCGAGCACGGCGTACGCCTCGAGCCGCACGACGTCACCTCCCACTACCAGCACGCCCGCGCGCTGCTCGTCCAGCGGCGCCCCCGCACCCGCGAGGCCTACGGCGCCGCGCTGCGGGCCGTCGACCTGGCACCGCACAGCCCGGACGCCCACAACCTCGTCGGCCTCTGCCTCGACGGGCTCGGCGACCACGAGGCGGCGCGGACCGCGTTCCGCAACGCGCTCGCCCTCGACCCGCAGCACACGCTCGCCCAGAACAACCTCGCGGCGACCGAGCTCGACCGGGGCCGGCTGCGCTCCGCGGCGGGTCTGCTGCGGACCGCGGTCGGCGTCGACCCCCAGGAACGACGGGTGCGCCAGAACCTGGACACGGTGCTGCTCGTCCTGGCCAGGCGCCTGCTCTGGGCGATGTGCGGCGCGGCGGTGGTGCTGGGGGTGCTCCTGGCCAACGAGGCGCCGTGGTGGAGCCGCGCGCTCAGCGGCGCGGCGTTCCTCGCAGTGGTCACCGTGCTGGCCGGACGGCTGCGCGACCGGCTCCCCGCCGGTGTCACCCGGTGGGGCCGGGGCCTGTGGTGGCGCACGAGGTGGCAGGGCCGCTACCTGCTCGGCCTGCTCACGCTGCTGACCGCCGGCGTGCTGCTCCTCGCGTTCGCGCCGCAGCAGGTCGCCGTGGCCTCCGGGCTCGCGCTCGTGGGCCTGCTGCAGGTCGTCGGCGTCGTCGCCGTGGTCGGGTGGGTCGGCTACGCCGCGGTGAGCCTGGCGCGCGGTCGCTGAGCGGCACCTAGGGTGGCGGCGTGGACGAGCGCCTGATCGACAGCCTGGCCGCCGCCGTGCGCGCCGCACCCGACGACCTCACCCTCCGGCTGCACCTCGCGGGGCTGCTCGTCGACGCGGGACGGGGCCCGGAGGCCGTGGCGCACGTCGCGACCGTGCTGGCCGCCGACCCCGGGTCCACCGAGGCCCTCGCGCTGATGGGCCGCGCGATGGGCACGCCCGCTCCCCCGGCGCCGGCCTCCGGCCCCGCCGGGGACGTCGGGGACGTCGGGGACGTCGGGGAGGGCCGCCCGCAGCCGACCGACCGGCAGCCCTTCGACTGGCACGCGGCCGAGTCGGACGTCGGGGCGAGCGTCGGACCGATGTTCGTCGACGGCACGACCGAGGACCCCGGCCCGGCGGCGTACGACGTGGAGCGCGCCGGCGTGCGGCTGGCCGACGTCGGTGGCCTGACCGAGGTGAAGAAGCGGCTCGAGGCCGGCTTCCTGGCCCCGCTGCGCAACCCCGAGCTGCGGACGCTCTACGGCAAGTCGATGCGCGGCGGCCTGCTGCTCTACGGCCCGCCCGGGTGCGGCAAGACGTTCCTCGCCAAGGCCGTGGCCGGCGAGCTCGGCGCGGCGTTCCTGCACGTGTCGCTGGCCGACGTGCTCGACATGTACATCGGTCAGAGCGAGCGCAACGTCAAGGAGCTCTTCGAGGTCGCCCGCAGCTCGGCGCCGTGCGTGCTCTTCCTCGACGAGCTCGACGCCATCGGCGGCAAGCGCTCGCTCAACCGCTCGTCGGGCGCCCGGACGACCGTCAACCAGCTGCTCACCGAGCTCGACGGAGTGGGCTCCGACAACGAGGGCGTCTTCGTCCTCGCCGCGACCAACCACCCGTGGGACGTCGACCCCGCGCTGCGCCGTCCCGGACGCCTCGACCGGACCCTGCTGGTGCTGCCGCCGGACCGCGACGCGCGCGAGGCGGTCCTGCGCACGCACCTGCGCGACCGCCCGGTCGAGCGGATCGACACCCGCCGGCTGGCGAAGGCCACCGCAGGCTTCAGCGGCGCCGACCTGGCCCACCTGTGCGAGTCGGCGTCGGAGAACGCGCTCATGGACTCCGTCGAGACCGGGCAGGTCCGGATGATCCAGATGGCCGACTTCGACGCCGCGCTCGCCGAGGTCCGGCCGTCGATCGGCCCCTGGATGGAGACCGCGCGCAACGTCGCGCTCTACGCCAACGCCTCCGGGGAGTACGACGACCTGGCGAAGTGGCTGCGCAAGCAGCGCTGAGGACGACGCGCACCCCGATGGACACCGAGGCGCTCGTCGAGCGGGCGACGGCCCTGCTCGAGCTCGGCCGCCCCGTCGAGGCCGAGGCCGAGGCCCGCCGGGCGCTGGCGGGCGACCCCTCCTCGGCGGCCGCCCAGGTGGCGCTGTCGCACGCGCTGACCGGGCAGCGCCGGTGGGCCGAGGCCGTGGACGCCGCCCGCGGCGCCGTCGCGGCCGACCCGGAGCGCGCCGACGCGTTCGTCGCGCTGGCGTGGGCGCTCGTCGGGGACGACCGGGCCGACGAGGCGGTCGAGGCGTCCCGGTCCGCGGTCGGCCTGGAGCCGCACGACTGGACCACCCACCACATCCTGGGCTGGGCCCTGCTGCGGGTGAGCCCGCCCCGCGCCGAGGAGGCGCGGGACGCGGCCACGCGGGCGCTGGAGCTGTCGCCGGGGGCCACCTCGGCGCACAGCGTGCTCGGCCTCGCCCTCGCCGCGACGGGTCGGCGCCGCGCCGGCCGGCGGGTGCTGCGCGAGGGCCTGCGGATCGACCCGCACGACCCCTACCTCCACAACAACCTCGCCAAGATCGACCTCGACCGCGGCCTGCGGGTCGGGCGCACCGCCCGCCACCTGCGCGCCGCGGCGAGCGGGATCCCGCAGGAGGAGGTGGTCCACCGCAACCTCGACACCCTCGTGCTGCGGTTCGGCGTGCGACTGGCCTGGCCCACCCTGGTGGCGCTGACGGTGGTGCGCCTCCAGCTCGCCACCGGGGCGCCGTGGTGGGCGCGGGCCGTGACGGGGCTCGTCCACCTCGCCGTGGTCGGGCTGCTCGTGGGCTGGTTCGCCCGGCAGGCGCCGCGAGGCATGCGGTTCTGGGCCCGCGGGGTGCTGGGTCGGCTGTCACTGCCGCTGCGCCTGGTGGGAGCCGTGCTCCTGGCCTTCGGTGCGTGCGTGGTCGCCGCGGCGTTCGCCCCGCCGGGCGCGGCCGACGCGATGGCCCGGACGTCCGGGCTGGCGCTGCGGCTCGCGCTGGTGGTCGGCGTGGCCGCGCTCGTCGCCCACCTCGTCCAGGGGCGCCGGTCGCGCTGACCGGGTCCCGTCAGGGCAGGGGCGGGAACGACCAGAGGTGCACGCCGCCGACCTCGACGAGGCCGGCGCCCTCGGGGGCGCGTACGTCGCCCGACGCGCCGACCGCCTCGAGCACGGTGAGCGTGTCCGTGCCGCGGCGCGCGAGCACCGCGTCACCCGGGACGTCGGCGCAGCCGGCCGGGTCGGTCCGTCCGGCGCGCATCGCGACGTCCCACGGCAGGTCCTCGCCGTCGGCGCTGACGACCACCCCGTCGGCGGTGGTCCGGACGGCGACCGCCGCCTCGGAGCCGTCGTCGTAGGTCGCGACCCCGCCGACACGGGCCACGGCGAGCGGCACCACGACGGCGGCCTCCGGCGGCAGCGCACCCACCGCCACCGGCTGGCCGGGTCCCACGCCGAAGGCCCGCAGCACCCCGGCGCAGGCGGCCGTCTCGGTGAGCAGGCGGGCGTAGGTCAGGTCGGTGCCGTCGACCGTCAGCGCGAGGTCGTCGGCGCGTCCGCGGATCACCGGCAGGTCGAGGGCGTGGTAGCAGGCGTTGAGGGTTCCGGGGTCGTCGCCCGCGGGCGCGCGGAACCAGCTGATCTCCGCCACTGCGCTCAAGACAGCCCGTTGTCGGCGGTCCGCGCCGGCTTGGACGGCGTGCGCAGCCAGGCCGTGAAGAACGCGGTGAGGTCGACGCCGCTCACCCGGGCGGCCGTCGCCTCGAACTCCTCCGACGAGCCGTTGCCGCCGCGCTGCTCGCGGACCCAGGTGCGGATGATCCGCCAGAAGGTCGCGTCGCCGACGCGGTTGCGCAGGGCCTGCAGGGTCATGGCGCCGCGACCGTAGACGGCCGAGTCGAAGACCTTGTCCGCGCCGGGATCGGCGACCGTGACCTCCCAGAACGGCGAGTCGGCCTCGGTGCTGGCGTAGTAGCTCTTCAAGGTGGCGGCCGCGTCGCGTCCGCCGTGGGTCTCGTCCCAGCGCCACTCCATGAACGACGCGAAGCCCTCGTTGAGCCAGATGTCGCGCCAGCCCTGCACGGCGATGTCGTCGCCGAACCACTGGTGGGCCAGCTCGTGGACGACCAGGCTCGTCGCGTCGCCACCCACGGCGGGGTAGGTCGGACGGGTCTGGTTCTCCAGCGCGAAGCCGACGTCGAGGGAGGTGGTGAGACCGCCGACGACCGAGAACGGGTAGCGGCCGAGGTCCTTCTCGAGCCCGCTGACCACGCGCGGCGTCTGCTTCATCAGCCGCATGCTGGCGCGCTCGTCGGCGTCGCCGAGGCCCTTCGAGACGGCGACCAGCCACGGCAGGCCGCGGTGCTTGCCCTTCGCGACCGCGAAGTCGCCGGCGGCGAAGAAGGCGAGGTAGGGCGCCATCGGCTCGTCGGCCCGCCAGTGCCAGGTCGTGGTCCGCTTGCCGGTCCTGCGGCCCTTGAGCTCGCCGTTGGAGATCACCTCGCGGCCCTTCGGCACGGTCGTGCGGACGTCGACGATCGCCTTGTCGAGGGGGTGGTCGTTGGCCGGGAACCACCACGGCGCCATGTGCGGCTCGTTCATCGCGACGACCTCGCGACTGCTGGCCAGCCAGTTGGACTCGCCGGCGTAGGAGTACCTCCCCGGCTTGTCGGCGTAGGTCACCGTCACGTCGTGGCGGGTGCCGGCGACCAGCGGCGAGGCCGGGGTGATCCTCAGCTCGTGGCCGCCGTCGGTCTTCGCGAAGGTCGCGTCCTCGCCGTCGACGCGCACCCGCGAGACGTCGAGGAGGAAGTCGAGGGAGAAGCTGCTGAGGTCGGCCGTGGCGGTGAGCTCGACGGTCGTGCGACCGGCGAGCCGCTTGGCGCCGAGGTCGTAGCGGTTGTGGATCCGGTAGGCGGAGACGTCGATGCCGCCGTTGCCGTCGAGCGGCCAGTAGGCGTCGCCGATGCCGGAGGCACCGTCGACCGGCACTCCGGCCTGGGCGGGGGCGATCGTCGGGAGGAGCAGGGCGGAGGCGGTCAGCACGCCCCCGAGGGCACGGGTCACACGTCGCGTCGAGGTCACCGGAGGAACCTAGCGCGTCGGGGATACTCGGGTAAAACACTCGATTTTATCATCCAAGCACCACCATCCACTGCCGCAGCGGCTACCGCGCCGCGGTCGCCGCCGGACTGCTCACCCGCGCCGGACGTCGGGTGGTGCACGTCGACGACGTCCTCGAGCACGTCCCCCCGCGCCTGCGCGGGCCGGTCGCCGCACCGGTCGGCTGACCGCGCGGGCGAAAACCCGTTGCGCGGCCCCGCGAGGGTCGCCGACGATGAGCCCGTACGCCCGATCCTGCCGCGCCCGCGCGCAGGTGCCCCGTCGTGAGAGGAGCCGTGACATGTCCATCGCTGTCCTCGGCCTGCCCGCCGACCACCTCTCGCACCCACGGAGCACCCACAGTGACGCACCCCTTCCCGGAGGACTTCCTCCGGTCTGACGACCGCTCGCCCCTCGAGGGCATCGACGACGCGTTCGTCTTCAGCTACGCCACCTACGCCGACGACCTCGGCGAGCACCAGCGCTGGTCGCGCTGGGAGGACCTCGAGGCCCTGATGAAGGGCCCCGAGCCGCGACCCGACTGGGTCGTGACGTCCAGCGGCGCCATCGACACCGAGCTCGGCGTCCTCAAGACCGGCAAGGAGGCCGACGTCTTCCTCATCGAGCGCGAGGACCCGCACCGCCCCGGCTCGGCCGTCGTGATGGCCGCCAAGCGCTACCGCAGCACCGACCACCGCACCTTCCACCGCGCCGCCTCCTACACCGAGGGCCGCTCGATGAAGCGCTCGCGCGACGAGCGCGCCGTCAAGCGCAAGTCCACCTGGGGAAAGCAGGTCGCGGCCGGCGAGTGGGCGATCTCGGAGTGGAACGCGCTGCGCCGCTGCTGGGAGCTCGGCCTGCCGGTCCCCTACCCGGTCCAGATCGACGAGACCGAGATCATGATGGAGTGGATCACCCACGACGGCGAGACCGCGCCGCGCCTGGCCCAGGTCCGGCCCGAGCGGCCGGTGCTGGAGGGCTACTACGAGCAGCTGCGCGACGCGCTCGCCGCGCTCGTCCAGGCCGGCCTCGTGCACGGCGACCTGTCGCCCTACAACACCCTCGCCGCCGGCGACCGGCTGGTCGTCATCGACCTGCCGCAGGTCGTCGACCTGGTCGGCAACCCGCAGGGCATGGACTTCCTGCTGCGCGACTGCGCCAACATGTGCGGGTGGTTCCGGTCGCGGGGCCTGCCGGTCGACGAGCAGGAGCTGTTCGGCGAGCTGATGGCGCACGCGTTCTGACGAGCGCCGGAGCACTCAGGCGGGCGGCACCTGCAGCTCCATCACGCAGTTGCCCTGCCCCTTGGGCCGGACGTAGGTGAACCCGAGGTTCTCGTAGGTGGTCCGCGTGAGGTTGTAGAGGAACGACGCCGACATCTTCTTGCCGGGCGGGAGGTCGTGCGGGTAGGACTCGACACGGCCCCCGCCGGCCGCGGCGACCAGGGCCACGGCACCCTTCACCGCGACCGACCCGAGGCCCCGGCGTCGATGGTCCTTGCGGACCTGGACGCACGTGATCCGGAAGTCCGGCGGCACGACGGTCTCGGCCTCCCACTGCTTGCGGTGCTGGATGTTGGGCAGCTCGGTGAGCGTGCCGTACTCGGCCCACGCGACGGCCTCCCCGTCGTCGAGGACGAGCGCCGCGTGCGCGACGCCCTGCTCCACGAGCATCCGCTTGAAGGCCGGGTTGCCCATCTCCTCGCGCTCGGGCGGGTCGGGCAGGCAGTGGAAGTGGACGCACCAGCAGCCGCCGAACAGGCCGGTGCGACCCGCCATCCCCGCGAAGAGGTCCCACGTCTCCGGGAGGAGCGGCACCACCTCGTGGCCGTCGATGTCCATGCTCATGTCCGCGACCGGGCTCATGAGCGGCACGCTAGGCCGGGTTGCGGACGATCGGCGACCGGTTGGCGCCGACGGCTCAGCGATCCCGCGAGCGGAGCACCTCGACGCCCGGCCGGTCGGCTGAGGAGGAAGTCGGGCACCGGCCGCTCCGCCGCCCGCTCCCCCGTGGTGACGTCCACCCTGCCACGACCCGCCCCCTAGGTTGGGCGCCGTGAAGCACTCCCGCGGACGCGTCCTCGACGTCACCACCCTCGCCGACCTCGACCGCCGCCTCGCGGCCGGTGCCCGCTCCCTCGCCGGCTGGCGGGTGGTGGGCCTCGACCTCACCGACCGGGGGCCGGTCCTGCTGGAGCGGTCGCTGGCGCAGTCGCTGTTCCTCGGCTGCGAGTTCGCCGACGGCGACGACGACGCCGTGCGGCGCGCGGGCGGCGTCGTGCTGCACGAGATCCCGGGCAGCCCGGTCGACCCGTTCCGCTCGCGCCTCTACTCCCCCGCCGAGCTCTACGACGCCCCGCGCTACCCGGACACCGTCGACGCCCGTGCCTACGCCTGGTCGCGCGGGCCGTGGACGCCCGACGACACGCTGGCGATGGCCCTGCACGACCACCACGTCGACGAGGCGCTGGAGGCGTGGGTGGTCGGGCGGCGCCTGGTCGGGGTGATGGGTGGCCACGCCCTGGCCCGCGGCAGCGCGGCGTACGCCGACGCGGCGCGCCTCGGGCACCGCCTCGGCGACGGCGCGACCGTGGCCACCGGCGGCGGGCCGGGCGCGATGGAGGCGGCCAACCTCGGCGCCTTCGTGCCCGGTGGCCAGGCCGACCTGCTCGAGGAGTCGCTGGCACACCTGGCGCAGGTGCCGTCGTTCACCCCCGACGTCGGGGCGTGGGCCCGGGCCGGCCTCGACGTGGTCGAGCGGGTCGACGGTCCCGGTCGCGACTCGCTGGGCATCCCCACCTGGCACTACGGGCACGAGCCGCCCAACGTCTTCGCCACCGCGATCGCGAAGTACTTCCGCAACGCGCCGCGCGAGGCCGTCCTGCTGGAGATCTGCAACGCCGGCATCGTGTTCCTGCCGGGCGCCGCAGGCACCGTCCAGGAGGTCTTCCAGGACGCCTGCGAGAACTACTACGCCGACGAGGCGTCCGTCGCGCCGATGGTGCTCGTCGGTCGCCGGCACTGGACCGAGGACCTGCCGGCGTGGCCGCTGCTGCAGGCGCTGGCGCGCGGGCGCGCGATGGAGGCCCACGTCCACCTCGTCGACACCGTGGACGAGGCGGTCGAGGTGGTCGGCCGCGGCGGGCTCAGCCGGCCCGACGGCGGCTGACCCCGGCGCCGCAGGCGTCGCGGTAGTGCTCCACCAGCAGCTCGTTGACCGCCTGCCAGGTCCGCTCGCGCACGCTCTCGCGGGCGGCCAGCGCCATCCGCCGACGCAGCAGCGGCTGGGTCACGAGCCGCTCGACGCACGACACCAGCGCGTCCGCGTCCCCCGGCTCGTGGAGGAAGCCGGTGACGGTGTCGGTGACGACGTCGACCGGCCCGCCGGCACGGGGGGCCACCACGGGCACACCGCTGGCGAGCGCCTCCTGCGCGGACTGGCAGTAGGTCTCGTGGCGACCGGTGTGCACGAAGACGTCGAGGGTCGCGTACGTCCGCGCCAGCTCCTCGCCGTGCAGCACGCCGAGGAACGCCGCCCGCGGGAGCAGGTCGCGCAGGCGTGCCTCGTCGGGACCTCCGCCCACCAGCACCAGTCGCACGCCGGGCAGCCGGTCGACGTGGGCCAGCAGCCCGAGCTCCTTCTCCGGCGCCAGGCGGCCGACGTAGCCCACGAGCACCTCGCCGCCGGGAGCCAGCTCGGCGTGCAGCGCCTCGTCGCGACGCGCCGGGTCGAAGAGGACCTGGTCGACGCCGCGCGGCCAGCGGTGCACCTCCGGGACCCCGAGCCGGCGCAGCTGGTCGATGCTCGCCGTGGAGGGGGCGAGCGTCCGGTCGACGCCGAGGTGGATGCGCCGGGTGAGCCCCTCCATCGCCCGCGCCCCGCCCGGCACCTGGTAGCGCTCGGCGAAGCCGACGAGGTCCGTCTGGTAGATCGCCACGGTCGGGATGCCGAGGCGGCGGGCGGCGCGCGCCGCCTGGTGGCCCAGGGTAGCCGGGGAGGCGAGGTGGACGACGTCGGGGGCGAAGCGCTGCATCGTGGCCCGCAGCCGCCGCCGGGTCTCCAGCCCGATCCGGAAGTCGGCGTAGAACGGCAGCGCCGCCCCGCGGGCGTGGGTGACCGGGAACCCGGCGTACGTCTCCGGCCCGGTGGGCGCGACGACCTCGGCGTCGTGACCCTCGGCGGCGAGGTGCTCGAGCACCCGGCGCACCGAGTTGGTGACCCCGTTGACCTGGGGCAGGAACGACTCGGTGACCACCAGCACCCGCAGCGGCGCGGACGCCGGTCGCGGAGCGCCGGGGAGGCGGGCGACGGAGAGGGTCGCAACGGGACGTGGGGTGGGGTGTGCCGTGCGGCTGCGACGCCGCTTCTCGAGCAGGTCCATGGCCGCGACGCTAGGAATCGTGGCGCAACGGACGCACCGGTCCACGCGAAGGACACGTGAACGGTCCCCGACGCTCAGGAACCGGGGTCGGCGCCCGCCAGCAGCTGCTCGCGCAGGATGTCGGCGTGACCCGCGTGGTGGGCCAGCTCTCGCAGCACCTGGAGCTGGAGGGCCCACACCGCGCGCTCACCGCGGCCGGTCACCGTGTCGTCGAGCGCAAGGGCGGCCATCGCCTGCCGGGAGGCCTCACAGCGCTCCGCGTGGGCCGCCAGGACAGACTCGACCGTGTCGGACCTCGTCAGTGTGAACGAGCGGTCGGGAGAGGTGGCGATGCCGATCTCCTGCGGAGTGCGACCGCTGACGGCCTGGTCGAACCAGACCCCCTCGACGTAGGTCACGTGCTTCAGCAGCCCGAGCAGGGTGGTCTTCGACGGGACGAGGCGGGCGCGCGCCTGCTCCTCGGTGAGGCCGTCGAGGCTCGCGCGCAGGGCCGCCCGGTACTCGTCGATGAGCTCGTCGATCCGGCCGCGCAGGTCGTCGGTCCAGGTCGCGGCCACGGGTCACTCCTTGGCGGCGAGCTGGCCGCAGGCGCCGTCGATCTCGCGACCGCGGGTGTCGCGGACCGTCGTCGGGATGCCCTTGGCCTCGAGCCGGCGGACGAACTCGCGCTCGTCGGCCGGGTCGGACGCCGTCCACTTCGACCCCTCGACCGGGTTGAGCGGGATCAGGTTGACGTGGACCCACCCCCAGTCGCCGTAGGAGTTGAGCACGTCGCCGAGCAGGTCGGCGCGGTGGGCCTGGTCGTTGATGCCGCGCATCATGGCGTACTCGATCGACACGCGGCGCTTGGTCACGCGGGCGTAGTCCCACGCGGCCTCGACGGTCTCGGCGACGGAGAAGCGGGTGTTGATCGGCACCAGCTCGTTGCGCAGCTCGTCGTCGGGGGCGTGCAGGCTCAGCGCGAGGGTGACGGGGATGCCCTCCTCGGTGAGCTGCCGGATCCGCGGCACGAGGCCGACCGTCGACACGGTGATGCCGCGCGCGCTCATCCCGAGGCCGCCCGGGGCGGGGTCGGTGAGGCGCCGGACGGCGCCGATCACGGCCTTGTAGTTGGCCAGCGGCTCCCCCATGCCCATGAAGACGACGTTGGAGACGCGGCCGGGACCGCCGGGGACCTCGCCGCGGGCGAGCGAGCGCGCACCGGCGACGACCTGCTCGACGATCTCGGCGGTCGACATGTTGCGCTGGAGCCCGCCCATGCCGGTGGCGCAGAACGGGCAGGCCATGCCGCAGCCGGCCTGGCTGGAGACGCACATCGTGGCGCGGTCGGGGTAGCGCATCAGCACCGACTCGACGAGGGCGCCGTCGAAGAGCTTCCACAGCGTCTTGCGGGTGGTGCCGCGATCGGCCTCCATGGTCCGCAGCGGCGTCATCAGGTCGGGCAGCAGCGCGGAGACGAGCTCGTCGCGCTGGCCGGCCGGGAGGTCGGTCATCTGCGCCGGGTCGTCGACCAGCCGCGAGAAGTAGTGGGTGGAGAGCTGCCTGGCCCGGAAGCCCGGGAGCCCCATCTCCTCCAGGAGCGCCTTGCGGCCCGCCTCGTCGAGGTCGGCGAGGTGGCGCGGCGGCTTCTTGCGCCCGCGGGGCTCGTCGAAGACGAGGGGCAGCGTCTTGATCGGCTCGGGGGCCGCATCGGGAGTGGAGTCGGACATCGCCCCGAGTCTCCCATCCCGACGGTGGGCGGGTCGATTCAGCGGGTCAGGCGTCGACCATGAAGTAGAGCACCAGCGAGGTCACGCCGAGGACGACGGCCGCGGTGACGACCATCCCGACGAACATGAACTGCGCGAACCGGCGGGTCTTGCGCTTGACCAGCATCGCGATCGGCAGCGCCAGCGCGAGCAGCACGAACGGGAACAGCTTCTCGGCCGTCTCGTAGCTGAACAGCAGGCGCAGCACCCCGGCGAAGAAGCCGGGCACGGCGGTGACGAAGAGCATCCCGGCGAAGAAGCCGGTGATGCCGGCGAACGTGGGGTGGCTGTGGTGCCACCACCCGAGGCGCTCCTCGGGCGCCACCTCGGGCTGTCGGTCCTGTTCTGTCTCCACGGGACCAGCCTAGGCGTTGTCCGCCGCGGTCCGGCGGTGGGCACGCGGGCCCGCACGGGTGGCAGGCAGAACGTGTCGCCTCAGGCGTCGACGACGACCACGTCGGGCATCGCGAGGGCGGCCCACCGCGCCAGGTCCGGCGCCGCACCGGTGAGGTCGGCGACGACCAGCGTCCACGCGGTGCCGTGCCCGACGAGCACCACGTCGTCGTCACCGTGCACGTCGAGGACGCGTCGTACGGCCGGGACGACCCGGTCGCGGCAGGCGACCAGCGGCTCCCAGCCCGGCACGGCCGGCTCGTCGGGTGCGGCGAACGCCCGTCGCACCACGTCCGGGAAGTCGTCGACCCACACGGCCGACCGCTCGTGCTCGCGCAGGTCGGGGAGCACGCCGACCCGCGCGTCGGTGAGCAGCTGGGCGGTCTGCACGGCTTTCGGCTCGGGCGAGGTGAACCAGGCCGCGCGTGCGGGCAGCCGTCCGGAGGAGCGGAGCGCCCACACGTCGTCGTAGGCCGCGGGGTCGAGGTCCCACTCGGCAGCGGGCACGCCGGGCGTCATGGTCGGGCGTCCGTGGCGGACGAGGTGGAGGGTCACGGTCGGAGGAACTCCTCCGCCCCGCGGAGCCGGGTGGACAGCACCGACGCGGCCCGCGCGGAGTCGAGGCGTACGTCGACCGGTCCCGGGTCCGGGAGGTCGGCGCGACGCCCGGGCCGCAGCGCGCCCGGGTCGAGCCCGTCGCGGCGCGCGACCAGCCGCCCGAGGTCGAGGCGGCTCATCGCGTCGGCGCCGCCGCAGTGCAGCACTCCCCGTACGTCGTTGCCCGCGAGCTCGACGAGCGCCGCCGCGAGGTCGCCGACGTGCACCGGGGTGCGCCGCTCGTCCTCGAACAGCGAGCCCTCGGCCCCGCCGGCCAGCGCGCGGAACAGCTCCTCGTGCTTCGACCGTCCGTCGCCGAGGATGAGCGAGGTGCGGGCCACCACCACGTCCGGGCCCGACCCGAGCGCGGCCCGCTCGGCCTCGACCTTGGCCTCGCCGTAGGCGCTGACCGGGTCGGTCGGCGCGTCCTCGGCGTAGGGCTCCGGCGATCCGCCGAACACCACGTCGCTGGACACCAGCACCAGCCGGGCGCCGACGGCGGCCGCGGCGGCCGCGACGTGGGCGGCACCGGTCGCCGTCACCGCGTGGTCGGACTGCACGTACGCGGTGTGCACCACCGCGTCCGGGCGGTGCCGCTCCAGCAGCGCGGAGACGGCGCCCGGGTCGCGGACGTCGGCGTCGGCCGAGCCGACCGCGACGACGTCGTGGCCCGTGGCCGCGCGGACCACGTGTCGACCGAGGTAGCCGGTGCGGCCACCGGTGACCAGCAGCCGCATCAGAAGACGAGGTAGTGCAGGACCAGCCAGATCGGGGCGACCGTGGCGAGCAGCGAGTCGAGCCGGTCCATCAGGCCGCCGTGACCCGGGATGACCTGGCTCATGTCCTTGATGCCGAGGTCGCGCTTGATGACCGACTCGCACAGGTCGCCGAGGGTGGCCATCACGACCGTGATCAGGCCGAGCAGCACCCCGACCCACCAGTCGCCGTCGAGGAACGATGCGACGAGGAACACGCCGGCGGCGACGCAGGCCACCGCCGAGCCGGCGAAGCCCTCCCACGACTTCTTCGGGGA
Organism: Nocardioides okcheonensis; assembly: GCF_020991065.1. Lineage (NCBI taxonomy): Bacteria > Bacillati > Actinomycetota > Actinomycetes > Propionibacteriales > Nocardioidaceae > Nocardioides > Nocardioides okcheonensis. The sequence goes on from NZ_CP087710.1 coordinate 1,220,126, forward strand.
GATCACCGGGGCCATCGGGTGCCGGCCGAACAGCACCCCGGCGATGTAGCCGCCGGTGTCGGAGGCGACCGTGATGGCGATGAAGGTGATGATCCCGCGCACGCCGTCGTCGGCGAGGTCCAGCCCGAACCCGGGCAGCCGGCTGCCCTCGGCGAGCAGCAGCGCGACGAAGGACCCGAGGAACGGGACGTAGACGAGCGTGAAGACCGAGGCGGTGGCGTTCTTGACGTAGCCGTCGACGCCACGGCGCAGCAGCCAGAGCATGATCACCAGGGCGGTGACGGCGGTGGCGGTCACCAGTGCCGGCGCGCCCCAGACGTAGGCCACGACGACCATCACCGCGCCGCCGAGCATCAGCGGCTGCTCGGGGATGTCGATGTCCTTCGCGGACAGCCCGCGGTGCAGCTCCCAGATGGCCACCACGACGGCGATGGCCACGATCGCCATGAAGGCGGTCTTCCAGAAGAACAGCGAGAGCAGGATCGCCCCGACGAGCACCACGGCCGAGCCGATGGCGGCAGGAAGGTCCCGCCCGGCGCGGCCGTGGTCCTTCTTCGGTGCCGGCGCGGCCGGGGTCTCAGGCGTCGTCATCGATGGGGTGCCTCAGACCTCGAGCAGCTCGGCTTCCTTGTGCTTGAGCATCTCGTCGATCTTGTCGGTGTGGGTCTTGGTGACCGCGTCGAGGCGCTTCTCCGCACCCGTGACGTCGTCCTTGCCGACCTCGCCGTCGGTGGCCATCTTCTCCAGCGACTGCTTGGCCGTGCGGCGCACGTTGCGCACCGACACGCGGCCGTCCTCGGCCTTCGCCTTGGCGAGCTTGATGAACTCCTTGCGGCGCTCCTCGGTCAGCTCGGGGAAGACGCAGCGCAGCACCTTGCCGTCGTTGGCGGGGTTGACGCCGAGGTCGGAGTCGCGGATGGCCCGCTCGATGGCGTTCATCGCCCCGATGTCGAAGGGCTGGATGAGGATGGTGCGCGCGTCCTGCGACGAGAAGCTCGCCAGCTGCTGCAGCGGGGTCTGGGTGCCGTAGTAGTCGGCCGTGATCTTGGCGAACATCGCGGGGTTGGCGCGCCCGGCGCGGATCGCGGCGAACTCCTCGCGGGTCGCCTCGACGGACTTGCCCATCTTGGAGTCGGCATCGTTCAGGACGTCGTTGATCACGGTCGCGTTCTCTCTCTCGTCGGTGCCGGCCGCGTGCGGCCGAGGTGGTGCGGAAGCGTGGGGTGCTCAGCCGTCGCGGCTGACCAGGGTGCCGATTCTCTCACCCTTGACGATGCGCAGGATCGCGCCCTCGTCGTCCGCGCCGAAGACCACGAGCGGCATGTCGTTCTCCATGCACAGCGCGAACGCGGTCGCGTCGGCGATCTTGAGGCCCTGCTGGAGGGCGTCGGCGAAGCTGAGCGTGTCGTACCGCGTCGCGGTGGGGTCCTTCTTCGGGTCGGCGCTGTAGACGCCGTCGACGCCCTGCTTGGCCATCAGCACGACTTCGCAGTGGGTCTCGAGGGCCCGCTGCGCGGCGACCGTGTCGGTCGAGAAGTACGGCATCCCGGCCCCGGCGCCGAAGATCACGACGCGACCCTTCTCGAGGTGGCGCATCGCGCGTCGCGGGATGTAGGGCTCGGCGACCTGGCCCATCGCGATCGCGGTCTGCACCCGCGTCTCGATGCCCTCCTTCTCGAGGAAGTCCTGGAGCGCGAGGCAGTTCATCACCGTGCCGAGCATGCCCATGTAGTCGGCGCGGCTGCGGTCCATGCCGCGCTGCTGCATCTCGGCGCCGCGGAAGAAGTTGCCACCGCCGACGACGATGCACACGCCCACGCCCTCGCGCACGACGGTCGCGATCTCGCGCGCGACCTTGGAGACGACGTCGGGATCCACCCCCACGGTCCCACCGCCGAACACTTCACCCGAGAGCTTGAGCAGGACACGCTGGTATGCCGTCACTTCGATCCCTTCGCACGGCTTGGTGGTTCGTCGAGAAACCTACCGGTCCGGGACCCGGTGGGTCGAACCGCACGCCCGCGCGGGCGGGGCGACCCGCTGCCGGGACCGGCCGGGCACCCCCAGGACGCGACCGGGGCCCGTACGCAGCTGCGTACGGGCCCCGGTCGGCGGTGCGGGTGGAGCGTGGCTCAGGCGCCGACCTCGAAGCGCGCGAAACGCTTCACGGTGGTGCCGGCCTCGTCCAGGACGGCCTTGACCGTCTTCTTGGACTCGGTGACCGACTCCTGCTCGAGCAGGACGATCTCCTTGAAGAAGCCACCGAGGCGACCCTCGACGATCTTGGCGATCGCCTGCTCGGGCTTGCCCTCCTCGCGGGTCTTCTGCTCGGCGATCGAGCGCTCGGACGCCACGACGTCGGCCGGGACCTCGTCGCGGGTGAGGTACTGCGCCTTCATCGCGGCGATCTGCATCGCGGCGGCGCGGGCAGCGGTCTCGTCGCCCTCGAACTCGACCAGGACGCCCACGGCGGGCGGCAGGTCGGCGGCACGCTTGTGCATGTAGGTGACGGTGGTGCCCTCGAAGTAGGCGACCTCGCCCAGCTCGATCTTCTCGCCGATGGTGATGGCCAGGTCCTCGACGACCTCGCCGACGGTCTTGCCGTCGAGCTCGGCGGCCTTGAGCGCCTCGGTGTCGGCGGCCTTGACGGCGTCGGCCACGTCGGCGATCTGCTGCGCCTTGGCGATGAACTCCTCGTTCTTGGCGACGAAGTCGGTCTCGCTCTTGAGCTCGACCAGCGCGTTGCCGGAGGTGGCGACGAGGCCGGCGGCGGTCTCGCGCTCGGCGCCGCGGGCGGCGGCCTTGGCGGCACCCTTGACGCGGAGCAGCTCGACGGCCTTGTCGAAGTCGCCGTCGGTCTCGGTGAGCGCCTTCTTGCAGTCCATCATCCCGGCCTGGGTCAGCTCACGGAGCTTCTTGACGTCGGCAGCGGTGAAGTTGGCCATGGGTCCTTCTTCCTTGCAGTCGTGACCGGCCCCGCCGTGGGGGCGAGGCCGGGGGGTGGGTGTGGACGGCACGGTGCCGGTCGTGGGCGAACCCACGACCGGCGTCGTGCGATCAGTCCTGCTTCGCCTCGGCGGCCTCGGCCGGGGCCTCGGTGGCGTCCTCGGCCGGGGCCTCGGTGGCGGCCGGAGCCTCGGTGGCGGCGTCGGCGGCGGCCTCGGCCTGCGGGGCCTCGGACGCGGCACCGGTGGCCTCGGAGGCCGGGGTCTCGGCGGCGGCGTCGCCCGTGGCGGCAGCGGCGGCCTGGTCGGCGTCACCCTGGAGCAGCTCGCGCTCCCACTCGGCCAGCGGCTCCTCGGCGCCGACGGCCTCGCCGGCGGTCTTGGCGCCCGAGCGGGCGATGAGGCCCTCGGCGACGGCGTCGGCGACCACGCGGGTCAGCAGGCCGACCGCGCGGATGGCGTCGTCGTTGCCCGGGATCGGGAAGTCGACGAGGTCGGGGTCGCAGTTGGAGTCCAGGATGCCGATGATCGGGATCCGGAGCTTGCGCGCCTCCTCGACGGCCAGGTGCTCCTTGTTGGTGTCGACGATCCACACCGCGGAGGGGACCTTGGACATCTCGCGGATGCCGCCGAGGGTCTTCTCGAGCTTGGCGTGCTCCCGCTTCATCTGCAGGAGCTCCTTCTTGGTGCGACCCGAGCCGGCGACGGTGTCGAAGTCGACGTCGTCGAGCTCCTTGAGGCGGTTGATCCGCTGGTGCACGGTCTGGAAGTTGGTGAGCATGCCGCCCAGCCAGCGCTGGTTGACGTAGGGCATCCCGACGCGGGTGGCCTGCTCGGCGATGGCCTCCTGGGCCTGCTTCTTCGTGCCGACGAACATGATGACGCCGCCCTTGGCGACGGTCTCCTTGACGAAGGCGTACGAGCGGTCGATGTAGGCGAGCGACTGCTGCAGGTCGATGATGTAGATGCCGTTGCGCTCGGTCATGATGAAGCGCTTCATCTTGGGGTTCCAGCGACGGGTCTGGTGACCGAAGTGGACGCCGCTCTCGAGCAGCTGGCGCATGGTGACGACTGCCATGGGTTCTCCTGTGGTGACGGAGGCGCTCACGTGGTGCCCGACCTTCAAGCAGGACGGACCGGGAGCGTGGCTCCTGTTGTCTTCAGTTGCTGCGCCCGGCGGGTGCCGGGAGCCCTGACGCTCGCGCGGAGGCCCGATCCGCGCCGGTGGTGCTGGTGCGGAACTGAGGGCCGCCGCCCGCGGAAGGTCCGGGACCGAGGAGCGTCCCGGCACGGTCAGCGAGCGTGCGAAGTCAGTCCGGGTGGACTGCTCCGCACATCGTAGGCCAGCCGCTCCCCGCGGAGCGAATCACAGGAGGGCCGGCATCCGGGCCCGCCCGCGTCCACAACCGGCGCCGCGGCGCGCCCGTCCACAGCCTGCCCCCGGACGGGTCGCCAGGGGGCCCGCCGATGACCGACCGTCGGGGCATGGTCCTGCCGTGCCCGCTCCCGTCCCGGTCGTGCGTCCGCGCGGTGGTCGTCGTCCTCGCGCTCACGCTCGTCCCCCGGCTCCCGGGCGCTGTCCCGGCGGCCGCGGCCTCCCCGGGCGGCGTCCCCGCCCCCGTGTCCGCGTCGGCGCAGGACCCCGGCGGGGTGTGGCCGCTCGACCCGCAGCCCGAGGTGGTGCACGCCATCGCCCTGCCGACCTCCCCGTACGCCCCCGGCCACCGCGGCGTCGACCTCGCCGGGAGCCCCGGTCAGGCCGTGCGCGCCGCCCTCGCCGGCACGGTGGGGTTCGCCGGGTCGATCGGCGGCAAGCCCGTGGTGACCGTCCTGCACGGTGGCCGTCGCACGACCTACGAGCCGGTCGTCGCCACCGTCGAGGTGGGCACCGTGGTGGCCGCCGGCGACGTGGTCGGCCGGCTCTCGGTCGCCGGCGGGCACTGCTTCCCCGCGGCCTGCCTGCACTGGGGGCTGGTCGAGGGCTCCGGCGCCTCACGGCGCTACCTCGACCCGCTCAGCCTGGTCGGCGGCGGACCGGTGCGGCTGCTCCCGCTCTGGCGTGACGAGCCGGTGACGGCCCGCGAGCCCTGGGCCGCTCCCCTCGCCGGGTGGCGCCGTCCGCTCAACTGGCTGGGCTGACCCCGCCACTCCCCGACCCGCCGCAAGGGCCACGCGGCCATCAGGCGCGCGGGTGGGCCTGCTGGTAGGCCCGGCGGAGGCGGTCGGTGGTGACGTGGGTGTAGAGCTGGGTGGTGGCGAGCGAGGCGTGCCCGAGCAGCTCCTGCACCGAGCGCAGGTCCGCGCCGCCCTCGAGCAGGTGGGTCGCCGCGGTGTGCCGCAGGCCGTGCGGGCCGATGTCGGGCGCGCCAGGGACGTCGGCGATCCGCCGGTGCACGAGGTCCCGGACGGCACGCTGGTCGATGCGCCGACCCCGGACGCCGAGGAACAGCGCCGCACCCGCCCCCTCCCCCCGCAGCGTCGGCCGGCCGGCGGTGAGCCAGCGGTCGAGGGCGCGAGCGGCGGGTGTGCCGTAGGGCACCGACCGCTCCTTGCGGCCCTTGCCGAGCACCCGGACCACGCGCCGCTCGTCGTCGACGTCGTCGACGTCGAGGCCGACCAGCTCGCCGACCCGGATGCCGGTGGCGTAGAGCAGCTCGAGCATGGCCACGTCCCGCACGCCCACCGGGGTGCCGTCGTCCGCGAGCCCGGCAGCCGACCTGATCAGCGCCTCCGCCTCGTCGGCGCGCAGTACCGGCGGCAGGGTCTTGAGCTTCTTCGGCGACCCGAGGGCGGCGCCCGGGTCCAGTGGGAGCCGGCCGGTGCGGTGCAGCCAGGCGGTGAAGACCCGGGCCGCCGTCGCCCGCCGGGCGATCGTGGTCCGGCTGCGCCCGGTCGTCTGCAGCCGCGCCAGCCAGCTGCGCAGCGTCCGGAGGTCGAGGTCGGTGACGTCGTCGTGGCCGAGCCGCACGCAGTGGTCGAGCAGGCTCGACACGTCGCCGAGGTAGGCCCGGACGGTGTGCGGGGTCAGGTCGCGCTCGGAGACCAGGTGTCGCTCGTAGTCGCCGAGCAGCCGGACCATCGGCTCCGGGAGCCCAGGCTCCTCGGCGGTCTGCTCGTCGCTCACGCACCCGAGCCTAGGCGGGCGGAGCCGCCTCACGCGTCAGGCGCGAGCCGCCAGCCCTCCTCGTCGAGCCGGACCAGGCCCTTGGCCCGCAGCCGCCGCAGGGCACCGTCCGTGGTGCGCACGTGGAGACCGCACTGCACGGAGATCGCGTCGACCAGGGCCGGGCGACTCACCGGCACCCACTCGACCACCTGCCGCTCGGTCGGGGTGAGGTCGTCGCGCGGCCGGGTCTCGCCTCGGGGCGGGTCGAGGAGGTGCTCCCCCGACCTGCCCACGAGCTCGAGGACCTCGCGCCCGCTGGTCACGACGGTGCCGCGTCCCTCGCGCAGGAAGTGGTTGACCCCCTGCGACGTGGCGCTGGTGGCCGGCCCCGGCACGCACATGACCTGCCGGCCGAGCCCCTCGGCCCACCCAGCGGTGTTGAGGGCACCGCTGCGCAGCGCGGCCTCCACGAGCACCGTGCCGGTGGTCATCGCGGCGATCAGTCGGTTGCGGGCGAGGAACCTCGGACGGGTCGGGGTCGACCCGGGCGGCTGCTCGGACAACACGGCGAGGTGCGCCGCGAGGTGCTGGAGCAGCCGACGGTTCTGGGCGGGGTAGACCCGGTCGACGCCGCAGGCGAGCACCGCGACCGTGGTGCCCGCGGCCGCCAGCGTGGAGTCGTGGGCGACGAAGTCGATGCCGAGCGCGCCGCCGGACACCACCGGCACGCCGGCGTGGGCGAGGTCGGCGCACACGGCCCGGGTCATCTCGACGCCGTAGAAGGAGGCGGCCCGCGACCCCACGACGGCGACCGAGCAGTCGAGCTCGCGCAGCGACATCGGTCCCCGCACCCACAGCCCCGGCGGCGTCCCGCCGAAGCCGTCGTCGGTGATCGTGTCGTCGAGCCGGTCGAGCCCCGGGGGCCACTCCGGGTCGCCCGGGACCAGGAACCGGATGCCGCAGCGGGCGGCCTGGTCGAGCTCGCGCTCGGGCTCGACGGCGGCGAGCCGCTCGGCGAGGCGCTCCGCGACACCGGTGTCGCTCCGCGAGGTCAGGGACTGCTCGAGGGCGCGGACCGCCCCGACCTGCTGCACGAGCGAGGACGTCGTGCCGTCGCCGGGCTCGACCGCGCAGCTCAGCGTGACCCGCGCCAGCCGGTCGGCGTCGGCGTCCGGCCCGCCGGGCCCGGCGGGCCGGACGTCGAGGTCGCTCACGACGCCACCCCGACCACGGCGGCCGGCAGCGTGCCCGCGGCATCGGCCGAGCGGAGCGCGAGGGCGATCGTCGCCTCCGGCTCGCCCGGGCGGGCGACGCCGGAGCGGTCCGCGACCGTCCAGGCCAGGCGCTGGACCCGGGTCAGCCCGCGCCGGGTGAGGCGGCCGGCGGCGAGGTCCGCGTCGACGAGCGCCTGCGCGGCGGGCTCGAGCGGCCACTGCTCGGCCAGCACGGGGCCCGGGCACGACGCGTTGAGCAGCCACGGGCAGTGGCGGTAGCGGTGGGCCTGGCGCTGGCGTGCCTCCGCCACCCTGGCGCGGACGTCGTCGGAGGACTCGCGCTCCGGGCCGAAGAGGGACCGACTCCGCCCCTGCGGGCGCACCTCCATCCAGATGTCGACCCGGTCGAGGATCGGGCCCGTGAGCTTGCGTCGGTAGTGGAGCCGCTGGACCTCCGAGCACTCGCACGAGCCGCCGGTGGTGCCGTGGAAGTTGCCACAGGGGCACGGGTTGGCGGCCAGCACCACCAGCGACCGCGCGGGGTAGGTCGCGGAGTCGTCCCCGCGGGCGATGGTGACCTCGCCGGCCTCCAACGGCTGCCGCATCGCCTCGATCACGTCGGCGCGGAAGTGCGGGAACTCGTCGAGGAAGAGCACCCCGTGGTGGGCCAGGCTCACCTGGCCGGGACGGACCCGGCCGGTCCCGCCGCCCAGCACGCTGGCGGCCGTCGCCGAGTGGTGCGGCGCGAACCACGGCGGCCGCCGCAGCAGGCCGGCTCCCTGCGGCAGGACGCCCGCGACGGAGTGGAGGGCGGTGACCTCGAGCGCTTGCTCGGTGGTCAGGTCGGGCAGGATCGAGGGGATCCGCTCGGCGATCGACGTCTTCCCGGTCCCGCGGGGGCCGATCAGCATCGTCGGGTGACCACCCGCGGCCGCCACCTCGACGGCGTAGCGGACGTCCTCGAGGCCGTCGAGGTCGCGCAGGTCGAGGCCGTCGATCCGGTCCTCGCCCCGCCAGGTCGCGAGCGGGCTGGCCGACGCCGCGACGACGGGATCGGCCTCGGGCACCTCCACCCCGCGGAGCACGGCCGACACCTGCGCCAGCGAGCGCACGCCGACGACCGTCATCCCGGGCACCAGCGCCGCCTCGGCGGCCTGGGGCTCCGGCACGAAGACCCGGGTGATGTCGTGGGCCGCCGCGGCGATCACCATCGGCAGCACGCCCGGCACCGGTCGCAGCGCGCCCGACACGGACAGCTCGCCGATGAACGCCCAGCCCGCGAGGTGCTCGGGCAGCAGGTCCTCGTGCTGGAGGTCGGCCGCCAGCACCGCCACCGCGATCGCGAGGTCGTAGTGGGTGCCGGACTTGGGCAGGTCGGCGGGCGCGAGCAGGATCGTGACCCGCTTGGTGGCCGGCCACCGGCCGCAGTCGTTGTTGATCGCCATCCGCACCCGGTCGCGCGACTCGGAGAGGGACTTGTCGACCCGGCCGATGACGGTGGTGCTGACCAGCCCCGGCGACACGTCGACCTGCACGTCGATCACGTGGCCGTCGGCGCCCCTCAGCGCGAGCGAGCGAGCCGTCGCGAACGCCATCAGCAGGCCCCGGCGACGTGCTCGATCTCCACCGGCCCGCCGGGCGGGGCGAGCACCCCGACCAGGTCCACCCGGACGTCGTCGGGGTGGCAGTCGTGCGCCCGCAGCCAGCGGGCGCCGAGACGGCGCAGCCGGTCGGCCTTGCGGGCGTCGACGGCCTCGAGCGGTGCGCCGAAGGACGTGGAGGTCCGGGTCTTGACCTCGCAGATCACCAGCACCCGGCCGTCACGGAGCACCAGGTCGATCTCCCCGGCGGCGCAGCGCCAGTTGCGGTCGAGGAGCACCATCCCGAGCGACGTGAGGTGGCGGGCGGCGAGCTCCTCACCGCGGCGGCCGAGACGGCGGTTGTGCGCGGCGACGGGGTCGCGCGGGGCGAGCGGGACGGTGGGTCGGGCCATGGTGGGTGCCTTCCGGTCGGGCTGGAGGCACCAGCACACCGTGGCCGACCGACGACGGGCAGGACGATCGCCCGCCGCCTGTGGAGGACGCCGCCCGACCAGGGGCTGTGGACACCTGGTGGTCCGGGGACCGCACCGACGGCGGCCCGCGGTCAGTCCTTCGGGGGGTCGATGTCCTGCGGCGCGAGCTCCTCGACGTTGACGTCCTTGAACGTCAGCACCTTCACGTTCTTGGCGAACCGCGCCGGGCGGTACATGTCCCACACCCACGCGTCGCTCATCGAGACCTCGAAGAACACGTCACCGCTCTCGGAGCGGGCCTTCACGTCGACCTGGTTGCACAGGTAGAAGCGGCGGTCGGTCTCCACGACGTACTTGAAGATGCCCACCACGTCGCGGTACTCGCGGTAGAGCGTGAGCTCCATCTCGGTCTCGTACTTCTCGAGATCCTCCGCGCTCATCGGTCCTCCTGCTCGCCGGCACCCGGTCGCTGCTCGTGCTCCTGGCCACCGACCCTAGTGGGCCGGTCCCCGCCCGGCTCGAGACCCGCGGCGCGGCGCACGTTGACGAACCGCATCCGGTGCACCGGCGACGGGCCGTGGGCGGCCAGCGCGGCCTCGTGGGTGTCGGTGACGTAGCCCTTGTGGGTCTTGAAGTCGTAGGCCGGCCACTGCCCGTCGAGGCCGACCATCAGCCGGTCCCGTGTCACCTTGGCCACGACCGAGGCGGCCGCGATGCACGCGGCGACCCGGTCGCCCTTCCACACCGCGAGGCCGGGCACCCCGAGCCCGTCGACGGGGAACCCGTCGGTCAGCACGTAGGCCGGCCGCGTGCCGAGCCGGGCCACGGCGCGCCGCAGCGCCTCGAGGTTGGCGACGTGCATGCCGAGGCGGTCGCACTCCTCGGGCTCGACGACGACCACCGACCAGGCCAGCGCGCGGCGCACGACCTGGGCGTAGACCCGCTCGCGGGCCGCCTCGGTGAGCAGCTTGCTGTCCGCCAGCCCGGGGGACGATCCCGGCCCTGCCGGGCGGCAGCACGACGGCGCCCGCCACGAGCGGCCCGGCGCACGCGCCGCGACCGGCCTCGTCGACGCCGGCGACGGGGTCGAGCCCGGCGCGGCGCAGCGCGCGCTCGTAGCCGTAGAGCCCGGCGTCGCGGCGCACCGTCACCGCACCCGGGACCGGCAGCGGCGGCTGGGTCACGGGCGAGGAGGTCACGACGAGGGTTCCGGCACGTCCTCGAACGCCCCCGGCCGCGAGTTCCAGCGGAACCGGTCTGCCGGCCAGAGCAGCACGAACACCTTGCCGACCACCAGGTCGACCGGGACGAACTCGTCGCCCGGCACGCACTCGGTCCGGCCTGGCTTGCACATGTGGAAGGAGGAGTCGGCCGAGCGCGACCGGTTGTCGCCCATCACGAACACGTGCCCCTCGGGGATCGGTCCGACCTCCCAGTCGGTGGTGCACTCGTCGACCATCGGACCGTCGCAGGTGGCGTCGCCGCGCTTGACGAACCCGGCCTCGTCGATCGCCTTGCCGTTGATCACGAGACGGCCCTGGTCGTCGCAGCAGCGGATCGTGTCGCCGGCGACGCCGATCACCCGCTTCACCAGGTGGCCGCCGGTGGGGTACAGCCCGATCTTGGCCATCGCCCGGGCGACCGGGTTGGTCGGGCCGGCGGCGTCGGCGGGGTTGAGCCAGCCGCCCGGGTCCTTGAACACCACGACGTCGCCGCGCTCGGGGCTGCCGTCGCCCCAGTAGGAGGGCTTCTCCACCAGGATCCGGTCGTTGAGGACCAGGCCGGGCTCCATCGACTCCGACGGGATGTAGAAGGCCTGGACGAAGAAGCTCTTGATGACGATCGCGAGCACGAGCGCGATCCCGAGCAGGAGGACGGTCTCCTGCCACAGCGGCAGCTGCTTGCGCTTGCCACGGCCACGCCGGCCCTCGTGGCGGCTGTCCACCTTCTCCTCCTCCGGACGCGACGACCGCGGCTCCTCGTCCATGGGCACGGACGTGGAACCGCGGTCGTCAGAAGTCACGCGCAGAGACTAACCAGTCCCTGGTCGGACCAGCGCCACCCGGCGCCGGTCGGCTGCTCACGCCTCGCGGCGCTCCTTGATCTTGGCAGCCTTGCCGCGCAGGTTGCGCAGGTAGTAGAGCTTCGCGCGGCGCACGTCGCCGCGGGTGACGATCTCGATCGTCTCGAAGATCGGGGAGTTGAGCGGGAAGGTGCGCTCGACGCCGACGCCGAAGGAGACCTTGCGGACGGTGAAGGTGCGGCCGATGCCCGAGCCGTGGACGCGGATCACGACGCCCTGGAAGACCTGGACACGCGAGCGGCTGCCCTCGATGACCTTGACGTGGACCTTGACGGTGTCGCCGGCGCGGAAGGCCGGGACGTCGTCGCGCTTGATGGCGGTGCCGAGATCGGCGATGACGTTGCTCATCGGTGTGCTCCTCGCGAGTGCCACAGGTCAACCGCGGACATGGTGGTGTGTCGGACGGACGCTCGTGTGGCCGGCCGGCGCGCCCCCTGTGGCAGGTGCGGTTCGGCGGGACCCCGGGGCGGTGCATCGCGAGATGCGTCCGGGCGACCCTGGCCTCGAGCAGACCAGTGGTGAAGTCTGCCAGAGACGCCGGGTCGGCGTGAAATCCGGCTAGCCCCGCCGACGCCGGGACTTCGTCATCACCACGGCGCCCGCCGGTGCCCGCCGGTCGGCGCGGAGCCGGAAGCCGGCCTTCTTGTACATCCGCTGGTTGTCCGTCGACCGTTCGCCGGTGAACAGGACGTAGGTCGTCACGCCGGCCGGTGCCAGGTCCTCGACCAGCGCGAGCAGCGCGCGACCCAGCCCGCGGCCCTGGAGGTCGGGCGCCACCATGATCCGGCCGATGTCCCACTCGCCGCGGGAGTCGACGCGGCCCCGCACGGCACCGACCAGGCGGCCCGACGAGGGGTCGCGCGCCACCATCACGGTCCACTCCCCCAAGCCGCGTCGCACGTCGTCGAGCGACTCGTGCAGCGCCGGGATCTCCACCCCGGGGTTGGCCTGCTGCTCCTGCATCCAGCAGGCGCGCTGCAGGGTGAGCAGCTCGCCGGCGTCGGCGGGGACGGCGGCGCGCACGTCGAGGTCCGCGAGGGCGGCGACGACGCCGGTGCGCGGCAGCAGGTCGGGACGCCGCTCGGCCGTACGCCGCTCGGCCTGGTCGCGGCGCCAGGCGGCGATCCGCGCGTGGTCCCCGGAGAGCAGCACGTCGGGGACCTCGCGGCCGCGCCAGCTCGCCGGCTTGGTGTAGACGGGGTACTCCAGCAGTCCGTCGGCGTGGGACTCCTCCACGAGGGACTCGGCGTTGCCCATGAAGCCGGGCAGCAGTCGCACCACCGCCTCGGTGATGGCCAGCGCGGCGACCTCGCCGCCGTTGAGGACGTAGTCGCCGAGGCTGATCTCACGCACCGTGCCGACCGTGGCGGCGTGCTCCAGCACCCGCTGGTCGATGCCCTCGTAGCGCCCGCAGGCGAAGACGAGGTGCTCGTGGGTGCTGAGCTCCTCCGCGACCCGCTGGGTGAACGGCTCCCCGCTCGGGGTGGTGAAGACGATCGTCGCCCCGCGGGCCACCTCGTCCAGCGCCTCGCCCCACGGCCCGGGCTTCATCACCATCCCGGCGCCACCGCCGTAGGGCGTGTCGTCGACGGTGCGGTGCCGGTCGGTGGTCCATCGCCGCAGGTCGTGGACGTGGACGTCGAGCAGCCCCTTGTCGCGCGCCTTGCCGGGCAGGCTGAGACCGAGCGGCGCGAGGTAGTCGGGGAAGATCGTGACGACGTCGATCCTCACGGGGCACCCTGCTCGTCCGGCTCCTGCCCGGCAGGGCCCGGCTCGTCAGGGAAGGGGGCCACCAGCCCGGGACGGTCGGCGACCACGACCCGGCCGGCGGCGAGGTCGACCTCGGGGACCAGCGCGCTCACGAACGGCACGAGCGCGTCGCGCCCGTCGGGCGTGCGGACGGTCAGCAGGTCCTGCGCGGAGCCGTGCACGACCGCGCGCACCTCACCGAGCGCGGTGCCGTCGAGGTCCACCACGGCCAGCCCGACGAGCTGGTGGTCGTAGAACTCGTCGGGGTCCTCCGGCGTCTCGTCGGCGGCGAGGGTCGCGTGCAGCAGCGTCCCGCGCACGGCCTCGGCGGCGTTGCGGTCGGCGAGCTCCTCGAAGGTCACCAGCAGGGTGCTCTGGTGCCAGCGTGCGCGCGCGACGGTGAGGGACGTGGGGCGGCGGTCGGCGCCGGCGGGGGCCTGGGCGCGCAGGACCGTGCCGGGCGCGAAGCGCCGCTCGGGCTCGTCGGTGCGGACGTCGAGGGTGACCTCGCCACGGATCCCGTGGGGCTTGCCGATCCGGCCGACCACGACCTCGATGTCCTCGCTCACGGGGCTCAGCGTAGAGGGGCTGGCCGGTGGGTCCTCCAGCGACTCGGACCGCCGGGGCGGCGGCGTCGCGAAATGGCCGACGGGCGCCACCCCGGTGGGGTGACGCCCGTCGATCGAGCTGTGCTGAGGTCAGCGGCGACGGTCGGTGTCGACGAAGTCGACCCGCGCACCGCCACGGCCGGCGAGGGCCGAGACGACGGTGCGGAAGGCCGTCGCGGTGCGGCCGTTGCGGCCGATCACCTTGCCGAGGTCGTCGGGGTGGACCCGGACCTCGAGGATCGAGCCGCGACGCAGCTGCTTGTCGCGCACGACGACGTCGTCGGGGTGGTCGACGATGCCCCGCACCAGGTGCTCGAGAGCCTCGGCCAGCACGTCGCTCACGCCTCGCTCTTGCCGGCGTCCTCGGCGGTCACGGTCTCCGTGGCCTCGGCGGCGTCAGCGGCACCCTCGGGGGTCTCCGACGCGGGGACCTCGGCGGGCTCCTCGGTCTTCTCGACCTTCTCGGCCTTCTTCTTGGTGGTCACCGCGGCGCCCTTGGGCTCGGCGGCGGCCTCCTTGAGGGCCTCGTTGAAGATGTCGAGCTTGGAGCGCTTGGGCTCCTTGACCTTCAGGGTGCCCTCGGCGCCCGGCAGACCCTTGAACTTCTGCCAGTCACCGGTCACCTTGAGCAGGGCCTCGACGGCCTCGGTGGGCTGGGCGCCCACGCCGAGCCAGTACTGCGCCCGCTCGGAGGTGATGTCGATGAGCGACGGCTCCTCCTTGGGGTGGTACTTGCCGATCTCCTCGAGGACCCTGCCGTCGCGCTTCTTGCGCGAGTCGACGACGACGATGCGGTACTGCGGCACCCGGATCTTGCCCAGGCGCTTCAAGCGAATCTTGACGGCCACGTTTGTGGTGTCTCCTCAGAAATTGTCGTGGGTGAGGGCACGGTCCGAGGGTGGGGACACCGGGACCGTACGGCTCGATGGGCGCTGCGTGAACGGATGAGAGGGTCCGGGCACGCAGGACACGAGCGACGATTCTGCCAGACCGGTGCCGCCGCCGACCAATCCGGTGCGCACGGGGCCCACGCTCAGCCCGCGCTCAGCCCGCGCCGATCCCGATGAACCCGCGTACCGCCTCCGCGCCGGTGACCTCGAGGTGCACGTCGTCGCGGACGAAGGTCTCGGGCGTGAGCAGCAGCCCCCGGGTGCGGGCGAGCTCGCCCTCGCGCCGCTTGACCCTGGTCAACCCGGTCTCGACGTAGCCGACCTTGCGCGAGACGCCGAGGGAGGCGGGGTTGTCGAGGAACGCCGCCGAGGTGATCTCCTCGAAGCCGAGGTGGTCGAACAGCAGCGCGCAGAACGCTCGGCGCATCGCGGTGCCGATCCCGCGGCCCTGGTGCTCCCGACCGAGCCACGAGCCGGTCTCGCCGGTGCGGGTCACGGGGAAGTTCTTCGCCGCCACCCCCTGCGAGCCCACGACCCGGCCGTCGACGAGCACCGCGAGGTCCAGGCAGAAGTCGTTCGCCCGGAAGGTGGACCGCTTGCTCCAGTGGTAGGCCGCGGTGTTGCGGGAGAGCTCGCCGGCGGGCGCGGTCGACCACGGGAAGTAGAACGGCATCTCGTCCGGGTCGTGGATGCCCCGCTCGGCCACGTCGCACAGCTCGAGGATGAGCTCGTCGGTCAGCCCCCGCATCTCGATCGGGCCGGCGACGACCCGCAGGCCGAAGGGCGGGTACACGTCGGTGGCGCTCAGCATGGCGCCATCCTCACGGAGTCGCCCGTGGCGCACCAATCGGTTTCCGGCACCGACGCGGGCGGTCGGGCGTCGAGGTCATCGACGTCGCGTGACCCCGCGCAGGACGGTGCACGTCGGGGTGCGGAGCACGGACAGGTCGTCGACCGGGTTGCGGTCGTAGACGACGAAGTCGGCCGACGCGCCCTCGGTGAGGCCGTCGACGCCCAGCCACTCCCGTGCCCGCCAGCTCGCCGCGCCGAGCGCGTCGTGGGCCGGCATGCCGATGCGGACCAGCGCCTCGATCTCGCCGGCGATGTTGCCGTGCCGGCTGATCCCCCCGCCGTCGGAGCCCGCGTAGATCGGGACGCCGGCCTCGTGGGCGGCCATGATCGTGGCCGGCATCCGGGCGTAGAGGTCGGTCATGGTGTTGGCGTAGTCCGGGAACTTCCCCGCGCCCGCGGCGGCGTGCTCGGGGAACTTGTCGAGCTGCATCACGGTCGGCACCAGGCGGGTGCCGTGCGCGACCATCGCGTCGATCAGGTCCTCGGTGAGGCCGGTGCCGTGCTCGATGCAGTCGATGCCCGCCTCGATCAGGCCGGGCAGCACGCCGTGGCCGAAGCAGTGGGCGGTGACCTTCGCCCCCTCGGCGTGGGCGGCGTCGATGGCCGCCGCGAACGCCTCCGCCGGGAAGGACGGGGCCAGGTCGCCCTCCTCACGGGAGATCCAGTCCCCCACCAGCTTGATCCACCCGTCGCCGTTGCGTGCCTCCAGCGCGGCGTACGCGGCGAGGTCCTCCGGCTCGACCTCGTGCGCGTAGTTGCGGATGTAGCGCTTCGTGGCCGCGATGTGGCGCCCGCAGCGGATCAGGCGGGGCAGGTCGTCGCGGTCGTGGATCCACCGGGTGTCAGCGGCCGAGCCCGCGTCCCGGATGAGCAGCGCGCCACCGTCGCGGTCGGCGACGGCCTGCTCCTCGGTGGCGGCGTCGTCGGTCGGTCCGAAGTCGTCGAGGCCGAGGTGGCAGTGGGCGTCGACCAGTCCGGGCACGATCCAGCCCTCGGCGACCGTGTCGGCGCCCGGCTGGGCCTCGTAGGTGATCCGGCCGTCGACGACGTAGAGGTCGCGCGGCTCACCGTCGGGCAGGACCGGGCCGCGGAAGCGCTGGGCTGGCTCGAGGGGCATGGACCGACCCTAGCGAGGGCCCCGGTCGCCCGGCCCGTGCACGGGCCGGCCGACCGGGGTCGTCGCGGGTGGGCGCTCAGCGGCGGGCGCGGAGGCCGAACCCGTAGGCGTGGAGCGGGTCGTAGTCGGCGTCCCCGACGTTGATCGGCTCCTGGGCCACGCTGCGCGGCCAGCTCACCGGGAGGCGACCCGTGTAGGGCCTGCGGCCGAAGAGCACGTCGGTCACGCCCTCACCCTGGCTGCCGGGCAGCCAGGCGGCCTGCAGCGCGTCGATCGACGCGAGCAGCGAGGGCTCGATGACGATCGGGCGCCCCGAGAGCAGCACGACCACGCACGTCTCGACCTTCGAGCAGACCGAGCGGACGAGGTCCTGGTCGGACGCCGACAGCTCCATGGTCTGCGCGGGTCGCGGCACGCCGTTGTCACCCGGGTCGTAGGCCCACTGCGGACCGCCCACGTCGCCGAAGCCCTCCGCGTAGGGCGTCTCGCCGACGACGACCACGGCCGACGCTCCGGCCGGCACCGGCTTGGTGCCGTCGGGGCTCCAGGTCACCCGGGTCGCCTCGCCGCGCACGCCGTCGAGGATCGTGTTGCCGGGGATCTCGTTGGTCGAGCCGCCCTGCCAGGTCACGGTCCAGCCGCCGGCCTGGTCGCCGATGCTGTCGGCCTTGGCGCCCGCGACGTAGACCGGCGCGCGGCGGGCGAGCGGCACGGCGCGACGCTCGTTCTTGAGCAGCACCTGCGACTGCGCGACGGCCCGGCGGGCGACCTTGCGGTGCTGCGGGCTGCCGATGTCGTCGATGTGGCGCCGGTCGGTGAACGGGTGCTCGAAGAGGCCGAGCTCGAACTTCTTGGTCAGGATGCGGGTGACCGCGTCGTCGATCCTCGACACCGGCACCTCGCCGCTGTCGACGAGCCCGGTGAGCGTCGGGATGAACTCGTCCCAGCCCGACGGGTTGTTCGGCGCCTGGATCGGCTCCATGAACATGTCGACGCCGGCGAGCACCGACGCCTTCACCTGGTCGCGGTAGCTGCCGGGCAGCTGCCGGATGGCGCGCCAGTCGGAGATCACGATGCCGTCGAAGCGCATGTCGCCCTTCAGCGTGCCGGTCAGCAGGTCGCCGTTGGCGTGCATCTTGGTCGGGTTGCCGAGGCCGTCCTCGGTCCAGTCGACGCTGGAGAAGGACGGCATCACCGAGCCGACGTCGTACTTGCGGATGGCCGGCCAGTACGGCGCCAGCGCGAGCTCGTCGAAGGTCTCGCGGTCGACCTGGGTGACGCCCTGGTCGATCGGGTACGCCCCGGTGCCGGCGGCGGACGCGTCGTAGGTGGTCAGCCCGTCACCGGCGAAGTGCTTGGCCGAGGCGAGCACGTGGTCGGGGTCGTCGAGCTGGCCCGGACGCCCCTGCAGACCCCGGATCGCGGTGGTCATCGACGTGACCAGGTCGGGGTCCTCGCCGAACGACTCGTACGTGCGGCCCCAGCGGTCGTCGCGGGCGACGCACAGGCACGGGGCGAAGGCCCACTGCGGGCCGGTGGCCCGGGTCTCCTGCGCGGTGATCTCACCGATCCGCTCGACCAGCCGCGGGTCGCGCGTCGCGCCCAGCCCGATGTTGTGCGGGAAGATCGTCGCGCCCACGAGGTTCGAGTGCCCGTGGACGGAGTCGACGCCGTAGAGCAGCGGGATGCCGAGCCGGGACGCGAGCGCGGCGCGCTGGTAGCGGTCGACCATGTCGGCCCACGCCTCCGCCGTGTTCGGCGTCGGGGTCGAGCCGCCGCCGGACAGCAGGCTGCCGAGGCCGTAGGTGGTGATCAGCGAGGTGTCGGCGTCGACGTCGAGGCGCTCGGCCTGCGCCATCTGGCCGATCTTCTCCGCGAGCGTCATCCGTGCGAGCAGGTCGGCGACGCGCCTGGCCGTGGGCAGCCGGGGGTTGCGGTAGGCGGCGTCGGCGGGGGCCGCCGCAGGCTCGCGGCCTGCGCCGGGGGCCGACCCCTGGGCCCCGGACGGCGCAGACACCGCGAGGAGCGAGGTGGAGAGCGCGGCGGTGGCGAGGAGGCCGACCGCGGCGCGCAGCCGGGGACGTTGGAGGGGTCGTCGCAGTGGTCGTTGCATGGGGGTGCTCCCTTACCCGAGGTCGAGAGCGTCGGGTGACGCCCGTCACAACGAACGTAGGAACCGGCTATCGTGCGCGTCAATGTCGAAACCTCCCCGCGAGGCGGATCTTTCCGCCGGGTCCCGCAGGAATGAGGCAGGCGCGTCCACACCCCTCCCGTGGCGCCCGCGCGGTGGGTCGCTGGAGGACCTGCGGCGCGCGAACCGCCGGCTGGTCCTGGGCCACCTCGTCGCCTCGGGACCGCACAGCCGCGCCGAGCTGGCCCGGGCCACCGGGCTGTCGGCCACGACCGTCTCGAGCCTGGTCAGCGAGATGGTCGCGTCGGGGCAGGTGCGCGAGACCACCACCGGGCGTCCGCACAAGGGCGGTTCCGGTCGACCGCCGGTGCTCGTCGAGCTCGCCACTCCCCCGGGCGGCGTGGTCGGGGTGGACATCGGACACGGGCACGTCCGGGTCGCGGCCGCGGGGCCGACCGGCGCCGTCCTCGCCGAGGACGTGCGGGTGCTCGACGTCGACGAGGCCGGACCGGGCACCCTCGACGTGGCCGCGACGATGGTGCGCGAGGTCCTGGCCGCGGCGTCGCTCGACCCGCACGACGTGCACGGCGCCGGGATGTGCGTCCCGGCGCCGATCGACCGCGGGACCAGCCGGGTCAGCACCGGCATCCTCCCGGGCTGGCGCGGCGTCGACCCGGCCGCGGAGCTGGCGACCCGGATCGGGGCGCCGGTCGTCGTCGACAACGACGCCAACCTCGGCGCGCTCGCCGAGGTGCGCCACGGCGCCGCACGTGGACACCAGGACGCCGTCTACGTGAAGCTCGCCAGCGGGGTCGGGGCCGGGCTCGTGCTGGGCGGCCGGGTGCACCGCGGCGCCACCGGCATGGCAGGCGAGATCGGCCACGTGCAGATCGGCGAAGACGGGGACGTCTGCCGCTGCGGCAACCGCGGCTGCCTCGAGACCCGCGTGTCGGCGCACCGGTTGCTGGCGGTGCTCCAGCCCGCGCACGACGAGGACCTCGACCTGGGTCGCGTGCTGGAGCTCGAGCGGGCCGGCGACGCCGGGGTGCGCCGGGTGCTCGCCGACGCAGGCACCACGGTCGGGCGGGCGCTCGCCGACCTCAGCAACCACCTCAACCCCTCGGTGATCGTGCTCGGCGGGCCGCTCGGGGGCGCGGCCACGCTGGTCGACGGCGTGCGCCGCGCGGTGGACCGCTACGCCCAGCCCGCCACCGCCCGGGCGGTGGAGGTCAGGTCGGCCGAGCTGGGCGAACGGGCCGGGATCGTCGGCGCGGTGGCGATGGCGGTCGCGATGGCCACCGCGGCCGACTGAGCGCGGTCAGACCCGGTCGAGCAGCCACGACGGGCTGACGACCTGGGCCGGTGAGACGTTGGCGGCCAGCATCCGGTCGGCCGTCACGACGGTGACCCGACTGCCGTCGGCGAGCGCGCGGCGGGCCTGCTCGCGGATCTCGGCGTCGCCGTCGCGGGCGGCGTGGACGGTGCGGACGTGGGCGTCACGCCCGGCGCGCACCCCGCCCTTGGCCTGCCCCTCCAGCACGAGCACGATCTCGTCGTACGACGTGTCGCCGACGAGCAGCCGCTCGTGCAGGCGACGGGCCGCGCCGGCACGGTCCTTCCACCAGCCGTCCGGGACCGACCCGACGACGTTGGCGCCGTCGACGACCAGGACCGTGCTCACGGTCCCAGTGTGTCAGTCGGTGAGCACGAATTCGTTGCCGCGGGTGACGGCCACCGACGACCCGTCGGCGTGGATCCCGTCGATCTGCACCTCCGGGCTCCCGATGACGATGTCGACGTGGGTGTTGGCCTGGTTGAGGCCCTCGTCGATGCGCTGCTCCGGGGTGAGGCCGACGGTGTCGTCCATGGCGGTCGTGTAGCCCATGCCCCAGGCGATGTGGGAGCCGACGTTCTCGTCGAACAGCATGTCCTTGTAGACCAGGCCGGTGGCTGCGACGGCGGAGTCGGCGTCGACGATCGCGACCTCGCCGAAGTGGCGCGAGCGCGGGATCAGGTCGAACTGGGCCTGCACCGCCTCCTCGCCGCGCTCGGCGGTGGCGCCGGTGACCGTGCCGTCGCGGACCTCGAGCGCCAGGCCCTCGAC
The DNA here is from genome assembly GCF_020991065.1 of Nocardioides okcheonensis. Classification (NCBI taxonomy): domain Bacteria; kingdom Bacillati; phylum Actinomycetota; class Actinomycetes; order Propionibacteriales; family Nocardioidaceae; genus Nocardioides; species Nocardioides okcheonensis. The sequence continues at coordinate 1,240,939 of NZ_CP087710.1, forward strand.
GAGGGCCCCCATCGAGGCGAGGAAGAACGGTGCCGAGGTCCGGACGGTGCCCTCCGCGCGGCGCCAGTCCGGGGAGACGAAGACCTCCTCGGTGGGCATGTTGGGCACGAACTCCACGCCGGCCTCGTTCTCCACCGACCCGCCGACCCAGCGCGAGCGCGAGGTGAGGCCGAGGGTGAGGTCGGTGCCGGGTCCGCGGTAGCGGATCTTGTCGAAGCCGTGGGCGTTGAGGACCGCGGCGCGGGCCTTGAGCTTGGCGATGTGGGACTGCCACGCCGCCACGGGGTCGGCCTGGTCGAGGCGCATGCTGGTCGCGACCGCGTCCCACAGGGCGGCGACGTCGCTCACCCCGACGCTGTCGGCCCAGCCCTTGGTGGGCGCGCCCGCGACCGTCCACGCCACCTGGTTGGTCGTCATCAGCGGCATCAGCTCCTGGATCAGGTCGACCGGGACCGCCTTGGCGAGCCGGGCCGGGTCGAGCCCGTCCATGAGCGTGGGGTGCGGGTTGCCGGTGAGCGAGATCATCGCGGGGCGGGTCTGCTGCCAACCGCGGACCTGGACGAACTCGTGCTCCTGGGAGGTGCCGAGGAGCTCCTCCGGCCCGTGCTCGACGGCGGCGCGCTTCTCGAAGGGGTCGCGGTACTGCAGGGTGACCTTCGACGCGCCGACGCGGTAGGCCTCCGCGGTGATCGCGCGCGCGGCGTCGGCCTGCTCGGGCAGCGCGTTGACCACGACCTCCTGGCCGGGCTGGACGTTGGCGCCCACCCGCACGACGAGTCGGGCGTACTTCTCCAGCAGGTGGTCGAACGGCTCGGTCATGGCTCCCCCTCGATGGTCCGGCGTACGCCGTCCACCCAACCACCGCGGCGCCCACGGCCGCCAGACCTCGCTTCGCCTCGGAGCAGCCTGGCCCTGACGTCGGTTTCGACGCGCTCGTACGACCTCGTTCCCCGGTCGTGTCACTCGCTCAACCTGGCCGAGCCCACGCAGGGACCTCGCTTCGCCTCGGAGCAGCCTGGCCCTGACGTGGGTTTCGACGCGCTCGTACGACCTCGTTCCTCGGTCGTGTCGCTCGCTCAACCTGGCCGAGCCCACGCAGGGACCTCGCTTCGCTCGGTCCCTGCTGCTCGTCTCACTTCAGGAACTGCGAGAAGTCCTTGGGGAGGTTGAGCTGCTCGGCGGCCTTCTCGTAGTCGACCTCGGCGCCGTCGGGGTTGCCGAAGGGGTTGCCGGCCTTCTCCGCCGCGGCGGCCTTGTCGGCCGCCTTCTGCTGCGCCGCCTTGGCGGGGTTGCCCGAGACGCGCTTCTTGCCCTTCTTGCCCTTCGGGGCCTGCTTCGCACCGGTGCGCTTGCCGCCACCGACGCCCGGCATCCCGGGCATCCCGGGCATCCCCGGCATCCCGCCGCCGCGCGCCATCGACTCCATCATCTTGCGCGCCTCGAAGAAGCGGTCGACGAGCTGGTTGACGTCGGAGACCTGGCGACCCGAGCCCTTCGCGATGCGGGCCCGGCGCGAGCCGTCGATGATCTTCGGGTTGGCCCGCTCGGCCGGCGTCATCGACTGGATGATCGCCTGGATCCGGTCGATCTCCCGCTCGTCAAAGTTCTCCAGCTGGTCGCGGAACTGGCCCATCCCGGGCAGCATGCCCATGATCTTGGTCATCGAGCCGAGCTTGCGGATCTGCTGCATCTGCTGGAGGAAGTCCTCCAGGGTGAAGCCGCCCTTGGTGCCGAGCTTCTCCGCGGCCTTCATGGCCTGGTCGGAGTCGAACGCCTTCTCCGCCTGCTCGATCAGGGTGAGCATGTCGCCCATGTCGAGGATGCGCGAGGCCATCCGGTCGGGGTGGAAGAGGTCGAAGTCGGTCATCTTCTCGCCGCTGGAGGCGAACATGACCGGCTTGCCGGTGATCTGACGGATCGAGAGCGCCGCGCCACCGCGGGCGTCGCCGTCGAGCTTGGTGAGGACGACGCCGTCGTAGCCGACCCCGTCGAGGAACGCCTGCGCCGTGGTGACCGCGTCCTGGCCGATCATCGCGTCGACGACGAAGAGCACCTCGTCGGGCTGCACGGCGTCGCGGATGTCGCTGGCCTGCTGCATCAGCTCGGCGTCGACACCGAGGCGGCCGGCGGTGTCGATGATGACCACGTCGTGCAGGCGGCGCTTCGCCTCCTCGATGGACGCGCGGGCCACGTCGACGGGGTTGCCCGTGCCGTTGCCCGGCTCGGGGGCGAAGACCGGCACGCCGACGCGCTCGCCGTTGACCTGCAGCTGCTGCACCGCGTTGGGGCGCTGCAGGTCGGCCGCGACCAGCATCGGGGTCTTGTCCTGCTCCTTGAGCCAGAGCGCGAGCTTGGCCGCGAGGGTCGTCTTGCCGGCGCCCTGGAGGCCGGCGAGCATGATGACGGTGGGCCCGGACTTGGCGTAGCGCAGCCGGCGGGTCTCGCCGCCGAGGATCGTCACGAGCTCCTCGTGGACGATCTTGATGATCTGCTGGGCCGGGTTCAGCGCGCCGCTGACCTCCTCGCCGCGGGCCCGCTCCTTGACGGCCCCGACGAACTCCTTCACGACCGGGAGGGCGACGTCGGCCTCGAGCAGCGCGATCCGGATCTCGCGCGCGGTGGCGTCGATGTCGGCCTCGGAGAGCCGGCCCTTGCCCCGGAGGTTCTTGAAGGTGTCGGCAAGGCGGTCGGAGAGTGTGGCGAACACGGTGTGGGTCTGTCCCTCGCATCGGTGACTTGAGTCAGGGTCGTACGGCCACCAGCGTATCCGGACGGGGCAGGGTGCGAACGATTCGGCGTACGGGCGGCCCGGGACCGCTCAGCCGCCCAGCGCGGCCCGGACGGCGTGCGCGGCCGCGGCGGCGCGCTCCTCGGTGGGGCGCACGCCGCCGACCTCCTGCACGTAGAACACGTCGACCGCCTGCGGGCCGAGCGTCGAGACGTGTGCGGAGGCGACCGTGAGCCCGAGGTCGGCGAGGGTGGTGAGCACGCGGTGCACGACGCCCGGCCGGTCCGACGTCCGGATCTCGAGCACCAGCGAGGCGCGCGAGGCGTCGGGACGCACCTCGACGATCGGCGGCAGCTCGTCCGCGCCACGCGCCGGCAGCACGGGCTGGGCCTGCGACCCGTCGGCGACGCGGCGGATCCGCTCGCGCACCACCGCTGCGTCGAGGTAGGCGTCGGGCACCTCCCAGGCGCTCACCGCCCACTCGCCGTCCTCGTCGACCTGCGACCAGGCCCGTGCCGCCTTCACCGGGACGCGCAGGGCCGCGAGTCCCCCGGCGACGTCGGCGAGCAGGCCGACCCGGTCGGCGGCGACCACGCTGACGGTGGCGCCGACGTCGTGCGGCGTGACGGTGACCGACACCGCCGCCGGGTCACGGCGCACGACGTCGGGCACGGGCAGCTGCTCGACCGGCACGACCGGCGCGATCGCGGCGCCGAGGGCGGCCCCGGCGCGCGCGACCAGCTGGTCGACGAGGGAGGCACGCCACGAGGTCCACGCCGCGGGCGCGGTCGCCCGGGCGTCGGCCTCGGTGAGCGCCCGCAGCAGCTCGAGGCTCGCCGCGTCGGGCACGTGGGTGAGCAGCTCGGAGGACGTCGCGGGGTCGTCCGGGTCGCGGGTGGTGGCGAGGGTGGCCAGCAGCAGGTGCCAGCGCACGAGCGAGGCGACCACCTCGGCGTCGAGGTCGGTGAACCCCATCCTGGTCACGATCTTGCGGGCCACCGGCTCCCCGGCGACGGAGTGGTCCTGCAGGGACCCCTTGCCGATGTCGTGGAGCAGCGCGGCCACCAGCAGCAGGTCGGGCCGGCGGACGCCGCGGATCAGCGCCCCGGCCTCGGCGCAGGTCTCGACGACGTGGCGGTCGACGGTGAAGCGGTGGATCGCCGAGGCGTGCGGCAGCAGCCGGATCTGCTCCCACTCCGGCAGGAACGTCTCGATCCCGTCGACCTCGTCGAGGGTCTCCCACACCGGCAGCAGCCCCGGGCCGCTGGCCAGCAGCCGGACGAGCGCGTCGCGTGCCGAGGCCGGCCACGGCACCGGCAGCTCGGCCCCCTCGCGGACCAGGCGGGCGGCGGTGGTGGGCGCGAGCACCACGTCGCGGCTCGCTGCCTCGGCGGCCGCGCGCAGCAGCAGGGTCGGGTCGTCCGCCGGGCTGGTGCCCGCGTCGAGGACGACCTCGCCGCGCGACAGGGCCAGGCCGGGCGCCACCCGCTCCAGCGCGGGCGTACGCCGTCCGCGCTCCCCCGTCGGCCGGGCCAGCACGGCGTCGGTCCGCCGCCAGGCGAGGCGGGACAGGTGGGAGATCCGGCGCCCCAGCGACCGGACGTGGCGCTGCGCGGCGGCGGCGTCCGGGAGGCCGAGGCGCTCGGCCAGGGGCCCCCACGCCTCGGGGGCGATCCGGTCGACCGGACGTCCGGCCAGGTCCTGCACCTCGTCGCGCACGTCGAGCAGCTGGAGCCGCGCGGACTCGAGGTCGTGGGTGGAGGCGTCGACCAGCCAGCTCGCCTCGACCGCCTTGAGGACGCCCGCGTCGCGCAGGCCGCCCTCGGCCTCCTTGACGTCGGGGACCGAGGCGTGGGCGAGCTCGCCGGTGACCTCGTGGCGCTTGCGGGTCATCGCCTGCAGCTCCGGCAGACGGGAGCGGGCCTGCCTGCGCCAGTCGGCCAGCATCGTGGTGCGCAGCCGGAGCGCGAGGCCCGGGTCACCGGCGACGTGGCGCACGTCCAGGAGCCCGAGCGCGACCCGCAGGTCGGCGGCGGCCTCGTGGACCTGGCCCATCGACCGGACCGCGTGGTCCAGCCTCCGCCCCGAGTCCCACAACGGGTACCACAGGGTCGAGCCCAGGTCACCGAGGTCGACGCCGTCCTCGTGGACCAGCACCACGTCGAGGTCGGAGTGGGGCGCCAGCTCTCCGCGGCCGTAGCCCCCGACCGCGACCAGGGCCACGCCGGCGTCCGGCCCTGCGGAGGCGGCGTACGCCTGCCGGCAGAGCTCGTCGGCCGAGGCGGCCCTGGCCTGGCGGTCCGCGGCGCTCACGAGACCTCCCCCACGGAAGTGCCCGTGCGGACGACCCCGAGACGTGCAGCCATCAGAGCGCGGACGCGTCCTGCTCGCCGGTCCGGACCCGCACGACGGTCTCGACCGGGCTGACCCAGACCTTCCCGTCGCCGATGCGACCGGTCTGCGCGGTCTTCACCACGATCCCGACCACGTCGTCGGCGTCGGCGTCGTCGACGACGATCTCGATGCGGATCTTGGGCACGAGCGCGATGTCGTACTCCGCGCCGCGGTAGACCTCGGTGTGGCCCTTCTGGCGGCCGTAGCCGCTCACCTCGGAGACCGTCATCCCGGCGACCCCGAAGGTCTCGAGCGCCTCGCGGACGTCCTCCCACTTGTGCGGCTTGATGACCGCGGTCACGAGCTTCATGCGTTGGCTCCTTCGCTGGAGACGGGGGCGGCGGCGGGGGCGAGGACGCTGGAGCGGCCGCCGCTGGTGCCGGTGTGCAGGTCGTAGGCCGACTCGCCGTGGGCGGCGAGGTCGATGCCGGCCACCTCGTCCTCCTCGTCGAGGCGCAGCCCGATCGTGTACTTCACCACGAGGGCGATGACGGTGGTGAGCACGCCGGAGTAGGCGACCGCGACGAGCACGCCGAGGACCTGGTCACGGAGGGAGCCGAAGCCGCCGCCGTAGACGAGTCCGTCGACGCCACCGGCGCCCTCGGAGGTGGAGAACACCCCGATCAGCACGGTGCCGATGATGCCACCGACGAGGTGCACGCCGACCACGTCGAGCGAGTCGTCGTAGCCCAGCTTGTACTTCAGGCCGACGGCCCAGGCGCAGACACCGCCGGCGATCGCGCCGATCGCGACGGCGCCGGAGAGGTTGACCGCGCCGGCGGCGGGGGTGATCGCGACGAGGCCGGCGACGATGCCCGAGGCCGCACCGAGCGAGGTGGCCTTCTTGTGCAGCACCCGCTCGACGAGCAGCCAGCCGAGGATCGCGGCCATCGTGGCGAGCGTGGTGGTCGCGAAGGTGCGGCCGGTCTCGAGCGGGAACTGGGTCTCCGGGTCGTCGCCGAAGACGATCGACCCGACGTTGAAGCCGTACCAGCCCATCCACAGCAGGCCCGCGCCGAGCATGGTGAGCGTCAGGTTGTGCGGACGCATCTGCTCCTTCGGCCAGCCGATCCGCTTGCCGAGCAGCAGCACCAGCACGAGCGCCGCGACACCGGCGTTGATGTGGACCGCCGTGCCGCCCGCGTAGTCCTGGGCACCGATCCGGCCGCAGATGAGGGAGTCGTCGGTGCAGCTGAAGACCATGTGGGCCATCGGGAAGTAGACGATGACGGCCCAGAGCGGCACGAACAGCACCCAGGCGGAGAACTTCATCCGGTCCGCGACCGCGCCGCTGATCAGCGCGGCCGTGATGATCGCGAAGGTCATCTGGAACATCACGAAGACGTAGTCCCCGGTCGAGACGCCGTCGAGCCACAGCAGCTCGAGCGGGTTGGCGAAGAGCGTGCCGTCGCCGCCGAAGCCCATCGACCAGCCGACGGCGACGTAGAGGATGCCGACGATCGCTGCCGCGACGTAGGACATCATCATCATGTTGAGCACGGACTTCGACCGGGACATGCCGCCGTAGAACAGGGCCAGCGCGGGCACCGTCATCATCAGGACGAAGGCGGTCGCCACCAGCATGAAGGCGTAATAGCCGTCCACAGAACCTCCAGGAAACGTTCGGGCAAGTGGTCCGCCGGGCTCATGACGCCGGTGTCATGCAGGGGTCCACATGTTCATCCAGAGCGTGCGGGCGCGATGTGACGCCGGGCGTCGGCGGATGTTGCGGGCACGCAACGGATCGCCCCGTTGTGTTACGGGTGTGTGAACGCCGCGGCGCCCGGTCGACGACCCGCGCCCCTTGTTAGTGTTCGGCCGTGTCCAGACTGGCCGTGATGGCGCACTTCGACGTCGCCGGGGAGCTGCGGCCCCACGTGCGCGGCCAGGTCGAGGCACTCGCCGCGTCGGTCGACCGGCTGCTGGTCTGCACGACGGCCTCCCTGCAGGACTCGGCCCGCACCTGGCTGTCCGAGCGCGCCGAGCTCGTCGAGCGCGCCAACTACGGCTACGACTTCTTCAGCTACAAGGTCGGCCTCGACGCCGCCGGCGACCTGACGGGCTACGACGAGGTCGTGGTCTGCAACGACACCTACGTCTTCGCGCTCGACTCCTACACCCCCGTGTTCGACGAGATGGCGACCCGTCCGTGCGACTTCTGGGGCCTCACCGGCGCCGAGCGGCTCGCCCCCCACATCCAGTCCTTCTTCATCGCCTTCCGCCCGTGGGTGGTGTCGTCCCACGCGTTCACCGAGTTCTGGGAGCAGATGGAGCCGATCTCGCGGCGGCGCCAGGTGATCCGCCGCTACGAGATCGGCATGTCCCGGCGCCTCTACGACGCCGGCTTCGTCTCCGACACCTACTTCGTCGAGACGCCCGAGGACCGTCGCATCGCCCGCGAGCGGATGCGCTGGTGGGCCGCCCACCGCTCCTCCTTCCCGCGCACGCGCGCGGAGGTGCGCGAGTGGCGCGAGCGGGCCAACGAGCCGTGGAACCCCGCCCGCAGCCTGGCCGACCGGGTGCTCGACGACGCCCGGCTGCCCTACGTCAAGATCGACACCCTGCGCTACGACCCCTACAACCTCGACGCCGACCGGCTGCTCGACCTGTGCGAGAAGCGGTTCCCGGAGCGCTTCGAGGGCGTACGTCAGTTCCTGGCCGACACCGCCTCCTACTACCCCGTCCGCGACACCGAGCGCCTGCTCCCCACGCCGCTCGCACTGGAGCCGCTCTTCCCCCGCGTGAGGTACTCCGATGCGCGGTGAGCGCCGCCGCCCGGGGCAGGTACGCCTCGACGACCCCGTCGACGCGCTGGTCGAGTCCGGCCTGGTCGACGTCGACTACGTCGCCGCCCAGCTCGGGCGCGGCTTCACCTCGCCCCACGAGGCGGCCCGCGCCGTCGTCGAGGCCGGCGACCTGTCGCCGCACCCGCTGTTCGAGGCGCACTGGATCGGTCGCCGCCGGTCGTGGCAGCGCGCCGGCCAGCACCCCGCCGTCTGGTACCTCTCCGAGCGCCGGCGCCGCAATCGGATCAGCCCGCACCCGCTCGTCGACCCGCGGATCGTCTTCGCCTCGACGCCCGAGGCGCGGCTGAACCCGTTCGGCGCCCTGTCGCACTGGCTCTCGGTCGCCGTGCCGAGCACGCCGCTCCCCACCCGGGTGCTGCCGCGCAAGGTCTCGTGGGGCACCTACCGCGCCGCGGCGATCGAGGCCGCCGCCGTGTGGCGCGAGGAGGTCGTGGTCGAGCGCCCCGCCCTCGTCGGTCCTGCCGGCCCGCTGCCCGCGACCATGGGCGGCTCCCCCACCGTGACGGTCGTGATGGCGGCCCAGGACGCCGGTCCGCTGGTGCACGCCACCGTGGCCTCGCTGCAGGCGCAGACCTTCACCGACTGGCACCTCGTGGCGGTCGACCGCGGCTCGGTCGACGACACCGCGGCGGTGCTGCAGGGCGTGGCGGCGTTCGACGACCGCGTGACCCTCGTGCGCGAGTCGCGCTGCAGCCACGCCCGCGCGCTCAACGTCGCGCTCGAGCACGGCACGGCGGAGCACGTCGCCTTCCTGCCGCTGGGTCGCGAGTGGCTGCCCGACCAGCTCGCCGAGCTCCTCGCGCACGCCCACCACTCCGGCTCCGCGGTCGTGCTGTCGGGGGCCGGCTCGGTCGGCCGGAGCCGCCAGGAGCTCCTGGCCGGCCGACCGGTCGACCTCGCGACGACGCTGCTGCGCCGCGCGGCGGTCAAGGACGTCGGGGGCTTCGACGAGGGCCTCGGCGGCGCCGCCGAGCGCGACCTGGTGCTGCGCCTGACCCGTGAGCACGAGCCGCTCCCCGTCGACGTGGCGGTGCTGAGGCGGCCGGAGCAGCCGCCGCGCGACACCGGCGACGACTGGGCGTCGGCGGTCCTCGAGCGCCAGCTGGTCGACTGGGACGCGGCCGCCGCCCGCCGCACCGACGACGACCTGGTCAGCCACGTGCTGCCGCTGGGCGCCGAGCCCCGTCGGACCGTGGAGTGGCTGGGCGCCCTCCCGCGCGAGGGCTCCGAGCTGATCCTCGTCGGCGTACGCCTGCGCCGCGCCCACCACGTGCTGGCGGCGTCGATCGCGGCGGTGATCTCCGGCGCCCGGTTCGTCTCCGTCCCCGCGCCCGTCTCCACCTCCGCCGCCACCAACGTCGGCATCGCCCACGCCGAGGGCAGCACCGTCCTGCTGGTGCGTCCCGAGGCCATGCCCCCGCGCCAGCCGATCGCCGAGCGGCTGCGCTCCGCGCTCGCCGAGCCCGGCGTCGCCGTGGCCCAGCCCCTGGTCGTCGACCTCGACGGCGTGACGCTGAGCGCCGGTGCGCGGTTCGCGCCCGGCAACCCGCACCCCGACCTGTTCCTCGCCGGGCTGCCCACGAGCGACGCGCTGCGGATCGGGACCTGTCGCGTCGCGGCGCCGGCCTCCCCCGTCGTCGCGCTGCGGACCTCGACGGCCGTCGCGCTCGGCGGGCTGGCCGCGCGGTTCCACTCGGTGCTCGCCGAGACCGACCTCGGGCTGCGGGCCCGCGCGGCCGGACTGGGCGACACGGTCGTGGTGCCGGACGCGGTGGTCACCTCGCGCACCCCGTACGCCACCCCCGACGAGCTGATCGGCGCGATGGCGTCGCTCCGCGGCTCCTCGCACCGCCCGCCGGACGACCCGTCGGCCGACCTCCTCGCGGCGGCCGGCCTCGAGATCACCGACGCGCGCAACCGCCGGGTGACCCTCGACCCCGACGACCGCCAGGCCCCCGCGGTGCTGGTGCCGGAGCTGGTGCTGCGCCGCGTCCTGGGCATCCACGAGTCACCGCCGCGGCTGCGGTGGGCGGTCGACATCGCCGCACCCGCCGCCGCGCGCGGCGACCGCTGGGGCGACACCTACTTCGCCCGCTCCCTCGCCGACGCCCTCGAGCGCCGCGGCCAGCACGTCGCCATCGACCGCCGCGACGCCCGCGACCGCGACTCCCGCGACCACGACGACGTGCTGCTCGTGCTGCGCGGCCTCGACCGGGTCACGCCGCGTCCCGGGCTGCTCAACGTCGAGTGGATCATCAGCCACCCCGACATGATCACACCCGACGAGGTCGCCGGGTTCGACCTCGTCTACGCGGCCAGCACCAGCTGGTCGGCGCGCGTGTCGCGCGAGTGGGGCGTCCCCGTCGCACCGCTGCTGCAGTGCACCGACACCCGCTGGTTCCACCCCGACCGCGCCGAGCCCGACACCGGGCCCGCGCTGCTGTTCGTCGGCAACTCGCGCGGCGTCTACCGCTACGCCGTGCGCAGCGCGCTCGCCATCGGTGCCGACCTCACCCTCCACGGCAACGACTGGACCGAGTTCGTCGACCGGGACCAGATCGCCTCGGGCGGGGTGGCCAACGAGGAGGTCGGCGCGCTCTACGCCTCGGCCGGCGTCGTGCTCAACGACCACCACCTCGACATGCGGCGCGACAGCTTCGCCTCCAACCGCCTCTTCGACGCGGCCGCCTGCGGGGCACGGATCCTCAGCGACCGCATCGACGGCCTGCAGGAGATCTTCTCCGGCCTGGTCCTGCCCTTCGACAACGAGCGCGAGCTCGCCCGCCTCGCCGCGCCGCCCTACGACGCGTTCCCGGACGACGCCACCCGGCGCCGGATCGCGACGCGCATCATCGCCGAGCACAGCTTCGACAAGCGTGCGGAGACGCTCATCGACGACGCGGTCCGGGCCCTCCTCGCCCGCTCCTGACGATCTGCACCGGGTCTCGACGCCGACTTGTCAGGCTCTCGCTGAACTTGTCGGCCCGTGCAAGGCCTGACATGTTCAGCGATCCCCGGCCAGCCGGGGATCGCTGAAACGGCGGACGCGTCAGCCGAGGAGGGCGTCCACGAAGGCGGCGGCGTCGAACGGGGCCATGTCGTCGGCGCCCTCGCCGAGGCCGACCAGCTTGACCGGGACGCCGAGCTCGCGCTGGACCTGCACCACGATGCCGCCCTTGGCGGAGCCGTCGAGCTTGGTGAGCACGATGCCGGTGACGTCGACGATCTCGCTGAACACCCGGGCCTGGATCAGGCCGTTCTGCCCGGTGGTGGCGTCGAGCACCAGCAGCACCTCGGTGACCGGGGCCTGCTTCTCGATGACCCGCTTGACCTTGCCCAGCTCGTCCATCAGGCCAGCCTTGTTCTGCAGCCGGCCCGCCGTGTCGACCAGGACCGTGTCGACGCCCTCGTCGGTGCCGCGCTTGACCGCGTCGAAGGCGACGCTGGCCGGGTCACCGCCCTCGGGGCCGCGCACCACCTCGACGCCGACGCGCTCGCCCCACGTGGCGAGCTGGTCGACGGCCGCGGCGCGGAACGTGTCGGCCGCACCGAGCGTCACGGTGAGGTCCTCGGCCACGAGGATGCGGGCGATCTTGCCGACCGTGGTGGTCTTGCCGGCGCCGTTGACGCCGACCACGAGCACGACGCCGGGCTTGCCGTCGGCCCCGGTGACCTGCACGCGGCGGTCCATGTCGGTGCCGACGAGCTCGATCAGCTCCTCGCGCAGCACCGCGCGGACGTCGCCCGGCTGGCCACCCTCGACGCGCAGTCGGGTGCGGAGCTTGTCGACGAGCGCCTGCGTGGGCGCCACGCCGATGTCGGCGGTGAGCAGGAGGTCCTCGATCTCCTCCCAGGTGTCCTCGTCGAGGCGGTCGCGGCTGAGCAGCGCGAGCAGGCCCTGGCCGAGCCCACCCTGCGAGCGCGACAGCCGCTGGCGCAGCCGCACCAGGCGTGACGCGGTGCCCTCGGGCTTCTCGACGACCGGCGCCGCCGGCGCCTCGGGCGCCGCCTCGACCTCCGGCGCGGGAGGCGCCTCGGTCGCGGTGCCGGTCGCGGTGTCGGGCGCGGCCGGCGGCGGCGCGACGACGTCGGTGCCTCCGGTCGGCGGCAGCTCGCGGCGACGCCGCCCGGCGGTCAGCAGCCCCGCGAGCGTCAGCACCCCGACGACGGCGATCGCGACGATCAGGTAGATCCAGTCACCCATGGGTCAATCCAATCAGAGGTGCACCGCACGGCGAAGCCGGGTGAGCACCCCGCCGCGCCGCGCGACCGCGAGCTCCTCGCGCGTGCGGTCCAGCCGCGCCCGCAGCGCGTCGCGCTGGGCCGCCACGCGGTCGGCGCGCGCCCGGGCACGGTCGAGCCGCTCGCGGGTGTGGTCGAGGTCGGTGATGAGCGCGTCGAGGGCGACCGACAGGCCCGTCCCCGGACCTCCCGCCAGCATCGCGGGCGCCGCGCCGGAGCCGTGCCGGGCGATCCACACCACCTCGCCCGCCATCAGGCCGAACCACCGGACCGCGGCGTCGCCGAGGAGCGCCGGCGGCGTGACCCGCACGGTCGCCAGCCCGGCCGCGGAGAGCCGGTCGTCGATGTCGTCGCCGTACCACCGGACGTGGTCGCGCTGGCCGAAGCGGCGCAGCCGCTCCTCCTCCGGCGCGTCGACGTCCTCGTCGGTGCCGACCCCGACCCTGATCGGGACCTCGAGCAGCGCGATCCCGTCCGGGCTGAGCACCCGCGCGATCTCGCGCATGGCCGCGCAGTCGTCGGGGACGTGCTCGAGCACGTGGTAGCAGACCAGCAGGTCGACCGACGCGTCGCGCAGCGGCAGCCGGCAGACGCTGGCCAGGGCGTCGACGTCGCGGCTGTCGTAGCCGGCGTCCAGGCTGATCCGCCGGCGGGCGCCGAGCCGGTCGAGCATCGGGGTGGTCTGGCGCGACGGCGCGATCTCGACGACCAGGTCGAGGTCGCGCAGGTCGGGCGCCAGCATGCCGAGCAGCAGCGCGAGGAAGCGGTGCCGCTCGAGGCTGCGGCAGCGCGGGCAGGTCGCGTCGGGACGACCGTCCGGGCCCGGCCGGAAGCGGCGCGAGACCATGGTCCCGCACACGGTGCAGTAGGTCCGGGAGGCGTGCTCGCGCGTCGTGGACACCTGTCGCAGGCTAGCCCCGCGGAGCCCCCGGTCGTGGTGACGCGCCGTGGCCCGCGTGTCGGGCCGGCGGTCGGGTCAGACCCGCGACTCGGAGTCCTCGAGGGTGGGCAGCGAGTCGACGCCCTTGCGCATCGCGTCACCGAGCTGCGGCACGACCGGCATCGGCTCGCCGCGGTGCGGGTACGCGACGTAGACGGCGACGCCGGCGGCGACCAGCAGGCCGAGGATCATCACCGAGACGATGGCGAGCACGCGGGGTTCCTCCGAAGGTGGGCCGGGCAGGTCCCGACCAGCCTCACACACCGTCGGCGGGGCCGGCTCACCGGTGAGGGTGCCGGGCGGGTCGTTGTGGGACCCGTCACGTCCGCAGCAGCGGCGTCACCGCGGCGCGTACGACGTCGGGCAGCGGCGCGACCGGCCGGTTGCCGGCCCCGTGGGTGTTGTCGACGTAGACGTGGACGAAGCGGCCCTCGGCGGCGGCCTCGCCGGACGGCCCCTGGAAGAGCCCGATGCGGTAGACGACCGAGCTGGTGCCGACCCGGTCGACCACCAGCCCCATCTCGATCGGCTCGGGGAAGCCGATCTCGCGGAAGTAGCGGCAGCCGGTCTCGGCGACCACGCCGATCTGCGGCAGCGCGCGGACGTCGACTCCGGTCGCCTCGTAGAGGTAGGCGTTGACCGCGGTGTCGAACAGCTCGTAGTAGGTCGCGTTGTTGAGGTGACCGTAGGCGTCGTCGTCGCGCCACCGGGTGGTGGCGGTGCGCCACGCGACGTAGTCGTCGCGGGTCGGCCGGGGCGGACGCGCGGAGGTGGGTGCGCTCATGCCGGCTCGGCGTCGCGCAGGCGCTGGCTGATCACCGCGGAGACCCCGTCGCCGCGCATGGTGACGCCGTAGAGCGCGTCCCCGACCTCCATGGTGCGCTTCTGGTGGGTGATCACGAGGAGCTGGGAGTTCTCGCGCAGCTCCTCGTAGATCTGCAGGAGCCGCCCGAGGTTCGTGTCGTCGAGCGCCGCCTCGACCTCGTCGAGGATGTAGAACGGCGAGGGACGGGCCTTGAAGAGCGCGACGAGGAACGCCACCGCGACCAGGGACCGCTCGCCGCCGGAGAGCAGCGAGAGCCGCTTGACCTTCTTGCCCGGCGGCCGGGCCTCGACCTCGACGCCGGTGGTGAGCATGTCGCCCGGGTCGGTGAGGACGAGCCGGCCCTCGCCGCCGGGGAACAGCCGCGAGAACGTCTGGTCGAAGGCCTTCTCGACGTCGGCGTAGGCCTCGGTGAAGACCTGCTCGACGCGCGCGTCGACCTCACGGACGATGTCGAGGAGGTCCTTGCGGGTCCGCTTGAGGTCCTCGAGCTGCTCGGTGAGGAACTTGTGCCGCTCCTCCATCGCGGAGAACTCCTCGAGGGCGAGCGGGTTGACCCGGCCGAGCATGGAGAGCGCCCGCTCGGCGGCGCGGAGCCGCTTGACCTGCTCCTCGCGCACGAACGGGACCGGCTCGGGCGGCTCCTCGCCGTCGGGCACCTCGGCGGTGTGCGGGACGAGGGTCTGCGGACCGTAGTCGGCGACCAGCCCCTCGGGGTCGAGGCCGAGCTCGTCGAGGGCGCGCTCCTCGAGCTGCTCGATGCGCATCCGCTGCTGGGTGCGGGCCATCTCGTCGCGGTGCACCGAGCTGACCAGCTCGTCGTGCTCGCGCCCGAGGTCGCGGAGGGTGGCGCGCACGGTCATCAGCTCCTGCTCGCTCCCCCGCCGCGACTCCTCCACGGCGGCGCGCTCGTCGGCCGCGAGCATCACCGAGCGCTCGAGCCGGTGGAGCACCTGGCGCACGGCGGTGGCGACGGCCTGCGCGGCGCGGCCCTCCCGCAGCAGCCGCTCGCGCCGCTCGGCGGCGCGGGCGCGGGACTCGCGCTCGGCCTGCGCAGCGCGCAGCAGCGAGTCGGCGCGCCCGTGCAGCGCCCGCGCCCGCTCCTCCGCGGTCCGCAGGGCCAGCCGGGCGTCCATCTCCGCCTGCCGGGCCTCGCGGGCGGCCTCGGCGAGCCGCTCGCGCTCGGCCGTGTCGGGCTCCTCGTCGGTGACGTCCTCGGCGGCGGCGAGCCGCGCCTCCAGCTCGGCGAGGCCGGCGAGGTCGGCCTCGCGCGCCGCGGTCGCCGTCGCGAGCGAGCGCTCGAGCCGCTCGGCCTCGCCGCGGGCGGCGCGGGCCTGCGAGCCGTGCTGGCCGAGCTCCTCGGCGACGGCGGCGAGGGTCGCGTCGGACTCGTGCAGCTTCGCGAGGGCGACGTCGACCCGCTTGAGGGCGTCGTGGCGCGCGGCCTCGAGCCGGGAGATCTCGAAGCCGAGCCGCTCCGTGGCGGCCGTCGCCTCGGCGAGGCGGGCGGTGGCGTCGTCGACGGCCGCCTGGACCTCGATCAGGCTGGGCTGGCTGCCGGAGCCGCCGGCGGCGAAGTGGGTGGAGAGCAGGTCCCCGTCGCGGGTCACCGCCACCACGTCGGCGCGCTCGGCGACGAGGCGGCGGGCGGCGTCGAGGTCGTCGACGACGGCGACCCGGTCGAGCAGGCGCACCAGCGCGGGGCGTACGTCGTCGGGCGCGGACACCACGTCGACGGCCCACCTGCCGCCCGCCGGCAGGTCCGGCCAGTCGTGCCCCGCGCCGTCGGCCGAGCCGAGCACCAGCCCGGCGCGGCCGAGGTCGTCGTCCTTGAGGTGCCCGATCGCGTCGAGCGCGGCGTCGGTGCCGGTGACGACGACCGCGTCGGCGGCGGCGCCGAGGGCGGCCGCGACGGCCGTCTCGTAGCCGTGGTCGACGTCGAGCAGGGCGGCGACCGAGCCCCGCAGCCCACTGACCGCGTCGCCCGCCGCGAGCAGGGCACCCGCACCGTCCTTGCGGTTGAGCCCGAGCTCGAGGGCGTCGCGGCGCGCGACCAGGCCGGCCCGGTCGCGGTCGGCCTGCTGGGCCGCCTCGCGCGCGGCCGCGAGCTGCTCCTCGACCTCGTCGAGGACTGCGACCGCCTCCTCGTGCTCGGAGTCGAGCCCCTCCTCGCCGGCGTCGAGCCCGGCGACCTGCGTCTCGAGGGCGGTGAAGTCGCGCTGGGCGCGGTCGGCCCGGGCCACCGCCTCCTCGCGGGCCTCGGTGAGCCGCGCGATCTCGGCGTCGGCCGCCTCCGCGCGCGACGTGATCGCGTTGACCTGCCCGGCCAGCCGGGCCAGCCCCTCGCGCCGGTCGGCGGCGGCGCGCTGGAGCGCGGCGACCCGCTTGTCCTCCTCGGCCGCGGCGTCCTCCGCCGCCCGCTTCGCGGTCACGGCGGCGTCGAGGGCCGTCCGGTGCTGCTCGACCTGCTCGCCGATCTCCTGCTCCTGCCGGCGCACCCGCTCGGCCTGCGCCTCGAGGTCGTCGGGGTCGCGACCGGAGTCGACGGAGTCGGCGTCGGCCACGCCGGCGGCGTTGCGGATCCGCTCGTCGGCGAGCGAGGCGGTGCCGCGGAGCCGTTCCTTGAGCCCGGACAGCGCGAACCAGGTCTCCTGCGCTGCGGCCAGCCGCGGCAGGTCCTCGCGCAGCGTCGCCTCGAGGCGGGCCTCGTGGTCGCGACCGGTGGCGATCTGCTTCTCGACCTCCTCGCGACGCTGGAGGAGGATCGTCTCGTCGGCCATCTCCTGGTCGAGCGCGGTGCGGGCGGTGACCAGGTCGTCGGCGAGCAGCCGGGCGCGGGCGTCGCGGACGTCGGCCTGCACGGTCTGCGCCTTGCGCGCCACCTCGGCCTGCCGGCCCAGTGGCTTGAGCTGGCGCCGGATCTCGGAGAGCAGGTCGGCGAGCCGGGTGAGGTTGCCGTCCGTGGCGTCGAGCTTGCGGAGCGCCTTCTCCTTGCGCTTGCGGTGCTTGAGGACGCCGGCGGCCTCCTCGATGAACCCGCGGCGGTCCTCGGGGGTGGCGTGCAGGATCGAGTCGAGCTGGCCCTGCCCGACGATGACGTGCATCTCGCGGCCGATGCCGGAGTCGCTGAGCAGCTCCTGGACGTCGAGGAGGCGGCACCCGCTGCCGTTGATGGCGTACTCCGAGCCGCCGTTGCGGAACATCGTCCGGCTGATGGTGACCTCGGCGTAGTCGATCGGGAGCGCGCCGTCGGAGTTGTCGATGGTGAGCTGCACCTCGGCCCGGCCCAGCGGCGGCCGGCCGGACGTGCCGGCGAAGATGACGTCCTCCATCTTGCCGCCGCGCAGGCTCTTGGCGCCCTGCTCGCCCATCACCCAGGCGAGGGCGTCGACGACGTTGGACTTGCCCGACCCGTTGGGGCCGACGATGCAGGTGATGCCCGGCTCGAGCTGCAAGGTCGTCGAGGACGCGAAGGACTTGAACCCCTTGAGGGTCAGGCTCTTCAGGTACAACGCGGGCTCCTGCCGGGACTGGTCGAGGCCTGTGGCGACCGGTGGGTCGACGGGCCACTGGGTGCGTGGGGAAGCTCAGCGCGCTCACCCTACCCGTGGCGGGGCGCCCTGCAGCGCAGGCTCAGATCTCCACGCGCATCTGCTGGGCGGTCACCCGGTAGCCGAGTGACTCGTACAGCCGGACCGCGGCGGTGTTGTGCCCGAAGACGTTGAGCCCGACGGACGTCGCCCCGAGGTCGCGGGCTGCGGCGTGCAGCGCCTCCATCAGTGCGCGCCCCAGCCCCTTGCCCCTCTGGGCGTCGTCCACCCGGATGTCGAAGACCCAGGCGGAGGTCCCGTTCGGACGCTGCCGCAGCTCGATCCACCCGATCCCGACCGGCTCGCCGTCGACCTCGGCGGTCCAGAGGTGCATGCCGGGGCTGCGGGTGCCGTCCGGGAGCAGCCGGGCGAACTCCTCGGCGGAACGCGCAGCGGCGCTGTCGGCGTCGAGCCCTCCCGCCTCGGCGATGTCCACGGCGTAGTCGCGCTCGGAGCGCTCGCGGTAGGCGTCGTGCTCGTCGTCGGTCATCGGCCGCAGCCGCAGCGTCCCTGCCATGCGGGCGAGGCTACGGCGCGAGCGGCGCTCAGAGCGTGAGGCGTACGGTCCGACGGCCCGTGCCGAGGACGATCCGGGTGCCGGCCACCAGCCCCCTGCCCTCCAGCCGCAGCGTCCCGCCGCGGACCCGCGACCGGTCGAGGACCGCGCCTGCGTCCACGAGACGGACCGTCGTGCGCGCCTTCGCCGTGGTGCGGCACGAGACCGTCCAGCGCTGCTTGCCGACGACCTTGCAGGACGAGATCGCCGGCCGCGCGACGGCGGCGAAGCTCTCCGCGAAGCCCGACGGCGGCCGCAGCGCGACGCGCAGGACCTGCCAGCGGGCACGGGGCTTCCAGCGGAGCGTGAAGGCCCCGGAGCGCTTGGCGCGCGTCGTGGCGACCGTGGTCCACGACGCACCCGCGGCGGTGCGGGCCTGGAGCTCGACCCGGGAACCGGAGAGGGCCGCCGAGGTGGAGAACCCGTCGACCGGTCGGCCGACGCGACCACTCACCCTCACCGGCAGGGCCAGCCGGGTCGGGGCGGGACGGGTGACGCGCAGCGCGGTCGCCCGGAGCGAGCCGGGTGCGACCGTGACGGTGCCGGGCGCGGGTCCGGTGCCGTCGCCCGCGGCGACCGTGAAGGTGCGCTGGGTCGTCTGGACCGCGCCGGAGGCCAGGGTGGCCCGCACCAGCGCGGTGTAGGTGCCGGCACCGAGGACGAACCCGGCCCGCCACCCGCCGACCGCGTCGACGGTGGCGGCGACCGCGGTCGAGCCGATGGTGACGGTGACGCCGCTGACCGCGTCGGGCTGCGTGTCGGTGAGCTGGGCGGCCAGGCCGGCCGGGTCGGGCTCCAGGGTGCAGGTCTCCCCCGTCGCCGCGGCCATCTTGAACAGGCTGCCGCGCGGGTCGCACGTGGCGTCCGAGCCGATGCCGAAGGTCCGCATCCGGACCCCCGAACGTCCCAGCGCGGCGAGCTGGTAGTCATCGATGCCGGACCGGCCGTCGGAGACGAACATGATCCACTTCGGCCCGGCCGGGGCGGCGGCGAGCGCGTTGAGGGCGGCCGACACGGCGCCGCTGAAGGCGGTGCCGGAGCCGCTGGCGCCCAGGTCGCGCGGGTCGTAGAGGCCGATGCGGCTGCGCTGCACGCTGCGCACGACGGTCTCGATCCGGGGCGCGGCGTCCCCGCCGGTGTAGGCCGGCGGCACGAACGCCGCGGAGCCCACCGGGTCGAGGTCCGCGGTGGCGGCCTGGTTCGCGAAGGCGACCACTCCGGCCTGCACGCGGCTGGTGCCGGCGAGGCTGCGGTTGAGGGCCAGCACTCCGGCGACCTCGCAGTCGAGGACGTCGCCGGTGCTGGTGTCGCCGTTGAGGTCGTCCTCGGGACCGACCACGCCGTCGCCGGAGCAGTCGAGCCCCGAGACGCTGCCGGTCGAGCTGGTCGCGTCGATGACGTAGAGCACCGACGTGGTCGCACCGGGCTCGGCTCCCACCGTCCCGGTGAGCTGCACGGTGCCGGCGCGTGCGCCGGTCGGCGTGTCCATCGTGACCGCTCCCGACGCGGCCGTGACGGGGAGCCCCACGACCGCGAGCCCGGCGGCCGCGAGCGCGACCGAGGTGCCGATCCCGCCGAGGGCGGGGCCACGTCGGCGGGACCTGGGGCGCAGCGCACGGAGGTTCATGCACCGACCTTCGCCGCCCGGGTCACGGCCACCGGCCGGGCGGAGCGGCTATCGCCACATTTTGGTAGACCGCGCGGTCCAGCCTCAGGCGGCCAGCGCGTCCTCGAGGGCGGCGAGCACCAGCAGCACGGCGTCCGGGCGCGCGTTGCGACCCATCAGTCCGATGCGCCACACGGTCGAGGCGTACGCCCCCGCGCCCGCGCCGATCTCGATGCCGTGCCGCTCCAGCAGCCGGGCGCGTACCGCGGCGGAGTCGACGCCGTCGGGCACCTTGACGGTGGTGAGCTCGGGCAGCCGGCTGCCCTCCTCGGCGAACAGCTCGAGCCCCATCGCCTGCAGCCCGGCCTGGAGGGCGTCGCCGGCCGCCTGGTGCCGCGCCCACACGGCGTCGAGGCCCTCGTCGAGGATCCGCCCGAGGCCGGCGTGCAGGCTCGCGACCATCGCGGTCGGCGCGGTGTGGTGGTAGGTGCGCTGGCCCCCGCGCACCCCGGCCTCCCCGACGTAGCCGCCGAGCATCCCGAGGTCGAGGTACCACGAGCGCGGCGTCTCCACCCGCCGCTCGAAGGCACGGTCGTTGATGGTGAACGGGGCGAGCCCGGGGGCCACGCCGAGGCACTTCTGGGTGCCGGCATAGCCGAGGTCGACGCCCCAGTCGTCGGCGCGCAGCTCGATGCCGCCGATGGAGGTCACGGCGTCGGTGAGCAGCAGCGCGTCGCCCTTGCCGGCCCCGAGCGCGGCGATGTCGGAGCGCACGCCGGTCGAGGTCTCGGCGTGGACGGCCGCGATGATGGCGGGGCTGGGATGCGCCGACAGGACGCGGTCGACGTCGACCGGCCGGCCCCACTCGTGCTCGACGGCGACGACCTCCGCCCCGCACCGGGCGGCGACGTCGGTCATCCGCTGGCCGAAGAGCCCGTTGACGGCGACGACCACGACGTCGCCGGGGTGGACGGTGTTGACGAAGGCCGCCTCCATGCCGGCCGAGCCGGTGGCGCTGAGCGGGAGCGTCCGCGCGTTGTCGGTGCCCCAGACCGTGCGGAGCCGGTCGCACGTCTCGTCCATCACCCGCAGGAACTCGGGGTCGAGGTGCCCGAGCAGCGGGGCGGCGAGCGCCTGGGTGGCCTCGGCGTAGGGGTTGGACGGGCCGGGGCCGAAGAGGTGGCGCTCGTGGATCATGCGGTTCTCCTGTCTGCGACCGGTCACGAGCCGGTCGTCCCGTCGATGGATTCCCTCATCAGGTCGGCGTGGCCGTTGTGACGCGCCGTCTCCTGGACCATGTGCGTCAGGATCGCACGCAGGTTGACCTCGGCCCCCCACGGCGTGGTCGCGACGTCGTCGAGGCCCGCCGCGGCGACCACGGCGTCGGCACGCGCGCAGGTCTCGCGGTAGCGGGCGAGCACCTCGTCGGTGTCCTCGTCGTCGCCGACGTGGAACTCGGCGTCGTCGACGAGGTCGGCGTAGGGGTCGGGCTCGCCCGCGAAGATCACGAGGAACCAGCCGTGCTCGGTGACGGTCAGGTGTCGCACGAGGCCGAGCAGGGTGAGCCCGGAGGCCGTCATCGGGCGGCGCAGGTCGGCGTCGCCGAGGCCGTCGAGCTTCTCCAGCAGCGTGGCGCGCTGGAAGGCCAGGTGCTGGGTCAGCGCGTCGCGCTCCCCCGCCAGCCGGTCCGGGGGCGTACGGCTCACAGCACGGCGCCGGGGTTGAGGATCCCGGCGGGGTCGAGGGCGTCCTTGACCCGGCGGGTCAGCGCCATCACGTCGTCGCCGAGCTGCTCGGGCAGCGCCGACTTCTTGGTCCGCCCCACGCCGTGCTCGCCGGTGATGGTGCCGTCCAGCGAGATCGCGACCCGCATGATCTCCTCGAACGCCTCCAGCGCCCGCACCTTCGCGGCGTCGTCACCCCGCGGCACGACGACCAGCGGGTGGGTGTTGCCGTCGCCGGCGTGGGCGACGACCGGGATCAGCAGGTCGTGGCGCTCGGCGATGCCGGCGACCGCCGCCACCAGCTCCGGCAGCCGCGGCACCGGGACGCCGACGTCCTCCAGCATCAGCTCGCCGAGCTCCTCGACGGCCGGGATGACCATCCGGCGCGCCCGGACGAACAGCTCGCCCTCCTCCGCGTCGTCGGTGACGAACACGTCGCCGGCGCCGGCGGCCTCGCACGCCGCCTGCATCGCCGCGACCTCCGCCGTGCACGCCGAGCCGGGCGCGTCGCTCTGCGCCACGAGCAGGGCGCCGGCCGAGGTGTCGAGGCCCATCGCCCGGTGGTCCTCGACCGCCCGGATCGACGGCTGGTCCATCAGCTCCAGCATCGACGGCCGCAGCGAGCGACGGATCGCCACGACCGCCTCCGCGGCGGCCGTCATCGTCGGGAACGCCGCCACGAGCGTCGCGCCCACGACCTGGGCGGGGACCAGGCGCATCACCGCGCGGGTGACGACGCCGAGGGTGCCCTCGCTGCCGACGAAGAGCTTGAGCAGCGAGAGCCCGGCGACGTCCTTGATCCGGCTGCCGCCGAGGGTCACGAGCGTGCCGTCGGCGAGCACCACGTCGAGGCCCAGCACGTAGTCGGTGGTGACGCCGTACTTCACGCAGCACAGGCCGCCCGCGTTGGTGGCGACGTTGCCGCCGATGGAGCAGATCTCGTAGGACGACGGGTCCGGTGGGTACCAGAGGCCGTGCTCGGCGGCGGCCGCCTTCACCGCCGCGTTGAGGGCGCCGGGCTCGACGACCGCGACCTGGGTGTCCGGGTCGATCCGGATCGCGGTCATCCGCTCCAGGCTGAGCACGATCCCGCCGTCGACCGCGCTCGCCCCGCCGGAGAGGCCGGTCCCCGCGCCCCGCGGCACGACGGGGACGCCGTGTCGTGCGGCCCATCGGACCGTCGCCTGCACCTGGGCGGCGTCCTCGGCGCGCACGACCGCGACGGGGGTGCCGGCGCCCGGGTCCTGCGACCGGTCCCAGCGGTACTTCTCGGCGCGGACCGGGTCGGTGACCACGACCCCTTCGGGCAGTGCGTCGACGAGCTCGGCGAGGGCGTCCATCAGCCCATCGAACCATCCCGGGGCGACACCCGCCGCTCAGGTGCCGACCGCGACCTGCTCGTCGGCGTGCGCGATCAGGCCCAGCGAGCGCCACACGAGCACCAGCGTCACGCCCGACCCGACGAACGCGAACCACCACGGCGCCGCGACGCCCCACCCGTGGGCGATCAGCCCGCCGAGCAGCGAGCCGAGCAGCATGCCGCCCATCACGCAGATCATGTAGACCGAGCCCACCCGCCCCTGCAGCTCGGCCGGCACCGCCCGCTGCCGGACGGCCTGCGACAGCGTGCCCCACACGAAGGCGTACGCCCCGAAGAAGAACATCAGCGGGTACGCGGCCCACGGCGAGGTGGTCAGCGCCATCGCGAGGTGGAACAGCACCTCCGCCAGCAGCACGGTCCGCATCAGCACGGCGAGCGGGACCGCCCGCTCCAGCCGGCCGTAGGCGAAGGTGCCGAGCAGGCTCCCCAGCGCCGACGCGGTCGTGAGCAGCCCGAAGCCGGCCTCGCCGATCCCGACGCGCTCGAGCGCCCACAGGACGAGGACCGCCCAGGGCGCCGCCCAGGTGACGTTGAAGACCACGATGATGATGGCGAGGGTGCGGACCGGGGGGTTGCCCAGGAGCCAGCGCACGCCGTCGGCGATGTCCTGGCGGATGTGGGTGTCGACCTGCTCGCGCACCGCTCCCGGCGGGGTGCCGATCCGCGCGACGAGCGCGATGCCCGCCGCGATGCACACCACGGTGAGGACGAACGGCCACGCCATGCCGGCCGCGAACAGCAGCGCGCCGACCGCCGGCCCGACGAGCTGGTTGCCGGTGATCATCCCCGCCATCAGCCGGGCGTTGGCGACGCCGAGGTCCTCCTTGGCGACCAGCATCGGGGTCAGCGTGCCGGCCGTGGCGTCCACGAACGTCTCCGCGGTGCCCATCGCTACCATGGCGACGAGCACGACCGTGATGTCGACGTGGTCGGTGACGATGGCGACGCACAGCCCGGCGAGGACGACGCCGCGCACGGCGTTGGCGGTCATGATCACCAGTCGGCGGTCGAGGCGGTCGGCCAGGGCCCCGGCGAGGAGACCGAAGAGCAGCCACGGCACCGTGAGCGCGAGCATCGACGCCGAGACGAGGATCGGGTTGCGGGTCTGCGAGGCCACCAGCAGCGGCCCGGCCGCGATCAGCATCCCGTCGCCCAGGTTGGTCACCCACGACGACCCGACGAGCCACCGGAAGCCGTGGCCGAGACGGCTGGGCAGGAGGGTCTCGACGAGGGCGGTCACGAGCACCAGAGCCTAGGCGCCGCGAGCAGGGCCGCGCACCCGATTAGCACCGCCGCCGACGACAGCGGCGGCGGGAGGGTCGGTCAGTCAGGCGGGCTGCAGGTCCTCGGCGACCCGCGTCTCGCGCACGGCGGCCGCGAGCCGGTCGTTGTCGGCCTGGAGCCGCAGCACCAGCGACTCGAGGTCGGCGACCCGCCGACGGAGCCGACTGTTCTCGACGGCGAGGACCGAGGGGGTCCGTGCGTCGTGGTTGACATGACCCAACAGCGCCTTGGCCATGGGGAGCCTTTCCGAACGGGGAGCGGGCCACGAGGCCCGTCTCCAAGAGTCCCACCGAGGTGGCGGGCGGTCAACGGGGGCCGGCGCGTCGTCCGCCGCGGGGCGGGCGCTGGCAGGTGGGGCAGAAGTAGGAGGAGCGGTTCATGAACGCGACCCGACGGATCGGGGTGCCGCAGCGCCGGCAGGGCTCGCCCTCCCGGCCGTAGGCGTCGAGGGAGCGGTCGAAGTAGCCCGACTCGCCGTTGACGTTGACGTAGAGCGCGTCGAACGACGTCCCGCCCTGGGCGAGCGCCTGTCCCATGACGTCGCGGACGTGGCCGAGCAGCCCGCGCAGCACCGGCCCGGACAGCCGGTCACCGGGCCGCTCGCCGTGCAGCCGCGCCCGCCACAGCGACTCGTCGGCGTAGATGTTGCCGACCCCGGACACGAGGCCCTGGTCGAGCAGCAGCCGCTTGATCCCGGACGTACGCCGTCGGGCCCGCCGCACGAACTCCGCGTCGTCGAAGTCCGGGTCGAGCGGGTCGCGGGCGATGTGGGCGATCTCGGACGGCAGGTCCGCACCGCCCGCCGAGACCGCGAGCCCGCCGAACATGCGCTGGTCGACGAAGCGCATCTCGAGCCGGCCGGCGGGCGCGGCCGGTGCGCCCTCGGCGTGGGGCGTCGGCACGGCGAGGCCGAAGCGGACCCGCAGGTGCCGCTCGTCGTCGGCGCCGGGCTCGTGCAGCAGCATCTGCCCGCTCATGCCGAGGTGGCCGAGCAGCGCGTCCCCGTTGGCCAGGGCCAGCCAGAAGTACTTGCCGCGGCGCCGCACGGCCTCGATCCGCTGGCCGGTCAACGCCGCCGCGAAGCCCTCCGGGCCACGGGGGTCGCGACGCACCGGCCGCGGGTGCAGGACCTCGACGTCGGTGATGGTGCTCGCCACGACGTGCCGCTCGAGGCCGGCACGGACGACCTCGACCTCCGGGAGCTCGGGCACGGCTCAGGCGTCGGTGCCGCGGGCGGCAGCACCGTCGGCCGCCGCTGCCGCACCGGCGGCCGGCGCGGCGTGCGCGGCCTTGATCTCGCGGTAGGCCGTCTCGGCGGCGCCCTGCTCGGCCTCCTTCTTGGAGCGGCCCTTGCCGTTGCCGAGCACGAGCTCGCCGACGCGGACCCGCGCCACGAAGGTCTTCATGTGGTCGGGGCCGTCGTCCTCGATGAGGTACTCCGGCACGCCGAGCCCGAGGTTGGCCGACAGCTCCTGCAGCGACGTCTTCCAGTCGAGGCCGGCGCCCATGGACGCGGCGGCCTCCATCACCGGGTCGAAGAGGCGGTGGACCACCTTGGCGGCCTCGCCCATCCCCCCGCTGAGGTGGATCGCGCCGATCACGGCCTCGACCGTGTCGGACAGGATCGATGCCTTGTCGCGGCCGCCGGTCGTCTCCTCGCCCCGGCCCAGCATGATGTGCTGGCCCAGGCCGATCTCGCGCGCGACTCCGGCCAGGGCGCGCGCGTTGACCACCGCCGCACGCAGCTTCGCCAGCCGGCCCTCGGAGAAGTCCGGGTGGGCGAGGTAGAGCGTCTCGGTGACCACGACCCCGAGCACCGAGTCGCCCAGGAACTCCAGGCGCTCGTTGGTCGGGATCTGACCGTTCTCGTAGGCGTACGAGCGGTGCGTCAGGGCACGCTGCAGCAGCTCGGGATCCAGGACCGGATCACCGAGCGCTGCGCGGAGCTCGTCGGTGGTCAGAGGACCTGGCGACGGTCGGCCTTGGCGCCGTACTGGCCGCACGCGCCGCACGCACGGTGCGGGAGGTGCTTGGAGCCGCAGGCGGGGTTGGCGCACGTCGCGAGGGTCGGCGCGACGGCCTTCCACTGCGAACGGCGGTGACGCGTGTTGCTGCGCGACATCTTCCGCTTCGGAACAGCCATGGTTGTCTCCTGTTGCTTGCGTCCACCGGCGGTGCCGGTGAGGTGGTCAGTCCTGGGGGTCCTGCGAGAGCTGCTGCAGGCCCGCCCAGCGGGGGTCGATCGGTGCGTCGTGCGCGTGGTCCGGGTCGTCCGCGAGCCGCGCACCACACTCGGTGCACAACCCGGGACAGTCGTCCATGCAGAGCGGCTGGAAGGGCAGTGCGAGCACCACCGCGTCCCGCAGCAGTGGCTCGAGGTCGAGCAGGTCGTCGTCCTCGAGCCGGCTGGTCTCGTCGTCCAGGTCACGGTCGTCGTGCTCCGCGGCCCGGTCGTGCTGGTCGGGGTAGACGTAGAGCTCCTGCAGCGTCACGTGGACCTCGTCCTCGATCGGCTCCAGGCACCGCACGCACTCCCCCTCGAGCGCGGCCGTGGCCGTACCCGTGAGCAGCACCCCCTCCATGACCGCCTCCAGCCGCAGGTCGAGCTCGACCGGCGAACCTTCGGGGACGGAGAGGACCTCGATACCCAGCTGTGCCGGCGCCGGTACGGAGAGCTCGAGCTCACGCTGGGACCCCGGGCGGCGGCCGAGCTCGCGAGTGTCAAGCACGAGCGGCGCCCTCGGGTCCAGGCTGTTCACTGCGAACTCCCACGTCTGGACACCAACACAACCTCGGAATCGTATCCGGCACGCCACCGGAGGGGCAAAACGACTCCCCTCCGCATCAGTCGCCCCGCTCGGCGAGGCGACGCACCAGCTGCTCGCGCACCGCGTCCGGCACCAGCCCGTGGACGTCGCCGCCGAGGGCCGCGACCTCCTTGATCAGGCTCGACGACACGAACGCGTTGCCGACCGCGCCGGGCAGGAACACCGTCTCCACCGACGTCAGGTGGGAGTTCATCTGCGCCATCGGCAGCTCGTACTCGTAGTCGCCGGCGCCGCGCAGGCCCTTGACGATCGCGACGGCGTCGATGCGACGGCAGAAGTCGACGATCAGGCCGTCGAAGCCCGCGACCCGGACGTTCGGCAGGTCGGCGGTCGCCTCCTCGAGCATCGCGATCCGCTCGTCGGGCGTGAACAGCCGGTTCTTGCTCATGTTGACGCCGATCGCGACGACGACCTCGTCGAACAGGCGCGCGGCCCGGCCGATGATGTCGAGGTGGCCGGTGGTGACCGGGTCGAAGGAGCCGGGACAGACAGCGCGACGCACGGGCGTTCCTTCCGGGCTGCGGGGCGGGGTTCGGGCGAGGTCCGGACCCGCGACGGTCCGGGTGGACGTCAGGGGGCGGAGGTGGCGTGACCGTACCAAAGGGCGGTCTCGCCGTAGCGCTTCGTCCGGTCGGCCTCGATGCCGTCGGGCCACGTGACCTCGCTGCGCTTGGCCGCCCGCTCGACGACCACGAGCGCCCCCGGCACCAGCCAGCCGTGGGCGATCAGGGCGGTCAGGTCGGCGCCCACCTCGGCGTCGGCGAGGGGGTAGGGCGGGTCGAGGAACACCACGTCGTACGGCGCGGTCGGCGGGCGCTGCAGCACGCCCGCGACCGCGCCCGCGACCACGTCGGCCCGGCTGAAGCCGAGCGCGGCGGCGTTGCGGCTGATGAGCGCCGCCGTGCGGCGGTCCTGCTCGACCAGCGTCACCACGCCGGCACCGCGCGACCACGCCTCGAGGCCCACCGCCCCCGACCCGGCGTAGAGGTCGAGGAAGCGCAGCCCGTCGAGGGAGCCGGTGCGTGACTCGATCGCCGAGAAGAGTGCCTCGCGCACCCGGTCGCTCGTGGGACGCGTCGTCTGGCCGCGCGGCGTCTCCAGACGGCGACCCCCCGCCGTTCCCCCGATGATGCGAGTCATCTCGTCGCGCTCAGCCCTTCTCCATGAAGCCCGATGCCGCGGATCGTTCCACCTCGGCGACCGCCGCGGCCAGGTCGGGCGCCTTCCCCAGGCCGGGGTCCTCGGAGAGTAGTGCCTCCGCAGCCTCCCTGGCACGCTCGATGGTCTTCTCGTCGCGCAGCACGCGCAGCGACACCAGCCCCGACCGGAAGCCGGACTGGCTGGCTCCGAGGACGTCCCCCTCGCGGCGCTGCTCGAGGTCGACGCGGCTGAGCTCGAAGCCGTCGGTGGTCGCGGCGACCGCGTCGAGCCGCTCACGGGCGGGCGTGCCGATCTCGGCGTGCGAGACCAGCAGGCACAGCCCGGGCAGGCCGCCACGACCGACCCGGCCGCGGAGCTGGTGGAGCTGGGACACACCGAACCGGTCGGCGTCGAGGAGCACCATCGTGGTCGCGTTGGGCACGTCGACGCCGACCTCGATCACGGTGGTGGAGACCAGCACGTCGATGTCGCCCGCCGCGAAGGCCCGCATCGTGCGGTCCTTGTCGTCGGGCGCCAGCCGACCGTGCAGGACCGCGGTGCGCAGCCCGGCGAGCGGCCCGGACGACAGCTCGGCGTGCACCTCCTCGACCGCGGCGAGCGCCCGCTTCGGCGGCACCTCCTTGCCGTCCTCGTCGAGGTCGACCTGGTCGCGCTCGCCCTCCTCCCCCGCGTCGCCGGAGATGCGGGGGCACACGACGTAGACCTGGTGACCCTTCTCCACCTCCTCGCGGGCGCGCTGCCACACCCGGTCGATCCAGGCCGGCTGGTCGGCCAGCGGCACGACGGAGGTCTGGATCGGGGCGCGGCCGGCGGGGAGCTCGGTGAGGACGGAGGTCTCGAGGTCGCCGAAGACGGTCATGGCGACGGTGCGCGGGATCGGTGTCGCGGTCATCACGAGGACGTGCGGGGGCGACCCGGCCTTGTCGGTGAGCGCGGCGCGCTGCTCGACGCCGAAGCGGTGCTGCTCGTCGACGACGACGAGGCCGAGGTCGGCGAACTCGACGCGGTCCTCGAGCAGGGCGTGGGTGCCGATCACGATCCCGGCCTCGCCGGTGACGATGCGCAGCATCGCCTCCTGCCGGGCGGCCTTGCCCATCGAGCCGGTGAGCAGCACGACGCCCGTCGCCTCCGGCGCGCCGCCGAGCATCCCGCCCTGCGCGAGGTCACCGAGCATCGCGCTGATCGAGCGGTGGTGCTGCTGGGCGAGCACCTCGGTCGGGGCGAGCAGCGCGGCCTGCCCGCCGGCGTCGACGACCTGGAGCATGGCGCGCAGGGCGACCAGCGTCTTGCCGGAGCCGACCTCTCCCTGCAGCAGCCGGTTCATCGGGTGGTCCAGCGCGAGCCCGGCCGCCACCTCTGCGCCGACCTGACGCTGCCCGTCGGTGAGCTCGAAGGGCAGCCGCGCGTCGAAGGCATCGAGGATGCCGCCGTCGCGGGCGGGCCGCGACTGCGCGCCCTGGGCGCGGTGGGCGGCGCGACGGCGGGCGAGCACCAGCTGCAGCACCAGCGCCTCCTCGAAGCGGAAGCGCTTCTGCGCCGCGCCGAGCTGCCCCCACTCGTCGGGCGCGTGGATCCAGCGCAGCGCCTGCATGATCCCCAGCAGGTCGAAGCGCTCGCGCAGCTCGGGGGTGAAGACGTCGGGGACGCCGCTCACCAGGTCGAGGGCGACGGAGACGACCTTCTGCAGGTCCCAGGTGTAGAGCTTGGCGGTGAGCGGGTAGACCGGGATGAGCTTGCTCAGCATCACGCCCTCCTCGCCGTCGAGGGCGAAGCCGTGGGCCTGCTCGAGCTGCCAGCTCTCCCGGAACAGCTTGGCCTTGCCGGTGAAGATCGCGCGGCTGCCGGAGCGGAACTCGCCCTCGTGCCGCTCGGCGAGGGCCTGGTAGGGGCTGAAGAGCGTCACCGAGAAGTCAGGGCCGTCGGTGCGCAGCCGGATGGTCGTGCGCCACTGGCGGCGGTTGCCGGCGGTGAACGGTGCGCTCGAGCACGACCGCACCTCCCCCACGATGGTCAGCTGGTCGCCGACCGCCGGCGTCGCGACCTCGGACAGCTCGGTGGCCTCGACGTAGCGGCGCGGGAAGTGGCGCAGCAGGTCGCCGACCGTGTGCAGCCCGAGGCCCTCCTCGGCGAGCTTGCGCTTCTTGTGGTGGTTGCCGAAGACAGCGGCGACCGGGCTGTCCGGGGTGATCGCGACCATGGCAGATACCTACCTGCTCACTCCACGCTGACCAGCAGCGGGTAGCGGGGCTGGCCTCCCTCGTGGACCGCGACGTCGACGTGCGGGTGCCGCTCCTCGACGTGGGCGGCGAGACGCGCGGCGAGGTCCGTCCCGCCCTCCCCCGCGACGACGGTGACCAGCTCGCCGCCGCCGGCGAGGAGCCGCTCGAGGACGTCGCAGGCGACGTCGTGGAGGTCGGAGCCGACGACCGCGAAGTCACCGGCGATCACGCCGAGCGCGTCGCCCGGCTCGCACGGGCCGGCCATCGTGATCGCCCGTCGCGCCGCGACGGTCACCGCGCCGTGGCGGGCGTGGCGGGCGGTCGCGGTCATCTCGCGCACGTCGGCGTCGAAGGCGCGGCCCGGCTCGTGCACGGAGATCGCGGCCAGGCCCTGCACCTGCGCCTGGGTCGGGATCACCTCGACGACGACGTCGTGCTCGGCCTCCGCGGTGCGCGCCGCGATCTCGGCGGCCCGCACGGTGTCGGCGTCGTTGGGCAGCACCACGACCTCGCGGGCGCCGCAGTCGACGATCGCCTCGAGCAGCTGGCCGGTGGAGGGGCGCTGGCCGGGGCCGCCCGGCACCACGGTCGCCCCCGCGGACGCGAACAGGTCGGCGAGGCCCGGGCCGGCGGCGACCGCGACCACGCGCCGGCCGTCGCGGGTCGGGACCCGCTGACGGGAGGCCGCGACCTGCTCGGCGAAGTGGGTGACCCGGATGCGGTGCGGTCGACCGGCGGCGATGCCCGCCTCGACGGCCGCACCGACGTCGTCGACGTGCACGTGGACGTTCCACAGCCCGTCGCCGCCGACGACGACGAGGCTGTCGCCGAGCGGGCCGAGCGCGGCACGCAGCGCGTCGACGGCGGCCGCCTCGGCGGCGGGGTCCGGCGACGCCGTCGTGTCGAGGAGGTACATCACCTCGTAGGCGGGACCGTCGGCCGTGAGGTCCTCGCCGGGCGCGGCGTGCAGTGGCTGCGGGATCGCGTGGGTGCCGATCGGGGCGGTGTACGGCGCGGGCCGGCGCCCCGTGGCCGTGGTCTCGACCGCGTCCAGCACGACGGTCAGGCCGCGGCCCCCCGCGTCGACCACCCCGGCCTGCGCGAGGACGGGGAGCTGCTCGGGCGTCCGGGCGAGGGCGGTGCGCGCTGCCGCGGCAGCGGTGGTGAAGACGTCGCGGGCCCGCGCGCCGGGCCGGGCGGCGGCGGCGAGCGCGGCGTCCGACGCGGCGCGCGAGACGGTGAGGATGGTGCCCTCGACCGGGGTGCCGACGGCGGCGTAGCTCGCGTCGGTCGCGGCGGCGAGCGCCTCCGCGACCGTCTGCGCGCGGCGGTCGTCGAGCCCCGCGGCGGCGAGGTGGCCGACGTAGGCCCGGAGCATCTGGCTCAGGATCACGCCCGAGTTGCCGCGCGCCCCCATCAGCGCCGCCCGGGCGAGCAGCGACATGCCCGCGGCGAGGTCGAGGTCGGGGTCGTCGGCGCGGGCCTCGCGCAGCGCGTCGCGGGCCGCGGAGACGGTGAGGAACATGTTGGTGCCGGTGTCGCCGTCGGGCACCGGGTAGACGTTGAGCGCGTCGATCTCCTCGCGCGCCGCCGACAGCGCGTCGGTGGCGATGTCGACGAACCGGGCGACGCCGTCCAGGGTGATGCCGTGGGTGACTGGCTCCATCGAGTCGGTGTGCTCCCGGGGTCGGTGCAGGTGCGTCTGCAGGGTCGTGCGGCGTACGGTGTGGTGCGCGCCACAGGGTAGTGCCCGCCGGGGACACCCTTCCGATTTCATCTCCTCGTCGGACCTCGGCTAGTCTGGCGCGGTTGCCTTCGGCCGGCCTCGTGCCGTCCGTGGAGCATCCAAGACATCTAACCTCGAACGGATCGGAGTGCACGGTGGCTGCCGTCTGCGACATCTGCGCCAAGAAGCCGGGCTTCGGAAACAACCGTCCCTGGTCGCGCAAGATCACGAAGCGTCGCTTCAACCCCAACATCCAGCGCGTCCGGGCGACCGTGAACGGCACGCCCAAGCGCCTCAACGTCTGCACCGGCTGCCTCAAGGCCGGCAAGGTCTCCCGCTGACCTGATCCAGACCTCGTACGTCGCCCCCGTCGCTGATGCGGCGGGGGCTTCGTCGTTCCCGGGGTCGGGACGGGGACCGCTCAGAAGTGCGTCCACCCGGTCGGGCCGTCGTGGGCCGCACCGTCGACGGTGACGCCCTCGCCCTCGCGCACCTCGCCCACGACCTGCCAGCCCGCCGGCACGCTCGCCGCGTCGGGGAAGGTGGCGAGCAGGGCGTGGTCGTCGCCGCCGGACAGGATGAACTGCATCGGGTCGGCGCCGAGCGCCGCGCCCACGGCCAGGAGCGGCTCGGGGACCTCGAAGGCGCTGGTGCGCACGTCGATCGCCACCCGGCTCGCGTCGGCGAGGTGGCCGGCCTCCGCGAGGAGGCCGTCGGAGACGTCGATGAGCGAGGTGGCCCCGGCCTCGGCGGCCTCGCGCCCCGCGGCGTAGGGCGGCTCGGGGCGGCGGTAGGCCTCGACCAGCGCCCGCGGCGACCGGAAGCCCCGACCGAGCACCGCGAGACCCCCGGCGGCCCAGCCCTGGCGCCCGGTGAGCGCCAGCACGTCGCCGGGCCGGGCGCCGGAGCGCAGCACCGGCGCCTGCGTGCACTGGCCGATGACGGTGACCGCGATGACGACCTGGTCGGCGCGGGTGACGTCTCCCCCGACGACCGTCGCCCCGACCTTCGCGCACTCCTCGGCGAAGCCGCGGGCGAGGTCGAGCGCCCACGCGACCGGGAGGTCGGCCGGGGCGGCGAGGCCGATGGTGAGGTGGCGCGCGGTGCCGCCCATGGCGTTGATGTCGGAGAGGTTCTGGGCGGCCGCGCGGTGCCCGACGTCGACCGCGTCGGCCCAGTCGCGACGGAAGTGGCGGCCCTCGACCATCAGGTCGGTGGACACCACCACGTGCCCGTGCCTGATCCGCAGCACGGCGGCGTCGTCGCCGGGTCCGACGAGCACGTGCTCGTCGCCGTCGAAGAGCTCGACGAGCTGGGAGATCAGGCCGAACTCGCCCGTGTCGCCAAGCGTTGCCTCCGGTGTCGTCGCCATGCCCCCATCCCACCAGACGCGCTCGGTGACCACTGTCACCCATCCCCTGTCGGGCCGCCCGCGCGGCGCGGTAGGTTGATCCGGTCAGACCCGCAGAACGAGACCGAGGAGTCCACGATGGTCGTCCAGGCCTACATCCTGATCCAGACCGACGTCGGCAAGGCTGCCGAAGTTGCCCGCGAGATCGCCCAGGTCAACGGCGTCACCCTCGCCGAGGACGTCACCGGTCCCTACGACGTGATCGTGCGCGCCGAGGCGAAGAACGTCGACGAGCTCGGCAAGCTCGTGGTGTCGAAGGTCCAGAACCTCGAGGGCATCACCCGCACGCTGACCTGCCCGGTCGTCCACATCTGAGCCACCGCGCTCGCACGCACCACCTGTGAACCACCGCCGACGCCCCGGTCCCCCCATGGCCCGGGGCGTCGTCGCGTCCGTGGCCGCCTGCCTGCTGCTGGCTGCCTGCTCGGCCGGCGACCCCGACGTGGGGAGCCACGACCTCTCGGCGGCCGACCGCGACGCCTGCGAGGCGCTGGTGGCCGACCTCCCGGACACGCTCGCCGGCGAGGACCGCCGCGACGTCGAGCCGGCCGACGCCCTCGGCGCCGCGTGGGGCGACCCCGCGTACGTCCTGACCTGCGGCGTGCCCGAGCCCGACGACTACGAGCCGACGGCCGAGTGCAGCATCGTCAAGGGCGTGGGCTGGTACATCCCCGCGGACCAGCAGTCCGACCCCGAGGAGGACGCGACCACGGTCGCGCTGAGCCGCTCGCCGTTCGTCGCCCTGCAGGTGCCGGCCGAGCGCAGACTTGCCGGCATCGACCGCGCGCTCGCCGAGCTCGGCCCGCTGCTGCGCGAGCACCTCGGCGAGGGCCTCGACTGCCTCTAGCCCACCGGAGCGGTCCGCCGGGGATCAGCGCAGGCCGGTGTCACGGCGCAGCGCGAGCTGCACGAGCCGGTCGACGAGCTCGGGGTAGGCGAGGCCGTAGGCAGCCCACATCTGCGGGTACATCGACGTCGGCGTGAAGCCCGGCATCGTGTTGAGCTCGTTGATCACCAGCGACCCGTCGGGCATCACGAAGAAGTCGACGCGGGCCAGGCCCTCGCACGACAGCGCCTCGAAGGCGCGTACGGCCATCGCGCGCAGCTCCTGCTCGGTCGCCGCGGGCAGGTCGGCCGGGATGTCGATCTCGGTGTGCTGGTCGGCGAGGTACTTGGCCTCGAAGTCGTAGAACTCGTGGTCGCCGCCGGTGCGGACCTCGCCGGGCCGCGACGTCTCCGGCGGTCCCTCGAAGGTGCCGAGCACGCCGCACTCGACCTCGCGGGCGCCCTCCATCGACTGCTCGACGAGCACCTTCGGGTCGTGGCGGAAGGCCTCCTCGAGCGCCTCCTCGACCTCCGAGGCGTCGTGCACCTTGCTGATGCCCATGCTCGACCCGGCGCGCGCCGGCTTGGCGAACGACGGGAACCCAAGATCCTCGACGCGCGCCCGCACCCCGACCGGGTCCTGCTCCCACTGCGCGCGGGTGACGGTGACGCCGGGGGTGACGGGCAGGCCGGCGGCCTGCAGGACGACCTTCATGTAGGCCTTGTCCATGCCGACGGCCGACGCGAGGACGCCGGAGCCGACGTAGCGCACGCCCGCCATCTCCAGCATCCCCTGCAGGGTGCCGTCCTCGCCCCACGGGCCGTGCAGCAGCGGGAAGACCACGTCGACCTCGCCGATCACCGACGGCACCGCGGTCGGCTCGGCGACCACGAGGTCGGTGCCGGTGCTCGCCGACATCAGCGCGACGGGCGAGCGGTCCGGGTCGACCGTCGGCAGCTCGGCGCCGCGGATCGCGAGCCGGGTGGGCTCGTCGGCCTCGAGGACCCACCGCCCGTCGGTGGCGATGCCGACCGGCACGACGTCGTAGGCGTCGCGGTCGATGGCGGCCAGCACGCTGCCCGCCGTCACGCACGAGATGCCGTGCTCGGAGGAGCGCCCGCCGAACACGACGGCGACGCGGGGCTTGCGCGGGGTGCTGGCAGGACCGGCAGGGGAGGTGTCGTTCATCGGCACGACCCTATCCACCTACGCTGGCGCCCATGGCTGCAGACCCGACGCACGGCTCGTCCCTCCGGCTCAGCACCCTCGCGGTGACCGCGGGGCGCCCGGAGAAGACCCCGGACGCGCCCTTCAACACGCCGATCACGATGGCCGCCACCTACGTCGCGGGCGGAGACGTCGAGTACGGGCGCTACGGCAACCCGACGTGGACGGCGCTGGAGGACGCGCTCGGCGCCCTCGAGGGCGGTCGGTGCCTCACCTTCGCCTCCGGTCTCGCGGCCGTGGCGACGGTGCTCGACCTGGTCGGCGCCGACGCCAAGGTCGTCGTCCCGCGGCACGCCTACACCGGCACGATCATGCAGCTCGCCGACCTCGAGGCCCGCGGTCGGCTGCGCGCCGAGCTGGTCGACGTCACCGACACCGAGGCGATGGTGGCGGCGTGCGCGGACGCGGCCCTGGTGTGGCTGGAGTCGCCGACCAACCCGGCGCTCGAGGTGGCCGACATCCCGGCGATCACCGCCGCGGCGCACGAGGCCGGGGCCTACGTCGTGGTCGACAACACCTTCGCCACTCCCCTGCTCCAGCGTCCGCTCGAGGACGGGGTCGACCTCGTCGTGCACTCCGCGACCAAGTACCTCGCCGGCCACTCCGACGTGCAGATGGGCGCGATCCTGACGCGCGACGACGACCTCTACGCCGTGCTGAAGGGCCGCCGCGACCTCGTCGGCGCGATCCCCGGTCCGTTCGAGGCGTGGCTGACCCTGCGCGGGCTGCGCACCCTGCACCTGCGCGTCGAGCGCGCGCAGGCCAACGCGCAGGAGCTCGTGCGCCGCCTGGGCGAGCACCCCGCGCTGTCCGACGTCCGCTACCCCGGCTTCGGCGGGATCGTCAGCATCGTGCTGGCGCAGGGCGAGATGGCCGCCGACCTGCTGTGCCGCAAGACCCGCCTGTGGGTCCACGCCACGTCCCTCGGCGGCGTCGAGTCGACCCTCGAGCGGCGCCGGCGCTGGAAGAGTGAGGCGGCCACCATCCCCGACGGCCTGGTCCGGCTCTCGGTCGGCATCGAGGACGTCGAGGACCTCTGGGACGACCTGCGCACCGCGCTCGATGGCTGCGTCGGCTGACGCGGTGCCACGCCGCGGTCCCGCGGGCCCTGGCGTGCAGATGCGACAGCTCGACACCCCAGCCGCGTGCAGACGCGACAGGTCGGCGCC